>NZ_LWSK01000051.1 GCF_001642955.1 Rubripirellula obstinata | reverse complement strand
TCCTTTTGTAATCGCTGCAAGTCACGTTCGAGCTTTGCAAGCGGTTTGGACAGCAGTTGGTCCAGCGTCGATTCTGGCACTCCGAGTAGCCTTTCGAGCAGTTGGATTTGCCCGGCCAATCGTCCTTCCTCGCGTCCTTCTTCACGTCCTTCTTCACGCCCTTCCTGACGTCCTTCCTGACGCCCTTCCTCGCGTCCTTCTTGCTTCCATTGTTGTGCGATTGTTGGCATCAGGTCTTCTCCTTGTTCTTGTAGGGTGTTTTGGACGGCTTCGATAAGTTGATTGCGATTGATCTGATCGGTGCCACTGGAAAGGTAAATCAAGACAGTTTTGAGGCAATCCAGGCCACTGGGTTGCCGGCCGATGTTGGCGAACAGCGTCAAGAAATTGGCAAGGCCATGGGTGGCAAGACCATGGCGCGCGGTCGGGTGGGATTGCTTGGAAGCAAAAGGTATTCCACTGCCGCTAACCGCCAGCACCTTCACACTTGGCATCGTTTTGCCCCTTCATCGTTTTGCCCATCTCGCATCTTATTAGCGTTTTGTTAGCGACCATTAGCGGTTCTTGTTTTAGGCCAATGGTTTACTCGCTCGGTTCAATCAGGCCGATCATTGGGCAAAACGATGTGGGGGCAAAACGATGGTGCGCGTTTGGGTGGGTGATCTCATTCCCGCGGACGTTGATCCAAGTCCTTTTGCAATCGCTGGACGTCCTGCTCAAGCCTTGCCAGCGGCTTAGACAGCAGTTGCTCTAACGTCGATTCTGGCACTCCGAGTAGCCTTTGGAGCAATTGGACTTGCCCGGCCAATCGTCCCTCTTCGCGTCCCTCTTGCTTCCATTGTTGTGCGATTGTTGGCATCAGGTCTTCTCCTTGTTCTTGTAGGGTGTTTTGGACGGCTTCGATAAGCTGATTGCGATTGATCTGATCGGTGCCACTGGAAAGATAAATCAAGACAGTTTTGAGGCAATCCAGGCCACTAGGTTGCCGGCCGATGGTGGCGAACAGTGTTAAGATTTCTGGTAGCTTTTCGGCTAGGTCGCCTCGACGAATGTATTTTAGCAGCAACAGGAACGCTTTCAAATTGGCACGTTCCCGTAACGATTCGTCGGTTTGTTGGCTCAGGTCCAGAATCTCGATGTCGAAATCGGGCGTGAATCTCGCCAGCGATCCCGCCGGTCGCAGCAGATCGTTCATCGTGCGGGCAGTCTTCCACTGATTTTCGCCATGGTACAGCAGCATCGGAATGACCGGACAAAGCGACTCGCCATCGCGCAGCCGCGTCTCCCAAATTCGGACCATGTACTTGAGCATCTGGAACGGAGTCAGGCGGTCCTGGACACTCTTGTGTTCAAAAAGCACATAAACAAGCGCCGCTGATCCGCTGTCGCCCACTTGATCGACTTCGTAGAGCAGGTCCGATTGACTGAGCCGCAATTGGTCGTCGATGTAAGATCCACTGACCAGACGAAGCGAAGCCAAATCGATCTCCGCCAAAACGTCGCCTGGCAAAAACCCCGCAATCAGATCTCGAGCTCGATCAAGCTGCGAGAAGGTCTGAAAGAAAAAGCGATTGTGCGGCCCGGGCAGATTGTCATCACACATCTCCTTAGCCTACCACAAATGAAACGCTCAAATGTGACGATGTGGGCTTCGTTGAGGAGTGAATGTGGGCAAAACGATGAGGGGGCAAAACGATGGTGCGCGGTTGGGTGGGTGATCTCATTCCCGCGGACGTTGATCCAAATCCTTTTGTAATCGCTGCAAGTCACGTTCGAGCTTTGCAAGCGGCTTGGACAGCAGTTGGTCCAGCGTCGATTCTGGCACTCCGAGTAGCCTTTCGAGCAGTTGGATTTGCCCGGCCAATCGTCCTTCCTCGCGTCCTTCCTCACGTCCTTCTTCACGCCCTTCCTGACGTCCTTCCTGACGCCCTTCCTGACGCCCCTCTTCGCGTCCTTCTTGCTTCCATTGTTGTGCGATTGTTGGCATCAGGTCTTCTCCTTGTTCTTGTAGGGTGTTTTGGACGGCTTCGATAAGTTGATTGCGATTGATCTGGTCGGTGCCACTGGAAAGGTAAATCAAGACAGTTTTGAGGCAATCCAGGCCACTGGGTTGCCGACCGATGGTGGCGAACAGCGTCAAGAAATTGGCAAGGCCCTGGCGCGCGGTCGGGTGGGATTGCTTGGAAGCAAAAGGTATTCCACTGCCGCTAACCGCCAGCACCTTCACACTTGGCATCGTTTTGCCCCTTCATCGTTTTGCCCATCTCGCGTCTTATTAGCGTTTTGTTAGCGACCATTAGCGGTTCTTGTTTTAGGCCAATGGTTTAATCAGCCCGATCATTAGGTAAAACGATGTGGGGGCAAAACGATTTTAGACTCGACTATCTTTTGATTAGCTCCACCACGCAACATGGTCTTGCACCTATGGTCTTGCCAGCATGTTGGGCCCGGCCGCTTACGCGATCACGGCTCACGGAACCATTTCAGAGGCAGCGTGCTGGCCCGGCCGCTTACGCGATTCCCGGCTCACGGAACCATTTGAAAAACTGGGTTAGGCTAGGCGGTGGAGTCTTCGGGTGATCCATTCCATGCTTAGCATGGTGGCGATTAGCCACATCAGTGCGGCGTGGGTGCGGCGGGTGAAGTCGATGTCGGGGGTGCCGGGTAGGATCGTGGTTTGGGGTTGGGGTTTTAGGGTTTCGTTTAGGGTGTCCGCGATTTCAGTGTCGGTGGTGGCGTTGTCGATTGGGAAGTATTGGCCGCCGGTGATGGTGGCGTATTGGTTGAGTTCGGTGTCGTTTCGGCGCGGGCGTTCTAATTCGATCGTGGGTAGTCTGACTTGCACGTTTTGACGGAGCAACTGTTCCTCCAGTGCATCGCCTAGTGTTAAACGGATTTCGTAGTTGCCGGCTTCGCGGACGATGAAGCGGCCGCCGTAGGTGCCGGCGCGTGGTTCGCCTTCGAGCGGTGTTAGGGTGAGGTCTTCGATACGGCCGCTGGGAACGAGCAGTTTTGCGGGGACCGCTGGGACGTCCAGGGGCTCGAACTGTTCATCGGTTAGCACGGCACGCACGGTGACCGTGTCGCCCACCATCGCTCTTGTTGAATCGAGCAACAGGATGCCGCGGTTGCTGTCGCGTAGCAAACGTCCTTCGCTGACCCAGCGAATCAGCTTGGTGTAATAGCTGTCGAAGTAGGCGTCGCTTTCGCCACGCAGTCGCCACATTTCGCCACTGCCTTGGAAAAACACTCGGCCGGCACCGTAGAACTGCGACGCCAAGTAAACCGGCAGCGAACCGCCAAGTTCGGTCGTTGGGTCCGAGTAATAGCCGTAGACTTTGGCACCGGGCTTTGCGGATTTTGAATCGGTGTAGTCGTAAACGCCGCTGAAGTTTTCCCAGACATCGAAACTGGATTCGGGTGTTTCGTCGATCCACAAAAATTCGGCTCGGCGTGCTTCGGGCGTCAGTGCGATCGGCCAGGCCGTGTCACCGCCTTGGCGACCGCGAGACAGCAGCGTCGATCCGGTTGAAACGTTGACGGGGAAGAAGCCTGCGATTCTGGAAACACGAGGATCAGTGCGGCGGCGAATCCAACGCGGGTGATAGACCGGGCCGGCAACCAACACCATGCCGCCCGCTTGCTGTGACAACCATCGGTCCAGCAAATCCAATTGCTCGGCCGAGATCGCTGTCCAATCGGGATCGAACATCGCGATCGCGTCGTATTCAAACAGGGCTTCCGCGGTCGGTGGAAATTCGGTGACCAAGTTATCGGCGTCCTGACTGATTCCTTTTTGGCCGGTTTGCAGCCATGCATCAAGTTCGATTGATTTGTCGCGGAACAGCAGGTTGCGAACGAAGCGGTATTCGCGTGTGGGTCCGCCGGCGATGGCCAGGACGCGTAGCTTGCGTGAGACGACTTCGTATCGGGTGCTGCGCAGGTCGTCGCGTTTGTTTTGGTCGGCGGCCGGCGGGACGACGCGAATCGCAAGTCGCCGTCGGCCGACAGATTCGGGCTCGATTTCAAAACGGATGCCCGAAAGGGTGCCGTCGTTGTTGATCGTGACACGCTGGGTATCGACGACGCGACCTTCGATGCCCGATTCGTCACTGTCGCTATTGCTCTGATTGCTGTCAGAACTGCGACTACTATTAGAACTGCGGCCGTTTGCGGAAACGTCCAGGCCGTCGATCAGTTGAACGTCCACGGCGATCGGTTCAGGGCCGCTGGCTTGCAGGACGGCTGTGACGGCGAATTTGTCACCGGGGTAGACGCGTCTGGGGGCGTCCAGATCCACGACGCGAACGTTGACCGGCGCATCGCTGCTGCCCAAGCCGACGGGATAGACCGCGACTTCGCTACGGCTAGCGACGGTGATTGCCGATGCTGCGTCGCTGCCGCCGTTGCCTTGCCCGTCGGAGAGCAACACGATTCCCGCCAGCGTCGATGGGTCATGATCAGCTAGCACGCCGCGCAGCGCGTCGCCGATGTGGCTTTCCGGTGCGGTGGCAGCAACGACGGTGGACCAGTCGTCGATACGCTCGACCGTTTGCTCAGGTGCATCGACCTGGTTTTCATCATCGTCATCGTTTTCTTCATCTGTCTGATCCGATGAAGCCGCACCTAAAATTTCAGCCAAGCTTTGGTCGGTGTAGACGCTGGCGACCGCCCCCAGACCGACGATGCCGACGAACAGGCAGATTGCGGACGCCAAAATCCATGGGCCGACGGGTGATGGCGTTGGCTGTTGGGAAGCTTTGCGGGGTGATGTTGAGACCGGTTTGCTGGAACCTGATCCGAACGCACCGATCAGCAACGAGACGACGCCAAGCAGCAATCCAATGGCGATTAGGGCCGCCGCGAGGATGGCGATTGAGGAAGCGGTTGAGGTGTTGTATGTATCCGTGCTGGAGGATTGGTTTGCAGCGTCGGTGTTGGAGTCTGCTGGGTCGTCGGAATCAAGGCTTCTGGTTTCAAGCAGCGTTGGTTCGGAAGCGTCGCCGAATGCGTAGACTGAAACGCGGTGATTGCTGGCTAACGAATCGATTAGGTCGCTTTTTCCCAGGATTGCGGCGGCGCGTGCATCACGGCTCTGGCTTCCCATCGCTGAGGTCGATGGCAGCGACATGCTTTGGCTGGTGTCGACCAGGATGACGACTTCGCTAGGGCGAGTCAGCATTCGCTGGGTTCGTCGATTGAGGTTGAAAAAGAAGAACACCAATGCCGCGATCGTGGCGAGTCGCAACATCATCAGCGTGACGCGAACGGCGGACGAGAGTTCAGTTGTGTCGCGGCGATAGTAACGAACGCAGGCGTAGAGCAGTGCCGCCAAGCCGACCAGAAGCGTCGCCCACATCCACCAGCCTTCCAGCGTGGTGGCGCGAGTGAATTCGTAGATGATTTGACGCTGGGTCGTGTCGGCGATGGACGGTTGCAGGATTGGCGTAATCATCGTGCGTGACCTCCGCTGGCTGGCGTGGGCGTGGATCCGCGGACGTGGTAGCTGGCCCAGTAGGCGAGTGCCTGTTCGATCGCCAAAAATGCCGCCAGCAGACCGAGCAGCAACAGCGACAATGCTGAATTGCCGGCCGTTTGGTTTTGATTGCTCCAGGCGTTGCTGGTCATGAATTTGACTTCGATCGGCAGCAACGATTGAGAGATCTCGGCCTGGTCGGCTCGCTTCAAGTCACCTTCGCCGATGCGAATCACGCCCGCGGTTGGCGTGATCACCATCGAACCATCGACCGCCATCATCGACCATTCCGAAATGCCCGGACGCAGCCATTGTTCGACGCTGCTATCGCCCGCGATCATCATCTCTTTGGGGTCCAAGCGAATTCGGAACGCTGGCCGGCCGCTGGACGGATCGACTTGATCGGTTTCGTTTCCTTCGGCACCTGATTTGATTTCGATCGCGACGCGGGGCGGTTGGTTTGACGCGGGCACATAAGAAACATCGCCGGTGAACTCTTGCTGCGGCAAAACTCGAACCAGTGGATCGTCAATAAAACGCTGAGTCGGCGACGCAGCACCGCTCCAGAGCAACGCGTTGGATTGCAGCATAAAAACAACGAACGATGGATCGCCGGGCCAATTCGTCCACTCACCATCTAGCCCTGACAACACCGTCACGACACGGCCTTCGCCAACGTTGTGCTGCAACACCCACGGCAAGCCGTCGCGTCGATCGATCACTTGGCGGATTCGAGTATCGGCGTTTGAATTTTCTTCATCTCTATCTTCGTTTTCGTCTTCGACCTTTTCCAGATCGATTTGCCACGACTTTGAAACACCGACCAACGCGAGTGCTGTTTCGCCGGCGGACGCTAGCGGTGCCAGCAACGACTGTGACGATTCCCCCAGTCGCAAATCGGATTCGGTTTCGTCGCCGATCGAAAGCGGCAACGGGTCGTCCAGCAATCCTGGTAACAACCGACGGTCGCGCGTCATCAGGACTTCGTTGTACTGTTTGCTGCTGACTCGTTTCCCCAGGAACCACGCCAAGCCGCCACCGCGTCGCACGTATTGGTCGAGTGCTTCGGCGGCGGCGTCGGTAATTTCGGGAAGGTCGATCAGGTAGATCGCTCGGTAGGCTGCAAGCGATTCCCAGGTCGCCGATCGCAGGAACGCGGGCGGCTTGACGTCGGGGACCGCTCCGATGCGAACTTGTGATCCGGGATCCAGAACGGACGCGACGTGGTAGGCACCGCGAGTGTCCAGGTCGCCGTCGATGACCAGCACTTTTTCGACGTCGGATAGCGGCAACGTGCATGAACGTGTGTTGTCGATCGCAAGCGCGTCGTCGGGCAACGTGACTTCGATCGCGTGCGTTCCAGTTTGCGTGATGAAGACTTGGAACGTTTTGGTCACCTGCTGACCAGCGGCCAACGATTCGATGATGATCGTCGGAAGCGATTCGACTTCACCGCTGACGTAACTGGTGGGATCGACCACGGTGGCACTGGAACCATAGCGAACCACGCGAGCTTGCATGGCGATGTTTTGGGCGGCGATCGAAGAGTAGTTTTTGATCGTGACGTTGATGACGACCGGAACGCCAGCGACCCAGACGTCTTGCACGGGCGAGATGTCGGTGACCGCCAAGTTGGGTGCAGGCGACGCGGCGCAATCGATCATGCGAATCGTGGTGCTGGCGGGCAACCGACGCAGCGATTCGGCTAACCGCTGAGGTGAATCCCAATCGCGGGCACGGAAGTCGCTGGCGATGTAAACGTAAGTCGAATCGGCTGGCGTGTTGTTGACCAATTCGGCGGCCAGGTCCAAGGCGGCGGATAAGTCCGTGCGGATCGGTGAGACTTGAGTGGACATGATGCGAGCGGCCAGCCGTCCGTCGGAGGTGACCGTTTGCGCCGACAGATCAGCGGCGGCGTCACCGGAACTGCTGCCAACGCGGCTGGCCATTGCCGCGCGACTGGATCGCATGACGGTGAGTTGATGGTTGCCGTCGTCGGAAGCGAGTCGGGTGATCAGGTCGTTGAGTGCACTGAGTGAACGTCCGTAAGCGCCGGTCGCGATTCGTTGTCCCGGTTCGGTTGAGGATTCACCGATGTTTTGACTGATCTGGTTGCCGGAACCGATGCTGACGTCGCCCATCGAATAGCTGTCGTCCAGGATGACGACATGATGCGTGGTTGTGCCGCCGAGTATTTGCAGGGCGCGTCCGCCACCGTTCCATCCGCATAGCATCGCAATCAGCAGGATGGCAATCAGGGTGCGAGCTAACAGCAGCAACAGTTGCCTGACGCGTATCCACTTCTTTTGCTTGCGATAACTTTGCAGCAAAAAGTCCATCGCCGCCCATGGCCGACGCTGGTGGCGCAGCATGTTGATCAGGTGTACCAACGGTGGCACCGCGATAAACAAGAATCCGATCGTTAGGGCTGGGAAGAGGAACACTTTGAGCGATTAGCAGTTAGCAGTTAGCGATTAGCGATTAGCTTTTTTGAGTAGGTGGTCGTTTTGTGGTTTGTCTTTTCGAGGCAGGCTAATTGCTAACAGCTAATCGCTAATAGCTCTCTTCCTACTTTTTTAGTTTGGGTAGTGAGGTTCTTGCGTCTAGGAATTTTGCTAGGACGGCGTCTAGCGGGTCACTCGTGCGGACTCCGACGTAATCGATTGACAGACGGCCGCATGACTTTTTGGTTTGGGTGAGAAACTTGTTGAGTGCTTCGAGGTAGCCTTCGCGGAGCGCTCGTGGATTGCAGTTGAGAAAGTCGTCGGACTCGAGGCCCTCGAACTTGGTCGCTCCGGCGAACTCAAAATCTAATTCGTCATCATGCAAGACATGGAACAGCACAACGTCGTGACCTCGGCTGCGCAGGATTCGCAAGCCTTCCATCAGATCGTCCACGCCAAGTAAGTCTGAAATCAGAACCACCAATCCGCGTTTGGGAATCGCCTGGGCGACCTTCTTGGTGACGGCGGGCAAGTCGGTTCGTCCATCGGCACCGACACTGCTTAGCATCGACAGGATGCGGTTCAATTGTTGCTGGTTGCTCTTGGCTTGAACGGTGTTTTGGATTTCTGTGTCGAATGTGTACAGGCCGACGGCATCCTTTTGACGCAGTGCGAGGTAGGCCAATGAAGCGGCGACGGACGCGGAGAAGTCGTACTTGTTGGAATCGCCTTCGCCGTACGCCATGCTGGCCGATTGATCGACCATCAGGGTTAAACGCAGGTTGGTTTCTTCTTCGTATTGTTTGATGTGCAGCTTGTCTTGCCGCGCGTAGACCTTCCAATCGATGTGGCGAATTTCGTCACCAGCGGTGTATTGCCGGTGCTGCAGAAACTCGATCGACTGCCCAAAGTAGGGACTGCGGTGCATGCCTGACAGGAAACCTTCGACGACGCGTCTGGCGGTTAATTCCAGACGACGAATTCGCGTGGTGACCTCAGGACGCAAATATCTTTTGGAATCGGGCATCGCGTGAAAGCTCGTCTTCGGTCGTTGGCGTGGCGTCTACGATTCGCTGGATCACATCATCGCTGGTGATCCCGTCACTCTCGGCGGCAAAGTTGACCACCATTCGGTGACGCAGCACCGGTGCGGCCAGCGCTGCGATGTCATCGACGCTGACATGAAATCGACCCTCCAGCAAAGCACGGGCCTTGCCGCCCAAGATCAAGAACTGAACCGCTCGCGGACCAGCGCCCCAGCCGACCAGGTCATCGACAAAGTCCGGGACGCCTTCGATACCGACGCGTGTTTGACGGACCAATGACAGAGCGTAACGAACGACGTGATCGCTGATCGGAACTTGGCGAACGAGTTGCTGAAGCCGTTTGATTTCTTCGCCGGTCAGCACCGGTTCAACGACTGCCGTTTGGCTGCCGGTGGTTCGCCGAGCGACCTCGAACTCTTCGTCAAAGCTTGGATACTCGACGAAGATCTTGAACATGAACCGGTCCTGCTGCGCCTCGGGCAGCGGGTAGGTGCCTTCTTGTTCGATCGGGTTTTGCGTCGCCAGCACAAAGAACGGGTCGTCGAGTTCGTGACGGTTTCGGCCGACGGTGACCTGACGTTCCTGCATCGCTTCCAGCAGTGACGATTGAGTCTTCGGCGGCGTCCGGTTGATCTCGTCCGCCAACACGATGTTGGCAAACAACGGGCCTTGCATGAAGCGGAAATCACGATGCCCGGTCGATCGGTCTTCTTCCATGATCTCGGTGCCGGTCACGTCGGCGGGCATCAAGTCAGGCGTGAATTGAATGCGGCTGAAGGACAGATCAAGCGTTTTGGCCAGCGTGCTGATCATCAGCGTTTTGGCCAGTCCGGGAACGCCTTCCAGCATCACGTGACCGCGACT
Source organism: Rubripirellula obstinata (assembly GCF_001642955.1). GTDB lineage: Bacteria > Planctomycetota > Planctomycetia > Pirellulales > Pirellulaceae > Rubripirellula > Rubripirellula obstinata. The sequence goes on along the minus strand of NZ_LWSK01000051.1, from coordinate 30,935 downwards.
GAACAGGCAGATCAGGATCTCGTCGATGACATTTTCTTGTCCGACGATGACCTTGCCGAGTTGCTCGATGATTTTCTTCCGAGCTTCGTGCAGGCGAGCGGCGTCGGCTTCGCTGAGCACTTCTTCTTCAGCCGTCATGCAGGTAGATCCTAGCGAGCGTGTGATTCGTGTATTTCGTACTTAATTCCCAAGTCAGATACAGAATACCAACAATGTCCAGTTGGCGTAGGCGGTGAAGCAGGGCAAGTCAGTTTTTCAAATTAGGTTGTGAGCCGTGATCGCGTAAGCGGCCGGGCCTACGTAAATGCCCGTGGCGTTACCGCCAGCGGCTCACAAGAAATTCCCCAGTGTGAAAAACTGATTTGCCTTGTGGCGGTGAAGACCGAGCGAGTCTAAGGCCCACCACTTTTCGCCACCATTTTTTTGTCTCTAATTTTTTTGTCTAATCTTCCATTGAACCCGCATGTGCCCGATCATTTAGACAAAAAAACTGCGTGCTTGCTCTATCAGATTACGACGCGACTGCTTCGACTTCGGCGGTTTCGATGCTGTCTCGGACTTCGGCTCCGGCGGTCCAGTAGAAGGCGGTGCCGATGATGGCCATCACGAACTTGACCATCTCGAAGACCAACGCGACCAGGGTTCCTGACGCGGCGGTGGGGACGGCGGGGACGATTTTGTACAGCTCGTTGATGGCGGCTTCCAACAATCCGATTCCCGCTGGCGTTAGCGGTAACGCGGACACCAACATCCCGATCGGTACGATCACGAAGTGCTCGGCCAACGTTGGCGGACTGGTGTACAGACCGCGTGCGACGAAATACATGCTGATGACCAACATGCCTTGAACGCCCAGGCTAAGCAGGATCGCGAACCCGAATCCGACCGGGTGATCGTGGAACATCCGCAGCGGAGGGCCGACGGTCGAGACGACTTTGCCGATCACCGGCAAGTCGCTGCCCCAGGTAATCAGTCGATCGACGCCGCGTCCGCCCAGAATCAGGATCGCCAGCACCGCGGTTCCCGATCCAATAAGAATCCCGGTCGCCCATTTGATTTGAGTGATCCCGATCGCCGAATCGTTTGCGATCGTGGATTCGCTGGGGCTGATCAACAAACCGCCCGCGACCAATAAAAGCAGCCCATAAAGCCCACACCCGCGATCGACCAACACTGATGCGACGGCAGCGACTCGTTTACCGGGCCGACGTTTGGCCAGGAAAATCGCCTTAAAAAGGTCTCCACCGACGCTGCCGGCGGACACAAAGCTCAATAAAAAACAGATCGACCCCAGCCGGAACGCTTCCAACATGCTCAATTCAATTCCCTGGCAACGCACCAGCACGCACCAGCGGGTGAACGAAAGACTCATCGCGATCAGCCCGGACGCAAGCGCGGCCAGCAACAACCAGTAATCCTTGGGTTGCTCGGACAGTTGTTGCCACTGTTCTGGTTCAATTCGCCAGATCAGAAATCCGATAATCGCCGCTGGGATTGCGAACTTGAAGGCGGAAAGCAGGATTTTTTTGCGGGTCGATTGCATCGGCTAAGGATAATTGGCGCTCCGTTGCCGTCCAGCGGACACGCGAAATGCGACGGGCGGCCTGCAAATTGCTCTCAGACTTCCCAGAATCCGCATTTGCCCTTCCACCAACGCGAATGCTCTGCCATATTTCTCCGCTCGCCAGGTTTTGGCGTTCTGGCTGATAATCCGTCGATAGGGTCATCAGCCCATCAAATCAATCAGTGCATGCGATCGTCATGCCGCGATTCGACATGCAATCGAGAAAGTAAGAAAGAAGTTATGAGTCTGGCCAAAACGCGAAATATCGGGATCAGTGCCCACATCGACTCGGGCAAAACGACGCTCAGCGAACGAATCCTGTTCTATTCCGGACGCATTCACAAGATCGAAGACGTTCGCGGTGACGGTGACGGGGCCACGATGGATCACATGGATCTGGAACGCGAACGAGGGATCACAATCACCTCGGCCGCGACATCGGTCGAATGGAAGGATCACAAGATCAACCTGATCGACACGCCCGGCCACGTGGACTTTACCGTCGAAGTCGAACGATCGCTGCGAGTTCTGGACGGAGCCGTTTTGGTTCTGTGCAGCGTCGGTGGTGTGCAGTCGCAATCGATCACCGTCGATCGCCAAATGAAACGATACCAGGTTCCTCGTGTTGCGTTCATCAACAAGATGGACCGCACCGGTGCCAACCCGTACAAGGTGGTTCAGCAACTGCGTGACAAACTGCACGCCGACGCGTTCCTGATGCAGATCCCGATCGGTGCCGAAGACAATTTCAAGGGCGTTGTCGACCTGATCAAGATGGTCGCGTATACCCACGAAGGCAACGACGGCGAAAACGTCATCGAAGGCCCGATTCCGGCTGACTTGCAAGACGAAGCCGAAGCGAAACGCATGGAAATGCTGGAAGCACTTTCGATGTACGACGATTCGCTGATGGAAATGCTGTTGTCCGAAGAAGAGCCAACGGTCGAACAGATTTACAAAATCACTCGTTCGGCGGTTCTGAACGGAGCGACACCCGTTTATTGCGGAAGTGCTTACAAGAACAAGGGCGTTCAGCCGTTGTTGGACGCAGTCAATCAATACCTGCCAAGCCCTCTGGACCGCGAAATCCACGGCCGTGATCCTGAAAACGAAGAGATCAAAATCCCTCTGCTTCCCGATCCGAAGGCTAAGTTTGTCGGAATGGGTTTCAAGATCGCTGACGATCAATTCGGTCAGTTAACTTTTATGCGTATCTATCAAGGTACGATCGAAAAGGGCGGCACTTACGTCAACCAACGTACTGGCCGCAGCGAACGGTTCAGCCGCATCGTGCGAATGCACAGTGACAAGCGTGAAGAAATCGAGAGTGCATCCGCGGGCGACATTATCGCCATCATGGGCATCGACGCTGCCTCCGGTGACACGTACTGTGCTGAACGTGATCAATGCACGCTGGAATCCATGTTCGTGCCGGATCCTGTGATCAAGGTTGCGGTTGAGCCCAAGAATCGTGGCGACGGCGACAAGATGGGCAAGGCTCTGCAACGTTTCCGCAAGGAAGACCCGACGTTCCGCGTGTTCAGTGACGAGGAAACCGGCGAAATTCTGATCAGCGGAATGGGCGAACTTCACTTGGAAGTTTATGTCGAACGTATTCGTCGCGAATACGGCGTGGATATCGAAGTCGGTGCACCAAAGGTCAGCTACCGCGAAAGCCCGACCAAGGAAGTCACGTTCGACTACAAGCACAAGAAGCAATCGGGTGGTTCGGGTCAGTACGCTCATATCAAGGGCACCCTGACGCCGATCGAATCCGACAGCGAAGATTCGTTCGAGTTCGAGGACAAGGTTACCGGCGGACGCATTCCGAAGCAGTACATTCCGGCTGTGGAAAAGGGTTTCCGCGACAGTCTTGGCAAGGGCCCCGTGGCCGAGTATCCCGTGGTGGGAACCAAGATCGTCTTGGAAGACGGTACTTATCACGACGTTGACTCGTCGGAAAAGGCTTTCTATACCGCCGCCCAAGGGTGCTTCCGCGAGTACTTCCGTCAAGCCGGTCCAAAGCTGCTGGAACCGATCATGAACGTCGAAATTGAATGCCCTGAATCGTTCCAAGGCTCGGTCGTCGGCGACGTGACCAAGCGGCGCGGTGTGATGTCGGCATCAGACGTCTTGGACGGCAACTGTGTTATCCAAGCCGAAGTGCCGTTGGCCGAAACGTTTGGTTACGCAACTGACCTTCGCAGTATGACGCAGGGCCAAGGAACGTTCACAATGGAATTGGCAACCTTCCGCCAAGTCCCATCGAACATCCAAGAAGAGATCATCGCCAAGAAGCAACAAGAATTGGCGGAAGCCAAGTAGTCGATCGATCGAAGTTGAATCTAAAAAGAAGGCGACGCCGTTGTTCCGACACGGCATCGCCTTTTTTCTTTGGCGGTCAGCTTTGGTGAACCGCTTTGGTGAGCCGCGACGCGTAAGCGGCCGGGCATACCTTTGGCGGTCAGCTTTGGTGCGCCGCTTTCGTGAGCCGCGACGCGTAAGCGGCCGGGCATACCGCATTGCCCGGCCGCTCACGCGTCGCGGCTCACTGTCACCGCTTCGCGGCTGATTTGAGTTCCACCAATACACTGCCACCCCAAGAGAACTCCCCCATGACAGTCCAATGGTTTCCTGGCCACATGCACAAGGCTCGGCTGGAAATGCAGTCGATGTTGCCGAAGGTCAATGTCGTGATTGAAGTGCTGGATGCTCGGATTCCCTATTCGAGCGAGAATCCGTTGCTGGCGGAATTGCGTGGCGATAAGCCTTGTTTGAAATTGCTCTGCAAAAGCGACTTGGCGGACGAGTCGATGACGGCAGTTTGGCAACAGCATTTCAACGATACCGAGCATGTTCGTGCGCACGTGACCACGACCGAAGATGTGCCCACGATTCGCGAGATCAAACGAATCATCAAACGCATGGCGGTCGATCGAAAAGACCGGTCGATTTTGGCCATGATTGTGGGCATCCCAAATGTTGGCAAGTCAACGATCATCAATTACCTCGCCGGTAAAAAGGTAGCCAAGACGGGCAACACGCCTGCGGTCACCAAGCAACAACAAAAAGTGATCATCGGTGACGGCATCACGTTGCTGGACACGCCCGGGATGATGTGGCCCAACGTCCACAACGCTCGCAGCGGTTACCGATTGGCGTTGTTGGGCACGATAAAAGAAACCGCGATGGATTACGCCGACATCGGTTTCTTCGCGGCAAAATACATGCTGGCCGAATACCCGGATCGTTTCGTCGCTCGCTACGATCTGGACGAAACACCCAAGACTGAATTGGAAGCGATCGAAGCGATCGGTCGCCGGCGCGGTTGTTTGGGCAAAAGCAATATGGTGGACATCGACCGAGCGTCACGGATCCTGGTAACCGAACTTCGCAGCGGAGAATTCGGACGCCTAACCCTGGAAACGCCCAAGATGATGGCGTACGAGCGAGCTGAAACCGCCCGCGAGGTCGCGGAAAAAGAAGCCAAGGCAAGCGAAAGGGATCTAAAACGCAAAAAACGTTTCCGAGACAAACAACGAGCCCAACGCAAGTCACGCGAAATGGAATGAACCAAAGTAGGCCGTAGCGAGTGAAGCGAGTTACGGCGTTACGCGCCAGAGGGATCGCAAAAAAGAATTGGGCAAAACGATGGAGGGGCAAAACGATGGTGCGCAGCCATCGTGTGAAATACGAACCGAAAGACAGCGCACCATCGTTTTGCCCCACCATCGTTTTGCCCTAAAAGCCCGCAGACCGTGAAACTGCGAAACTTGCCAGGTCCACGATCGGGGTGGAATTTGCTGCCGAATTTTCCTATCTATGTTTCACAGGATTCTCTTCGCACGACTCCCCCATCAGGCAAAGCGGTCACGATGACCTCAATTAAGATCTATCTTGGTCGCACCAGCAAGACGCTGGATACGCTGAAACGCCCACTCAAATCGCTGATGTTGGTCGGCGTGCTGTTGATGCTGGTTGGTCAATCCAGCCAAGCGCAGAACATCGTTTACCCGAATTCCTATCCGGTCAATTCGTATCCTGTTCATTCTTATCCGGCTAGTTCACCGCACGTTTATTCAGAACAGATCATTTCTGAACGGGTGATCGGTCCGTCAACGCCGACACATCCGGTCATCCAGAATGGCGTCACCTCTTACCCGACTCATTCTTATCCCGTCACGTCGCAACCAACCACAACGCTATCGACTCCTTCGCGGATTATCTCCGAAGCAATTCCGACTGCTTCGTCGAACAACCGACGCATGCCAACGATGCGTCGCGACAATCGGCAATCGTTCATCCAACTTGATGATGACACGCAACTGGCTAGTACCAAACTGTACGATTCACGCTCGCGTTATTCGGCTGAGAATCCGTTTTCGCAGACCAACGATCGACAACAAATCCCCTTTGAACAACGTCGATCTCCCTACCGAATCGAAGCGATCCAAGAAGCTCTGCGGGCGGCTGATCAACTCAGACGAAGAGCGGAAACATCGGCTCCGGTGGTTGCGGACGTCTGCTTAGAAAACGCAAGCTTCGCTGACCAATGGATCGCCCTGGCTGAATCGTACAACGAATTAGCCACGCGAGTACACGACGCCAACGCACAACTGTTTGCAACCACGCAAGATTTTGAAGACGCGACGACCAAGCTAAACAATTACGGGTTAACGCCCACGGTCGGATTATTGCTGCAGCAAAAACGCGAGCAATTGGACCGCTGGAAAGTCATCGATTCAGAGATTTTGTTCGCCGACGAAGAATTGAAACGTTCGCGACAGCAGCAGCTAGAACTTGAAATGGTTCGCTACGACGGATCCGATGCGGTCGTCCAATCAGCACAGGTTCTGGCCGATGCAAATCTGGATTCCAACAATCGGCAAAACAGTCACCTCACTTCTCAGGTCCACGATTTGTTGGTCCGCCGCGGGCAATGGTTGCAAGCTCTCGGTCAAGGATATCGCGACTACCGCGAAAAGCTTGGCGAGCTCGATTCAACGACGACGGCATCCAACCAGTTGACGGACGATTATCGCAAGCTGATCGATCGTCACGTGATGTGGATCCCCAGCGATGAACCGGCCAGCATCGCTGACTTCCGAAATCTTGGCGGCGGATTTGGTGCCTTGTTCAATTTTCGACGCAGCGAAGACTTTGGTCCAACGCTCCAACGGAAAATCGATTCCAGTGCAACTGGCAGTTTGTCTTTGCTGATCGGTTTGGTACTGATTCTGATCGTCCGCTGGCGAGCCAAGTCATGGTTGATCGGCATTGGAAACCGAAAACGAATGCGTGAAGTTGCCGCGAAATGGCGAAAGGTTGCTGCTGGCTTTTTAACCGTGCTGGTTGCGATTGCATTTCCAGCGGTCTTTTACGTAATTGCGCGTTGGTTGGGTTCGGGGATTGTTTCTGAAGCGACTCTCGATGCATCGGGTGGTTTTTATGCGGCTAGTTTGGTCGCGTTTGCGATCGAGGTTCCGCGGCAACTGCTTCGCAATTATGGATACTTGGACAAGCACGTCGAAATCGATTTGCCACGACGCACCAACGCACTGCGGTTTTTGTCGGTCATCGGACTCGGGCTAGTCGTTGCTGCATACACCGTCAAAGTCATGGGTGCAGTCGATCATGGGATGTGGCGAGGATCGCTGGCTCGGCTTGTGTTCATTTTGGCAATGTTGTTGGTCGCTTGGACGGCACATTTGTCGCTGAAGCCCAAGGGTGGTTTCCTGGAACCGCTGATCGCGAAGTATGGCAGCAAAGTCGTTCACCGCCTGCGGTTTTTGATGTACTTGGCCTGCATCGCCTTCCCCGCTGCGATGATTGTGCTGTCGTTGATGGGTTACGGATTCACGGCAAATGAATTTATTGAACGCGCGATCGTGACGATGACCAGCGTTTTGGTTGCAGCGACGTTGTGGTCGGCGATCAAGATCGTTTGTGCGCATGGTTGGCAGCGATTAACCGGCGCGACACCTCCACCGCGTCGGTTCGACGAATACGGCGAGATTCCGGCGGACAATGAATCGGTCACGGGTGCCTTGGGCGAACACTTTTTGGAACTAAAACATCACCTGGCGTTTCTGTGCCAGTGCGTGCTGATCTTGTCAGCACTGGTTTGCTTGGGTTGGTTGTGGGTCGATGTTTTCCCGAACGTCCGGATGGGGAACCCGGTGGTTTGGTCGGTCCAGAGTGAAGTTGCGGTCGCGGCATTGGATTCCAGCAACCCATCGCTTGCAGCGACTCGGATGGAAACGACTGATATCCGCTTGATGCATTTATTGATGGCCGCGGCGACCCTGTTTGTCGCTTTCCAGCTAGCCAAGTTGTTGCCCGCCCTCTTCGACGCACTTGTTTTGCAACACGTTTCGTTCGACGAAGCGATGGAGCACTTTTCGTTGGTCCTGGGGCGATGTTTGTTGTTTGGAATCGGCTGCGTGATCGCTTGCAGCTTGATTGGTGTCCGCTGGCAAACAATTCAGTGGTTGGCGGTTGGGCTGACCATCGGTTTAGGGTTCGGATTGCAGGACATGGTCCGTAATCTGTTTGGCGGGTTGATTGTTTTGTTTGAAAAACCGGCCAAGCTTGGTGACCTGATCACGGTTGGCAAAGTGACGGGCCGAGTTTCATTCCAGAAGCTTCGCACGACGGTTTTGTCGGATGACGAAGGCCGCGAAGTCGTGGTGCCGAATAAGAACTTTGTCAGCGAACATGTGGTTAACTGGATGGGAGCGGGTCGGTTGAGCGTGATTCCGATCGAGGTGGCAGTGAAGCGGGACATACGTTCTGCGGACGTTTGCCGAACGCTTCACGAATTGGTCATCGAACAGCCCGATGTGCTGCTGACGCCCGCACCCCAAGCAACGTTGGTCTGCGTCGGACAACGCTCGCAGCGGATCGAGGTTCGAGCTTGGATCGAGGAAGGTCAGAATGCGGAAAGGTACCGCGATAGCTTGCTAAGTACCGTTCGCAAGTTCTTGCGTGAAAAGAACATGCTGACGTCAAGCCAGCCCTCGCAACCTGAGATGCGAACGCAAAGCGACGATTCGCGTCGGAGCCGAACGCGGGCACGGTCGGCGTAGAGCGTCCATCAACGCAATTGCCGGAACTGCGCCAAGCTTGTTCCGGCCTACAAAGACTAAGTTCGGTAACACCGTAGGCCGGAACAAGCACAGCGCAGTTCCGGCAATTCAACAACCTAACATGCTATTGCCGGAACTGCGCTAAGCTTGTTCCGGCCTACGTTGCTACGTTGCTATATTGAGCTACACACTCAACCCTTCAAGCTCTCGCTCGATCTCATCGACTCGGTAACCGAAGCCGTTGCCTTGGATGGTTGATAGATCGATCTTTCCGTTGCGGCGACAATAGAGTCCTGGATGGATTTCCGCTTCGGGCGTAGAGGCGTCGGGGTAAAACTGCATGCCGTTGGTTTCCACGCCCATGATCGTTCCAGCGTGACTGGCCAGCAGCACGTGTGGGATCTGAGCCAGCATTGGATTGGTCAGATCTTGCACCATCAATGACATTCCATGTGCCTTCGCCCAACACAGACTCAAGATCGCTCCGGTCAACGTCTTGCATGTTTTCAACGCGACGCCGTTCCAGCCGAGTTCTCGCCCCATCCGAATCATTTTCCAATCATGAGCACTTTCGTCCATGAAAAGCGGTTTGCGTGATGCGGTGCTGTGAACGTCGATTCGATGATGTTCCAATTCGTACGGAAACGGTTGTTCGACATACAAAATCATTTGATACAACCGCGGATGCTCGTCTCTTAACAGATCGAGAATCTCGTTGACATAATCGGGCTCTGTCACCGTGCAATTGAAATCGCAGGTCAACCAAGTCACGTCTTGGGCGACCGCGATTTTGCCAACGCGGACAATGCGATCGATGTCCCAGGCTGAATCGTTTCCGCAAAGCTTGATCTTCAGAAACTTCAGGCCGTCGCGGTCAATCCACTGCGGCAACGTCACCGGGTAGCCGTCGTCAGGTTCGTCGCCCAGTCGTTCCTGATCGTCCAGCAAGTCTTTTCCGCCAACGAGATGGCAGGCGACCAGATCGTCTTTGCGTGGAACCAAAAAATCGGATGGGAACTTGCCAGCGAAAGAGATGTCGGTGCCGGCGGCAGGTTCGAGGTAATGCGACAGGTCGTGGTCCATCAATTCCGACGTGAAGGTGTCGAAAACTGGCAAGCCAATCAGTTTGGCGTAGGCATCGTGCAACGCCAAGTCAAACGCGGAACAGCAAACCAACGCCGCCAACCAAGGCATCGCCTCGGTTGATCGTGATTCGTTGAATTCAGACAACAACGCCGGCAATCGGTTTTCAAGAAACTGATGGCCGACTTCGATTGCTTGACTTGGCGGAACGGATTCGCACCAGGCATCGGCCAGCAACTGACAAAAGTCCAGCATTGCGTCGTTGCGTTCGCCGTAAGTCAGATCGCTGGGCCACGCCCATTGCACATTCAAAGGTGTCTCGCCCCAACCGTCGGCACTTTGTCCTTCGTCGTTTGAAACTACCATTCGCACCCGAGCACAGGTGACGTTGGTCAGGATTTCGCGGCCAAACTTGAACGGGACGCGGGTTTCGACGGGCAGAAAATAAAGGTCAGTCGAGGCCGGTGAAATTTTGTTTTTCATGTCGTTCCCATGTGGTCGCCAATTTTGGCGTAGAGTTCGCGTTGCATGCTGGATTGATGAATCAGGTCATCATCGAATCGGATCGCTCCGGGTTCAAAGATCATGATGGTCGATGAGCCACCAAAGCGAAAGAAGCCCTTTTCTTGACCTTTGGAAACAGCCGTTCCGGGTTCGTACGTTTGACAGATTCCGCCGACGCAGGTGGCACCAATCTCCATCACCAAAACGGTGCCAAACGAATCCGTTTCCAATTCAGTCACGCAGCGTTTGTTCTCGGTGAAAATGTGAATGTTTTGTCGCAGCGCAATCGGGTTGACTGAAAACAGTGGCCCGTTGATTAACCGCGTGGGGCCTGGCGTGCCGGCAACGGGAAAGTGAAACCGGTGATAATCGACGGGGCATAATCGCGACAGCAGCAGACTGCCGTTTGAAAACCGCTTGGCCAGCCCGTCGTCTTGCAAAAGTTGCGGCAGGTCAAACATTTGGCCTTTGACGAACAGCCCGTCGCACTGCGCAAGATCAGGAACGCAGAGGTGACGTCCATCGGCCGGAAACACTGCCGAGTTTGGATCAGCGTCGATCGGCCGGGCGTCTGGTTTTAGTTTGCGAAAGAAGAATTCGTTGAAGCTTCCATACTGATCCGGATGCTCGACAAACTCGTCGGGATCGAGACCGTATTCCTGGATGAATGGAGCGATCTTTTCGCGCGATCCTGGTCGGTCCATTCGCCAACCGTACCAGTGCGAGAACAAGGTACGTTTGACCACCGTGTTCAGCGATATTCGACCGGCCAATGTTCCGTAGGTCCAGCGAAGAGCACTGTCCCCGTAAACTTTTTCTTGACAGGTTTTGTCGAGGTACCGATCGTGATAAAGAATTTCGTCCACGCGTCGAAAGCTTAGGAATTGTTCCCAGATAACTTTATAAGATTGGACTCAAAAAATCCCAACCCGAATGCGCAAGCGAGGGATTCCCTACCAGGCAAGATCCCTCGCTGACGCATTCGGGTTGGGATTGAGTTTGGGAAAATAATTCCGTCCGGTTGCTTAAATGCCCGAACGCACGACGCCGACGGCGATACCGATAACCTTGGCATCTTGAACGTAGATCGGTTCCATCGATGCGTTGGCTGGCTGCAGACGAATCCGGTGTCCTTCTGGATACCAGTACTTCAGCGTCGCTTCACCATCGCTGGTTTGCGCGACCACCATCTGGCCGGTTTCTGCATTGTCGGCTTTTTGAATGACGACATAATCGCCATCAGCAATGTGTGCTTCGATCATCGAATCACCGGAGACCTGCAAGATGAATCGATCATCCTTGAACAGCATCTCGCTAAAATCGACACGATCGTTTTGTTCCAACGCCAAAGTTGTTGGGCCCGCTGCGACGATTCCAGCCATCGGCATTGCGTGACCGCTTCGGTCAGCGGTTTGCGTTAGCTCGATCGCACGTGACTTATTGGGACTGCGAGTGATCAGCCCTTTTCGCTCGAGAGCACGAAGGTGACACATAACACCGTTGGGACTTTTGATTCCAAAGTGTTCACCAATTTCACGAACGGTTGGTCCGTAACCACGTTTAACGATTAGGTCGCGAAGCATGTCGTAAACGTTTTGCTGGCGATCAGTAAGGTTGTTCGACATCTATTCATCCTCGCAAGGTCGCCCCGGCAACTTTGTCTACTGAAAGTGGGGGCCCAGTGGTTACAACGACAGTGTGATCGATTGTACCACAAACTAAACGAACGTCCATGCAAATTTCAAGTTTAATCGAGCGATTAAACGGATTTTATCAATTGAAATAACCAAAATAGCCCGCGATCAAGACGCCCAGGCCGGCCGGATAACACCACCAAGCAAACCAATGCAGCCGATTTGATTCACTCCACCGAATCAGCCATTTCAGGGCAATAATGCCAACGAAAAACGAGACGGCGGCACCGATCAACAAGTGGCTAATCGAGTATTCGAGTCCTTGTCCGTCACTGATCTGCTCGTAAACGTCCTTAAGCGTCAGGATTGTGGCACCACAGATGGCGGGAATCGCTAGCAAAAACGAGAAAGTCACTGAATCGTCATTTTTGAGTCCTAGCAATCGACCGCCCAGGATTGTGGAACCGCTGCGGCTGATTCCCGGCAGGATGGCGACCGCTTGAAACGTTCCGATGATCAGAGCACCCACGTAGCTGAGCGATTGATAGTCGCCGTCGCGCGGTTTCAACTTGCCTAGGATCAACATCATCGTCGCGGTCACCAACAGCATCGCTCCGGCCAGCATCGGGTTCCGCAGGATTGACTCGAACTGTGTTTTGATCGTCAAACCAATCACAACGGCGGGCAGGGTGCCGATAATCAGCAACGGAATCACGCGTCGATCGCTGGAAAGTAGGTTCAGGATTCTTCGCCAGAACACGACCAGGATCGAACCGAGCGTCCCAGCATGCAGGATGACTTCCAACGTCGGCGATTCGGTCAAGTTGCCCATCAAGGCACCCAGAATCACCAAGTGGCCGGACGAACTGATCGGTAGAAACTCAGCGATTCCTTGCACGACCGCAAGAAGGATGATTTGAAGGACTTGCATATTGAAATTTTGTTTTGTCGAGCCAAGTTAGACATTGATTTGGGGCGGCAGACAGTATGATCGAACTCAAAGTCGTGGTAACCCAATGTTCCTAAAAGCGACTGTTGCAAAGAACGAATCAGCGAAAGGTAATCGTTATCACGATGAAACCAGATGTAACGACTAGTGACGCCACCCCATCCAGCGGAATGACCGGCGATATCGTCAACGTGATCCGCGGATTCTGCATGGGTGCCGCCGATACGGTTCCAGGTGTCAGCGGTGGCACCGTCGCGCTTATCCTGGGTCACTATCACCAGCTCGTTTCTGCAATCAGCAGCGTTGATTCGACCTTCGCTGGTCTGGTGATGTCTCGGCAATGGACGCAAGCGTTCAAACATTTCGACGGCAGATTCTTGGTCGCACTTGGGCTGGGAATCGGCATCGGTGTGGCGACGCTTTCCGGCGTGATGCATTATTTGCTTGACGTCTACATGCCGGAAACGTTGGCGGTATTCATGGGGCTGATGATCGCCAGCGTTTGGGTTGTGATGGGGTACATCAATCGTTGGTCGATCGGCACTTGGGTGGCACTTGCGATTGGAATCATTGCAGCGATCGGGATCACCGTGATGCCGATGGCCCAGGGGAACACCAGTCTTCCCTACCTATTTTTCTCTGCGACGATTGCAATTTGCGCCATGATCTTGCCGGGCATCAGCGGTGCGTTCGTGCTGTTGTTGCTAGGCGTTTATCACTCGGTCACTGGTTTGATTAAAGACGCCGCGCGAGGAAACATCACGGCGGATTCGTTGACTCAGATTGCCGTGTTCGGTTGCGGTTGCATCGTGGGGCTGTTGTCTTTTTCGCGATTGTTGAAATGGATGCTGGAACATCATCACAACGTGACGATGGCGACGTTGATGGGGTTGATGATCGGCAGCATCGGAAAGCTATGGCCGCTGCAGATTCCAACGGCGGAAACCGCAAGCGAAGAATTAAAACTGCGAGTCATGCAGTATGTCTCGCCCGCCAATTGGGACGGAAACCTATGGACGCTGGTCGGTTTGGCTATCGCAGCCATGATCGCCGTGATCGCGATCGAAAAGACAGGGCAAACGGTTAAGGAATAGACGTTGATCGCGTTTACCCAACCGAGATTTCGGGAACCTCGTAGCCCTTGCGGTATTCTCGTTTCAACATTGCGTTGGCTACTTCTGCGTTGTCGCCGACAAACTGCTCGGTCGCCGCGTCGAGTTCAAGCATTGGACTTAGCTTGATTGCGTCGTCGGTTAGTTCGAGGCCATGCTGTTGAACCAGGTCGCCCATCTGCCCCAGCAGTTCGTTCCATTTGTCCAGCGAAATCGCTTCGGCACGCTCGGCTGAAAACGCTTCGCCGGCACGCACGGAAATGTTGGCTAGATTGCACCAACCGGTGCTGTCGTTACCTACCGCGACATCTGCATTGAGCATGGAACTGTCGCGTGACCTGACGGCATCGATGAAGTTGGCTTGGTGCTGGACATTGCCACCGGTTCCTGTAAACGTCTTGATCGTCTTCCCGTCTTTGTCCAACGCGATGCCCGCACCACGACTGCCGCGAAGCTCGCCACCTTCGCAATAAGCGATGTAGCCCGAACCGGGGCCGGGATGCTCGGGCACCGTTTTTCCGCCACGTGGGATGGCCAAGTTGGTCAGTCCGATCACCACTGGGATCGAACCGGTATCAAAGTAGGTGAAGTGAACGTTGGGCGTTTCACCCGCGTCCTCCCATGACACTCGGCCGCCGCCACCCAGAATGCGATGTGGCAGAGCGACTGAATCCTGGAACACGTTGTTGCGGACATCGTCGAGCACGTGGACGCCCCAGTTGCCCATTTCACCGCTGCCGGTGTTCCAATTCCAATGCCAATCGTAATGCAGCTTGGGACGATAAATCGGTTGGTCTTGCGCCGGACCAAGCCATAGGTCGTAATCAACATTTGAATCGACACTCAACGGCGTGTCAGTCTTACCGATGGGGCGTCGGATCCCGTAACGGTTTACTCGTGCGGACTTGATCTCGCCGAGAGCTTTTTCTTCATGCAAAAACTGTTTGATCTCGGCCTGCATCGGATCACTCCGCTGCTGAGTCCCGATTTGGCAGACTCGGTTGTACTTGCGAGCAGCGTTGACCGTTTGTCGGCCTTCCCATTGACTGTGCGACAAAGGTTTTTCAACGTACACATCCTTGCCCGCTTCCATTGCCCAGATCGTTGCCAAGCAATGCCAATGGTTGCACGTCGCGACCACCACGACGTCGATCGAATCCGAAGCGATCAGATCTCGCAGATCCTTCCACTGCTGGGCCTTGGGATACTGTTTGCCGACTCGTTCCAATCGATTCTGATCGGTGTCGCAAAGCCCAGCGATGTTGACGCCATTGACTTCACTGAATTGCCGCATCAACTGTATCGCACGTCCGCCGCAACTGATGAAACCGACGTTGATATCGTCCGCAGTACTTGCCCCGAAGCTACGTGGAGCCAACGACGTGGTGACGCCCAACGCGGCAGAGGCGGCCATGAAGTGACGGCGAGAAAGAACGTTAGCAGGCTTTTTCATTGCTTGGCACTTGGAATAGGGTTGGCAGAAACAATCAATTTCGCCACTGATTATAACCCAATTCCATCGAGACGGTTTTCAAACGTAGCTGATCCCGCCAGGGTTCAGTCCACGACCGGATCAAGCTCGACTGACCCCCGGCGGGATCAGCTACGCCTGGGAACCAGAAAGTAGGCCGTAGCGAGCCATAGCGAGTTACGGCATTGCGCAAATTGCCGTAACTCGCTATGGCTCGCTACGGCCTACATGCTGGCGAATAGGGAAATGTGCAGCTTGCCCAATTTGCTGCGTTGCAAATCAGCTTCTTAAGCTGCTGCCGGTAACGACTGAGTAATCTGGATTTGTCGCTCCTGAGCCAAATCGACAATGGACGTATCCGTTTCGCCGTGACTCGGTTTCCACATCGCAATCGTAGGGCGAACAAAATCGTCTCCGCCACTGCGAATCACGCGACCGACGTGATCGTTATTCAACTGGACCGCGCTGCCGATCGGATGCAACGATGTGGCTTTCAATAAACAGCGAACAACGTTGGCATCAAACCGTTTTTGTTTCACTTCCTGCAGCAACGCCACATTGGCACGATAACCCTGGATCGCCAAACGGTGTTTTCGTGTGCTAACCATTCCCACGAACGCATCAGCCACGGCGGCAATTTTTGCCAGCGGATGAATTTGTTCCGCCTGGTAGCCGCGTGGATATCCGCTGCCGTCGCATCGTTCATGAATTTGGTACAGCACTAAACGCGACACCATCGAAACTTTCTCGCCGAATCGTGTCGCAATATCGATCGCTTTAACAGGATGATCCGCTAGACGCCGAAGTTGGCCATCAGTCAATGCATCCTTGGTGTCGAACAATCCAACACCAACCGACCTCATCCCAACATCGTGAATCAGGCAGCCAACACCAAGGTCGATTAACGCCTTTTGATCCAATCCCATCTCGGCACCGATCGCAATTGCCAACGAAGCGAGATGAACGCCATGCCGTGATGGATAATCCGATTGATAGGGCGACGTTGCCAATGCAACCAGTGCGTCGGCATCTTCGACCCAACGATCGACAAGCTCGCTGCTGATGTCCATCAGCGGTGAAACTGACGCACCACTTCCACGGACTGAATCTTCGGTAAAATCAACCATCACGTCGATTCGATTGTCACACTCGGTCGCCCACTGCGATTGCAAACCATCCGCGTACGGTGATCCCGGACGGCGATCAGGTTGCACGGCGATCGCTTTGTCAGCTTTCAAGTCAAACGTTTCCGCCTTGGATTGATCCGCAGACAGCAACAGTTGGTCTACCTCTTTTGAACCATCGTTCTGCAGTGTTGACCGAACGTAAGCGGGTGGCGGTGGCACCTTGGTGCGTCGCCCTTGCGGCACGAATGCAGACAACCTGGCGAGGTCGCGTTCCGAAACAATCACCGTTTCAATGCCACGCTGAACCAATCGCTCAATCACGTGTTCGTCAATCCTGACTCCGGCCGCCAAAAGCTTCAAACGCGGCTGCGCAGGGTCAACGATCGCGGATGTTAGCACCGCGCCGATCTTTAATTTACTCAATTCGACTCGCCTGCATTTCATTCTATTGATTATCGCCGCCCGGTAGGGTTCAGTTTGATTCGATTATCCGGTCCCCTCAAAATCGATACAGATTTTGCTCGCCAAGCGTGAAACTGATCTCGCGTCCTCGTTACAATCACACACTGCAGCAAATTTTACCTAAGCACCTCATTTTTTAGCCGCTCCGTTTTAAGCCGATCCGTTTTCGCCCAATTTTTCCATGGAACCAGTCCCACAAAAACACGAATGGCAGATCCGGCACCTGGGCGTCGTGTCGGTGCCAATGACCGAATCGCAGATGCGAAAACGATTGATGCAACTCGCGTCTGGCGATGTGTTTGTTCGGCAAGGTGAGTGCGACTGGGTGCGGGCGTCCGCGATTATCGCCAAGCTAGAAAAGTTGGATCGCGACGGCGTTTACCTGCGTTCGCGAGACAATCGGGGCAAACACCAAACCGTCGGACCGTTCACTCCTGCAAGAGCGTACGATCTATTGTCGAGTAAGAACATTGAAAACCTGGAAGCAAAGATCGGACGTGAGAGTGCATGGTGTCCTGCAAGCCAAGTCATGGAGCACTTCGAGGCCGTGCTGGCGAAGGCGCAATCAAAGCAGAACGTTACAAAACGCCCTGTTACACCCGAGCCGGTGTTAGAAGAGACCAAGCCACCGGAAGTGAAACTCCTGCAGGCATGTCCGTACTGCAAAGCCAACGTCAATGTTGCTCGATTTTCCGATGGCACACTGATCGCTTGCGGTTCATGCTCGAAGCAGTTTTCAGTCGGCCAACAATCAGTAATTCCGGACGAACCTGCGAAGCCCTTTTCCATGGATGCCGCCGACGTCAATCCGCTTCCGCTTCCCGACCCCGTCTTTGAAAGCGTCCAACTGCCGTCGCCATCACAACCGAACGCCGCAGGAAACGCAAAGACAAACGTCAATCCCTACGCCGCACCAAATCAAACGCAACCGCACAGCCCGCATCAAGGTCGCCCACCGAGTAACGCAAAGTACGTCATTCCTGGTGTATTCATTTCGCTTTGGGGAACGTTTCTGCTCGTGATGTCCTTGCTACGACTCGCCGGCTTAATTTTTGTGTTCACCAAGGTTGGTTTCGACTCGTTGAACTCTTACCAATTGGGTCAAGCGATCGGCGGATTGGCCATCGGTATCGGACTTTCCATCCCGATGCTGATTGGCGGAATCAACATGATTCGCCAGCGCGGAATCAGCAGCGCTCGCACGGGCGCGGCGGTAGCAGCGATTCCCTGTTTTGGTTGCTTCATATTCCCACTCGGCATCTGGGCTTGCATCAGCCTGTATTCAAAACAAGCCGACGCAGATTTTCGCTAAGAGATTTGTCGCGACATAACTTCCCGGTTTTTTGTTTAACCGCGTGGGCATCGCCCCGCGCGTCGTGCGGCCCCGAACGCGCGGGGCGATGCCCACGCGGTTAAACGGTTTAGAAAACCGTCACGGCGTTGGGCATCCCCCCCGCACGCTACGTGCGATTCGCGCGACCCGTTGGGCACGCGGCTAAACGACATGGGCTGATATAAATCGGGAAGTTAATTCAGGACAGTTCCTAAGCGATTTGGAAAGACGTCGTTTACGAAACTGTTTTGCAGAACCATCAATTCAATAAAAATTGTGGGGGGGGCGACAGGCGATAATTGAGGAACGATGAAAACAAAGCAGTTGAAAAATTCAGAAAAGCCTTTTATCCGTTCATTAATACGGCTTTCGACTGACGGGAAAGTACCGGGGTCAAACAAGTTCACGTGCGAGTTAACAAATTTTTGAGGTGTAAACGTTGATTTCCGCCAAGTTTTTCCACTCATGCATGTCGGATCCCGCTCATAATCAAACAAGGTGTACGCGATCTTATTCCGATTAAACGTAGGTGAACCATGATTAGACCAAAGTCCCCCTTTTGCCTCTTACTTGCGACTATCATTTTTTTAAGCTTGCAATCTAGTTCGTTTGCTGACATTCAAATTAATGGATTTACCAGCAACACGAATGACCGTTTTACCAACCACCCCAGTTTTATCGCTGGCGGTTTTGATTTGAGCGGAGTGGGTCATTCAGATGGAACTGGAAACACCCGTGGCTGGGGAACTCTAATCAGCCCAAATGTCGTGTTGACGGCAAGACACTTTGCCCCAACTGAGTTGTATTTTTATCCAAATAACGACACCTCCGAGACACCTCAAGTTAGGAGTGTTATTGGGACTCAAAATGTTGGCGACACGCCTGGCTCGTCCATCCAGACCGATTTGACATTATTGAGGCTTAACGCAAACCTGCCGTCAAACTTTCAGACCTACGAAATCGCTGACGAATTCCTTTTCACGCCATCAGGAACTCCCTCAGGTACCGTGACCACGGCAGGTAGTTTCCAAAATGTCAACGCTTACATGTCTGGATTTTCGAGAAACCGGCCTGTGGGCAACAAGGCAGCCCAAGCTTGGGGACGTAATCGAATATCCGGATTTGTGGACAATGTTGATTTCCAAAACAACACAAATTCTGACATGCTGTTTTTGCAATACGATTCCACTGCTGGCGGATTCGAGTCTCACGCCAGAGGTGGCGATTCAGGCGCTCCATTGTTTATCGACGATGGTGGTGAGTTGCTGTTGCTGGGCGTGAATAGTGCGTTGTTCTTGGACATTGTTGAAGATGAAGATGGCAACGAAATTAGCCGAACCGTTCAGGGCACGGGCGTCAGCTACGTCGGCAATCATGCTGCAGAAATCCGAAGCTTTATCGTCACCAACGCCGTCCCCGAACCCGGCACTGCAATATTGCTTTGTATGGGCGTCGTGGGGTCACTCTTGAAGCGTCGTCGTTGACTAATAACTCTCGAAGCCCCTCTGGTTATGTCGTTTCTAGTTGCGTTGGATCCAAGGATTTTCGTTATCTGAAATCCTTACTTCGTCTTTGATGAAGTCAACGATCGTCGGAATCACTTCTGATGCTTCGTTGACTAATGCTGGGCCAGTTAGCGAAGTATCGATCATTTCGAGTTTGAAACCTGGTGCGGTGCCGCCGCCGACTCGTGTTTTGACGCCCTCGATTCGCTTGGCGATTCGGCGAGTCTCTTTGGCTTCGGGGTTGGTGGATCCGCCAATGATCAAAATGGGCAAGCGAAGGATATTTGGATCCTTTAGCGCGGGATCAATCGGCACTCCCTTGATCTGCTTGTCCGGCGACACCATGACGATGCCCTTAACGTCTTGCCCTTGCTTCATCGCACCAATGCTAGGGAAGCTCCAATCGCGGGCTGCCCAGGTTGTCCCCAAAATACAGCCCTCGCGGATGCCGATGATGACCAGTGCATTCAAGTTCAAATTACCAGCGTCGTTTTCCTCTTTCAGGAACCCCTTCGCCTTTTCTAAGTCCATTGCAATGATGTTTCCGACGTCACGCTTCCCCATCCGTGCGACATCAAACTTTTGTTCTCTTCCGCGTCGGTCAACGTAAACCATACTGCCACCGTGGCCTCGGTAATCGGGAACGAGCACCGCACAACCCGCTTCACGCAGCGCCAGAACCAATTGCAAATAAGGACTCGCCTGTCCCCTCCACTCGTGAACGATCAAAACGGGGATCGCTTCCTTGCCTTTGTCTGATGGAAAGTAAAACGACCGAACCTCGATTCCGTCTTTTGTCTTCAGGATGACAGGTCTTGGCTTCAGCTTTTCGTCTTCCTCTTTTGATTTGCGTTTCGTCGGTCGTTGCGTAGGCGATGGGCGTTGTTTTGCAGGTTTCGTTTCTGGTGGTGCCTCTTTGCCTGGCGGCGTTTTGGGGGCCTGCGCAGAAGCGACACCGGAAAGCATCACCATCACGGCAGCGACCGCGACCATCATAAAAAACATAGCGACTTCAGGACGGTAAATCACCGAGGAAGGAAGTGGTCGAATTCTTTCGGCAGCACGCATTCGGGAGTCTCGTATGAGGTAAAGAACATCTTCCTTCACATTAAACCGATGCGCCGCACCGGTCAAACCAGGATTCCCAATGGTTATCCCAGTGGTTAACCCAGTGGTTAACCCAGTGGTTAACGCAGTAATTACTGTCCAAAAGTAGTCGTTTGCGGACCGCAGACTGAAATGTTCGCCTTTCAGCATCGCAAGCCGGGTGCCTATAATTGCGTCAGAGAAACCGAGTTTACAACGCAGGCATTCCATTGATGAATTTCCGAACCAACTTCATTATCGTTTTGATGCTTTCAGGATCAATCTGCGGTTTCTCTCAAAATGTTCACGCTGAAGATGTCTTTGCAGACTCAATCGATGTAGGTATCGAACAGCAAACGAAAATTGAAAATCTTGTCACTCAATTGGGTTCCAACCAATTTGCCAGCCGCGAACGTGCTGCGACCGCGCTGATGCAAATGGGAACACCCGCTTTGGCGGTTCTAGCCAAGCGAGAAAAATCAACCGAAGATCCTGAAGTCCGCGATCGCATTTCTGGGCTCGTAAAACAGATTACTGAATCCAACACTCAGGCCAAAATTGATCGCTTCATGGCCGGCCAAGAGGTTGACTTTGAAGGATGGAATCGCTTCGGTGAGTTGATGGGCGACACAGTTACGGCTCGCGAGCTTTTTGTGGAAGTCCATTTGGAGCACCCTGATCTGCTGCGAAGTTTGGGTCAGGATGCAAAGGAACTGCAACGAGCGATGGACATCGTCGATGCAAAGATTCAAAACCGTATGTTCGTCAAACGACAACATCCCAGCAGGGCTGACACGATCGCATTGCTGTTGCCGGCCTTCAATCCAAAGGTTTCTTTTTCGCCTGGATACGAGAACACGATCGTCGGCGTGCTGGACCGACTTTCCGCCCAGCAAATGCGTCGCGATCCGAGGCTGGAACCCGGACTTCGCAGCTTGATCGGTTCCTGGGTTTCGCGATGTACGTTGGCCGGCCGAGTGGAAACGTTGACAAAGGCGATGCAGTGGGATGTCCCCGAGGCATTGCCGATCGCAATCTCAACGCTCAGCGAAACCGACGACATGCAAACGTTGGTAGTGTCGATGCAAACGATCGCTCGCTTCGGTGACGCAAAAGATTCCGCGTCGCTCAAAAACTTGCTAACCGACAATCGTGTGACCGGCGAAGCAGGTTATGGCAAACAACAATTGATCCAAACTCAAGTTCGTGATGTTGCCATTGCCACGATTGCGATCTTGAACGACGTGCCGCTGGCGGAAGTCGGTTTCCCTCAAGCATCAACGCATGCGATGTTTGGGTTTACGATTCTAGGAATTGGGTTTCCGAAAAGCCAGGAAGCCAACCGCAACAAGAGTTTGCTGCGGATCGCAGAAATGATTTCGCCAACACCGACCAATGGATCGTAGATTCGTTAGGCCCGGAGGGCCGGCAGCTCCCTGCCGGATGCGCGAGCACCCGGATGCCTGCGGCTCACCTGCGTCGCTCGCCATCCCACCTGCGTAGCGTGACGCTATTCCCTCAGTTAGATTCATGGCTCACTTGCATGAACCTAATCTCGATTAAAGGATGTTTTATGGCCACGCTTCAATTCTGTGGTGCCGCTGGCACGGTAACCGGATCGTGTTCGCGTGTGGAATCGGAATCCGCTTGCTTTCTGGTTGACTGCGGCCTCTTTCAGGGCAACTTCACGACCCAGCAATTGAACCTTGGCGAGTTTCCTTTCGATGCTTCCAAACCAGAATTCCTGATTCTGACCCACGCACACATCGACCATAGCGGTCTGCTTCCAAAGCTGACCAAAGCCGGTTTTACCGGACCGATCTACACAACGCCGGCGACGGCACGGTTGCTGGAATTCATGTTGCTTGATTCCGCCTACATTCAAGAATCCAACGCCGAACGGCAAAATCGAAAAGCAGAACGTCGTGGTCAGAAACCGGTTGAACCGATTTATTCGATCGACGACGCCAAGCAAACTCTCACCCAGCTAAAAACTTTCGACTATGAAACCTGGTTCAATCCAACCGATGCAGTCCGCGTTCGGTTCTGGAACGCAGGCCACTTGCTTGGTTCGTTGTCGGCGGAAGTCGAACTTGCCGAAGCGGGCAAGACGATTCGAATGCTGTTTTCGGGGGACTTGGGGCCAGAGGAAAAAGCGTTTCATCCTGAACCCGACGCACCCGCAGGTTACGACTATGTGATTTGCGAAAGTACGTACGGAAACCGAGATCGCGAAGACTACACGCTGGA
The DNA here is from genome assembly GCF_001642955.1 of Rubripirellula obstinata. GTDB lineage: Bacteria > Planctomycetota > Planctomycetia > Pirellulales > Pirellulaceae > Rubripirellula > Rubripirellula obstinata. The sequence continues at coordinate 7,767 of NZ_LWSK01000051.1, read as the reverse complement.
GGCTCGTCGATCGGCAATGAAAAAAGAGTTGCAGAAAGGTCTCAGCCGAGGCGGCAACGTCGTCATCCCTTCGTTTGCAGTCGAACGGAGCCAAGAACTGCTGCACGACATCGCCGTCTTGTTGGATTCAGGTGAAATTCCCGACGCCACCGTCTATCTCGATTCACCGCTGGCAGGTAAGGCGACCGAAGTCTTCATCGATTTCGCTGGCAGCATGGAAGACATCGAGATCGATTCAAAGGAACTGTTCCGCCACCCAAATTTCAACATCACCGAAAGCGTCGAAGAAAGTAAAGCGATCAAGAAGGTCAAAAAAGGAGCGATCATCATTTCGGCTTCCGGAATGTGTACCGCAGGCCGAATCAAACACCATTTGAAGAACAATATCTATCGTCCCGAATCCACGATTCTGTTCGTCGGTTATCAATCGCCTGGTACGCTGGGGGCGATCATTACGGGCGGTGCCAAAAAGGTCCGTATTCACGGCAAAGAGTATCAGGTGCGAGCCGATATTCGGCGTCTTGGGAATTACTCTGCACACGCTGACCAGCCGGAATTGGTCAACTGGTTGGTCGAACGTGGTCCTGTCCACGGCGGTTTGTTTCTAAATCATGGCGAAGACAAATCACGGCAAGTGTTGAAGGACTTGATGGCAACAAAAGGAATCGATGCCGACAAGATTTTCCTGCCCGGCTTCGACGAAAGTTTCGAGCTTGTCGCCGGCGGGACCGCTCATTCGTCGGAACGACCTCAGCCGCGTATTCCCGTTGACCAATTGGAATTCGACTGGCACAACGAGTACGCCAAGTTCATCTTGAATCTAAGTTCTCAGTTGCAAGCCGCAGATTCAGCAACCGAGCGACAAAAGCTGATGCAGGACTTGGGGAAAGTTCTGAAACAGGGTTAGCTAGGCCTTGCTGATCAAAACTCGATCACGACTTTGCCAACGTGTTTTTGCGAGGCGAAGTAACGGTAGGCGTCTAATGCGTCATCAAAAGCAAACGACTTATCAATCACTGGTTTGATCTCGCTGGCGGTCATCGCTTGAATCGTTCGCTCGTGCATCGTGCGACTGCCGACGTAGATTCCTCGAATGTTCAACAAGTTAAACACGCTCAGCATGGGGCTGATCTTTGCCGAGGGTGAATCCAGGACTCCGATTAGATGAATGTTGCCACCGACTTTGGTGCTCTTGATTGATTTCTCTAGCGTTCCAGGCCCGCCGACTTCAACCACGTGATCGACACCAACGCCATCGGTCAGCGACTTGACTTCGCGATGCCAATCGGGATGCGTCTGGTAGTTGACGGTTTGATCCGCCCCCAACGACTTTGCGAGTTCTAGTTTCTTGTCGCTTGACGAGGTGATGATGACGCGAGCACCGGCGGACTTCGCCAACTGCAACGCGTAAATGGAAACTCCACCGGTCCCCAACAACAAAACCGTTTGCCCTGCCACCAACCGATTCACCTCAAACAACGCGTGCCAGGCTGTGACAGCGGCACACGGAATCGACGCAGCTTCGGCGAACGACATCGAATCCGGAATGGCGACGAGTGACTGCTCAGGGACCACAATGGACTCTGTCAGCACACCATCGATGCCTCCACCGAGTGACGATCGCAGCATCGCGTCGGTGACCGAACCGTCAATCCACTTCTGCACAAAGATCGGACTGACGCGATCACCGACCTTCCACTGTGTCACCCCGTCACCGACTTCGGTAATCTCACCAGCACCATCGGACAGCGGCACGACAGGCCGCGTATCGTTGCGCATGTAGCCGCCCGCCGCAACGCTTAGGTCGCGATAGTTTAACGATGCCGCACGCATTCGGATCTTAACGGTTCCGGGGCGGCAATCGGGTTCAGGTTGATCGACCGTTTCAATTGCATCAATTCCGCCGTCAGTTTTTACAAGACAACTTTTCATCAAGATTCCTTTTTGTAGGTGCGTTTTTCAGACAGATACGGCAAACCCTGTACCAACTAAGGAACGAGCGGGAAATTAGTGTCGCCTTTCGCTCCGCGAAAGTAGCGAATCCGCTTCTTTCGCGGAGCGAAAGGCGACTATAAAAAGTCGCACGAACTGATCCCAACCGTAGCTGATCCCGCCAGGGTTCAGTCGAGCATCAGTCGATTGTGGACTGAACCCTAGCGGGATCAGCTACGTTTTAACATGACTTTAATTGCGGCGGCCTTTCTCGATCAATTCTTCACCATCTTGGACCTCGGGGTCTGCCAGTGTTTCCTCAGTGCTTTGCGGATCTACTTTCCGGCACGCTGCGGTCAACTTGTCGGCCAACTCGTCCAGCGGATCTTCCCAGGTTTCCACGGTCGATTCCAACGGAGGAATGTTGGCCATTTCGTCCAGCAACATGATCATCCGCAAGCAGTGACGAAACAGAATGCCCTCTTCTTTTTGCAACTTACGAGCGGTCACGTATTTGTTGAAATCAAATCCAAACTCAGCCAATTCGCCCACGATCCAAACCGGTGTGATCGACACATCGTGAACGCGAGGAAATTCGTGCTGGAACATTCGCAACACCTTCTCGCCGATCGTCAACGGCCAAACCCGTGGCTCTTCAAACATCACTCGACCAAACCCGCGATCCTTGACCTCGTCTTCTTCACCCGACTTCGCACCAAGTTCTTCCGACGTCGCCAAACCTAGCTGTAACAACTGAGGATCCAACCGCATCGTCGCCAAGTCGCCCGCTGGCATGTCATCGAGCGACGGCATGCGGCAATACCTGGCCACACTGCCAGGAACCTGCAGAACACTTTCCAACACCGCAATCCGCTCATTCGGATCCGCCGCCGCCAACTGGTCAGCAATGTAGACGCCCAACAATGGATGGATGCTTCGCAGGTGAACCAATCGCGACAAACTTTCGGTCGGCGTCGCGTTTTCCGGCCGATAATCATCGACCTCGTAGCCGCGACTTTGGATCAAATCCGGATCCGAATTTTCGTCTGCCTCGGACTCTTCCTTCTCTGGTTCTTCATCCGTTTTCATTTGATCCAGAATGTCGCCGAACAGACCACCGGTGCCTTCTTTCTTCTCAGAAAACTCGCCTTTTTTCGGAGGCCCTTTTTTCGCTGCTGCCGCGCGTGGCTTGGGTTCCAGTTCGATGTAACCGGCCGTCCAAAATGTGATCAGCATCCGATTGAGATCACGCTGAGCTTCCTCGATTCCTTTGGGTGGCAACAAACGACGACCGACCATATCACGAATCGGTTGGACGTTTGCATCGCGTCCAAACAGGTAGGCCAACAACCGCCACGGCAACCGACCGCGACTTTCCAGGTTCGCTGATTCGGCAGTCTGCAGTTGCTCGAACTGTCCCTGCGTCCAATAGGTTTCACCGGATCGCCGTTTGGGCATCTTCTTTTTCAGTTGCTTCCGCGCCTTCATCAAGCCCGGGTCTTTGGTGTCCTCTGGGATTGAATCGTACTTCTCTCGCCACTTGTTTAACTTGACGTCGTCTTCGTGAGCCAACGCGAAGACGTAGCCCTGGTCATCAAATTGTGGGCGACCGGCGCGGCCGAAAATTTGTTGAGCCGACGCAATCTCACAGAGTTTCTTTTTGTCTCGCGGTCCCTTCAACAAGCTTGGCAGGACTACGCTGCGGGCGGGCAGGTTGATACCGGCTGCCAGTGTTTCAGTGCAAACGCAGAACGCCAGTAGTTTTTTGCAAAACAGATCCTCGACGACGCGGCGATAACGAGGCAATACACCGGCGTGGTGGACCCCGACGCCTCGCATCAAGATCGCCTTCAGTTTGGGACCGGCACCTTCGGACATGTCGATGTCGGCTAAATAATCGACGATGGTCTTCTGTCGTTCCTTATCGATCACGCTTTTGCCTTTCAGCAATTCCGCTGTCGTCCAACATTGGGCTCGCGAAAAACAGAACATCAACGCGGGCGTTTGACGCATCTGTTCATCGCCGGCGGAAATGCGTTCCGCAAAGTCGGGCAGAATTTCGTCGTCGATCCACGAATAAGACAACGGAACTTTACGTTCAGTGCCGACAACGAGTTGCAATTTTCGATTGTGGGCACGCGCCAGCCAGGATGTAAACTCCAACGCGTTGCCAACCGTGGCGGACAACAACATGGTTCTGACATGCGCGGGCAATAAGCCAAGCGTCAATTCCCAGACGACGCCGCGTTCGCGATCATTGAAGGAGTGGAATTCGTCCATCACCACGGAGGTCACGTTGCTGAAATCAAACGCGTCGGGGTTCAGCAGACGGTTGAGCAAAATTTCGGCCACAACCACCAGCACCGGTGCATCAGCATTGACGCTGCGATTACCGGTTACCAAACCGACACTGTCAGCGGGGAATCCCCAGCGAACGGCGGACTGACGCAGTTCGTCCAGCTTTTGATCGGTCAGCGCGATCAGCGGCGTCGTGTAGTACATCTGTTTGCCGGTCCGCAGTGCTTCGTAGACGGCTGCTTCGGCGATCAGCGTTTTGCCGGTCCCCGTCGGTGCGCATACCAGCACGCCTTGATCGCCTCGGTCGGGGTCACCGGCAAAGTGGGCCAGCAGGGCTTCTTCTTGAACGGGATACGGATCGAACGCCAGCAGATCAAAGTACTCGGCGGCCAGGTCGTCGCGTGTCGGATTGTCGTTGGATGCAGTCATGTAAAGAGGATAGTGCAAGCGACGGGGCCAATGATAGACTTGGCAAAATGAGAACTGCAAAAGACGATGCAATTGAGATCTGGAACGCGGGTGTTGCTGCGGTGCTGGCAAGACCGCTGGTGATTCGCGAAGTGGTGGTCAGCGAAGATAGCAACGAAGATAGCGGCGAATTGTGGATCAGCGGTCACAATTTCGACGGCCGCAATTTTGATCGTGTCATCGTTGTCGGTGCCGGCAAGGCGGCGTCAGCGATGGCAGACGGGCTGGTCAGTCAAATCGGCGATTGGCGACCGGTCAGCGGATGGGTCAACGTGCCCGAGGGGACTGAGAAAGACATTGCGGGCGTCGTGACTCATCCGGCCCGGCCTGCATCAGTCAACGAACCCACCGCGGCCGGGATTCTTGGCACCGAACAGATCATGCAAATCGTCGGATCCGCCGGGCCGCGTGACTTGGTGCTGGCGGTCATCTGCGGTGGCGGCAGTGCGTTGTTACCCTTGCCGGCCGATGGCATTTCACTAGATGACAAGCTTTCTGTCATTCGCCATTTAAGCGGATCGGGCGCGACGATTGATGAACTGAACACGGTGCGTAAACATTTAAGCAAAGTCAAAGGCGGCGGTTTGCTAAGAGCTTGCCGTGGCAGGCATCTGGTCACACTGATGTTGTCCGACGTGCTGGGTGACCCGGTCGATTTAATTGCGTCTGGCCCAACGGTGGTGGATCCATCCAGTACAGCCGATGCACTTGCCGTGTTGGCCAAGTTCGATCCTGATCGAACGCTTAGCGAGAGTATTTATCAATGTCTGGAAGATGCACCGGAGCCTGTCGCAGATTCCAACCTCGTCGAATCAACCGTGGTGATGTTGGGCAATAACGCTTTGGCGGTCGATGAAGCTGGAATCGTTGCCGAGTCGCTCGGTTACAACCATGTGATGCAATCGGCGACGTCAAGCGAAGGGCCAGCGGAGGACGTCGGCCGTCATTTGGCTGACATGGTGGTGCAAATGCTGAGAGCCGACCCGAATGCTCATCGAACGGATTGTTTGATCACCGGTGGCGAGCCAACCGTCACGCTCGCACCCAGCGATGTGCGTGGCAAAGGTGGACGCAATCAACAATTGGTGTTGGCGGCTTACCAACAATTACTGACGCATGATCTGTCACAACAAGAATGGGGCCGCGTTGTCATTCTATCCGGCGGTACCGATGGCGAAGATGGTCCGACCGACGCGGCGGGAGCGTTCATCGATGCGAATGTTCATCGATCGGCAGAAAGTCAGTCGCTGAACATCGCTGACCATTTGCGGCGGAACGATGCCTATCACTTCTTTAAAGCAACCGGCGGGCTGTTAATGACGGGCCCAACGGGAACCAACGTTTGCGACATTCGCGTTGGCTTGGTTAAGGAACGTGCTACTTTTCATAGTCGCCTTTCGCTCCGCGAAAGCAGCGGATTCGCTACTTTCGCGGAGCGAAAGGCGACACTAATTTCCCGCTCGTTCCTAAGTCGCAAAGTACAAGTTCCTAGCGAACATAAACCGGTACGTAGATTGTCGGACGCCGGTAGCGGCTATTCATCGTCGGGACGCCGCTCCATTGTGGCCGCGATGGTGTGTAGCCCATCCACAAGTTGTGTTCATGGCGAAGCATTCGCTGGCGTGATCGATACAACGCTCGGTCCTGACGAATTTCGCTGGCGGTTCGTCTTTCAACGTTTGACGGCAGCGTACGACCGCTTCCACCATTGTCTTCTAGCGAATCGAACAACTGGATTCGATCGATCGCGTCCGAGCGAGTCTTGGTTTTCGATTCTTGTGCCGATGCCACGGTGGACGTTGCCGCTATCGACGCGGCAGCCAATAGAGACAGCAACATGTGCTTGGCAACAAATGAGCGTAGTGACATGTTCATGGCGACAGAGTTTCCGAAGTCGATCGTTATAAAAACAGCTCGCCAACCCACTGATTTATTCGTGACCAGGCCTTTTGAATGAATCGACGAAAAGCGAACTCGAATCAATCCACTGGTAAAATATGCGGGCTGCATTCGAGGTTTTGTCGAAGAAAGTTCGGATTGCGTTGACCTGACGGGTCACTGGAAAGCCATCAGTATGCAATTTGACGGCAATCCGCTGTTGCATTTTTGACGATAGGACTAAACTAGATTGACAGACGCGATGAGTTACCAATCTAAATTACCAGACTGAACTACCGAACCAGGAGAATCTGAGCCGTGAAATCTGCCTTCCGTTTTGTTTCCGTTACCGCTGCTGCCTTGGCACTCACCTTCACACTTGGCTGTGCACCACCAGCACCACCGGAAGTCGACACATCGACAGAAATGGTGGAACCGAGCAGCAACACCACCACCTCGGCCGAAACGCCAATGACCGAAGAACCGGCTGGCGAATAGAAGCCTTAGGTCAATAAACAACGAAACCTTAAACCGTCTGGCAACGAAAGTTACCAGGCGTTTTTTTTATTTCACCCACCAACTGACCGTAGCTAATCCCGCCAGGGTTCAGTCCAGCGCCGGCCGATCGAGCGACCGAACCCAACACCATGAAGGGTTTCTAAATTGTTTAACCGCGTTGGGCATCGCCCCGCGCGTCGTGAAGGGTTTCTAAACTGTTTAACCGCGTGGGCATCGCCCCGCGCGTCGTGCAGCCCCGAACGCGCGGGGCGATGCCCAACGCGGCTAAACGAACGAAGGAACGAGCTGGGAATAGGTGTCGCCTTTCGCTCGGGACGTCGCATTAATTACTGCCGGATTGGTGTCGTCACCCATCCCGAGCGAAGTCGAACAAATCAATGCAAATTGTCGTTGATCGATCCGCGATCATAACGCTGGTGAATAGTCCCAGAGGGACGGAAGCTCTCTGCCGGTCTTTTCTGAAAATGTCACCATTAATAATGGCTGAGTGAATAGTCCCGGCGGGACGGAAGCTCTTTGCCGGTCTTTTTTGAAAATGTCACCATTAATAATGGCTGAGTGAATAGTCCCGGAGGGACGGAAGCTCTCTGCCGGGGATGTAAATCCCCGGATGGCAGCGTTATCTCTCACCAATTCTCTGGCTCGGTTTCGCGGCGTAGCCGCGAAACCGAG
>NZ_LWSK01000050.1 GCF_001642955.1 Rubripirellula obstinata | reverse complement strand
ACCCGGATGGCTGCCCCACATCAATTCTCTGGGTCGGTTTCGCGGCTACGCCGCGAAACCGAGCCAGAGAATTGGTGAGATATAACGCTGCCATCCGGGGATTTACATCCCAGGCAGAGAGCTTCCGTCCCGCCGGGACTATTCACCAGCGTTATGATCGCGGATCAATCAACGACAATTTGCATTGATTTGTTCGACTTCCCTCGAGATGAGTGACGACACCAATCCGGCAGTAATTAATACGACGTCCCCTGCGAAATGCGACACTTATTCCCCGCTCGGTCCTAAGGCGAAACGATCACGCGATTTTCTACGTTGCGTACGCCTGGTTCCAGCCGCATCAACAGTTCGGACATTCGTCTTTGTTTTTCAGTCGCAACGACTCCGGTGACGATCGCTGTCGTTCCATCGACTGCGACGTTGACACCCGTCAGTCCAGCTCGGCGGGGAACCGTTTGGAGCCGGTAGCTGAGATTTTGTCCGGTGGATTGAGCCGAATAAGAGCCTTCGATTGCGGATCGAAGCCGCGTGCGGATGACCGGCTGTGAGTTTTGCGACTGGCCGCCAAAGCCTTGGCCGCCAAAGAGACCGCCCAATCCACCACCAAAACCGCCGCCACCGAAACCGCCAAGTCCGCCCAGGCCGCCGCCGATTCCGCCGCCGCCAACACCTGCGTCGCTAAATCCGGCACCCGTCTCGTTCGTCGCTCCGACGGTGTTGCCACGCTCGATTCCCGAGAACGCATCGTCGGCGTTTAGCCCGCCGGTGTTCGCTCCGCCGCCTGCTTGATTGTTGCCCCCGGTGTCCCCGCCGCCGGTGTTTCCCCCCAGGTCGCCACCGCCAATTTGGCCGCCATTCAAATTGCCACCGTCAAACTGAGCCGACGCCAAGCCGGGACAGATGACGCAAAAGGTCGCGATCGCAATGAGCGTTCGTATCGAAGACAAGTGGTAGCACATACAATGAATCCAAGGCAATGAAGTGGGCGTTCGGCCGAAAGCCGCAGACCTATTGTAAACAGCCGATTCGATCGCGAAGTATGATTTTTAACGTTGATTGAATCAGCCGGGATTTCGTTAGCCAAGATTGTGCCGATTAAAACGAATCAACGGTTCATGCACACGTTTTTGCAGCCTCGATTGCACGCCATCCTGAAATACCTTTCCTGAACCTCGAGACATCCATGCGAACGCCCACCGCCTTTTCCGGCTGCTCGATGCTGCTGGTGGCAGTATGCCTGCTGTTTTCTTCAGCGAACAAATCGCTCGCCCAAAAGCCGCCCGTCCAGATCCCCGGGGCTCCTCATTTGCTGCCCATCGACACGTTGGCTTACATCAGGTTTGACAACGCAGACGAACTTCGCCAGGACTTTGCCGAAACATCGGTCGCCAAAATGCTCCGTGATCCCGAACTTCGCCCTCTGGTCAGCGACACCTATCAAACACTGGCACAACTGTTCGAGGAATTCGGATCCGAGCTTGGGATCACGCTGGATGAGCTGCTGGCAATTCCCAGCGGGCAGATTGCGGCGGCGGCTGTCCCAGGGAATCTCTCGCCCGAACAGATCAATCAAGTCGAACAGATTGATCAAGTCGAAGGAGACAAGGACGATGAGTCTCGCGAGGCGATCGAGATTCGGTTGGATAGAAAACGTCGAAACCAAAACTCAGTCAGCGGCTGGTTCATGATCGACGCTGGCGATAACGTCGGCAAGCTGCGGGAACTCCTCGCCAAGCTAGAACAGAAACTTCAAAGCGACGGGTACGTTCAGAGAACGACAACGGTTGATAAGACCCGGTTGATTCGATGGTTGCCGCCCAGACCAGGCCGACCCGAAATCGAGTTCTTTGAAAAAGACAAAACGATCGTTCTAGGAATTGGCCACGCGACAGCTTCCAAGTCATTGGAGTTTTGGAATGACGACAGCGATGAAAAATCATTCGCCGATCGAGCCGACTTTGCCGCGATCATGTCACGTTGTTTGGGTGCGGAAGAGACTCGCCCCCAGATGACATTCTTCGTCGATCCCTATCAGCTAATCGGTCGTTTCGTCAAACGCAACGCGGGCGCGGCATTCTTTTGGCCGCTGGTGGAAGAACTAGGATTCAACAAGATTCGTGGATTCGGTGGAAGCTCCTTTCAAGGCGGTAAAACATTTGAAGCGATCTCGCATTTTCACGTTCTTGTTGATGCACCACGCGACGGATTCTTTGGTGTGCTGCGTCCAGAAACCGGTGACACGATGCCGCCGCCGTGGGTTCCCGACAGCGTGACCAGCTACACGTCGTTGAACTGGGATTTTGATCGGGCCTACACGAATCTCGACAAGATCATCGCAAAATTCCGCGGACCTCAGCCGCTGAAGAGCATGATCGAAGACCCTGTTCGCGGCGCGATCGATGTTGTGATTCCCGACGAAATCAAGAATACGTTGGGTGGTCGATACGTTGTGTGTCGCTGGGTTGAACCGCCGATTAAAATCAACAGCGGCGTGCAAATGCACGCGTTATCGCTAAAGGATCCAGAACGGGCGCAGGAGATTCTGTCCAAAATTCGCAGCAGGTATCCCCAGCGTATGAAGGTAGATTCGGTTGCCGGTCAAACGCTCTATGTGATCGAACCAAGACGCCGGCGGAATCGGCCGGACAGTTTGCGGACGCCTGAACCGGGCATGATTATTTTGAACGACTGGCTGATTTTCTCTGACAGCCGAAAGTTCTTGGAATCGGCGATCCGGGCTTCAACGGGATCACAGCCTCGGTTGTTGAACAATCTGGAATTTGAGTTGGTCGCAAGCGAGCTTGGCGGCAAGCTTGGTGGCGAAGACCCGTTCATGATCTCGTTTTTACGAGGGGCGGACTACCTTCGACAGGCCTACGAATTAGCTCGATCAGACGATACCCGGAAGTTCCTAAGGAAACGTGCCGAGAAGAATCAGGGTGCACAAAAAGCGATCGATTTGCTGAGCCGCAACGAACTGCCACCATTTGAAAAGTTCGAGAAGTACTTCGCCCCCAGCGGAACCTTCGCCTACGACGAACCCGCGGGAATGCACTTCGGCAGCTTCACGCTACGTGCTGATCAAAAACAGTAAACCATGCCAAGAATCCCGGAACGATCTCTGAGTAGACGTAGACGTAGGCCGGAACAAGCCGCTTCGGCGCAGTTCCGGCAATCCAAAGCGGCACCATGCAATTGCCGGAACTGCGCCAAGCTTGTTCCGGCCTACCTGGGCTTCGACACCTTCACGCTACCGAGCGATTCATCAGCCGAGTAAGCCGCCCACCGACATGTTCTCGAAAGACTGCATCACGGGTCCAAAGGATTGCCCGGAAAAGGTGATTGAAAAGGTCATTGTCAGCCCTCACAAAAATGGTAAACTTCGCCCTTCGCATCAAGCGACGCCGCCCTTGTAGCTCAGTTGGTAGAGCAACGGACTCTTAATCCGTGGGTCCTAGGTTCGAGCCCTAGCGGGGGCACTATTTGACTTGGCGTAGTGCATCCTAACGATGCACTACGCCGTTTTTGTTGGGTTCCATCGTCTTGGGATGGCTCGGGATGTTGGGCGTTTTGCTCGGGATTGACGACGATGGGACCAGGGGTGGGACCAGGGACGTCATCGGCAACCGATGGTGTCGTCGGATCCGTTTCGGAAATCGCTTTGCCCCAATGCGCTTCGGTGACTTGCAAATAGTGTTTGCGTGCGACCTTGGTTGAATGGCCCAACCACGCATCGACTACGTGGCTCGGGAAGCGTTCTTCTAAATCTGTTCGGCACGATCCACGCAAGTTCACAAACGGCTTGGGCCACATCACCAGCCCGGCGCGTTCGACGATCCGTTGTAAGTGTGTTCGAAGATTCGATTCGGTGGTTCGATTGCGTCCAACGACGTGGACGGCACCCTCGGGTGCGGCGTCCCACGCCACGTCCAGTAGCGGCCGCAACTCAGGAAAGATCGGACAGAATCGCAGCCCGGTCTTGATCGAGTCCACTCTCAACCGGCTTTCATCCCATTGGATGTCCGACCACTTCAAACCGGTCACTTCGCTTGGACAACGGAAACCAGCAAACCGACATAGCCCAAAGATCAAAGCCCACTCGGTATCGCACTGGGTAAGAATGGCAGCGGCGGCGGTTCGGTCGATGAAGTGATCTCGATCGCGGTTCACTTCGCCACCGATTCGGGTATCGGTGCCTGGGTTGTCGTGAAGCAATCGGGCTTTGATCGCGTTCTTAAAAAGCGTTCTCAATCGCTTTGCGTGTTTGTTGGCGGTTGCTTGTGCCAAACCCGCTTCGGCTACCATCCAACGATGCCACGCTTCGAAGTCCGCCGGTGTGATCGTTGACATGGGACGTTGCCGTCCAAACTTTTTATAGAACCATCCGGCGGCTTGCTTGTACTTGGTCCGTGTTTGTTTTGCCAAGTCAGTTCGGCTTTCGATCCACGCATCGAAGAACACGCCACACAAACGCGAATCACTTGTCGTCGCAACTCGCGCATCGACCAATCCCCAACCGACCAGCGTTTGATACATGCGATCGGATTCGATGCCATTGGCCCACTTGGTCGCCTCGGGTGACGGTGCCACGTTCGCGGCGGTTGCGCGGACCAGTTCATCGATGTGCCGCGCGGCAGTTTCGGCGGCTCGCTTGTTGAGCGGTCCAAGCCAAAGGGATCGGCGGCGACGGTTTTGGTAGAAACGGAAACGCCATCCGGTTTGCGTTCCGGCGGTTTCGGTTTTGTAGGTTTCTTTTCGCAGTGACGCCATCGCGTGCAACTCCTATCGGTTGCCCTATGGTGATAAAACGCCACGGCGGGCCGGTCATAGGAAACCAGCTTTCGGATGTACAGTCCTAGCCGTGGCAAGATTGAGAGTAATGTCTTGGGGTGGTCGGTGTCCAGCGTTTCCATGGAAACGCTAATCGTGTTCGGGTAGTCGCGTGATCGGCGGCGGGGCCTTGGGTGCTAGATTCCAAAGGCGGCGAAAATCATCTGGGGCCAAGTCGGCACGCTCTCGCAAGCAGGCATAGAAGAACGTGAACCTATTGCGCGGCTTCTCCTCTGCGACGGCTCGAAGTGCTCCGTCAACGGCCGCGCTTTGCACTTTACCGGTAGCGACGACGTACCCGGCTCGCCAGCACGCTTCGCGGCCCCTTGCGTCTGCCTCCTTTGGTTTCAACTTCACTGCAACTTCGCGAGCGATCGACCGCGCTTGCTCTTCATCAAAATTAAGATTCGTCGTCGTCCTTACGTACGTGGTATTTAATTCTGGTTGTTGGTTCTGGTTAGCATTGCGTTCGCATCGGTCGAGGTCATGCGATCGCATTGCGTTCGCATCGTCCGGCTTCCAACGGGCGGCGGCGGAATCCTTGGCTTTCGCGGTCTTTTCCTTCGCCTTGGCAATCTCAGCGACCATGCGTTTGTTAACGAAGTATCCGTTTGCGTCGTCGAAGAACTCGCAGACTTCTTTGAAAACTCTGCGGAACTTCCGGCGATCTTGTCCGGTAAGTTTCGCCAAAGTGTCCAAGTCTGACGGCAACCGCTCCATCATCCAGTGATGTTGAAGCAACAAAAAATACAATCCGTGCGCCTCGAGACTCAGCAAGCGAGTGTCCGCCAAATAGTCGCTCGGGTTGAACGGGAACCACGGGCGTCTAGGCACGCTGCGACTCCTTCGCCATTGGCGAAACCAGAACCGCAGCCAGCTTGCCCGATGGGGTTGCCCGTTTGCGCGACGTTTCGATCAACCGACCGGCTTTCAACAGTTCCAGCACGGCGGCGGTGACGGCGTGAACGGGACAACCCACCGCGTCGGCCGCTTCGTGGCGTGTCATCCCACGAGCGCCCGCACCGGCGACAGCGCATTCAACTGCATCGCGGCGGCGGTGACGACTACGGCGGGCCGACGATGCCGCAGCCGCTCGAGTGCGACCGGCATGGCAACCGTGGTCGATCAAATCAGCTTGCACCGCGTTGCTTTGATTGTTCGCGGCGTTGCGTTGGTCTTGCTTGGCAATCGCGGCATCGATCGCGGCTTCAATGTCGGCATCGGACCAGACTCGATGGCCTTGCTTGCGCCACGCTTTGCAAATCGCGTAGCGGAGTGCATCGCGGCGGCGTTGATCTTCGGGATTGTTGGGGCGTAACATGTGCGTACCTTTGTGTGGGCGTGAGACTCCGTACAAAACAGCACCCCGGCGGACTAGCGATCCGTCGGGGTGTTCTCATTGGTGGTTAGCTTGCCGATGACGTCGGCGGGCAGAAACAAACGGCGGCGGCCAACGGTCACGCTGGGCACCACGCCCGATCGGACCAGGCGTTCCAAAGTCGCCGGAGCAATCCCAGCAAGATCGGCCATGCGGTAAAGATCAACCAAACGCGGTTCATGCAATTCGGCCATCGCATCGCGCACCGATGCAAACACGGCGGCGGTGATGTCGCGGACCAGTTCATCCCGGTCGGTATCTCGCAAAAGCAAATCAGCCACGGCTCGCCTCCGTGGTTTGCCGATTAAGTTCACCGGTTGCGATTAGCTGCGCTGCAGCAATCGCTTCATCGGCAGGAAACCGCATTCGGTTCGCGTCACGGACAAACGGCAGCTTGCCAGCCTTTGCGTGTTTGCGGATCCACGCTTCGGTAAGTCCTAGAACTTCCGACAACTCGCGAATAGAAAGAAACTTCGTCACGTTTTCGTGCTCCCAAAGTGATTGATTGAATCAACGATGGGCGAAGTTTAGCGCGGTGTAGCTACACCACTTCAACTACACCAGTGCTACACCATTCAGAAAAGTCGAAGTTTTTTGGATCAGCAATTTGCCACCGCTTACCCACAAAGACGATCATTGTGTGAAAAGCATGGTGGTACTGCCTTTCTCTTCGTAGCTTTTCGGACGCTCGGCGAAAGGCGTGCGAAACGCTACGAAGATCGCTTTCGACTCGCCTAATTTCTTTCCGCGTAGCTCCATTCATTGACTCTGCAATCACTCCCAAGACTTTCGCGCCTTGGGGTGTGAATTGCTCACAGAAACGGTACTTGCCCCATTGCACCGTTCTGTAGTTGTCCTCGGTCGCTATTACCTTTGATTCATCGTCGTCGATGGTCTGAGCTATCAAGCCTTCTTCGCTTGCTGATTTGATTCCCAACTCTCGCTCGAGCTTAGACAAGTAGTTCACAAATGATTTGCCAAATCGGTCTCTGATTTGAGAACAAGTTCTAAAAGGCTTGTCGGTTTCACTAAGCAATTCAAGCGACGAATCAAACATGCAAGTCAAGGATTTAACAATGTTGACCTGCTGAAGCGTGCTGACTCGGGATTCAACAACGAAGTCTGAATCGAACTCAAGTTCATAAGTGTCGTCAGTGCCGTTCTCAGCGTACGTAACAACCTCTCGATTAGATTTATCAATCAAGGCTCGTACATCATCCGACAGCTTCGTGATTGACACCTCAGCACTTGGCAATACGAGCATCGGGTTGCGAGATTTCCTGGCTGCTTTGTTCAAATTATGGAAGGCAAGATGCCAGAAAAAGTTGGATTGAAAAACGCAATCTTGCTCAAGCCAACAGGCTAACTCGCTAGAGAGCTTTTCCACCGCCTGCTTGGTAACAGCTCTTTCGACAAAGCTAGTAGGCTGTTGATTGACGTTTTCGACGAGCCATACCAATTCGCGGACGATCGCCAACGCTTCTTTAAGTAAGCACCAACGTTCTCGACGGCTTGGCGGCCCGTAATCATCACGGTGCAAAAGAACGCTATGCCCGCCAATCAACAACGGAACTTTTCTTAGGGTGACGTCTGACACAAGTGTTTTTCCATAACTGATGGGCCGGTTGCATCCGGTGCCGTATGGAAAGACGACTAGCCGGACGAACCGATCGGCGGGAGCAAACCGCCTGCCCTTTGAATGTCGCGGGGATCAATCCGCAACCGTTCGATACCGGGCGATCAACCCGGCGTGCCCATTGTGGCAAATTGATCGCGATGACGGGAGCCACGTTTGCGGGTCCTTCCCCGGCGTTTTCGATTCTCTGCCCCTACGGGAACTAGCCCCCGATAAGACACACTTTCTTTCGCGGCCCACCGACATACTTACTTACCGAACAAACAAAACCGGCACCCATCAAAATGCCGACCGATGACCGGGCAAAGCCCCGGTAGGCACCCACCCCGGAAGGACCCGCTCGACCGTGGGCGATAGATTCAACGGCGTGCCCCGCGTCCCTGGGCGTTCAGTTCGGCCATCCAATCACGCACCCGGTTTTGGTCCGCCGGTGACAACGTGGCGAACATCGCCAGCAGTTCGGCGGCGGCTTCGGGTGTGATCGACGACGGCAGTGGGACCAGGGTGCGCACCAGGGAACCGACGGCGGCCCGCTTTTCATGTGAACCGGGCGATTGTTCGAGCCCTAGCGGGGGCATTGGTCGGTGATTTGCTGGACCGCAAGAAACGTCAGAACCCGGCTTTTTGCTGGGTTTTTTCGTGCGCTGATTGTTGCTTAGATGGGCGGCTTGGCGTTGGATTACGGTGCCCAGACGCGCGGGGCGATGCCCGACGCGGTTAAACAATTTGGACGCCCTTCGCGGCGTTGGGCGTTACCTGGGCTGATGAAAATCAGTGCAACGCAGCAAATTGGGCAAGCTGCACCATGGCAGACAACACAAACTGCAGCGCTGTGAAGCATTGTGGCAACGGCACATTTTTCTGATCGCTAGCATGTAGGCCGTAGCGAGCCATAGCGAGTTACGGCAATTTGCGCAACGCCGTAACTCGCTATGGCTCGCTACGGCCTACTTTCAAGGGGCGTGACAAGTTGACAACGACACATTTTCATCAGGCCAGGCGTTGCCCGCGTGGCTTAGCCAACGGATGTCTCGTTTTAGGAGACGGGAATGCTTTTGGCACCGGTTTGGCGAGATGAGTCGCAGGTTATTTCCTGGCTTCGTTTCAAACCGTTTCTATGGGGCGTCGTTGGCTTCTTCTTCATCGATATCGATATCGTCCTCTTCCTCATCATCGATATCGACGTCAGGGGCGACGGTGGGTTCGGGGTTGTCGCTTGGTGGTAGTGATGAAACGGTGATTGCTTGTTCGAGTGGGTCTAAGCCGAACGCTGTTTGCAGGTTTGCCAGGGCTGCGAACCAGGTTTGTTGGGACTTGACCAATTTGATCTGCGTTTCATTGGCTTTCGTTTCAATCAGGTTTAAAAAGATCAAATCGATCTTGCCCTTTTCAAACGCAAACCGGTAGCGATCGAGTGTTTCCAGCGCCGCGACCAGGGCTATTTCAGTTTGCCTGACAACCTCCGCGGACATGTCGATTTGATTCGTTGCCGTCTGGATCTCTACACCAATTTTGTCGCGAACCAAACGAAGTTTTTGGTTGGTTTGGGCCATTTTTGCGACGGTCGATTGCAGTTTTCCTCGCGCCTTTCGTCGCTGGATCGGGACTTCGCTGGTGATTCCAAACACCAACTCAAATTCTCCTTTGTCCTCTGATGACGAGGATGGTTCCCCCATGTCTTGCGACATTTCGGTAATCAAGTCGAGCACCGGTAACATCTCGTTGCACGCGAGTTCGCGATCGAGTTGCAAGGAACGTAGTTGCAGATACAGAAGTTGCAATTCTGGGCGGCGACCGAGTGCTGAGATCAAGTCGTCTTGAAAATCACTTTCTGGACGATCTTCGATCTCGGGGAATCGTTCGGGCAACCATGGTTCGATTGGAAGCAGCGGCTGACCATTTTCATCTCGCAGGTAGAGCGACAGCTTGAACGCAATTTCTTGGAATTTCTGTTCGGCGTCCAACGTTTGGGCTCGCCGTTCGGCGATCAATTGCGTGTTCACAATCAGATCGATCTCGGGAAACTTGCCCGCTTTCACGCCCGCTTCAAACTGTTCGCCGCGGTCTTCTGAAAGCTTCAGGAGTTGACGCTGTGCTTCCAAGACGTTGCCTGCAGCGACCCATTCCCAGTACAGTTTCGCAGCATCGAGTGAGGCTTCCAGCAATGTTTGCAGGATGATCGGCCCCGGTGCTTGTTGGGCGAGTTGTGCTTTGAAGAATTCGACTCTTTGGGGATCGATCGCGCGTCCCTGCAGCAATGGTTGGATCAGACCAACCTTGAACTCGCCCGCATCGTTGGTTTGGCGTTCTTGATACCAAGGTTGGATCAAACCTCGACCGATGCGGTAGCCGGCAGTCGCTTGCCCACCCCACCATGTTTGCCGAGCAAGACCAAGCCCCGAACGATAACTTCGGTAAAAGCCCGTCGGTTCGGCAATGGCATGAGCCTTGAATTTAGTATCGTAGGCACCGATTGCGGACAACATTTGTCCCGAAGCAATCGCCGTTTCCTGCCGAGCCAGCATGATCTCTGGATAGGCTTGGTACAGGCTGGCGATAACGTCGGCAAGACTGAGCGCTTGGATCGTTGGCTGTTGGGCTTGTGGATCGGTTAGTCGCGCCATCGAAGCCGCTTCATCGTCTAGATCTTCGTCCTGATCAAGCATCTCATCGGTGTCAGTTTCATCATCAGCTTCATCGTCAGTTTCATCGTCAGTTTCACCGCTCGATTCATCACTACTGCTGGCATCTTCAACGCTTGCTTTTGCATCGGATAGGTTGTCTTTCGTGTCAGCAAGTTTCTTGGAATCGATGTCATCTTCGATCAGCATTAGAAACTGTGCGAATGTCTTGGAGTCAGGGCCGTCGGGTGACTGTGCATTGGTAACGGAGATTGCCGCAAGGTTCAGCACACCGACGTTCAGCACACCGACCAGGCAGAGTCGGATGCACCATCTTGTCACTACATCTTTGGAAGTTTGACTTTGCTTCCCTTGTCCTTTGAACCACCGGGTTCTGATTCCGAGACCATTGGAGGGAATCCGTTCAATTGACGCCATATTTCATAACCGAGCGGAACTTGTTTCAGCAGTACCCATCCGTTGGCACGTACACCTTGCCTTAAGTATCGGTTATCCGGCCACCCATCCTCCCGGTCAAAATGATTATCCGGGACAACAACAATGCGAAAATTTCCTTTGCCATCGTCGGTTGGGAAAACTCGGTTGACTTTTCCGCCAAAAGTACCGACCGCAACGGAGGGCCACCCTACGAATTGGACCGCGGGCCACCCTTCGAATTGCAGTCGAACGCGATCGCCCTCGTGAAGCAGCGGCATATCGTTTCCGCTGACCATCATCTCCACCGACATTTCGGTAGCGTCGGGAACGATGATGAACAGTCGGTCGCCTTCTTTGACGGTACCGCTACCTTCCAGGCCAAGCCATTCCTGGATGTAGCCTGAGCGAGGGGCCCTCACTTCCAGTCGATCAAGTTCGCCGCGTTTGTTCTGTAGATCCAGGATCTCTTTGTCAATCGTGTTGATCTTCTGCATCGACTCCAACACTTTTTGGTTGGCACTTCGATTTTTAATATCGATTTCTTGCAGCTTTGATTCAATTTCTTCTTCCTTGGAAAGTAACGCTGCGAAGAGTTCGTTTACGGCGTTTTCCGCCTTACGAAGCTTCGCGGTTTGTGACTGAACCGCTTTTCTTTTCGAGAACAATTCTTCCTTTGAAACAAGGCCTTTTGGTGCAAGCTCTTCCGCAATTCTCAATTGGTTCTTTTTGTCTGAAAGTTCTGCTTCAATCGAAGTCACTTCATTTCTCGATTGCTCCCACTTTTGTTTTGCAGCCTCGTAATCATTCTTTAGCGACTGAGCCAAGTTTTGGCCACTACTTTCCTGAAGAACAGCCGCCTGCTCGGCGACTTCTAAGCTTGACTTGGCAGAAGTTTTTTTTGCCTCGATCGCAATGATTTGAGTATCAATCTGCAAAACCCCGTCAGCCGCAAATGGCGTCAGTTTGAGTACCAGTTCACCTTTTTCGACGTAGCTTCCTTCTCGCAGGTCTTCTTTCACATAGCTAACAACGCCCTTGGATGGGCTCAAAACCGCCTGCGGTCGTTCTTGCGGATCCATCGCAACCACAATTCCGATTCCCCGGGCCGTTTGTCGCCATGGAACAAAGAACATGGCGATGATTGTGAACACCAAGAAGATGAATGTCAGCTTTGCACAAAAGCGAACGATGTTGACCGTTCGGACAAGTTGCATCGTCGGAAAGTCATCGATGGTTGCAGGTTTGGTGATCATGTTTTTATTAGGTTTAACGTACGGCGATTTGGATGTCGCAAAGTTCGGCGATGTCGTCGCGATTCGTGTTGAGCA
Source organism: Rubripirellula obstinata (assembly GCF_001642955.1). Classification (GTDB taxonomy): domain Bacteria; phylum Planctomycetota; class Planctomycetia; order Pirellulales; family Pirellulaceae; genus Rubripirellula; species Rubripirellula obstinata. The sequence goes on along the minus strand of NZ_LWSK01000050.1, from coordinate 28,690 downwards.
ACAACGTCCAAGGAGCATTCGAATGCGAAAGTGCCTGCCAAACGGTCTGACGGTCGCTGCTGGATAATTCATCCAACAAGCCATCAACAATCAACAATCCCGGCGACAGCAGGATCGCTCGGGCAATGGCAATCTGATGGCATTGAGGTTGTGTCAGCGGATAGCCACCGGTTTGAATTTGCGTGTTGAGTCCATCCGGCAAGGCGGCAACCATCTCGGTCAGCCCCACCAGGCCCAGTGCATCGCGAACTTTGTTTTGGCTAATGCCCGGTCTGCCTAAGTCTATATTGTCACGCAACGTTCCGTGAAACATTTTGTCTCGACCCGCATAGGCGATCAATCGTTCGGGACCGTTGGACGAAGCGTGCAGCGAATCGAATTCGTCGATCTTTGCGATCCCAGAACTCGGCTTAACCAAACCAGCCAAGGTGCGGGTCAGCATTGATCGGCCGTGGACGTCATCGCCGACCAAAGCCGCCCGGCTGCCAGCAACAATCTGGGCGCTGGGGATCTTCGAAGAAGAAGTCGCACCCTTGAATGTCAAATCGCCCCAACTGACTTGCACGGGACCAGCCGTCGTCAAAAACAGTTCATAGCGGTCATCAGTTTCGATGTCGATCAAGTGACCGACTTTATCGACGCCAGCCATCAAGTCGTAGAATTTTTCGAGCGACTTTCCTGCCTTAGCGAACGCCCCGACGACAACGGTGACGACCAATTCACTGGCAACCAATTGACCGAGTGTCAGTTCGCCGATGATCACCAACCATCCACCGAGTGCCAGCAGCGCCGTCGATGCGAGCACCTGCAACGAAATGGCGAAAATGATTTGCCGAATGATGACGCGAAACTGATCCTGCCTGGCGTAAATGTAATCCGACGTTAACTGGTTTGCCCGCTGGACTGCCAAGCCCTCACCGTCGTTCGCTTTGAAAATCGCTGGCGTGGACAACACGTCCTGCAACCAATGTGCGACGCGATACTTGGTGATCGATTCGTCGATCGCAGTGCTAATCCCGCCTCGCCCCAAGACCCAGGTCACCGAGATCATCAAGATGACCAAGACAATATCAAAACCCAGCAAAAACGGGTGGTAGAACGCCAGCAGAATCAAGCCGATCAATGTCGTCAACACGATCGAAACACCATCGACAAACAACACCGCGGTTGCTTTTTGGATGGTCATAATATCGAAAACGCGATTCGCTAGTTCTCGCGGATACTCGCCGATCAAAGACGCCTGGTTCGCTCGCGGAAAACGATGAGCCAGGTCGCTGACAATTCGTACAAATTGTCGTCGCTGAATAATTTCCACCAGCACCGCTTGCAAGACCTTCAAGACGCCTGACAAACCCAAACAGGTTAGCAGCATCAAGCCTAGAACGATCAGCGGTTGGATGTACGTTCCCCAACTAACCACATTGACCAGCGATTCAATCGCAAGCGGTGTGGCCAGTCCAAGCACACCGGCGACGGCGGCAAACAGAACAATCGTTCCCAGGTCACGTCGATCTAGTGCCAGCAAGCCGATGAAGCGGCGGACGGGCGACGGGTGGTCATGGTGGTGACCGTGACCGTGGTCGCCGTGATGATCTCCACTGCGATCATCGCCCGGTTGATAATCGTTGCTGGCAGAAATGGATGCCATCGATAGTTCGCGTTTGGCAACAAAGACGCGCGGCGGTGGGCTCGCCGACAAGCGTCTTCTGATCATTCGCTTGGTGACCGAAAGCGTTTCGGTCCTATCACGAATCAGGCTTCCTTCCAGACGCCGACCCGCCGCTTTTTCTAGAACCAAAAACTCGTTGCCCGACGAAGCGATGACAACCGGGTAGCCTTCGCGAACAAAACCAAAGACCTGGGCCGCCGATTCCACCTCAGTTTCACGCAGATAGAAACCCGTATGCTTGGCACTGGCGACCAAGGGCGACATCGGGTCGTAGGTACCTGAATCGTCGGGGTCGATACCGGCCTGCATGTCAGAAGGCTCGATCGAAATGCCGAACGCAAAACCCAGACGTGTCAGTACTTTATAGAGGACTTCCTGGCGAAAGTACGCATCTTGATCGTCGTTTTGATCGTCGTTGGGCGTAGCCATAAACGTGGTCGGTTCAGGTGGTGGATTAGGAGGATTGGGTCTACTGCGAGGGTAATCCTACGCGTCTCTGCGAGTTTTTAACATCGCACGTGATGCACACGAGACCGGGAAATGACCTCCTTAACACACTGACTTTCAGATTCAGTCCTCTTCACAATTATCGGTACGAATCTTTGCGGTGATGAGCTGGAAACGATCCCGGATGCCTTTCCTACAGCGATTATTGGTCAAACCACTGGACTTTTTGGTCCATCGCGTCCCGATTACCAGCGGGCCACTCGCTTGCGGGGTATCCAAGATAAAACAACCCCAACGCTCGGTCTTTGGCGGATAGTCCGACGAAACTGGCCATCGCGGGACTGGTGGCCGCAACGTTGGTCGACCAAAACCCGCCCAGCCCAAATGCCGTCGCGGTCAAGTGCATGTTCTGGACTGCACAAGCGACCGCCAACAATTCGTCCAGCTCAGCGATTTTCTCGCTAACTTGTCGTTTCATGCCAACAACAATCACGACGGGAGCCAACATCGCATTGCGGCTCATGCCTTCATACTTGTTTGGCTTGAACGTTTCCGGAGTCGTGATTTGCTTGTACGTCGCTGCCAAAAAATCAGCCAATCGTTGTCTCGCCGATCCGACAAACACTGAAAAATGCCAGGGCTGCGTCATCCCATGCGTGGGGGCCCAGGTCGCGTTTTCAAGAATCTGATTCACGATGGCGTCGTCGATCGATTGATCTGAAAAGCACTTTGGTTTGATCGTACGACGACGTCGAATCAGGTCGGTAACATGTTCTGGATGCACGTTAGGTCTTTCCGGTTTTCGTGGCCTGTTGGTTCTCATTAACAATCGCCCGGATTCTAATTGACGCTCGTGATTTATTGCACTCCCGTAACCCCGGAAGCCCGATGTCGTTCGACCCGCTTGATGATGTGATGGACGTTCATGTTGGCGATGGCCCAATCGTTGCCGTTGCAGTCCATGACGGTCATGCCGTTCGTCAAGAAGTCGCTGAGTTGTTTGCGATTAGCGATTCAGATCGACGACGCGAAGAAGATGCTTTTACGAGCGATTGGACATCCATTGCGCCGACTCGCGTGGTTTGGCTGCGAAGCCGGTTTGAAGTGGATCTTAATCGTCGCAGGCACCGTGCGGTCTACCAAACGCCGGCAGACGCGTGGGGGCTGGACGTTTGGAAACAGCCACCTAGCGAATCCTTGGTCGAACGTTCGCTGGATTTGTACGACGCGTTTTATGATCGCACGTTCAATTTGTTTTCCGAGATCCAACGCAAATACGGTTGGTTCTTTGTTTATGACTTGCACTGTTACAACCATCGCCGAGGCGGACCGATGGCCGAACCAGCGGCTGCCATTGGCAACCCGCAAATCAACATTTGCACCGGCGGCATGGATTTGGATCGCTGCGAACCAGTCGTCCGCTGTTTCGAGGAAACGATGCAGCGTTTTGATTTCCCCGGTGGTCGTCTTGATGTGCGCAGAAACGTGCGATTTCGGGCGACTCGTTTTTCACGATGGGTTCATGAAAATTTTCCGGGCACAGGGATTTCAATTGGCATCGAAGTCAAAAAGTTTTACATGAACGAATGGACCCACGAAGTCGATGACACGCTAAAAACCGCGATCGGCGAAGCACTGCAGTCCACCGTCATTCCGATCCAAGAATTGATTCGAGAACTGGGCAGCAGTAGCAGTGTTTGAGGAGACAGCACCAGGCATCCTTTCAACTTCCTACACAGTCAGCCGCCACGCGATAATGGACGTCGAGCTGAGATCCTGACGTTGCCGACGGCCAGGCTCTGTTAGTCCCAGAGGTGCGGAAGCTCGGTGCCGGGTGCGAAGCCCCCGGAAACAATGCAACAAACACTCCTCTGCGTCTCGATTAAATAGCAATGTAGGCCGGAACAAGCTTAGCGCAGTTCCGGCAATTGCATGGTACTACGTTGGATTGCCGGAACTGCGCCAAGCTTGTTCCGGCCTACTCTTCCCTATCGTTTAACCGCGCGGGCATCGCCCCGCGCGTCGCGCGGAACGAAACGCGCCGTGCGATGCCCACGCGGTTAAACAATTTAGAAACCAAGGTAACGCTTTCAAGCGAAAAACCATCACATCGTGATCTGGGGACTTCTTTTCCCTTATCGTTTACCGACTGGCACTGATTGTTGCGAAGCAATCCATTGCTGTTCTCGCATCTTGCATCCTCTATCTGTTGGGCTCAAATGCATTGCCCACGCAAATGCGTTTGAGCATGCAATCTCATCCAACGAATGGTTTTTCAGTATGGAATTTTCAGTCACCGGCAATTTGGTCGATCTTCACAACCGAACGATCTATCCCGCTGAAGTGACAGTCGTCGATGGTTTCATCAGCCGCATCGAACGCATCCAATCGGCCGAATCATTCTTGATGCCCGGGTTCGTTGATTCTCATATTCACATCGAAAGTTCGATGTTATTGCCCAGCGAGTTTGCTCGTATCGCGGTCACCCACGGCACCGTGGCAACCGTTTCAGATCCACACGAAATTGCCAACGTCTGCGGAATCAGTGGCGTTGATTTGATGATGCGAAATGCCGCGCAGACGAATTTCAAATTTACCTTCGGTGTACCGTCCTGCGTTCCCGCCACCCAGTTTGAAACCGCGGGCGCAATTCTTGACGCCGCTGCCGTCACTGAACTGTTGGACAATGACCAAATTGGATACCTGAGCGAAGTGATGGATTTTCCTGGGGTACTGCAGCGAGCGCCGGAAGTGATGGCAAAGATCAATGCCGCAATCGCGCGAGGCAAGCCGATCGATGGACACGCGCCAGGGCTGCGTGGTGACGATGCGGCAAATTACGTTGCCGCGGGAATTACCACCGACCACGAATGTGTTTGCATCGACGAAGCACTCGATAAAATTCGCGTGGGTTGCAAAATTGCAATTCGCGAAGGGTCCGCTGCTAGAAATTTCGACGCGCTGCAAAAATTGATCGATCAGCATCCCGATTCGTGCATGCTGTGCAGCGATGACAAGCATCCCGATGAACTTTTGCTTGGGCACATCAATCAAGTCGCCGCTCGTGCGATCGCTGCTGGCAGAGATCTGATGAATGTTTTGCAAGTCGCTTGCATCAATCCGATCAAGCACTACCGGTTGGATGTTGGCATGCTGCGAGTCGGTGACCCCGCCGATTTCATCGTCGTGCATGATCTTGTCAAATTTGATGTTGCAAAAACTTATATCGATGGCGAATTGGTGGCCCAAGATGGACGGTGCATGACCGACGCAGTGAAGCCGCAATCAATCAATCAATTTGTTGCGGACCCCATCGACGAAGAAATGCTTCAAGTCAAAGCACTGTCGTCAAAGATGCGAGTCATCGAAGCGATTGATGGTCAGTTAATGACGAACAGTTTGCAATGTGATTGCAGTATTAAAAATGACTTAGCGGTTACGAATGTGGCGGAGGACTTGTTGAAGATTGTTGTCGTCAATCGCTACGAAAATGCAGCTCCGGCGGTTGCGTTTATCAAAGGTTTCGGCCTTCAAAGTGGTGCAATCGCATCGTCAGTTGCCCATGATTCCCACAATGTCGTCGCGGTCGGAACGAGCGATTCAGAATTAGTCACGGCAATCAACGCTGTGATTGCCAACCAAGGCGGCTTGTCGGTCGTCGGCAAGGGACACACCGATGTACTGGCGTTGCCCGTTGCCGGGCTGATGTCAACCGAATCGTGCGAAATCGTTGCCGCCGCGTACAGCAAGCTTGATCAACAAGCAAAAGAACTCGGAACCAACTTGCGGTCGCCGTTCATGACCTTATCGTTCATGGCACTGCTGGTGATTCCATCGTTGAAGCTAAGCGACAAAGGCTTGTTCGACGTCAACAAGTTTGGTTTCGTGCCATTGTTTGTAGACGAAGCACTGACGTAGTGTCAGTAGTTGAGAACCGTTGGAACAATAGCTGGCGGGACAATTCGTAGCGAAAGTCGCCAAGACTTTCGGCTTGTCGAGTTGCCGAAACTCTTGGCGAGTTTCGCTACGACAGTTATTGCTTGTCGAGTTGCCGAAACTCTTGGCGAGTTTCGCTACGACAGTTATTGTTTGTCGAGTTGCCGAAACTCTTGGCGAGTTTCGCTACGACGGTTATTGTTTGTCGAGTTGCCGAAACTCTTGGCGAGTTTCGCTACGACGGTTATTGTTTGTCGATGTGCCGAAACTCTTGGCGAGTTTCGCTACGACAGTTATTGTTGCGGCGTTCCTAAAAGTGCCAAGTGAAACGGTTTTACGCACGTTACAAACGCGGCAGCGTCAGACCGCCATCGACCATGATGACTTGGCCGGTTGAATAGGCCATGTCGCCTCTTGCAAGTGATGCGACGACTCGCCCGGTGTCTTCGGGCGTGCCCCAGCGTTTTTGAGGCACCAAGCCTTCGGCGATTAACTTGTCGTACTTTTCTTTCACACCCGATGTCATGTCGGTAGCCGTGATGCCTGGTCGCACTTCGTAAACCGGCAAACCGAACTCGGCCAAGCGGACCGCCCACAATTGGGTCGCCATGCTGACCCCGGCCTTGGACACGCAGTACTCGCCCCGTCCCACCGATGCCATCGTCGCCGAGATTGACGAAACGTTGATGATGGAACCAGAAAACTTGGGCTGCAGTTTCTGCTGATCAATCAACCAATTGGCAACCGCTTGCGTCAAGAAATACGGTCCCTGCAAATTGGTTTTCAGCACCCAATCAAAATCTTCTTCGGTGGCATCAAGAATATCCAAACGCTGGCGAGGCGCAACGCCTGCGTTGTTGACAAGCAAGTTGAGCCTGCCAAATTCTTTGTCGATCGATTCCAGCATCGCTTTGCGAGCGCCGGTCGATCCGACATCACATTGGCAATACAAAACTGAACCGGTTAGCGATTGCAATTCGGTGATAGTCTCCGTCACCGCCGATGCCTCACGCACTCCGCAAACCGCCAGGTCGTAACCTTCGTTTGCCAGCGAGCGTGCGATGCCAAGCCCGATGCCGCGTGTTCCGCCAGTGATCAAGGCGACGGGTGAAGTGGTCATGGTTCGTTTGCCTTGCTCGTTTGCGTTGTTGTGCAGCGTAGGCCGGAACAAGCGAAGCGAAGTTCCGGCAATTGTGTGGATCGGTGTTGGATTGCCGGAACTGCGCTTCGCTTGTTCCGGCCTACGTTGTCTGTGCAGATTGCAGCCACTGCCAGCGCACAAAAAATGGCAATCGCATTGCTACGATTGCCATTCTATCTTTCAAATTCAATTCAAGCGATGACTATTGTCGCGTTGGATCGAAACCAGTTTGAGCCAATTCCTCTTCTTCTTGAATGATGATCCGTGGAGTCACCATCAGCATCAGGCTTCGGGCGTCACGGCCCACTGATACGTTTTTGAAGAGTCGGCTTAGGTATGGAATCTTGCTGAGCATAGGCACGCCTCGTTCAGCACGACTTTCGGCGAGTCGCTTAATTCCACCCAGCAGAATTGTTCCACCATCGGGAACGCTGACCGTTGTGCTAACCGTCGTGAAGGCGAAGGTGGGCAACTGAACGGTCGTACCAGAGATGATGTCTTCCTCTTCTTCACTGTCGGCGGCATCATTCTCGTCGACGACTCCGTCGCCGTTGGTGTCTTCTTCGTCACGACTACTGCGACGTGTCGTCCGACTGCCTTCGAAGGTGAAGGTGTTGACGTCACCGATCTGGCTAAAGAACGGAACCAGTGTCAAGCGAACAAAACGTTTGTCATCACTGACGATGCCTTGCACGTTTAACTGAGTCCCTTCATTGAGCACCACGATCACCGGTTGTTGAGCAACCGCAAAGTCACCGACGACCGGCGTGATACTGGTCACGAAAGGTCGCTGCGAAAAGTCACTAATCGTCGCAATCTGACCGTCAAACAATGTCACCTTCGGAGCCTGCATCACGTTGGTGCGGTTGTCCGTTTGGATGGCCTGGATGAAGAAGAAAGCTTCGATATCGCTGAGGATTGAAAAGCCCAAGTTTGCCGCTGAACCAAGGTTGGCACCACCGAACGCCGGGGCAGCCAAATCGAAAGCGGTGTTTTCAAAGGTAATGTCCAAGTCGGCGGTGGGCGTACCACCCGCGGTCGCACCAATCGTGATGCTGCCGCCACCGTCTTCGTCGGGGAACGATTTATTGTTGTCATCCACTTGGAAGTCAAAATCAACGCCGATCTGTTCAGCGAATGAATCCGACAAAGTGATGAAGCGAACTTCGATCGTGATTTGCAGGTTCTGCAATCGACGAAGCGATTCAAGCAGGTCAGAAATCTGATCGTGAACATCGCTGGTCGTGCTGATGACCAATGACAAGTTTTGTGGGTATTCACGCATGGTGCTTGGTCCACCCAACGCGTCCCAAGTGTCAGGCGACACCGTGGTTTGAATCAGGTCGATCAACGATTGGAAGTCGGCAAAGCTGCCGCCCCCGCCTGCACCGGCACCAGGCGAACCGCCCGGACCAAAACCGCCTTGCGATCCCATCGAATGGTATTGGCCCAAGACATTGTTTCCGCCGTACTTTTGAGGACTACCGCTCATCGGCGTCATCGCTGAAGCCATGTTGTTGCCCAGATCGGACATCGAAACGGGCACCAACTGAACGTCAGCTTGAGGCTGAGTCATTTGGTAGGCAGCTCGCAAAGCTCCCGCCAATCCGTCTTCGTATCCGCTAACAAAGTTTGGGATCGGAGTGACCAAGTCGGTGACCCGATAGGTTTCAACATAAGTGTTGCTCTCTTTGACCTGTCGCGTCGTGATCATCAAAACATCGTTTCGGATCATGTGCGCCAATTCGTTCTGTTCCAAGATCAGATTCAATGCACTTTGCAGCATGATCGGTTCTTGCAACTGAAGCGACACTGGCAATTCAGCGGTCACGCGAACGCTGCTGAGGGCTCGTTCGTCAATGACGATCGGGACACCCGACATCGCTGACAAATCGTTTAGCACTTCACCGAGCGGACGGTTGCGGAACTTGATGTTCACCTTGTTGGATAGCTTGCGGCGGATCGCTTGCTCGGCTTCGCTGAGACGTGAATCTTTGTCAGCTCTGCCCAGACGATCAATCGATAGCTGTTTCCAAGTCTCGCTATCGGGCATCGAGATTGGGTTGTTCGGGTTCGTGATGATTGCCGACTCTTCGATCGCCAGCATCTCGTTTAGAAACCCATCTTCCTTCGCGTTCTTCAGGTCTTGATTCCGCAACAGCATCGTTTTCATGCGTGCGGTATGGTGCATTTGCGCGGCAATCGTCGAACCGGGCAGCAGCTCGCCGACTTGCTTGGCAATCACTTCGGCTTCGCCATAGCGGCGGTCGCGAATCAGATTGTTGAACGTGTCGGTCAGCGTGGAAACTTCTTGATCAATTGCTTGATCACGAGCATCTTCGCGAGCCATTTCTGACTTGACCGAATCGTTGATGATGTCCAAGTCGATTTTGGCTCGGTTGGCATCGATGTAGGTCTTTTGTTCTTTCAGAGCACGATCCACCAGCACGATCAATGACCGCTTGGCTTTGTCGTCCACATCGGAACCATCGACACGGCGGCGGAGTCGTTCAAGCTGGTCGAGCGAATCCAATGGCGCGTCGCTCTTGGTTTGTTCGGCGTTGGCAAGCTCGGAAGTGACTTCGCGATACAAACGGCGAGTCTTGGCTTCGGACTCTAGCTGTACCTTGTCAATTTCTGTCAGCTCGCTGGCATCTTTGCCCTTCGATGGGACCAAACGTTTTGGTTGCAGCAAAGTCAGCTTGTCTTGCAATTGATTTTGTTCGGCAACCGAAAGGTCAGACTTGTACCGCCATGCTTCCAGGAACTTCTTTCGGGCTTCCGAACGATCGCCTTGGCTAAGTGATTGAAGTCCAAGTTGATAGGCTTCCGAGGCGTAGGAGTTCGACTTGGGAGCGTCTTGTGTGTTTTGAACCTGCTGAATCGGCGATGGAGTGTTCGCAGCGGGTTGGTTGAACAGCATCTGTGCAACGGCAGCAGCGTCGTCGGCAGGAGCTTGCCCGCCAGCGGTTTGTACCACCATGCCGGAATTGGGCATTCCAGAATTGGGCGTGCCAGAGCTTGCGACGTTCTGAGTTGCCGAAGCCAACGCGATACCGCTTCGGCGAGCAGCCGATTCGGCGTCGAGCACCAATTGCCAAACGCGTGGTTCACCAGCGGCGAATGCGTTTTCGGGAACTCCGAGCGACTGGGCTTTCCCAGCGGCACCGAGTGCGGCTTGAACGTCACCGCGGTCCAGTGCAGCACGGCCGATCGCGATTTGGCGGAGCGCTTCGGCTTTCGCCGCGGCCGGATCCGTCATTGGCTTTGCACCGGCAACCGACGGCATCCGCTGCAAGCCTTGGTTAGCCGATGCGTAAGCCGGTGTCGCTTGAGGAGCTGAGCTCTTCAACGGCAAATCCAGCAAAGCTGCATCGAACCCGATGTTGGTCAATTGAGTTTTAAGCTCAGCAGCCTCAGCAGCCAGTGCAGGGTTGCCAGCCAGCATCGGCGTCAGGGCTCGATACCCCTGGACAGCCGTCGCGTAATCACGCTGCTGGATTGCCGACCGGACTGAGCCGATTCTTTCCCCAGCAGACTTCATTGATGCTGCAGATTTCGTTGATGCGGCCGATGGCGTTGGCACCGTTGCGGGTGACTGCGTAGGTGGCATGCCAAACTGTGCCTTCACAGGCTTCGTGGTCACCATCATGGTGAACGCGGCCAGGGCAATTGGCATCACCCAAGCGAATGATGTTTTGGGCATGTCGGTGTTTGCGATGTTGTGACGGTTCAACGCGACACTCCTTCTTCGCGGTGAGACTACTTGAAGAATCAATCAAGCGACCAAGCCGATCGTCGTATCCGTGACGAGGCCAAAACACAGTCGGATTCATTCCGGTATGAGCAACAAATCATGTTGCTTGGCCTTGTCAGTAGTAACTGCAAAGAGACTGTGTCAACAGCGATGCACCAAGAAGTTTTCTAAAAGGGTGGGTTTTGAAAGTCCCGGAGTGACTGGCGCTGTTGAGTATTGCTAATACTGTTTAACCGCATGGGCATCGCCCCGCGCGTTTCGCCCCGCATGGACGCGCGGGGCGATGCCCACGCGGTTAAACAATTTAGAAACCCTTCACGGCGTTGGACGATGCCTCAATGGCACTTACTATAGCCCCGGATGGGGCGGCAGCACGGTGCCGTGGGTCTTGACCCACGGAATCAAACGCAGCAAAAACCGAAGCCCCGGCAGGGGCGAAAGCAATGTAGGCCGGAACAAGCTTAGCGCAGTTCCGGCAATTGCATGGTACTACGCTGGATTGCCGGAACTGCGCTAAGCTTGTTCCGGCCTACTCTTACCTATCGTTTAACCGCGTGGGCATCGCCCCGCGCGTTTCGCCCCGCATGGACGCGCGGGGCGATGCCCACGCGGTTAAACGCGGTTAAACCGTGTTTTGCTGGGAGCCGAAAGCTGACTTGTGCGTGATGAAAAATCAAAACCCCTTCCGCCATCAAACCCAAAAAAAGCGAGCGAAGGATTGCTCCTTCGCTCGCTGGCGTTTCAATCGGTGAGTTCAAGCTGAACTAAGCAGACGCTTTCTTTGCTTTCTTTTCAGCCGCGTTGCGGTAATCGACCACATCCCAAACCAGCCCACATGCACGCAGCAACCTGACTGCTTGCCAGGTGATATCGAATTCGTACCAGCGGTGGCCGTGCTTTGCCATGCGAGGATACGCGTGGTGATTGTTGTGCCAGCCTTCGCCGTAGGCAACGATCGCGACCAACCAATTGTTGCGGCTGTCGTCGGTCGTTTCGTAATTGCGGTAACCCCACATGTGCGAGGCACTGTTGACCATCCAAGTCGCGTGCAAAACCAAAACCAAGCGTGTGAACATCCCCCAAATCACCAACGACCAACCCATGTATGAGCCATCGATCGCGTATCCAATGCCGTACAGGATGAATCCGCTAAGGATGTGCAGTGGCAAGAACAGGTAATCCAGTGCTCGCATGTACTTGTCTTTGTACAAATCCGGTGCCCAACGCTTCAGGTAGCCTTGGCGGTCGCCATTATGAGTGTGGAAAGCCAACCAAAACGCGTGACTCCAAAATCCGCCGTCGTGTGGCGAGTGCGGGTCGCCGTCTTGGTCGCTCAATGCGTGGTGTTTGCGGTGATCGGCGACCCAATCCAAAGGTGAACCTTCGCCAGCCATCGTGCCAATCGTTGCGAAAACGTACCGAACCCATTTGTGCGTTTTCATGCCGGTGTGGGTCAGCAATCGGTGGTAACCCAAGCAAATCCCCAGGCTTCCGGTAATCCAGTGCAGAAACACCATCACGCCCAAGCCGGTCCAGGTGAACGTCATCGGAGCACCGATCAGGACAATCGCATGAGCCAAGGTCAACCAACCGACGGCCCAATAACTGATGTTGTTAAAGCGAACTCGATCAGAAGCGGTTTCGCTCTTGGGGAATTTCTTGTTGTTGGACTTATGCTCTGAAAGTAGCGAATTTTCGAGGTCCGAGTCGTCCTTGGTATGAGAATCAGCGGACGCCAGATTTGATTTATCACCAATCGACTGTCCGTCCGAGGGCAGTGAGTGATTCGTTGAAGACTTATTTTCAGGTTCGATGACAGATGACATGTCGGCAGGTTCCTGCGCAGATTAATAAGGTCAACCTCAGCTTTCCGGTGCTAAAGTTGCTGGCGATCAATGCCAGATGAACCCTCGGAGTCTACCAATCTGCACTTTGGCTCTGTCACGGACCAATAGCGGCCATGTAAACGTTAGGTAATAGTCGCGATTAGGCCAGTTCTTTACTGCGGGCTGCGGAAGCTTTGACGGCAGCGATCATTGCCGCTCGAACGCCGTTCTGTTCCAGCGTTTGCAATGCAGCAATCGTGGTTCCGCCGGGGCTGGCCACGGCATCTTTCAATTGGCCGGGGTGCATGCCCGACTTTTGCACCATTTCGCCCGCACCGATCACGGTTTGAGTCGCCAATTTCATCGCCAGGTCTCGTGGCAACCCAGCGGCAACGCCACCATCGGCCAGCGCTTCGATCAGAATGTAAATGTAGGCTGGCCCAGAACCACTCAGCCCAGTAACGGCGTCCATTTGCACTTCATCAATCTCTGCGGCAATCCCAACGGCCTCTAACGCGCTGGCGACCAAGGTTCGGTCTTCATCTGTCGCTTCATCGCCACCGCAAAACGCAGACGCCCCACTGCCGACCAAGCAGGGAGTGTTCGGCATCACTCGCACGACTCGGCCGTGCCCGGCTAGGTCGCAGAGTTTCGACAGCGGGACACCAGCGGCGATGGAAACGACTAATTTGCCGGACCAAAACGGGCCTGCTTGGTTCATGACCACTGGGATGACCCAAGGTTTGACCGCCAGCATGACGATATCGGCCTGCTGAACAGCTTCTTCCAGGTCTGCATGCTGGACCCCCGGCTGATTCTCGTCCCACCACCGGCGAGTAGATTCGCTTGGAACCACCAAAATCACGTTCGATGCACTGACAACGCCGGCTTTGATCATGCCACCGACCAGAGCTCGCGCCATCTGGCCACCGCCGACGATTGCCCATTTGAACTGCGTCTTTTCAAGAGTTTGTTCTGTCACTGTTACACCATTATCGAGTTAGGAATTGTCCCGAAATAACTCCCAGAGATCAGATTCCACCAAATCCCAACCCGAACGCGTAAGCGAGGGATTTCCGCGGCGAACGGTAATCCCTCGCTTACGCGTTTGGGTTGGTGAGTCATTATCCATCGCTTACGCGTTCGGGTTGGGAAATCAGGAAGTTGTTTCGGGGACAATTGTTTCGGGGACAGATTGTTTCGGGGACAGGGCCTTTGTTTGGCCTGTTCACAATTGACCCTCTGTTGCCGCCGCTCTAAATTGATCGGTTTTTCCCATCTCAAACACCCCCCAGAAAGTCAGGCGCAAACCGTGGTCAGCGCACTCGCCGAGCTTTTCACTCCTTCCTCTCGAGATTTCAGCGTGCAAGAAGCAATCGCCAAAGCCAACACGCTCATCGAGGCGATGGGTTGGATTCGCCGTTTCCGCGGCAAAACCACCGTCATCAAGCTTGGCGGCAGCCTGCTGGAAGACAAAATGGCCCTGATGCACATCTTGCTGGATGTCGTCTTTATGGAATCAGTCGGGATGAAACCGGTGATTGTCCATGGCGGCGGGAAAGCGATTTCCAACGCGTTGGCTGAAACAGGCGTCGAAGCAAAGTTTATTCGTGGACGCCGAGTCACCGATGCGGCGACGTTGGAAGTCGTCAAACGAGTGCTCGCGGGTGAGCTGAACGAGTTTTTGACCGAAGAAATGGAACGGCTGGGCGGCCGCGCGATGAATTTATCGCCTCACACCACAAATGTGCTGTTCGGTGAGAAATTGCCAACCGAAACCGACGAGGATCTCGGCTTCGTCGGCCACGTCACGCGAGTCGATCGCAGCGTGATCGAGGGTCTGCATTATACCGATCAAGTGCCGATCATTCCGTCGATGTGCGAGGGCGAAGACGGACAACTTTACAACGTCAACGCGGACACCGCCGCGATGGCGGTCGCACAATCATTGGGTGCCGAAAAGCTAGTGTTCTTGTCCGACGTCAACGGAGTTCGCCGCGACAAGGATGACTCCAAATCGATCATCGATTCGCTTTCCGCGGAAGAAGCAAGGCATTTGATTGACGAAGGAATTATCGAAGGCGGAATGATCCCCAAGGTCGAAGCCTGTTTGGAAACCCTGGGCCGTGGCGTACGCAAAGTACACATCATCGACGGCTCGATCCGACACTCATTGTTGCTAGAAATTTTCACCACCAGCGGCGTTGGTACCGAAATTCATCCGTAGGGAAAGTGTTTAAAAACTACCTCGAAGATTACCCGCGAACTTTCCACGAACTACCCGCGAACTACCCGTAGCTGATCCCGCCAGGGTTCAGTCGAGCCTAACCAACCCCCGGACTGAACCCGGACCAAACCCGGACTGAACCCTGGCGGGATCAGCTACGTTTTAGAAACGTTTTGAACAAACCGCAGCATTGGCTTCAATCCTGCCCGACCCTCTCATTCTGCGAAGCTTGAAATGAACGACGAAGAACCAGGCGAAGAATCAATCGATGACGGGCTGGAACTTGAAGACCACTCCGTTGCCGAAGAATCGTCTGCCGAAGAACCAGCCGATGCGCCGGAGCCCGGTTTTATCTTGCCACCATCCACCGCCAAGCCGTTTTCTGGTCCACCCACCGGGATCACACGCGGCGACGATGCAAACCGAGATTTGATTGACGCAATGGCCGGTCGATACAGCGTGTTTGGGTTCGGCGAATCGAAATTGATCGAATCAGCGATGCAAGCGGTGGACGACCTCGCTCTGGTAAATCAAAGCTCGACCGCGACATCGGTCACTGAATTGATTCAGCGAATTTCTGATTCATCCAGCGACACATCGCCGACTTTGGCGACCGCGTTTGCTCACCGCGACCTAGCAATCGAAGCGGCGATCACGTTTAGCCGAACTCGCGACCAAGGAAAACGTTACCGAACCATTGCGATCTCGGGCAGCGATCATGGACGCACCGGCGTTTGTCGCACCGCCAGCGGTTTGCCAGCGCTTCGCGAAAACTACGGGCCCATGATGGCCGGATTCGCGCACGTTCGCCCCGGCGATCTGGATGCGATCAAAGCAAACATTGACGATCAAACCGGATGCGTCTTAATCTCGCCGTTGCAATTGGACGCGGGTGCCAGGCCAATCGACGCCGAGTTTTTGATCGGCGTTCGCGAGCTTTGCGACCAGCATGGGTTGCTGCTGGCCGTTGATGAATCAGAAGTCGTCTTTGGATCCTGCGGAACGATGTTGGCATCTGCTTCAATCGCTGATGTGGCAATCGACTTGGCGATTGTCTCGGCTGGACTGTTCGCGGGGATGCCCGGCGGACTGCTGCTGTCTTCGTTGCCTATCCAGGTTGACCAAGGTGACGACAACCCGATCGCCACTGCCGTCGCTACCGCGACGATTGACGAAATGATTCATCAAGATCTTTTCGCAAGTGCTGCGGAAACGTCGCACCAATTCGCAGTAGATATCGCCGAAGCGATCGCGGGCTACGACTTCGTTCGCGACATTGCCCAATTGGGGACCGTGATTGGAATTGAAACCGATATCGAATCGAACCTGCTGGTCAAGAATGCGTCACACTTTGGTCTGCATCTTGTCGAAGCTGGCGAAACGGCAGTCCGAATGGCATTGCCAATTACTGTTAGTAAAGAAGATTTTTCGGAATTGACTCGCAGGTTGGCGGAAACCTTCGAGGCCACCGAAAAGCTTACTGCAGCAGTCCACGTTTAGAAATTACTTTCCAAACAGCTCATTGAACAACTCACCGAACAACTCACTGAACTCTGATCCTAGAAAGACAGTTCCCATGCAGCATCTGCTGAGCCTCTTTGACGTCGATCCGCCACAACTCGAAACGATCTTGCGCACCGGCATTCACTTGCGAGAAGGTTTAGCCAAAGGCGACCGTCCGCCCGTGCTGCAACGCAAGGTCTTGGCTCTTCTGTTTGAAAAACCTAGCCTTCGCACCCGAGTCAGTTTCCAAAGTGGTGTTTCGCAATTAGGCGGGTCCAGTTTGTTTCTTGGCGATGACGTTGGGTGGGGAAAACGCGAATCACCGTCCGATTTTACTCAGGTCCTTGGTCAGTTCGTTGACGCCGTCGTGTGCCGTGCGAAATCCCATGCTTCGGTGGAACAACTCGCCAGTTTCAATGCGATGCCGGTCATCAATGGCTTGACCGACCTTTGCCATCCCTGCCAAGCACTCGCCGATGTGTTGACGATCCAACAGAGCTTTGGAAGCTACCAAGGAAAGCACTTGGTGTTTGTTGGCGACGGAAACAACGTCGCTCATTCGCTTGCCTTGATCTGCGCCATGTTGTCGATGCGTTTCACGCTGGCATGCCCCGATGGTTACGAAATGGACGTCGATTGGATGAAGCGAGTTGAAACCGCGTACCCCGGCGCAGCAATTGAGCAAGTACGCGACGTCAAAGCAGCCGTCAAAGATGCTGACGCGATCTATACCGATGTTTGGACCAGCATGGGCCAAGAAGCCGAAGCGGCAGAACGTCGCAAGATTTTCGCCGATTACCAAGTCAACGGTGATTTAATGGCCGCCGCACCCTCCACCGCTCGCGTGCTGCATTGCTTGCCCGCCGTGCGTGGTGAAGAAATCACTGACGAAGTTATCGACAGCCAACAAAGCGACATCATCATCCAAGCAGGCAACCGAATGCATGCACAAAAGGGTTTGCTTGTGTGGATGCTGAATCCGCAGTGGATCGAAGAGAATATTCCCGGTGTGTAGTGAGCTGTGAATTCTCGTCTTCCGTTTTTCCCATTTGAATCGACACCTTTATGCGACCTGACGATCAACTCCGAGACGTTTCTATCGAGTGCGGATACCTGGAATTCAATCCGGCCAGTGTGCTGTACAAGTCAGGTCGCACGATTGTGCTGTGTACCGCATCGCTGGAATCAAGTGTTCCGCCTTGGTTGGTTGGAAAGGGAAAAGGCTGGGTCACGGCGGAATACAACATGTTGCCGGGCAGCACGAGCCCGCGGAAACGTCGCGATCGTGGCGGCAAAGTGGATGGTCGGACCACCGAGATCCAACGATTGGTTGGTCGCAGCTTGCGAAGCGTCGTCGATTTAGAATCACTTGGCGAGAACATGATCACGGTTGACTGCGACGTCTTGCAAGCCGATGGCGGAACTCGCACCGCGTCGATCACAGGTGGATTCATTGCTCTGGCATTGGCGGTAGAGCAAGCCGTTCCTGGATCTAAAATCGGTGATGGACCGCTGAAAGATTCCGTCGCAGCAATCAGCGTGGGTGTGCTAGGCGACACCTGCAAGCTGGACCTCGATTACGAATTGGACTCGGCTGCTGATGTTGACATGAATGTGATCATGACCGGCAGCGGACGATTCGTTGAGATCCAAGGAACCGGCGAAGAAGCCACGTTTGATGATGCGCAGTTAGCCGAATTGTTGCGTCTGGCCAAGAAAGGCATTGCCGACCTTACCGCTGAACAGATCAAAGCTCTGAATGCTGTCCTGGAAAACAAGTAAGTCATTCGATGGCAAAACTCTATTTCTATTATTCGGCGATGAATGCAGGCAAGTCAACGATCTTGCTGCAATCGAGCTACAACTACCGCGAACGTGGCATGAGGACTCTGGTTCTTGCACCGGAGATTGATACGCGGTCGGGCGGGAAAGTTGTTTCCAGAATTGGATTAGAAGCCGAGGCAAGAACCTTTACGACCGCCGACAACCTGCTATCAATCGTCAGGGACAGCAACGACCATCAGCAACTCAGTTGCGTGCTGGTCGATGAAGCCCAGTTTTTGACGCGGTTGCAAGTTCGACAACTGTGCGATGTTTGCGACACGCTAAACACTCCAGTTTTGTCATACGGGATCCGCACGGACTTTCAAGGGAACCTTTTTCCCAGAAGTGAGGCGTTGCTTGCGTTGGCGGATTCGTTGGTGGAAATCAAGACGATTTGTCACTGCGGTCGCAAAGCAACGATGAACATGCGAATCGATTCGACCGGTCACGCGATTCGTGATGGTAATCAAGTTCAAATTGGCGGCAATGAACGTTACCAAGCCGTTTGTCGAAAGCACTTTCACGAAGGCCTTGCCCAACGAAACGCCGATGACTTGCCGCTGCTTGATCGCTAACCCGTCAGGTGAGCTTTTCCGTAGCTGATCCCGCCAGGGTTCAGTCGAACTTAGATCGGGCTCGAACTGAACCCTGGCGGGATCAGCTACGTTTCATGACAAGCGACAAATGTAAAACGTCAAATGTAAAACATAGACGAATCGCCATGCTTGACTTGATCCACCATGTCGATCAGACGTTTGCTGGCCAGGACATCGCGTGACGCTTCGGCGGCTTCTCGCCAAATTTCTTGCAACATCTCATCCGCCGGGGTCGGTGTCGCTTCGGTGCGGCAACCGTTTTCCTGACATCCCATCGCTTCGGCAATATCCAACAGCGTCAATGTCGATGCGTCGGCCGCCAATCGATAGCCGCCATGACTGCCTCGAATTGATTCGACCAGACCTGCTGCGCGAAGGGTTCGCAAAATCTGAACCAAGAACGGACCCGGCACACCGTGGCGATCCGTAATCTCTCGAATCGAAACGGGAGCAATGTCGTCTTGCCGTGCTGCCAATTCGGCCATGGCCAAAGCAGCGTAATGCACGCGAGCTGAAATCGTCATTCACTTCTCCTTTGGCAATGGGGCAACGTTACTGGCTGTGCAATCCGCACTCGGTTTTCTGAAAACCACTCCAACGTCCGGCTCGCTCGTCTTCGCCCGGTTGGACGGCGCGTGTGCATGGAAAGCAACCGACGCTGCTGTAACCCTGGTCATGCAGCGGGTTGTAGGGAATGTCTTCATCATTGATCAGCGACCAGACTTCTTTCTTCGTCCAATTCGCCAGCGGACTGACTTTGACCAACTGAAACTTTCGATCCCAACCCACGATCGGTGCCTTCGCTCGGTCGGGACTCTGGTCGCGGCGAATCGCGCTGGCCCAAGCGTGCTTGCCCTTGGCGGCTTCGTGCAGCACTCGCAACTTGCGATCAAAACAGCATTGGTTGGGGTTGGTCTTGTAGAGCGGGCCGCCGTGCATCGCTTCGTATTGTTCAACCGTGGTGTCGGGCAGCTTGTATTCGACTTCGATTCCGTATTTTTCCTTGACCCTTTCCCGCAGATCCAAGGTTTCCTGGAACTGATATCCCGTATCGAGGTTAAAGATCGGTGTTTCCGGGGCAATCGTCGAAAGCATGTGGATGATTGTCATGCCCTCAGGACCAAACGCCGTCGCCATCGTAAAGTTCGGTGCGAACCGTTCGACGGCGTATTCAAGAATCTGCTGCGGAGTAGACGATTCAAGCTTTTGGCTTTCGGATTCCAATTCTTTCAGGAAATCTTCCGTCGGTACCAGCGGAGGATCGGCTGCCAAGGCTCCGCGAGGAGTCTCGTCATCGATTTTCAGAAGCGGAAGCGGCTCGTTGGCGGGCATGATAGGCAGCTTGGGGGAATCCCCAGGCGATCGTGGTTGAATGGCTCGGGCGGACATTGACGGCTTCCTTTACACTGGAATTCGCGTGACTTTTCGATATCCTATTAACATGATCAAGATAGTCAAGTATAGAGATCGTCCGCCAAGCGTCGGATAATGAGTGAATCTGGAGCTGAAACTGGTCAAGCTTGGTTTTCTAGCAGTAGGTACACTAAGGAAAGGTCCCGAAATAACTTCCCGATTTCCCAACCCGAACGCGTAAGCGAGGGATCTCGTTTGACGGGGCAATCTCTGGGCTGACGAAAATGTTTGCGTGGAGGGAAACTGGACGACTTTGGGGGTTTGTGGCTGACCGGCCTCGGTGTTGATTGCAAATTGCAAAATGAACACTGAAAAATGTAAATTGACCAGCAAATACCGCTTCCCAAGAATTTTCAATTTGCAATGTTCATTTTGCAATTTGCAATGTTCGACTGGTTCGCGAAAAACATCACCCACCGCATTTTCATCAGCCCAGGCAATCCCTCGCTTATGCGTTCGGGTTGGGATTTGGGGGGAATCGAATCTCGTGAAGTTATTTCGGGACAATTACTAAAGACTGGTGACGCACTCTTACAACATCACCGAGTAACGCCATGATTCGATTCCACCATCAGATTTTGCTTCTGCCGTTGCTTGCAGGGTCTCTCGCGTGTGCGACTGTGATGGCTGATTCGGTTGAGCTAACCGGCAGTGGGCAGCTAACCGGCAAGGTCGCTCGCAAGGGCGAATTAGTCATCGTGGGAATCGACGACGACATCCAAGTCGCATTTCCCGGCAGCCGAGTTAGCCGCGTTGTCCAATCCCAGGAACTGACCAAGTACAAATCGCTGGCCAAACAAGTTGGCGATGACGCCAATGCTCATTATCAACTAGCGCGATGGTGCAAGGCAGCCGGAAATGTTCCTGGCTTGTCCCAGTACTACACCCGATTTCACATGCAACGTGCTGTTGAACTGAACCCGAACCATGCCGAGGCTCGTGCTTCGCTTGGTTACACCAAAGACGAAGGTAAGTGGATTCTGAAAACCGATTTGATGCGGTCGCGAGGGATGATCTTTAAAGGCGGACGCTGGGTCATTCCCGAAGCCGCATCGCTGGAAGAAAGCGTTGATGACTCTGAGAAAGAAGCCAAGCTTTGGATTCGGGAAATTGCCAAGCTGGTCAAGGTTGTGATGAAGGGCAATCGACCTGAAAATCGCCGGTACGACGACGCGATCACTGAACTCAAATCGATCAATGATCCGTTGGCGGCGATCGCCATCGCTCAGCAGTTTGAAAATTCAAGCGCATTGGCAGGCCGTGGTAGCGAGACACAGCCGCCGGCACTTCGGCGGCTTTGGATTACCCTGCTTGGCAAATTCAAGACGAACGCGTCGGTGCGAGCTTTGGTCAAGGCCGGGATCGATGAGCCTAATCCAGATCTTCGCGACATGGCGCTGGACCAATTGCTTCAATACGGATCCGGGACCGCGATCGCGAATTACAAACGAACTCTGTTGTCCAGCAAAAGCAGCAATGACCTGATCAACCGTGCCGCTCGAGCCTTGTTGGCGTTCCCCGCGGATCGCGAATTGGCGATGCAGTACATCAATTCGTTGGTCACGACGCACACGCGAGAAATCGCGCCGTCGGGCAACATGAACGCGACGTTCGGTGGCGCAGGCGGCGGCATGGGCGGAATGAGCAGCGGTAGTAAACCGACAAAGATCAGCCAACAAAGAAACAACCCGTCAGTTCTGTCGTTGGTAAAGAAGACCGTGCCCGAGGCCGACTTCGGGTATGACGAAGTGCAATGGCGGAACTATCTTGCAAATCAGAAACTGAGTTTCAGCGGTGATCTGCGGCGCGACTTGTAAGCAGCCGAACACGCTCCGCCAATTCCCAAGGATCGAAAGGCTAGTATTCCGCGTCACCTCAATTTTCGGGTAGCGGAACTCGCCAAGAGTTTCGGCTACGAGGGGGACGCCGAAAGTCTACGCGACTTCCGCTACCTCCTAACCGAAGATTGAGCTGACATGGACTACTAGTGCCGGGGGCGCAGGCACGCTAATCGGCAGACGTTGTTGTAGGCCGTAACGAGTGGAGCGAGTTACGGCATATTTTGCAGCCCTGCCGTAACTCGCTCCGCTCGCTACGGCCTACTTTTTGGGGCTCCAGCCAAATAGCTGGCTTGCACCTTTGGCTGATTTGCCTAGCGTTCTTGCGCGCATCCAATCCGGACGTTCTCTAT
Source organism: Rubripirellula obstinata (assembly GCF_001642955.1). GTDB lineage: Bacteria > Planctomycetota > Planctomycetia > Pirellulales > Pirellulaceae > Rubripirellula > Rubripirellula obstinata. The sequence goes on along the minus strand of NZ_LWSK01000050.1, from coordinate 6,160 downwards.
CGTGTGGCGACTGGCCAAAGTCCGCTTAACCAACGACTAGTTCCGATCAATCATCTCTGGCAACGACGAGAGCAACTTGGTTAATTCATCTGGATCAATTGGCTTGACTAAGTGACCGTCAAAGCCTGCTTCGAGTGCTTTTTCGACGTCGTGTGACTGGCCAAACCCGGTTAGAGCCACGATGTGGGTGTCGCGACAGCGCGGCTGGTCCCTGGTTCGTCGGGCGACTTCATACCCGTCGATGCCGGGCAGACCGATGTCGACCAAAGCTAAATCCGGACAGTTTTGCAGAATCGCTTCCGCTCCTGATTCACCGTCTTCACATGCATGAACGATGTGGCCATCAAGGCTTAATAGCGACGACAACATTTTGCGACTGTCGTCGATATCTTCGATTAGGACGACGGTTCGAGGCATGCCGTTGCTTGACTCACTAGCATCGGAAATCATTCCAGATTCCTGTTCAGGCTCCGATGCAAGGGGAAGATTGATGCTAACGGTTGTGCCATGCCCACGTCCCTTGCTTTCGGCATTGACCGTTCCGCCATGGGCCTCCACTAACGTACGCACGAGCGTCAGTCCGACACCCAAACCACCTTCACTTCGCCCCAACGTGTCGCCCAATTGAACAAAAGCATCGAAAATGCTTTCGAGTTCGTGTGATTCAATCCCAACACCAAAATCAGTGACCGATATGGTTGCCTGATCGCCGTCTTGTCGGATCACCACGTTGACCGCCGATTCCTCTGGCGAGTACTTCAGCGCGTTGTGAATGAGATTGACTTGGACTTGAACCAATCGCGTGGCATCGCCTCGGACGTAGACAGGAGAATCCGGAAGGTCCCATGAGATTTTTTGCCGATGGTCATCTGCTTCACTGAGTGTTGTTTCGTGAATCAGATCAACCAGGCTGCGGAGGTCAATGATGTCTTGGGCTAGTTCGATTTTCCCCTGCGTGATCCGAGACATGTCCAACAGATCCGAAAGCAAGCTTCGCGTCATCGTGATCTGACGCTCGATCACCCCTGCCGCATTGATCCGCATCGCCTCATCTGATCGACCGTCTTGGATAAGACGGCTGGCGCTAAGTGCCGCACCGAGCGGATTTCGCAATTCGTGCGAGAGCGTCGCTAGGAAGGCTTCGCGTTTGCGTATCTCGTCGCGAATCTCGGACTCCATCTTGATTCGCTCGGAAACATCGCGTGCGATTTTGGAAATACCGATTAGTTTTCCGTTACCGTCGAAAACAGGCGAAACCGTGATCGAGACATGAATCTCGGTTCCGTCTTTGCGGACGCGAACTGTGTCGCGGGTGTGCAGACGTTGGCCGGTTGCGATTTTTTCCAGATACTCGGTAACCTCGGTTTGCCGCTTTTTTGGAATCAAAAACGAAACATGTTTTTTAATCACCTCTTCGGCTGAATAGCCATACAGTCGCTCTGCACCTGAGTTCCAACTGGTCACCATGCCGTCCAGGTCTTGGCCGATGATTGCATCGTCGCTCGTTTCCACAATCGCCGACATCCAACGCAAACGTTCACGCAGGACTTCCATGGACGAAATGTTGACCAACATCAAGACGACGCCTTCGACTGATCGACCAATTCGATACGGCAAAATTCGCATCAAGTAACAGGTGCCGTCTTCGGCGAACGTTTCACACTCGAATGCCTGACCTGTTTCAATCACCGTCGTCAATTGCCCGACAAGATCGCTGGCTGAGAATCGCGGCGAAAAACTCTTAATAGATCTTCCAATGTCATGATCGACGAAATCGAAAACATTACTCACTCTGGAAGTAAATCGACGCACGCACAGATCCTTGTCCAAGAACACGGTGGCGACATCCGTGTTCTCCAACAAGTGATTCATGTCCTCATTTAGCTCAGCCAATTCTGTAATTTTGCTTTGGTGTTCAGAATTAACCGTGAAGAGTTCTTCATTGACGCTATGCAATTCTTCATTGGTGCTTTGCAATTCCTCGTTTGATGCAATTAGCTCTTCGTTGGTCGCCTGCAATTCCTCATTGCTCGTTTCCAGTTCCTCGATCGTGGCTTGAAGGTTCTCACGCGAGTACCGCAAGTCGTCTTCGAGTTGACGAATGTGATCGCGTGAGGCATCGAGTTCGCCATCATACGATTCAACGGTTGCCTCAGAAACAACCGCTGCTGCCCCCGCAGTAGCCTCAAAAGAAATGACATGATGCTTCCCTGAAATCGAGGAGTGAAGAATCGGCGTTACGGTTAGGTTGTAGGCTTGTTCTCCTTCGTCAACCCGCAGCATCACGTTGGAATACCGCACAGGTTGGTTGTCTTTAAGCGTTCGGCTGATCGCGCCCGACAATGTGGTGCGAAGACTTTTGTCAACAAGGTCCAGAATGTCGAGCGAAGGTTGTCGCGATGGAAATCGTAGGAACTTTTGAGCGCCGCCAAAACTCTCAATCAAATTCCGATTCTCGTCGATCAGTAAGCTCGGCGGCATCAGCTTGTTTAGCAACTGATCATAGAGAGACGGTTCGATTGCTTTGTTCTGTTGTACCGATCTGGCACTGCGGGCGGATGAAATATGCAAGTCGGCGCTGGACGGACGTTTCAGCGGCGATCGGAACTCATTGGGCAGCCGAACTTGGCGGCGTTTTCGATAGATCCGCGATCGTTCTTGAACAACGTCAAATTCGCCTGCAAGCTCACCTGGCGATTCACTGCCACCGAGCAATAAGATGCCACCCTTTCGCAGCCCGTAATGGAACATCGAAAGCGATCGGTTTTGCGCGACGCCTTGAAAATAGATCAGCATGTTCCGACACGAAACCAAATCTAGGTCCGTAAACGGCGCATCGCTGAGCACATTGTGGGGCGCGAAAACAATTGACTTTCGGATCGAAGGTGAAACCTGGAATCCATCATCCCGACGAATGAAGTACTTTTCCAACCGCTCACCATCCACTCCCTGTAGCACGTCGCCAGCGTACACACCTCGACCTGCATGTTCGATCGATGATCGATGAACGTCGGTGGCAAACATTTTCAGATTCAGCATCTGGCCAGCACGCTCAAACGCTTCGTGCAAAGCGATGGCAATCGAATACGGTTCTTCACCGGTCGCACATCCGGCAACCCAAACTCGCAGCGGTTGGTTCGCGTCACAATTGTGAATCAGATCCGGAAAAATGTGGTTCCCCAGATAGTCAAACGTATCGGGATCACGAAAAAATTGGGTGACGCCAATCAACAGGTCACAGTAAAGTGCCTCAAGCTCTTCGTTGTCGTCGGCGAGTCGATCGGCGTAGTCATCGACGTTCTCAATACCAGCCATCGCCATTCGTCGGTGGACACGCCGCAAAACGGTAGTGTCTTTGTAGACACCAAAATCGATTTCATAGGCTCGTCGAAACTGTTGATAGATTGCCTCCATCCCCAACAGTTGATCATCGCGGCGATTTACCGCAGCGATACGAGCGGTTCGCGTGACATTTGGCTTCGATGCGATCAAAGCGAGCAGTGCCCCGATTTCTTCCGGTTTTAGAATTTCATCCACCACCCCTGTCGCGGTCGCGCTGGCAGGCATTCCATCAAACTTGGCCGTGTCCAAACTTTCGCTGATGACGAAACCACCATGCTTGGCAATTTCAACAATTCCACGAGAACCGTCCGATCCACTACCAGACAGAACCACGGCGATTGCCTGGGGACCGCAATCCAAGGCCAGCGATTCAAAGAAAAGATCGATCGGCAGTGCAAGCCCATTGCCAGGCGCTTTGTCCTGAACGCTTAGTTCTCCATTTCGGATCACCATCTCTTTTTTCGGCGGCAACAAATAAACCGAATTGGCCTGCACACGCATTCCATCTTCGGCGCGATGAATCGTCATCGCGGTGTCGCGCCCCAGCAACTCGTACATCATGCTCTTAAAATTGGGAGACAGATGCTGCAAGACGACAAAAGCCATCCCGGTGTCGGGCGAGAGATTACGAAAAAGCTTTTCAAGCGATTCGAGCCCGCCCGCTGAAGCACCGATACCAACCACAAACTTAGGCTCGTTTGCACCGATCATTCTGTCGTCACTACCAGCGGGCTCTTCAGTCATAAAATAATCCTTCGCTTAATTAAGCTTTGTCACCAAGCTTGTCTCTGCAAATCGCTTTCGTGTCTTCTTCGAGCGACTGCTCTGTTTCACTCGGTCAACTTTTTGACTAAGGGTGTAAGAAACGCGATCGGCAACCCGGTTGATGAGGCTGCGAACGTTTGCCCCGGTTTCCTCAATCACGATCGGAGTCATTCGCTTCAAATGCACCACACACCGACAGCAAAGGTCTTCCCCGCCCTTGGGACCGTTGACGTCTCTTACACTAATATTGACTTTTCTGACCCGAGACTGAAAGTGCCCAACCGCCGCCGAAATCGCTTCAGAGGCATCATTTTTTAGTGACGGTGCGGCTTCCAAATTCCCAAAATAGGTAGACAAATGCATCAGTTCGTCCTTTTCAAAGATAGGTGAAACAGAATCAAATCCGCCAATAATTCCCGCTTGCGGCCGTTTTGCGACCATTGGCTGAACAATCAATGCTATGCCCCAACGAACTAGCCAGACAATCGAATCGAACCTGATCCGGCATAGTTTTTATCAATGCAAGATCGCTTTCGTAGCTGGGCCCGCCAGGGTTCAGAATTCCCCCAACGCCGTGAAGGCGTTCTAAATCGTTTAACCGCGTGGGCATCGCCCCGCGCGTCCACGCGGAACGAAACACGCGGAACGAAACACGCGGAACGAAACGCGCGGGGCGAAACGCCCAGGGCGGGTCCAGCTACGGGAAGACCGGGAAGTTGTTTCGGGACAGTTCCTTAACGCAGCGGAGTGAACCGCGTGACGGCCTGATCAAGCGTGATGAACTTCAAGTCTTGATTGGGGGCACCACTGGCGGCGAACTGAATGTTCCAAGGAATTGCGTAGGCAACCACGCGGCCTGAACTCTCTTCGGACACATAGATCACTCCCGTCGCAACCCGAGTGTTGCTTTTGAAGCCGCGGAAATCAGCCATGCCTGTCGCCATCAAATAGGCACCACCGTGCTGCGGAAATTCGGATGTCACGTTGTGGCGGTAGCGAATGAAAAATTGGCCGTTGAGACGGTTAAGCACATAACCAGTCATGTCACCGGTGGTGTGATCCAGCGATACAACGGCCTCCATTCCTGAGTCTAGCGGCACGGTTACCAGCGATTTTTTCTCTGTCCCGTAAGCCGTCATGGCGTTGGCCGGTGGCGGGATCCGATCCGTGATCAAGAGTGTCAGTGCAATGCCAGCCAACAACAAGACGGTCGGCGAAATGAGGTTTCGGACCATGACTTTGTGCTCCAAGGTTTGAGTTAAATGTCAGTCGTTCCAGTGAGCTTTCACATTGTTTGCGTTCAAAACACAGACATACGATTCTTTTTTACGATGACGGCCATTGCTTTTATCAATCACTCTGCAGGGAGGATTTCCCATAAAGTAATTCTGGACAGGTTATGAATCCGCACACGTGCAATGCAGCTTGAACGCCCCCGGCCGGCGTGGTCTGTGACGAGGCTTGCAACCTGTCACCGATCGCTTCTCGGAAAGCATTACCAACCTCACCATACCGTATCCGCGCCTAGATTATCTGCTGTTTCATGAACGACAAGGATTTCAAAATACTGGTCTCTGTGGCCAAACTGCCAAAGTCTGAAAGAGACTTCGATATTGCAGGATCAGACAAAGCGATGTGTTACTCGGTGAAGCGTCTCAAGGGGCTCTCCAAAGATGTGCTTCACGGCCTGGTAAACGGTGGATGTAAAGGTTCGGCGGCGGCCATTTGGCTAAAGGAAGTGTGCCGCGAGGCCAAAAGCGGCGGCACTTCTAAAGCTGTTTCTGAATCGTCAACGAAAAAGCATTGACCAACCTCTCGCTGTTCCAACTCAACCTATCATCGAATCAACCGCTGTTTGGAACTGTCCCGAAATAACTTCCCGGTTTTCTCGTAGCTTGGCTCGCCAGGGTTCAGTCCATCAGGAGTTGTACCCAACGCCGTGAAGGGTTTCTGGACTGTTTAACCGCGTGGGCATCGCCCCGCGCGTCCATGCGGGGCGAAACTCGCGGAACGAAACTCGCGGGGCGATGCCCACGCGGCTTAACAAATCAAT
>NZ_LWSK01000005.1 GCF_001642955.1 Rubripirellula obstinata | reverse complement strand
CAAATTGCAAAATGAACACTGAAAAACGTAAATTGACCAGCAAATACAGCTTCCCAAGAATTTTCAATTTGCAATGTTCATTTTGCAATTTGCAATGTTCGACTGGTTCGCGAATAACATCACCCACCGCATTTTCATCAGCCCAGGCACTGCCGTAACTCGCTTTACTCGCTACGGCCTACTTTTGAACTCACACCGATTAGCGAGCCTGCACCCAGCGATGAACCAAACCCAGCGATGGACAGCGTGAAAAGTGAGTTGCCCTGATCGAAGCCCTAATTCGCTAGACAAACGCATTCATGTGCTTATCATAAAAGCCCTCACCGACGTCCCACCCAGAGAGCCTCACCGTGAAAATACCAGCGATCAGTGCCGCAACCACCGCCGCAACCACCGCCGCGATTGCCATCGCATTTCTCTTCACCACACTGCACAGTTCCGCTGCCGAAACCGGTGACTTGAAAATCCAATTCAAGTATGGCGGCGACGCCCCGGAAGCTAAGTCGATCACTCCGACGGCCGATGGTGAGTATTGCGGAAAACACGAAATCGTCGATCCGCGATTATTGGTCAACGGCGAGAACCAGGGCCTGAAGAATGTGCTCGTCTATGTTTACACAGGACGCGGTGGTTCCGATTTGGACTACGACGGTGGCGAGCCGGAAACGAAAGAACTTGCCAACCAGGATTGCCAATTCGAGCCGCACATCGTGATCGCCAAAGCCGGCGACACGTTGAAGGTCACCAACCCGGACGAAATCGGCCATAACGCCAACATCCAATTCTTCAAGAACGATTCGGTTAACCCAATGATTCCGGCGGGGCAAGAAATCCTGGTCGAACTAGAAGAACCCGAGCCCGCACCGATCACCGTTTCTTGCAACATTCATCCCTGGATGACCGCCAAGCTGGTTGTTTTGGATCACCCCTACGCGGCGGTTAGCGATTCCGACGGCAACTTGGTGATCAAGGGTTTGCCGGTGGGCGAAGAGTTGGTGTTCCGAATGTTTCACGAAAGTGCTCGAATCAAAGAAGCTGAAGTCGATGGTAAGAAAGTGAAGTGGAAGAAGAGCCGTTTCGAGGTCAAAATCCAGCCCGGTGTCAACGACATGGGGACCGTCGTTTTGGATGCCGATCAATTCGATTGAACAGAGTGCAACTGACGGCTTGCTGAGAATGGCGATGGTTGCTGGAGTCCAGATGTCGATGCGGTTTGCCAAGGGAGTCTTTCTGCGGTTCAATGTCTGTTATGAAAGTTTCCTTGCTACCGAATTGTTTTTTGATCGCGGCGTTACTGTTGGTCGGTCCGGGCTGCGATGCGCCCGTCGAATCGTTTCCTGATAATGACGTCTACGCACTGACGCTAGCCCACAGCCGCGATGTGCCCACCGAAGCGGCAAGCCGCGACGTTTCTAGTGTGATCGAGGAGCTGTTCGGCACACCGAACCAGCCGCGATGGCCATCGGAGTTGATGGACCCGGATCTGCGAATTAGCGAGCAAAATCTGACTCGCGCGGCGGGGCCGCAGTTGAGCGAAAAAGATGGCACGCACCTGGGATTGTTTCGTGAACACTGTGTGACTTGCCACGCTCTTTCGGGCAGCGGAGCAGGGCCCGCCAGCGTTTTCCAGAATCCTTATCCGCGTGATTTCAGGCCGGGTGTTTACAAGTGGAAATCGACTCAGCGAGACGCCAAACCGACTCGCGATGATTTAACCAAACTGTTGCAGCACGGCGTCGCGGGATCCGGCATGCCCTCGTTTAGCCTGATCGATCCCGACGACCTGGATGCGTTGGTGGATTACATCGTTTACTTGTCAGTTCGAGGCGAGACCGAGCGAGAGTTGATGGCTGCGGCGATCGATGAACTGGGGTACGGCGAAGATTCGATCGACGACGATGCACGGTTGGTGACCCAGGGTGAATTGGTGACCCAGGGTGAAACCGATGGAGCCGCGGTAATCCGCGAAGTGGTCGAGGAGGTTTCAAATCAGTGGGCCAGTGCGGAATCAGAAGTCGTGCCCGTTCCTGCTTGGGAAGAATTAAGTGGCGAGACTTTGGCGGCTTCGGTGAACCGCGGCAAAGAGTTGTTTCACGGTCCAATCGCCAACTGTGTTGGATGCCATGGCAAGGGCGGCCAGGGCCAGGCCGTGACACTGGACTACGATGATTGGACAAAAGAGTATTCAACGCGGTTGGGATTAACGCCGACCGATCGAGACGCAATGCGACCGTTCAAGAAGGCCGGTGCGCTGACGCCGCGATTGGCGAAACCTCGCAAGCTAACACTTGGCGTTTATCGTGGTGGCGGAGACACTGATTCGTTGTACCGCCGAATCACGCAAGGGATCGCCGGATCGCCGATGCCGGCGGTCGCTGTGGTCGAACAGGAAGATGGGACTGGATTGACGTCCGATCAGATTTTTGACTTGATCCGTTACGTTCAATCATTGGGTCCGCAATCAACGGTTCCACAGTCCGAATTCAATTATCAATCGAGTACACCGTAATGACGAGAGAATCCTACCGACGCATTGGCGCGGTCACGGGGCTGTTGGGTGGTTGGGCAATGATGTTTGGGCTCGGTTACATGGGACTGGTTCCCGCTGCCATCTTTGGAATCATCGGTTGCGTATCAGGTGCAATCACCGGAGAAAAAATTCATGACCGCGGTTAATTCGTCTGATGAAATAGCTCCATCAAGAATGCTGCATCGGTTGACGGTGTTGATCGTCTGCTTAGTTTGGCCGTTGATTTGGGTCGGCGGACTGGTCACGACTTACGACGCCGGGATGTCGGTGCCCGATTGGCCAGGAACTTACGGCTACAACCTGTTTTTGTATCCCTACAAAACTTGGTTGTTTGGTCCGTTTGATTTGTTCATTGAGCATGGTCACCGATTGTTGGGAGCGGTTGTTGGCTTCGTTGCGATTGGAATTGTCATCGCCGCGTTTTGGAAAGAAAACCGCCGATGGGTTCGCTGGCTATGTGTCGCCTTGCTGTTGATGGTGATCGCTCAGGGAGCACTCGGTGGCGTCCGGGTGGTGCTAAGCGACCGCACGCTGGCGATGGTTCACGGATGTTTTGGGCCGGCCTTTTTTGCGATCTGCGTCATCTTGGCGGTCGTGACGGGACGGCGATGGAGGCAAGATTCCGATGCCGAGCGATTACGATCATCGACTTCGATTCTGACGCCCACCAAAAAGCTTGCCGCGTTGGCGATCAGTTTGGTGGTGCTCAGCTACGTGCAACTGCTGCTTGGGGCGATGATGCGACACGTCCAGCCGACCACGTCTGCCGGGCATTTCGCCGGCATTGTTTCCACTCATATCCTGACGGCCTTCTTTTTGTGGGCGATGACTGGCCTGGTGTGGCTAAGACTCCGCAGGTGCGGCGATTTGACGCTCTCGCGGCCTGGCGGCATTCTGATATTCTTAGTAGCCGTGCAGATCGCCTTGGGAATTGGAACGTGGGTCGTTAATTACGGCTGGCCATCGTTCATGACTTGGGTTCCTGGATCCCAGTCCTTTTTGGTTCAGGCCAAAGGTTTCGTCGATTCGATGATCGTGACCGGTCATGTGGCGACCGGGTCGTTAATCCTGGCTGTTTCTGCGATGCTATGCGTGCGGTTATTTCACCGCCGATGGCAAGCAAAGCAAGATCGACTTGTCGCAACCTAATTATTCCGCTCTCCAAATAACCGTTCACCATGGCGACTGATTTACTTCCCAATCAAGCGATCGCCACCCGGACTCCGCCACCCAAAAATGCTGCTCCGGTGAACGATCTGTCTAACGAAAGTGCTAACGACCAAGAACTTCCGAATGTCCAAGAGACCTCGGACGTTGCTCAAAACAGCTTTGTCAGTGACCTGGTCGAACTGACCAAGCCGCGGATCGTGATGATGATCCTGGTGACGACCGTGGCGACCGCGATGATCGGTGCCGGCGGTTTGGTTTCTGTTTCAGCGTTGGTGTGGCTGCTGTTGGGAACCGCAATGATCGCGGGCAGTGCCGGTGCGGCCAATCAAGTGTGGGAACGTGTGATCGATTGCAACATGACTCGCACGGCGTCGCGGCCGCTTCCGGGTCAGCGAATGTCAACGGCGACTGCAATCGCTTTTACAACCATCATCGGTGTCGCCGGAACGGCTGTGCTGTGGCAGCGATTTGGGATCACACCAGCATTCGCTGGAGTCGCGACTTGGATGTTGTATGTCCTGGTTTACACGCCGATGAAAACACGAACTTCGTTCAACACAACCGTCGGCGCAATCGCCGGAGCACTTCCGGTTCTGATTGGTTACACAGCGTGCGGTGGTCAGATCTCCGATGTAACGGGTTGGTTGTTGGTTGGCGTTCTGGTCGCTTGGCAGTATCCCCACTTTATGGCCATCGCATGGATGTATCGTCGGCAATATGACGAAGCTGGTTTTAAGATGTCCACCACGGTCGAACCGACGGGGCTGAGTGCGGGCATTCAGGCTATCGTCGGCTGCGCCGTCTTGTTGGCATGCGGAATCGCTTTGTGTTTCTTGCCTGGTTCATCAATCACGGCGTGGATTGGATCAGCTTTGGTCGTGGTCGCGGTCTATCCGATGTTAAAAGCATCGATTGTTTTCTTTGGGGATCGCAACGACCAGAAAGCACGGAAATTGTTGCTTTCGTCGTTGTTGGTGCTGCCAGCGGTTCTGTTGATTGTCACGCTTCGCGTGTTCTGGTAACGGCCAAACATCGTGACGAAAATTTGCTCGGTCCGAGATCTGCATCACCGTTACGGTGACCACACGGCGCTTGCGGGCGTTGAATTGGACGTCAGTGCGGGCGAAGTCGTCGCCATGCTGGGCCCCAACGGCAGCGGCAAGACGACATTGTTTCGTTTGCTCTGCACGCTGCTGCCGATCCAACAGGGAACGATCACCATTGACGACGTTGACGCAAAGACGAATCCGCTGGCCGTTCGGTCCCGCATTGGTATCGTGTTTCAGTCACCCGGCTTGGATAAGAAGTTGACGGTCGATGAAAACATCGCCTGCCAAGCGGCACTGTATGGTTTGACGGGTGACGAACTGGATCAACGTCGCGACGAACTTTTGTTGATGCTGGATTTGACCGACCGTCGGAGCGATCTCTGCGAAAAGCTTTCAGGCGGCCTCAAACGCCGTGTCGAACTGGCCAAGGGCATGTTGCACCAACCGCCGTTGCTGTTGCTGGACGAACCGAGCACCGGATTGGACCCGTCGGCGCGATTGAGTTTGTGGAATGCGATTCGTTCATTGGCCGATTCCGGCATGGCCGTTGTGTTAACGACTCACTTGTTAGAAGAAGCCGATAAAGCAGACCGAGTTGCCATCTTGGCCGACGGAAAAAAGATCGCCGAGGGATCACCGGCGCAATTGCGAGGCGAAATGGGGCAGACCATCGTGACAATCACGACCAGTGATACCGCTAGCGTCTTGTCGATCTTGCGAGACGAGATGGGGTTGGATCCGACTGAGTTGCATCATCAAATTCGCCTGCACACCGAGTCGCCAAAATCCTTGCTGCCGGAACTGATGGACCGATTGGGCGACCAAGCAGAATCGATTTCGGTCGGCAAGCCAAGTTTGGAAGATGTGTTCGTTGCTAAGACAGGCCAGAGTTTTGATGCCGCGATTGAGGTGTCGCCATGAGCGGATCAAAAACAGATTTCACAGTCGCCGATGGGTTCGCTGCCGCATGGATGTTGGCTCGCCGCGAATGGATTCGTTTCTTTCGCCAACGCAACCGGGTCACCGCCGCGATCCTGCAACCGCTGCTGTTCTGGGTTTTGTTTGGAGCAGGTTTGAAAGGTTCGTTCTCCGGCGCGGGCGAATTAGATTTCATGCAATTCTTTTTGCCGGGGACGATTGCACTGATCGTTTTGTTTACCGCCATCTTTGCGACCATTTCGGTGATCGAAGATCGTCGCGAAGGATTCATGCAATCGGTATTGGTCGCACCGGTGGGTCGCTGGCCGGTGTTGTTTGGGAAAGTGATTGGCGGGTCCGCGATCGCCTGGGTGCAAGCGGTCGTGTTCTTGTTGCTGGTATATCTGTTTGGCACCGCGTCGATCGGTTGGACGCTTTTGCCGATGCTGTTGCTGCTGGCGTTGATGGCGATCGCGATGTGTTCGCTGGGCATGATCGTTGCTTGGCCGATGGACAGCACGCAAGGTTTCCACGCGATCATGATGTTGGGTCTGATGCCGATGTGGTTGTTGGCGGGAACGTTCTTTCCAATCCCACAAATTGGCGAAGGCTCTAGCACCGGACAATGGATTCTTGGCGGAATCATGCGAGCGAATCCGCTGAGCTATTCGATGGTTGAACTGCGACGTTTGCTGTATCCGCAAATCGATTTTGCATCGCTTGGGTTTGCGCCCTCGCCAGCAATCTGTTGGATGGTGACCGGCGTGATGGCTTTGGTAACGACTGCGATCGCATGGTGGTTGATGCGAGGAAATCGCAAAGTTGACGTCATTGTTTAAGTAGGAACTAAGTCCATGAAACCTTTATTGAATGTTGCTGGGATCCTGATGGTCGGGGTCGTGTTGGGATTGATCTTTCGCCAAATAAGGTCGCCCGATTCCTCCGAATCTGGATTCGATGGTCCTGGTCCCGGTGACGTTGTCTTCACCGATTCGGGGCATCCGTCCGAATCCGCCAGCGAGATTGAAAGTTCCCAGATCACACGACCACCGGAAGATGAGGCTTGGCTTAGTCGATTCGAGCTGATCGAACGAAGTGGCGAAAAGGTCAGTAGCGAAGAACTTCTGGGCCAACCCTACGTGGTCAGTTTCTTTTTCAGTCTGTGTCCCAGCATTTGTGTACAGCAGAACCAGAAACTGAGCGAGTTGCAGGAAGAGTTTGCGGGACAACCGGTTCGGTTCGTGGCTATTTCCGTCGATCCTGAAAACGACACTCCTGAGCAACTTCGCGAATACGCCGCTCGGTTTGGTGCTGATGAAGAACAGTGGCTCTTCATGACTGGCGACCTGACTTACATTCGCCGAATCGGTGCAGAGATTTTTAGGCAGCCGGTCGATAAGCAATTTCACACCGAACGTTTCGCGCTCGTCGATCCAAAAGGTGAGATCGAAGGCTTTTACAATTGGCCTGAAAAGAAACAGATGAAGAAGTTAAAAGATACAATCAGACAAATGATCGATGAAATGATCGACGGCATTACCGAGTCCGAAAAGGAAGCATCATGAGTTGGCAGTTTTTAGCGGAAAATCTTCCACACGTGACCGCTTCATTAAACGCGATTGCGTCGGTGTTTCTGGCGTTGGGACTGATCAACATCAAGCAGGGCAGGGCACGCGTTCACAAAAAATGGATGCTAGCGGCGCTGGCAACCAGTGCGTTGTTCTTGTTGCTGTATCTGTTCCACAAAGTCACCTTGTACCAAGCTTACGGCGAGCCCAACCGCAAGTTCCCACGCGACACCGCGCCGCTCGCTGCCACCTACACCTATTTCGCCATCCTCGGTTCGCACTTGATCTTGGCGGTCACAGTACCGTTTCTAGCAATCCGAGCCGTCTATTTAGCTCGGCAAGGACGCATCGTCGCCCACAAAAAACTAGTCCGATACGCCTATCCGATTTGGATGTACGTGTCGGTCACTGGCGTGCTGGTGTACCTGATGCTCTACCAACTCTATCCCGTCATACCGGGTTAGCGATTTTCTGATCGCTAAACTTTTTGGCAAAACGATGAGGGGGCAAAACGATGGTGCGCGGTCTTCTTTCGGCCCAGCATTCGGCAAAAACTGACAGCGCACCATCGTTTTGCCCCCTCATCGTTTTGCCCAATTTTCAACCATGTTTCCCGCCAGGATTCTTTTTCAGGGATTTCGGGGGGGCTTGCCGTGGAGCATCTTGAGGATCCGAGACTCCGTAATATCCTCGAAACGGTGCTTCGGTGCATTCAATTCAAAAAAATCGTTCAAGTTTCAACCTTGGTTGGCCGACATCGCTCTTTCGACTGATCGACGGCTTCTTCTAGTATCCGTGCACATGAATTCTTTCTCGATGGAGCACGGATGCTTTGTTTCGACTTATTTTGCTAGCGTTGTTTGCGATCATGGTTTTGGCCATGGATGGGGCGACTGCATTGGCACAGTCGGATTCTGCTGACGCCGCTCCGCAACTTTTGTCGAAGTCGCCGTTGAAGGTTCCGATGTCGGGTCTGGAACAGATCGCTGGCGGACCCGAAAAATGGACCAGCCCCGAGGGGCTCGCCAGCAGTTTGCAGGTCATGCTGCTATTGACCGTGTTGAGCCTCGCACCGGCGGTCTTGTTGATGACGACGTGTTACGTTCGGATCATCATTGTGCTGGGATTGCTGCGGCAAGCGATCGGCTTGCAGTCGCTGCCACCGAGCCAAGTAATGACTAGCATCGCGTTGTTCATGACGTTGTTTGTGATGACGCCGGTGTGGACTCGCGTGTACGACGATGCGATTGCACCGTACACGGATCCTGAAGTTGAGATGACGCTAGAAGAAGCTTACGAAGCCGGTTCAATTCCGATTCGTGAATTCATGTCTAACCAAATTGACCGGGCGGACAACGAAGACGACGTCGTCTTGTTCTACACCTACATGGATCCCAACGCGGCGTTGCCAAGTGACTTTGAAGAAGTCCCGATGCGAGTGCTGCTGCCCGCGTACATCCTCAGCGAACTGAAAATCGCGTTCCTGATGGGCTTCCGGATCTACTTGCCATTCCTAATTGTTGACTTGGTGGTCGCCAGTGTCACGATCTCGATGGGCATGCTGATGTTGCCGCCTCAGGTGATCTCATTGCCGTTTAAGTTGTTGTTGTTTGTCCTAGTCGATGGATGGCGAATGGTCGTCATGATGTTGATGGACAGTTTCGGAACGATAGGTTAGCGATTAGCTGTTAGCAATTAGCGATTAGCTCATTGCACCGCCAGCTAAAAGCTAATCGCTAACTGCTAAAAGCTACTTTCATGGACCCATCCACCGCTATCGATCTTTGCCGTAGCACGCTGCTGACCGCAGTGGTGATTGCTTCGCCGATGTTGTTGGTGGGCATGGCTGCGGGGTTGGCGGTTGGTTTGATTCAGGCGTTGACGCAGATTCAAGACCAGACGGTTTCGTTTGTTCCCAAGTTGTTGGCCATGGCCGCGGTTTTAGTTGCATGCTTGCCTTGGTTGCTAACTCGCATGCTCGATTTCACTCGCATCATCTTTGAAAACTCTGTGGTGCCGTGATGGGAGAAGCCAGTTTTGGTAACGGCGTGATCGACATCGCGGAAGCCAGTGAGTGGTTTGGCGATCACATGGTTTTGGGTGTGTTGGTCCTAACGCGACTGAGCACACTGCTGATGGCGATGCCTTCGGTTGGCACCGGTGTTCCGATGCGGGTGCGGTCGTTGCTGGCGATCTTGATTACATTCTTGTTGCTGCCATCGGTCGCTTCATTGACGCCAACGGAATCGCTTCCGCGAATCGACCATTTGATTGACCTGACGATCGCCATTGCTCGCGAGGGGCTAATCGGGATGCTGATTGGTGCGACAGTTCAGTTAATCATTACCGGCATGCAATTAGGCGGCGAAGCGATTACCAGTACCGGTGGGATGCAGCTTGGCGACGCGATCGACCCTACGACTCGCAGCAGTATGCCATCGATCGCTCGACTGGTTGGCTTGCTGGTGACGACTGTAATGTTGGCGGTCGGTGGGCATCGCCTGCTGATGCGTTTGTTGTTGGATAGTTTCAAAGCATTGCCAGCCGGGGATGTTGAGTTTAGTGGTGAAATGTTGACGTTGGTGGTCGATCAATTGACGGCCGGGATGGTCGCGGGCATCCGCGTTGCAGCACCCGTGATTGCGGCATTGCTGTTGAGCAACATTGTGACGGGTTTGGTCAGCCGCACGCTGCCGCAAATCAATGTGTTGGCGATCGGGCTTAGCATCAATGCACTTTCGATGTTGATTGTCTTGTCGTTGACGATTGGTTCTTGCGGGCTAATTTTTCAAGAAGAACTAGCCGAAGCGGCGCGACGACTCGAAGGGCTTTGGTAAACGACCATGTCCGATAGCAGTGGCGACAAGAAACATTTACCAACCGAAAAACGGCGTCGTCAGGCGCGGGAAGATGGTCAGGTCGTCAAGAGCCAAGACCTGACTTCAGCCGCGTTGTTGTTGGCGGCGCTGGCGACTCTGAATTACTTTGGGCCACCGGCCTGTGAGAAAATCGCCGGCACGATGGCGGAGGCACTTTCGACGCCGCGGATGGAATCGATGTCCGCCGACGATGCGGCGAACACGCTGCTGCAGAATGCTGCCCGGTTGGCCGTTACTGCGGTTCCGATGCTATTGGCCATGTTCGTGGCTGGCATCATGGTCAACGTTCTGCAAACGGGTCTGTTATTCACGACCAAAAAGATCGAACCGAAACTCAGCAACATTAGCCCGATGGCGGGTGCGAAACGAATCCTGTCGATTCAAGGAGTAATGAAGCTTGGATTCGGAATCTTCAAAGTAGCAATCATCGCCGCGGTGGCCTACGCATCGTTGGTCCATCATAGCGATCAGATTTTGCACATGGCTGGTTTGAGTGTTCCGCAGATCGCCACCGTTTTGTTTTCTTCGCTGCTTAGTACAAGCGTCTGGATCGGAGTTGCGTTGTTTGTCTTGGCGCTGCTTGAGTATGCTTTTCAAAAGTGGAAGCAAGAGCAAGACATGATGATGAGCGACCAAGAAATCCGCGACGAAATGAAGGAAAGCGAAGGCGATCCGCAGATGGCCCAGCGACGTCGTCAAATCCAACGTCAAATGATGATGCAGCGAGCCGAAAGCGAAGTTCCCGGTGCCGACGTCGTCGTCAGCAATCCGACCGAGCTTGCCATCGCCATCAAGTACGACCCGCTGACGATGCCAGCACCGACGGTGGTCGCAAAAGGTGCCGGGATGCTGGCACAGAAAATCAGGCGAGTTGCCTTAGAGAACGGCGTTCCGGTGGTGGAACGAAAACCGCTTGCCCAAGTGCTCTACAAAACCGTCGAGGTCGGCGACATCGTCCCGACTGAGCAATACCAAGCCGTCGCCGAAGTGCTGCGTTACGTCTACCAATTGCAAGGCAAACAGATTCCGAAGGCGACGGCCGCGTAGGCTTGATTGCAGCGACCCGCATTCAAGCCGATCTCCAGCCGCTAAACTGCGGGTATGACACGTACCTTTAAGATGACGATTGCTTACGACGGGACCGATTTTGTTGGGTGGCAGATCCAGCCCAACGGGCCGTCGATCCAGGCTGCGATTCAAAAGGCGATCGGGAAGTTCACTGGCGAGAGCGTCAATGTGGTCGGCAGCGGGCGGACCGATGCGGGCGTTCATGCAATCGCTCAGGTGGCCGGTGTTGAGATTGAGTCTTGGACGCAACCGGCGAAGGAACTGCGCCGCGCGATCAATCGTTTCTTACCCGATTCGATCGTCGTTCGCGATGTCGTTGATGCTCCACCGGGCTTTCACGCGATCCGTGATTGCATCAGCAAACGTTACCGGTACCAAATGTTACTCGGCCGAGTCCGCGATCCATTTAGCCATCATTATTGTTGGCACCTTGGATACAAAATGGATTTGGAGGCGATGAAATTGGCCGCGGAAAAGTTGGTGGGCAAGCAAGACTTTGCTTGCTTTGAAGCCACGGGTGCAGCGCGAAGTTCGACGGTGCGCGACGTGCGAGCTTGCGATCTGATTTTGCGAGAGAGTCCGCCGGATTCACCCACCAGCGATTCGATTCGGCTGGACATTGAAATCGAAGCCGATGGATTTCTGTACAATATGGTTCGAAACATTGTTGGTTCTTTGGTTGACGTTGCCCGAGGTCGCGAACCGGTTCAGTGGATTGACGAATTAATTCGTGCCGGTGATCGCAACTTAGCGGGGCAAACCGCACCCGCGCACGGACTGTTTTTGTTGCGCGCCGATTATGAAGAAATGGTCGTCGAATCCTAACAAAATCTTAACCCGCCGATGCCGATTTGTACGCTTATGCTATGCGCGTGATAAAAAAAGCCACGTGCTAGATCGGCTAGCCGATCAATGCATCAAGGCCGTTGTTTTGTTTTCGATTCTCGGGCATTTCCGTAGCTTCCTATGTCTGGCATCACCGTTTCGGTAACCTCATCGACTAAGCCCAACACGGCAAATGTCAAATCGATGCTTGATGAAACGACACGTTCGTTTATTCGCCGAGCAATCGATGCCGGTTTGGTCGAAATCGACGACTTGAAGAGAGTTGTTGTTTCCTTGATGGCGGAGACCGACTGCAGTTTTTCGCCCAAGATATTGGCCGACGGTTTGATCGGTGCGGGCGTGCTGACGCGGTGGCAGGCAAAGAAACTTCTGCTAGGCCGTAGCAAAGGGTTTTATCTGGGGAGTTATCGGCTGCTGCGTCCGATTGGAAAGGGCGGCATGGGCATGGTTTATCTTGGCGAACACCATGTGATGAAACGCTTGATGGCGTTGAAAATTTTGCCACCTGAAGCAACCAACGATCCGCGTCGGCTGAATCGGTTTAAGGAAGAGGCTCGCGCGTGCGCCCATCTTGATCATCCCAATATCGTTCGCGCTTACGACTTCGCCGAAGCGGGTGGCCGTTACTACATCGTGATGGAATTTGTCGATGGAATCGATCTGCATCACGCTGTCGCTCGTGATGGAGTGATGTCTTCGGCCGAGGTGATCGATTTGATGATTCAAGCAACCAGCGGGCTGGAGCATGCTCATCAACGTGGGATCGTTCATCGGGATATCAAACCGGCAAACTTGCTGCTGCGAACTGACGGTGTTTTGAAAGTGAGTGACTTGGGATTGGCCCGAGTCGGTTTGGGTGAATTTAGTGAAGAGGCGAACCGCCGTTTGATGGGAACCGCTGACTTTGTGGCTCCTGAACAAGCAATGAACAGCCAGAATGCGGACGCGAGTGCCGACATCTATTCGCTTGGCTGCACTGCCTTTTATCTGTTGACCGGTCACGCACCCTTTGAGGGTGAAAACGTTAAACAGCGATTGGCTCGCCATCAAACAGCAGAGATTCCAGACGTTCGTAAGATCCGCAAAGATTGTCCAAAATCTTTATCGATCTTGATCGGACGGATGATGGCCAAACGCCCTTGCGATCGCCCCAAATCGACGACGGAATTACTGGGTCAACTCAAACGACTCGGAACGGGGACGCCGGGCAAACCTGATCATATTGCAAATCCGATCAAACCAGCGAGTGACACTGACTTGGATGATGGGATCTATCAAGCCACCTTGGAAGACACCTCGCTATCGTCCGATGGTGAAATTGATTTGGGACAAGAAGGCTCAAACGCGACTGATTCAGGAATGGGCGAGTTTGATTTTGCTGACTTGCCATCGGTTGCAGACTTGATGTCTGAACCGTCAACGCCCTACCGAGGCCCAATCGCCAACAAGGCATACGCCGCCAACAAGGCACGCGCCGCCAACAAGACATCCGCCGCAAACAAGCCACGCGCCGCAAACAAGGCATCCGCCAACAGCAATGCATCCGCAGATCCTGTCAAAGCTCGGTCCAGTAAGACAGATTTGCGGAGCGACAGAAACCAAACCTTGCTTTTGGGCGTTGGACTTGCTGTCGCTTTTATTGCATTGATCGTGGTCGTTGGAATTGGCGTGTACACAGTTTCAAAACCTTTGCCGCAAGTGAATCCAAAAATCAAACTCACTGAATCCGACAAGAATTCTCCGATCGTGATCTTTCAAAAGTAGATGCAACCTTTGCTCAAGCCATCCGCCGCACCATGTTCTTCCGTTACGCTTGTCTTGGCGGCGGGCAGTCGTGCTGGAATCGAGGCACCGTTGCTAAAGGGCTATTACATGATTGGCCGCAGCGGCGAATGTCAGATCCGCCCCAAAAGTAAATCAGTGAGCCGCAGGCATTGTCTGGTTCACTACGATGGCGAATGCGTCCGCGTTTTAGATTTATGCAGCACCTCCGGAACCGCGATCGGCGAAGAGATCATTGAACCAAAGTGCTGGGTTGAATTGGTCGATGGCGATCTTTTAAGAATTGGAAAAGTCGGCTTTCACTTGCGTGTTGATCAAGTTGATCCATCTTCGTCGGTTGATTTGATCGATACGGGTGATGCCTGGGACACGTTCGACGTCGCCGGCTTTTTGGACTCTGAAGATGAAATGGACCGCGAAGAGCGGTACGAGAAGATCCGTAGTCAACACAAAAAAGCGTCCCTCGACAATGATTTGGAAGCTGATGATTTGGAAGCTGACGATTTGGAGGCTGACGATTTTGGGAGTGTTGATTCATCGCCAACGCGAGTGCCCAACGAAGATCCGGCCAGCCACAAGCCGGTCTTGAAAAGGCCTGTCAAGGCTTCATCGGAGACAAATTCAAAGCAATCGGTAACAACCCTTGCTCTGAATCGAATCAAGCGGATGTTGGCGGTGGACGAGGACAGTGCAAACCGGCGAAAACTCATCTTTGCCACGATTTGCGCCGCCACACTCTTGGGCCTAGCAGCTTACAAATCGTATCAATTTTCCGCAGGCCCACCGGTTCGTGTGCTGGAAAACATCGATTGATTTGATCGCACAACTAGCCAGCACGCGCAAGCTGCCACCGAGACGGATCGTGCCGCGTTGGAACTACCATTTGCGTGTTCCGCCGTCGGTCCAATAGAGCGTAATGCCTTCGATCACGTTCGCCAGGGCGGCCCGTAACGCCCAACGCCGTGAATAGTTTTGGTCCCGGAAAACACGGATTAGTTCGTTTAACCGCGTGGGCATCGCCCCGCGCGTTTCGCCTCGCGCGTTTCGTTCCGCGTGGACGCGCGGGGCGATGCCCACGCGGTTAAACGATTTGGAAACCCTTCACAGCGTTGCGTAACGCCTGTGGATCGGCTTTGGCGAACGTCGTTTGTAGGTGGGCCAGTTCAGCCGCGAAGCGGGCGGCCTCGCGCTCTGCCGGACACCCGGGCGCGGCGTTGCCGGTTCGCGTGGCGGCTTTCAGTTTGTCTTCGAGCGAACGTCGTTCGGATCGCCAATCGGCCAACATCGCCGACGCCTCGTTTTGGTCGTCGCCGTCCAAGAGCAGCAATCGTTCAACGCCTTCGGCAATGTTTTTTTCGAGCGTGGCGATACGCTGGCGGATGGCTTTGGTGTCGGTGGTCTTGTCGGCCGTCGCTTTCCAACGCGGGCCAGCGGCCGCTTTTAATTTGCGTTCGATGTTCGGCGTATCGAGTAGCGCCACTATCTTGCCGATCACCAGCGGTTCGAGTTGGACCTTGCGGATCGCATAGCGGCGTTCGCTTTCTTCGGGCTTCGATGAAACCCCACTGATCGATGAGCGCGCCGAATAGTATTAGACGTTCGTTCCGACCGAGGCTCGCCGGCCCGACATGCGCATCCCGGAGTTGCCGCAGATGACCAAGCCCGACAGCAAGTAGTCGCTCGCTTGCGTTCGGCCGTTAGGACGCTTGCGGTCTTCGACCGCTTAGCCTGCACACGCTTGAACGTTTTCTTGTCGATGATCGCTGGGTGGGCGTTCTTGATGACGATCGGTTCATCGCCACCAAGCCGCCCGTTGCCGACGCGGTTGAATCGGCCCAGTAAGCGAATGGACGCAGCGGGTTGCGGCTCTTCTTCGCTGGCCGCCAAGGCCGCGTCGATCTGGCTGAGCTTTTTCTTGGCGTTCATTTTCGCAGCGGCCGGCATCTTCGCCGTGGTCGCCTTCGTCGTTTTGGCGGGTTGCTTTTTGGCGACCGATTTCTTTGCCGAAGTCTTCTTGGCGGCAGCGGTCTTGGTAGCGGTGGTGGTTTTCTTCGTAGCCATGTTTGTCTTTCCGTAGTTGGGTTTTCGAGGTTCCGCGTTGGCCAACGGTTAAAAGAAATGTCCGCGTCAAGGCCGCACAAAGGCGACGTCGCAGGCGGGTTGGCTGGTTGGGTAGATCGATGGGCTGGTGCCGACGCATTTGCGTGTTAGGCCAAATGCTGGGCCGCTAAATCTTTGGTATTGACATGGTTTTCTTTGGGGGACAGATTTGTTCCCGGTTTCGGCTTGATGAACGATCGTATTTTGATGGAGTAACGCGATGACCAAGAAGCTTGATGAGTACCTCTCACCGCCCCACAAGGTACTGGCGCTTCTCAAAACAGGGCACGAACGACTGCGTCAGAAGTACACGGCATTGCGAGTGAAACTTCGCACCACCGAGAACCAGGTTCGTGCCGTCACGAAAAGTCGTGATTCCTGGCGAGTCAGGGCAGAGACAGCCGAGTCAGAACTGAAATTGCTAAAAAAAAACGACTGATCCTTCCGCGATCCTCCCCATTGGCTCGAAAGATTCACGCAGCCTTATCGTAAGCCCTCAAGCCAATGCCTCGGCCCTGTCGGTTCCAGGAAGTCCCTTCGATGCCAACGTCATTGTGCATGCCATTCGCTTGGTGACCGTGGGGGCATTGTCTCTGCGAGCGGCAAGTCGTGCCCTAAGTATCGCCGATCAAAGCAAAGGATTGACGGGGCTGGATACTCCCTGCCAAACCACCATCCAGAACCACTTGTTACGCATCGGCCTGTATCTGATCGAGCGGGGCGATCAGGTTCGCTCGGATTGGATCTGGCTAATGGATCACTTTGTCAACGCTGGCAGTCAGAAGTGCTTGGTGGTCTTGGGGATCTCGTTGGCCCACTTCCAGAAATTGAATCGACCGTTGGCCTATAGCGATCTGACTGTGATCGCCATCATCCCGGTGGATCAATCCAATGGAGAAATCGTTCGCGATCAACTGCAGCAGACGAGTGACCAGTTTGGTGTGCCGCTGGCAACCCTCAGCGATCGTGGTTCGGATCTGAAAAAAGGCTGTGAATTGTTTCAGGTCCAACACCCTGAAGTGATCTCGCTTTACGACATTGTGCATCTGGTCAGTCGAATCATCAAGTCGATTTTTGAAGCCGACCCACGTTGGGAAGCTTATCCCAAAGCCTGCTGCACGTGTGCCAACTTCCTGCGGCAAAGCGTGCTGGCGCATTTGAAGCCGCCGACACCCAAAACGAAGGCTCGCTACATGAACTACGACCGCGAAGTCCGCTGGGCCGCTCGAGCTTTATGGCTACTTGACCGCACGGTCTGCGGCAAGTTGAGTGATCGACAAAAAGCTCGTTTGCCGAGAGACATGATGTTGAAGCGTCTGGGTTGGTTGCGAAGTTATCGTTCTTCGATTTCGACTTGGCTGGAAGTCATCTTAGTCGGCCAAGCGATCTGTCAAATCGTACGGCGAGAAGGTTACCACCGAAACACCGCAGCGTCGGTGCTTGAGTTATTAACCAAGACTCACAATCCATCATGCCGAAATTTGATCCAGCAGTCCGCTGAGCAAATCGAGGCAACGTGTCAAGCACTTCCCGAGGCTCAGAGTTTCCCTGGCAGCACTGAGGTATTGGAGTCGGTCATTGGCAAGGGCAAGCGTTTACTTCACCACAACAACACGAGTCTCACGCGTCAGGTTCTTGCGATCGCAACAACGACGGCCACGATCACGATCGATTTGGTTCAGACGGCACTCTCGACCTGCCGGATGAAGCACCTGCGGGCGTGGGTGGCAGACTCGCTAACGCCGGGCATCCATGTTGCTCGCGAAGAGGATTTGGGACTCTCCCAGACGGAACAAAACCTGCGCAATCGCCTAGCTGCCGCAACCCCAAACTTTTAGCGGACCAGGCGCAGCCGAGTTTCTGATTTATCCTACAAGCTGCTGTTTTGCATCGTCGTGGTGATCGGTGCCGCAATTTCGCTCGGATCAGTGATCGATTTCTCTGACGCGATGATCTTTGCGATGGTTTTCCCCAACATGCTGGGTCTATTCCTGCTTTTCCCGCGAGTACGCCAGGAGCTGTCGGCGTTTCTTGAGGCGTGCGGCAAGCGATAGGACGCATTCCGTAGCGGAAGTCGCCAAGACTTTCGGCGGTCTTTCATTGGAAGCCGAAACTCTTGGCGAGTTTCGCTACGGGAGACCACCCAAAATGAAATGAAGCAAGTGCTTCATCGGGTTGGTGGGGGGTTAAAGAGAGTGGTCAGTCGCGGGCTCGAACCGCGGACACCGGCCTTTTCAGGGCCGTGCTCTACCAACTGAGCTAACTGACCAAAAGTGCCTTATTCGGCACGTCCAGATGTTAGGCTATGATGTAACTTGCCGTCAATCGGTTCACGCAGCCTCATTTTTTTGGGTTGTGGGCTCTCTTTTTCAGTTTTTATCGGCTCCCAGAATTTTTTGGTTCATCAGATGTCACGATCTTTTCCCTTCACTAACCGTCGTCGAAACGCCAGCCTTCGGGCATCGTGTGTTGGACTTGGGTTCGCGATCCTGCTGAGCGTGTTTTCGTCAGCAACTTGCTGGGCCTACACTCCCGAAGATCCTGTCGTCCAGAAAATGGTCGATCGAGGCGTAGCTTATCTCGAAACTACCAAGCCAAGAGGGCATGGCGAGCAGATCTTGGCAGCGTATGCGCATTTGAAGTGTATGCACGATCCCGATGTCCCGATGGTCAAAAAGGGCATCGAAGAGGCCGTCAAATTTGCCAACCACAGTAAATCGGTGTCTGACCACGAACGCACGTACATCATTGGCGTAGCGGTTTTGTTGCTGGCCGAAGCTGACCCCAACGTGTATCGCGACGAGCTTGAAAAGCTGCAGAAAATGCTTTTCAAAATCCAGCAGCCAGGAGGCGGTTTCGGGTATCCGGGGGGCGCGACCGGCGATATTTCGCAGACGCAATATGCGATGCTTGCGATCTGGACGCTTGATCGAAATGGCATCCCGCTTGACTATGGCAAGGTCGTTAAAACGATTCTGTTTCTGCTGCGAGTTCAAGATGTCACCGGCACCTGGCCTTATCAAGCCAAAGATCCTGGTCCGGGAAAGCCGTTGATTCCTCAGGCCAAGACCACCTATTCGATGGGACTCGCCGGTGGCAGCAGTCTTTTGATAGCCGGTGATGCCCTTCGGCTATGGGGCGACACGGATAGTGACGACGACCCTGGGATTCCAGGATTACCTACAGCAATCAAATTGTACAAAGAGGACACCAACAAAAGCCGCCGCAAGACTGCGAATGTTTCGCAGAAGCCGATCAAGAATTCAATTGCGTTTTTGGGAAGATACACTCAATCAAAACCTTACAAACGATCGGCTGGAAAAGACTGGTATTATTACATCATTTACACGCTTGAACGTTACGAGAGCTTCGTTGAGATTGCTTACGGTTTGCCTAAGGACAAGAGTCCAGCCTGGTACAACAAAGGCGTTGAAGAATTGAGGAAATATCAAAACGAAAAAGGTGGCTGGAGCGATATCTCGCACACCACTCCCACCGGTAGCACCTCGTTCGCATTGCTGTTCCTGATTCGCAGTACTCAAAAAGCAATTTTTTCGATTGGTGCAGGGGCGATGGGCGGTGGACTTGGGTTTCCCAAAGATACGACCAACCTAAAAGTCGATGGCACGCAAATCAAAGGTCAATCGGCCGATGTCAGTGTTGTCGAAATGCTGAAGGCTCTTGAAGAAGACGGCGGCAGCGACGTCGAGGGCAAGTCGATCCCCGATGACTTGCAGTTAGATCCTGACCCCAAAGTCCGCCGCGCCCAAATCGATCGGTTCGAGCGACTCGTTCGTGGTAGCCGGTCTTATCAGGCTCGTCGCATCGCAGCAAAACTGTTGGGCAAGAGCGATGAAATGCGAGTCGTCCCGGCACTGATTTACGCACTCGGTGACCCCGATACGCCGACCCGTCGCTTCGCTCGTGACGGCCTTCGGTTCATCAGCCGCAAATTTGACGGCATGGGCGAGATGCCCGATCGTCCCAGTGATGTCGATGATGCCGAGGCAATGGGCCAATGGAATCAAGAGATGTCAGAAATTCAAGACAAATGGCGACGGTGGTACCGCTCAGTTGATCCCACGTATGTGTTCTTGGATTATGATCTGTAGGACTAATGTTGCATTTTTTCGATTCAAAACATCTTCTCTGTGTCTTTTAGTAAACCTCGTGTCTTTTAGGATATTCAGTGGCGTCGCGTAACGATCCGGTTAACGAAGCAAGCGATCGTGATGTACAGATTGACGGTATCGACACTCGCGATGGCGTCATGGCCGAGGATGCTGCGCCTGAAAACGATGTAACACGGGCGATCCAAGACAGGAAACAATCTCGCGAAGAAGAACGCGAAAAGTTTCGCATCAGTCAGTTCGACGTCGTCACGTCACTGTTCATGGCACTGATTCTGTTCAACGTCGTCACGTCACTGTTCATGGCACTGATTCTGTTCATCGGCGTCTTCGTCGCGATGCTGTTTATCATCTGGTTGACCAGTCGGTTCTCCTTCGCACCGGTCGCCATCGCGCCGATCATCGAGAATCCGGCTGGGCGAGGCGACAACGCCGAAGGTTTTGAACGTGACTTTGAACCGCCGGGTGCTGAAGAGGTCGAGGAGTTGATGGAGCCCACGCTTCAGGACACCATCGAAGCAGTCACCGACGCAGTCAGCAGCGTCGCGGGCGCACTGACAACCAGCGACACCGCGGCGACGGCAACCACATCCGGTACCGGAATGGGTGATTCCCGACCGCCGGGCCCCGAGGGCGAAGGCGAAGATA
The DNA here is from genome assembly GCF_001642955.1 of Rubripirellula obstinata. GTDB lineage: Bacteria > Planctomycetota > Planctomycetia > Pirellulales > Pirellulaceae > Rubripirellula > Rubripirellula obstinata. Next base: position 99,727 of record NZ_LWSK01000005.1, on the reverse strand, counting down.
TCATCCCGCGTTCGGAGCGATGGCAGTTGAACTTCACCGCCAAAAATCAACCTTCATACGCGAAACAGTTGGAGTTCTTCAAAATTGAACTCGGTGCCGTTGGCGGCAAAATTGTCGGACTCGATATCGTGAACAATCTAGCCGGATCGCCCAAAGCACGACGGCTGGAAGACGCCAGTACTGAAAAGCGTTTGTACTTTATGTTCAAACGACCAAGTCCACTGATGCAGTACGAACGTTCAATCCACAACCAAGCCGGGGTCGATCTGCAGGGCCGAAATATGTTCAAGCTGATCCCCGAGCAGCTCGAAAATTTGCTGGCCAAAATCGAATTGGATTATGCGACATCCAAGGGGCATCCTTCGATCACGGAAGTCGCAAAAACGGTCTTCGAAAGTAAGCCCGGCGGTGCCGGCTATGAGTTCGAGGTCATCGCCCAGCGTTACCGAAAATAAGCGTTACCGAAACAAGTGATACCAAATTACAAACCCTTCCATTCCACTCAGCGTTCAACAGTCGATTCAGTAAACCATGTTTGAAATTATTTCTAACTCCACTTACTTCGCCCTGGGTGCGGTCGCACTTTGGGGCCTCTATTGCATCGTCGTCGTTTGGACGCGAGTGGGGCAAAAAAGATTTAAGTCCGAAGAAGAACAAGATGTCTTCATGGACGACGTCGAACAAATGTTGGCGGCCGGTGATTTTGAAGGAGTTGTCGAGTACTGTGACGGCGATCCGCGAGCGATTCCGCAGATCGCGGAAATGGCTTGCAAGCACCGTGAACTCGGGTACAAGAAATCTCGAGCATTCGTGATGGACCGCTTTCAACGCGACGTGATGAGCGACATTGAATATCGACTCAGTTGGGTGAGCACCGTGATCAAGAGTGCCCCGATGATTGGGCTTTTTGGAACGGTTTTCGGGATGATGGGGGCGTTTAAAACGTTGGCGACTGCGGAATCCGTCGAACCATCGCTGCTGGCCAGCGATATTAACATTGCACTGCGAACAACAGCATGCGGTTTGGCGATCGCCATCCCGCTGATGATCCTGACCGCTAGCGTCAACATCCGCATCGCCAAGATGGAAGATCTGGTCGGTGCTGGTTTGGCCCGTTTGATGGTGGCATTCCGCGAAGGCTTGGCGAAATTCTCGTCCGCGACCGGTACTGCTGGCTCGGCCGGATCGACTGCGGCATCAACGACTGGGCAAGCGGGCGAACCGGTGGTCGCCCAAACACCCAACCGCTGATCCAACCACGCAAACCCGCCGCGTAAACCCGGCGCGTAAACCCGATGCGTAAACCCGGCTCGCAAACCCGACGCGTAAGCGAAGGGATTCAAACCAATGGACGACGATAATGGATGAAGACAATGGACGACGATAACGACGACGAAGATTTCGTGCTGCCGCGGAAAGATCGTATCGACGAAGAGATGGACATCACTCCGATGATCGACATCACTTTTTTGTTGCTGATCTTCTTTGTGGTTTGTTCAACGATGGACCCAACCAAAATCGGAACCATTCCAGAAGCAGAAAATGGATTGGCGGTGTCAGCCAAGAAATCGGCTGTCATCTTTATCGATCCGATTGGCGACGACAAAGTTGTGCTAAAGCGACTCGACGGATCCGAATTTAGTCGCGACGAAGACCTTCAGTCCGGCGAGATCATCGAGTACATCACCGCTGAACTGGAGAAGGCGGACGGTGTCCCCAAGGAACATGTGATGCTGTATGGCGACTCGAACGTGCGGGTCGGTGAAGTGACACGAGTTCAAAAGATCATTGGCGATGCGTTTGACGATTTGGAGTCTACTTACATCGCCGTTAAAGAGAATTAAGAAACGCCTGTGTCAATCAATGTTAGCTGTCCGGAGTGCGGTGAAAACCATCATGTCAATGATCGGTTGGCAGGACGCAGTGTACGCTGTCCCGCCTGTGACGCTTCGGTCGATGTGCCAGTGCAGGAATCTGTCCAGGAATCCGTTCAGGAATCAGTTCAGGAATCCGTCCAGCAAGCCAGCGAAGCGGTCGATCCGCCTGCACCTGTATCGATACAGCCAGTCGTTCCGGCCAGTGTCGCCGTAACCAAGCTCGATTCAGCCGGCGAAGACGGTCATCCGATGCACGACGTGTCGCCGATGCTGCATGGCGACGACGATGATGACGACGATGGGCCCGTGCTTGCACGTGGCAATCGGCCCGAAGAAGAAATGGACATGACGCCGATGGTTGATGTCACGTTCCTGTTGTTGATCTTCTTTATGGTGACCGCCGCGTTCAGCCTGCAAAAATCAATCAACATGCCTCGTCAGCAAACCGAGGCCCCCAGTACCAATGTGGATCCGGATCAGACCGACGACTTGGACATGGTTGAATTGGAAGTCGATGAATATGGTTCTTTCTTGGTGATGGCTCCTGATTGGGAACGCGAAACCCCTGGAAAGCAAAATCTGATTTCAGCGCTGCGTGAAGCCGTCGCAGGAAACAAAGACGGCATGCGGTTGGCAATCAAGGTTCACGAAATGGCAAAGCTTCGAGCGCTCGTCGATGCGATGGATGCCGGAACCATCGCCGGGTTCTCTGAACTGGAAGTCACCCAAGTCGAAGACTTTGATTAGAAACTCAGCGAAGACTTTGATTAAAAACTCAGCGAAGACTTTGATTAGAAACTCAGCGAAGACTTTGATGAACAATCGATAGCTAAGGAACGACGAATGAACAACGAACGCAATCGTAGTGGATCTTGTTAAAGATCCATTCCCGGCAGGATCTTTAACAAGATCCACTACGCCAATATCAAATCTGTCGTTCCTAACACCCAACACCTAAACCCTAACACCTAATACCTTCTCCCGCATGCTCGCCAAAGACCTTATCAATCGTATCGAGCGACTTGGACTTCTTGACCAAGACATCATCGAAGCCCTTCGCCAACAACTCGATCAAGGCGGTTCGCGGGTGACGCCCGAAGCCGTCGCCAAATTGTTGGTCGATAATGGTCAGTTGACTTCGTTTCAAGCATCAAAGTTGATCGGTGAATTACGCAGCGACCAATACGCTGATCCCGAACCAGCCGAGGAAGTCGATCTGATCGCCGGCATCGACGATGACGTAGCAGAAGTGGTCGAAGTTGCTGAAGCCGAGCCGATGGAAGTCGAAGCAATGCCTGTGACAGCGGTCGCCGCGGAAGCTGCTCCTGCTGAATCCGACAGCCCGCGTCCGACGCCCAATCGACCAAAATCAAGCCGCAAAAAACCGCCGCCAAACAAGTCTGTTTGGGATTCGTTCAAGATCTACGGTTATCTGTCGATCATCGCATTGTTGCTGTTCACTGGTTTTGGTCTTTATTGGTGGCTCAATAAAGAAACCTCCGATGCATTCATTGGTAATGCCAACGATGCTTACGATCAACAGAACTACCAGGCGGCTCAGGATAGCTATGCCAATTTCCTGGAAGAGTTCGGTCAAGACGATGAGTATTCTTCGATCGCAAGAGTCCGTTATGTGATGACAAAGCTGTATAAGGCGGCGGCATTCAAGCAAGAGCCTGGTCAGGCGGTTGATTTGGCGAAAGCCGAGCTGCCAAGGATCGCCAACGAAAAGGGCATGAACCAAGAACGCGGTAATCTGGCGGCTCTGTTGGTTGATATCGCCTCCAATCTTGCCAAGGCCGCGGGGAAGGCCGACGAGACGAGCGAGAAGGAAGCGTTGCTTGCCAAGCTGGATGAACACCGGTTGCTAATGGATGATCCGCTTTACATGCCTGGCACGATGCGCGTCACGTTAGCGGGTCAGATCAAAGGCGTCGAAGAAGCACGCGAACGAGTCAAGCGTGACATCAGTCGCAACCGGCGTCTTGATGCAGCCGAAGCAGCAATGAAAGAATCGCTCGAAAAGAAAGAGACCAAGCAAGCGTATGACACTCGCAAAGAATTGCTTCGGGACTTTCCGGAATTGCAAGACAACGAGCGTTTAGAAAAACTGATTCGAGAGGCCTGCGATATTCAACGGACGTTGGTGGCCCCCTCGGCCAAGTTGCCCAAGACTCAAACATCAGCGGCAGAATCTGCTGCGATGAAGTCCATCGTTCTGACATCTTTGTCGGGACGTTCCGCCCCTGATTTGCGAGGCGAAACGCTTTACGTTCGTGCCGGCGGATCGATCATGGCATTTGATGGACTCGATGGCGCGATGAAGTGGCGGAAGTTTGTCGGGTTCGCCAAAAATCTCGATCCCATTCGGCTTGACGGTGGACAGGGCGTCTTGCTGAACGATTCACAAGCCCTGGAAGTCCTGCGTTGTGATGCCAATAGCGGCGACGTTGTGTGGCGAAGCCAGATCGCCGAACCGTTCAACGAACCGGTTGCAGCGAGAAACGATATCTATGTCACAACGAAAGCAGGCCGTTTGCTGTCGATGGATTCTGATTCTGGCGAAGCCAAATGGGCCACCCAGTTTCCCCAGGGATTAGAAACGGCACCCGGCGTCGATGCCAGGAAACAACGACTCTATCTACCCGGCAACCACAGCAATTTGTATCTGATCAACGCACGTGACGGTTCGTCGATTGAAAGCTTTTACATTGAACACGCCGAGGGCACCGTTTCGGTTCCCCCAATTCCGCTTTTTGGTCACGTGTTTGTGATTGAGAACACCGGGACCGATTTTGCCAACATTCATATCTTGCGAGTCGATGAAAAAGGTGAAAACCTTCGCGTAGCACAAGACCCAATTCGGCTGGCCGGAAACGTTCGCGTGCAACCTGTTATTCAAGGACGACGCCTGATCGTGTTGACGGATTTGGGCGAAGTCAAAGTGTTGGACATTGAAATTTCAGCCGAGGGTGAACAGGTCAGCGTGGTTGCTTCCTTGCCACCGTTTTACGATCAACCCACCGCGACACAGATGGCCGTTGGCGGCAGTGCCATGTGGATCACTGGGACTCGCGTCGGTCGCTACGAGCTGCAAATTCATGTCGGCCAAGTGATTCGCGATTGGAGCCTGCATGAACTCGATCAATGCATTGGCAAACCGTTCATCAGTGACGATGCGCTGGTCTACGCTCGGGTGCTTCGCGGCACGTCGGCGATCCGCGTCACCGCGGCGGTCCCAAAAACAGGAGAGGAGATTTGGAAAACCGATGTTGGTGTCCCCGTCGCTTCGATTCGGCCAGCCGAGGGTGCGGTTCACGCCATCACCAACCAAGCCGCACTCTATGAACTTGATCGCGACGCAATCGCCAGTGGTTCGACCAAAGGCCCGATAGAAAATGCGGGCAGCCGAAACGTCGCGGCGCGTTTTGTTAATGCAGTGGAAATGGAAAAAGGGCGTCTGGCGTTTTTGGATGAAGGTGGCGGCGAAACCGTTCTGGTTTACGACCCAAATCGCAGCAAAGAAAAACTGCGGCAAATTCCCATGCGTTTGACAGCCGGGCGTCCCAGTGGCGGAATGGTGTTCAGTGGCGGTGGTTTGTTCTTGCCATTAACCAGCGGCCGAGCTGTCTTGATCAATTGGCAAACCGGCGCGGTGAAGTCCACTCCTTTCCAACCCGCCAGCGATCCGGTCGGGATTGTGAATTGGACAACGCCGGTCGTGTTGCCCGATGATCCAGATCAGGTGGTGGTTGCTGATGATCGAAAAAAGATTTACCGATTGCGAGTTGCCGAACAGATTCGCGAGTTGGCGTCAAAGGATCTTGAAAAAGCATTCTTGGGTCCGGCGGTTGCCATCAATAACACGTACGTTGCCACGATGGCGGGGCCCGCAGCCGATTTCATTGTCGGCCATGACCTGACATCGCTGGACCAATCGTTCCAAACCCTGTTGACTGGACGAATCACTTGGGGCCCCGTTGCAATGGATGGGTTTGCCTGTGTGCAAACCGACGATGGTTATTTGCGTGCGTTCAAGAGCGATGGCAAAGAAGCGTTTTCGCTGGAACTGCCACCGGGCAAGCCATCGGGTGAACTGTTGAAAGTTGGAGACGACTGGGTCTTAGCAGGAGCCCCCGGCTGGTTCGTAACCATTGACCCAAGTTCAGGTTCGATTCTAGGGCAGGATGACCTGGGGCAACCGATTTCAGCAACCCCCATGTCCGCCAGCAAATCAGGCAAGTTGCTGTTGATTCCCGGCACCGAAGGCGTGATCTATGTCAATCAAACGCCTGGCAATTGAGTCTATGAAAACCATTGCAACGATGCGAATGACCAACGACTTAATAGACTACGACGCACCTCTCCCGCTTGCGGGAGAGGTCGAGCCAAAGCGAGGGAGAGGGTTACAGCGACGTGCCCCCTTCCCGACCGCTGAAACGTCCGACCTCACCCGCTGCGCGGTGGAGGTGGACAACTGCATGAACTCTTTGTGTGGAGAGATTGGTCGTAACAGGTTTGCGGTAGTGGATCTTGTCAAAGATCCGAACGCCTCAGGATCTTTCACAAGATCCACCACTCCAAGTAGAGGCAAATACAACACCGCCGTTTTGATCGCATGCTTGCTGTTCACTTTATTTACCCATTCCGCATCCGCCGACATGATGCCGTTTGCCGAGTCGGGCAAACCGCAAGATCCCGGTTTGGAATTGTTGCAAGAAGAAGCGCACGACATCGTTTTCTTCACCGATAAAGCTGGCGGTGGATGGGCCAAGGTACAACTGTTGGACTTTCCAGGTCGAACGCCTCCAAGTAACCCAGAAAAATCTTTGCGGCTGAAAGTGCTCGGCTATGAGGACATCGACTTCGTTGCCAAGTGGAAAGACATCGACCGGATTGATCTGTGGGAAGAACGTCTGGAAAGGGAAACTGACGAGCGGATTGCAAAGGGTGACTTTGTTGGTGCCTATCCCTTTCTATCCATTTTGATCCGAGATTTTCCGAACCGCAAAGGACTCCGCAGTCTGCGAACCGATTTTCTTTGGCGAGACGCAATCGCTAGGGCAAAACGAGGTGAGCTTGGACCAACACTTGCGATGCTGGAAGAACTGCGAAGCTACGCGCCTGAGTTCCAAAGATCCAACGTCATCAGGGCCATGTCAGGTATCGCGGATCGGTACATGGCTAGCTTGGTGACCGATGGAAAGCTAGATCTGGGGCAACAATTGCTAGGACGTTTGGCAACGGATTACCAAAACGATCGGTTGCCTGCGGTTAAAAAATGGAAAGCCAAATTCCGCGAAATGGCGACCGCCAAGCAGAAGGCTGCCATCGCGGCGATGAAAGAAGAACGGTATCGCGAAGCTCGCCAACTGGCACTCGAAAGCATCTATGTGGATCCGACGCTGGAAGGCGGCCAGCAATTGTTTCGTGAAATCCATCGTCGCTATCCGATGGTCAATGTGGGTGTGTTGCAGTCGGCAACCGAACTGGAACCAACGCGTATCGATAATTGGGCGGCCCGGCGTGCAGGTCGTTTGATCTATCGCACGCTATTTGAAATTCAAGGCGCAGGCCCCGAAGGCGGTGAATACGACTTTATCTTTGGTGAAGCCGAAATGAGTCCCGATCGAATGGAGTTTGATCTTCTGATCAATCCTGGGAAATTGGAACCACCGCTTAATCGCATTCGCGGTTTCTATTTGGCGGACGTGATCAGTGATCGTGCCAGGCCAACAAGTCCGTCTTACTTTTCGCCATGGGCATCGGCGGTTAAGTCGATTGGTTTGGATGGTCCCCAACAAGTTTCGTTCAAGCTAAACCGACCGCACGTCTTGCCGACCTGCTTGCTACAAGTTCCCGTCGATGGAAGTTGGTTCGGCGGCAAGCCGGGTTCACCAACGGGCGACTATGTCCGCGAAAAAATCGAGGACGATGCCAAGCTGATTCGCTACACGCTTGCGGGCGAACCGCGGACTCCTGATCAACCACGCGAAATCGTTGAGAAGCGTTTGAGTTCGGGCAGCGATGGGGTTTCGGCTTTGTTGCAGGGCGAGGTGGATGTGTTGGACCAGTTGTTTCCAGCCGACGCGGTGCGTTTATCCAAAAGCAAGAACATTCGCGTTGTCAACTATCCGTTGCCGACCGTTCACATGCTGGTGCCGTGCAGCGACCATGCCTACTTGGCCGAACGGACGTTCCGGCGGGCGTTGGTCTATGGAATTAATCGAGAGGACATTTTGGCGGGCGAGTTGCTCGAAGGTTTGGAATCCGAAGGCTGCCGCGTCTTGTCGGGCCCTTTCCCCGCGGGCATCGAACTGAACGATCCGCTGGGATACGCCTATGATCAAGAATTGTTGCCGCGAAGCTATGAACCGCCGTTGGCAAAGCTTCTGATTGCAATGAACGAAAGCCAGATGAAGACCTTGGCGGCGCGAAAGAAAGAGAAACTGCCGGAGCTATTGCCGATTCGTCTGGCCTATCCCGCCGACAATCTATCGCGTGTTGCCTGCGAAGCGATCAGCAGCCAATGGGAATTGCTGGGTCTGAAAATTGAGTTAGTGGAATTACCCGTCGGTCAAACATTCCCTGACGACGACGAAGACATCGCCGACATCGTTTACGTGTCCGCGGCTGTTTGGGAACCGGTCATTGACGCCCGGCGAGTCCTCGGCCCCGAGGGTTTGGCAAAGAGTTCGGATCAATTGGTTGGGCTCGGTTTGCGACGGATCGAAGAAGCTCGTAATTGGCGAGAGGTCCGTGATGGACTGGTTGGCTTGCACTTTATCGCCCATCACGAACTTCCGATTCTTCCGCTGTGGCAAATGGTTGATTCCTATGCGTATCGGCGTGAATTGATCGGAGTCGGCAGCGACATTGTTTCGCTTTATCAAAATGCCGATAACTGGCGGTTAGGAAAGTGATCATGCACAAACATCAACCGACGCCCAAGACAATACAATTCGCCAAAGCAACCAGGCCTGCATCGATGCAGGTCGTTCTGCTAATTTGCCTTTCGATGGTTGTTGGGTTCACTGGTTGTTCGGATGACACAACCGATGCAAACACAGCGGGTTCTTCGATGCAGGTAACTGCACCGGAGATACCGATGGGCCCCAAACCAGCAACAGTGATCGAAGAGGAGGAACCGCAACTGCCGTGGGACTACTCGCCGTATCGCGTGCTCGTCTGGGTCGCCTCGGATGATCCTTCCGTCAAGGTCTCAACCGTTGAAACAGAACTTCGCGAATACTTGGATCGTGATTTTTCTTCGATTTGGCGGACCACGCTCGCGGATGCACCTGATGCAATCAGCGCGATGATGTTTCGCGATCTGGACGGTTTGGACTACGACTCGCTAAGCAGTGCTGATCCAATCCTTGCGGTCAAACGAGATCACGAAAACGCGATTCGAATTCGTTCGGCACCCAATGTTGGCGAATTCGTGCAACAGGTTCTGGGCACCAGCACTGCGATCGCGTCGCTGAAACAACGAGGGATTGAATCAGGGAAACCAGAACTCGACGGCGTTGCCCAGCGTCTGAAAACGTTCGCGGGCGATTCAATGGACGTGGCAAAGCAATGGGCTGAACCGGGAACCGAGGCAGTCTTGTTGTCGCGAGGGTTAGCCATGACGCTGACCGAACCCGAAGCAAAACTGATCCCGCCACCGGTCGAAAATTTGGTTGCCAATCAGATCGAAGACTACGACAAGGTATTCCTGGTTCGTGTTCGATCAACGGATCCCCAACCCAGCATTGATGTTGTCGAAATTGATGTGTTGATACGTTTCTTTGGATCGGTCACCCGTGTTTCCATGACCGCTGGTGAAACGATCAGCGAATCGATCGGGCAGGGATTGATTCAAGCGTTTTCGCCGATCGTGCGAATTGACAACGCGGGCCAAAAAACCGCCGAGGGCATTTTGCGAGCTAGCGGATTAATCATGGACGACAAGTCACCCGGCAAGATCCAGGTGGGTGATGTTCTGATGCCGGCGACGCGGAAAGATGATCGCAACGGGAACCCGTTCTTGATCGGGCCGATCGATTGGGCCTACCTGATGTGCAACGAAGTCGAAAAAGACATTGTCAAAATGGGTTTCTACGCGGGACGTGCCGGCGGTTTGCAGGGCCGCAAGAACAACCGTACTCACCGTGTCGCGATCAAGGTCAAACCACAAGGCGACCAAACAATGTTGCGGTTGCATGCCCAAGGTGATCCCGACTTTCCGCTGATTGGCTACGAAATCTACGAGAAGGAATTGGATTCAAAGGACATGACATTTGTCGGTCGAACCGATTGGAATGGCCGGATGAATATCGACAAAAATGAAGACCCACTACGATTGATGTACGTCAAAAACGGTGGAGCTGTCTTGGCACGGTTGCCCATGGTGCCTGGTCTGGATCCAAAGGCGGTTGCCGACATTCGTAGCGATGACATGCGGTTGGAAGCTGAGTCCTACATTCGTGGTGTGCAGAACTCGATCATCGACTTGGTTGCAGTGCGTGAACTGTTCAAAGCAAGAATTACGATGCGGTTGCAGAACGGCGAAATGGAAGCGGCGGAAGAGTTGATGGATGCACTGCGAAGCCAACCCTCCAATGAAGCGCTCGCTAACGAAATGGGAAAACGCCAAGCCGCCTATCTGAAAATCCTTGGCAACAAGCAAGCCAATCAGCGCCGCATGGTGGACCAAATGTTTTCCACCACGCGTGAATTGCTCGGTAAGCACATCAATCCCAAGCTGGTGCGAGATCTAGAATCCGCCATGATCACCGCGCGGAATAACGGCGGTAAGTTACCCGCCAAGCCGGTGGATCCAGAAGATGAAGATTGATTCGATGAAGGCCGGAACAAGCGCAGCGAAGTTCCGGCAATTGGCAAGCATCACTGTCAGTCCGAATCTCGCCACGTCGGACGTTTGCGACGTGCTCGTGGGTGATGCGTCACGATCTTGAAAGTCGCATCACGGCCGGACAGCTTTCGACCACCGGGCCGATCCGTCGGGCGAACCGATTTTGCCCTCAGTTTTTTCTCATCTTCAAATCGGTTGTCGTCGATCTCGAATTCGACCCACAGTCCTTCTTCGGGTTCGATTCGAACTTCTCTGCCGTCACGAATGACTTTGGATTGCCAGACGTTCATGTGAAAGAAAACGTCTTCGCGGAAGTCTTCGCCGTCGATAAATCCAAAATTTGAATCGGGCAAGAACGATGTGATCTGGCCCAATCGACGTCGCTCGATGGGGAAACGTCTGCGAACCTCAGCCTCGCGAGTGAGTTCTTGGCGAGGATCACGTTTGCCGACGGCCTTTTTCTTTTTGTCTTCCATGAGCGTCAGTTTAACTCGCCCATGCCCTTTGCATCAGGGATCCCTAGCCATTTCGACACTGAATTCGATGTCGCCCGCCGAATAATCCCGGGCCACATTTCTTCGTGTGATGAAAAGACCGTCTTGAGGGTGGCGGGAATCTGGTGCCACACACCGGCGGCCAGTTCGTGTTCCAGTTGTTCTGGCTTCCACGACAAGTGCCCAACGATCAACCGGTAGGATGCTTTTGGATCGCGGACTAGGTTTTCCAAGTGGTGCTTCTGGGCAGCCACGTAGATGCCGTCGCCGGTTTCCGCTTCGGCTTGTTGTTGATCTTGATGGATCGCCACGACCGGCCCCGAATTGGGACCACCAAAGTGAAGCATCGCCAAGGGTGATTCGGCCATCGACTTGGATCCGTGCGGGAACTGCAAGTCCATTTCAGAATTCGGCAAACGATCGGTTTGCGATTCTGAGTCCATCAGCCCGGCTTCGGAATCCTGAGGGTCACCTGATTTGCCACTCGGATCATCCGATGAATTCGGACTTAGCAGTTCCAGCAACATTTCAGGGCTGGGCTTCATCGGACGGTTCAGCATCACACCGATCACATTCTGGTCATCCTGGTGGACAACCAAACACACACCTGCCGCGTACATCGGTTGAGTCACCAATGACGAAGCAACCAGCAACTGACCTGTCAGCGATTCTGTCATCAAAAGCCTATTTGCACGAGAATAACGACTGCCACGTTGGCAGCTTTTTGGATTCGGTTTACAACAAGGATGCAAGTGCCGCGCCAATATCCGGTACAGACTGTTTAAACTCGTAGCTGATCCCGCCAGGGTTCAGTACCCGATCTGCTCAAGCTCGACTGAACCCTGGCGGGATCAGCCCTGGCGGGATCAACTCCGTGCAATCACTCATAAAGACTCTCCAGCTAAGGCCCATTTTCATGTCGATTCACCAAATGCGTCAGACGTACACCCTATCAGGGCTACAAGAAAATGACGTTGACCGCGATCCTATCGTTCAATTTGAAAAGTGGTTTCAAGAGGCTCAGTCGTCCGATTTGCCTGATTGGGTCGAGGTCAATGCGATGACTCTTTCGACCTCTGATAAGGCGGGCTGCGTTACATCGCGAATCGTCTTGCTGAAAGGAATCGAAGACGGCAAGTTTGTTTTCTTTACCAATTATGGATCCACCAAGGGCGGGCAAATCGAAGCGAATCCTTCGGTGTCGCTGTGCTTCTTCTGGCCCCACCTTCAGCGGCAAGTTTGTATTGCAGGCACCGCATTGAAGACGTCTCGCGAGGTTTCGCAAACCTACTTTCATTCGCGTCCACGCGGCAGCCAACTTGGTGCTAACGTTTCCATGCAGTCCAGCGAAGTCACCGCGAGCGATCTACAATCACGCATGAGTGAGCTGGAACAAAAGTATGCTGATCAAGAAATCCCATGCCCCGATCACTGGGGTGGTTACGAAGTCACTCCGTCCACAATCGAATTCTGGCAAGGCCGACCAAGCAGGCTGCATGACCGAATTGTGTTTCGCAAAAGCGACAAAGCCTGGAACATCGTTCGTTTGTCGCCGTGACTTGGTTGTCGGTCTTACAATCGCTTTGCAGCAATCTCAACAAACGCCACTGAATTGTGTTTGCCGACTCTCGTTACTTTTCGGAATCCGGTTCGTGTGACTGGAAATTCAATGTCCGAAATGTCTCAGCCCAGACTGAAACGTCGCTTGGCGTTTTCTGAATCGATGGATCGACCAGCCCATCATCGCCACTGAATCCCAAGATGCTTAGCCGAGGTGAGGTTCGTGATTGATTCAGCAGCAACTTGTCGTCGTTGCGAATGATCATTACGTCCCATGAATCAGGGTACTCGTGAATCAGAAAACCAGTTGTTGCTGCGGAGTGTTCTAGAAGGTTCCGGCCGTCCAGTGATTTGCTTTTCAAGTCCGCCCCGCCACAAAGTCTCCAAAGCGTTGGGATCAGATCGACGTGTGAGGTAATCTGACGTGATTCACCAACGGGAACGTTCTTTCCCAGAATCACCATTGGTGTATGCGTTTGGATCTTGGATAGACGCGATCCGTGAGACAGCACACCATCATCGTACAGCGATTCACCGTGGTCGCCGGTGATGACGACAATGGTTTCGCTGAGGTCAATTGACTCCAAGAAAATGTCTAGTGCATCGTCCATAAAACGAAGGCTTTTCTGATAACGAGACAGTAAGATCTTACGTGAAATCCCTTCCGGTATTTGCCGATCCGTCTCGTTGTACACCGTTTCGCCGGCCTCAGCAGACAGTTCGTCCGGTACCGAGATTGCTTCGTAGTCGGTGGGATATTGGTAATCGTAATGCGTTGACATCAGATAACCGACCGCCAGCTTCGGAGCTGGATCAGAACTCTGCAGCGAGTCCGTGATAATCTTTAGCGTTTCCATATCGGTCTGCGGCCAGTCTTTGCTCGCGGCTGCTGATTGATGAAACTGGTCAAACGTGTTCGGTGAAAACATTTCATCCATGCGTCGATAATCGAATACGCAACTCGCTGCTAATTGAGTTTGGTAGCCTGATTTTCTCCAAAGCTGACACAAGACAGGTTCGTGTTGTTGGTTCAGGACCGCGTCATAACACATCGCGTACTGACCATACAGCAACGCGAACGATCCTTGCGGCGAACAATTTGATCCACTCAGATGCCGCGTCGCGACCCAGCCTGATTGACTTCGTCGGGCCAACTTGGGCATCAGTTGCGGATCAACGCAGTCGTATCGAAAACTTTCCAGGATCAATAGAACAACGTTTGGCCGTTCAGCGAGTATTGGAAGTTTGGCGTCATTCAGGTCTTGATGGCGTAGTACTTTGCCCTGTTTGCTGCGTTGAAATAACGCTTCACCCAGCGGTGCAAAATCCTGTCGAACATCGGTTTGGAATACCGCGTGACCGGTTGTCGCGACCCGGTCGGGATGGAACAAATAAGCTTGAACGGGAAATTGATGATGCAATCGTTGCAACGCGGCAGGCTGATCGGCATAGCCGCGAAACACGATCACAGTGAGCGAAAAGCCGACCGAAGTGACACCGGTACCAACAACCATTGTCATTGCAATCCGCAATGGGATGCTGGCGATCACAGATTCAATACGACGCCGAATCAAGACAAATACGCCCAGCATGCTTCCACCACCAACCACTGGCAGCAGCAGTGGCAGCAAGTATCGTTTACCGTCTCCACCCCACTGCAAAGCGTTTTGGTTAACGGCTCGGCGGAGATAGTATTCCAAGCTCTGGCCCGTGATCACCCTGACGCGCACATCCGTGGCGATGTAACCCAGCACGGCCAGCGGAACGAGCAGCACAAAAAACCAGAACACGCTGTTCGCAAGTCGGCCGTTTCCTAGCCAGCGCTGTAATGTGATTCCAGCCAAGATTGGAATCGATACCACCATCAATGACTTACCAAAAACAGATCCAAACAGCAGAACGCGATCCAATCGTCCTAGCTGCCAACTGCCCAATCGCAGGATCGAATCCCAGTAGCATCGATACTCGAAGAATGCCAACGCAAGCGTAGCGATCGCGATCAAAACAAACGCGACCGCACATCGTTGCACCATGCTCGGACGCTTGATTGGCTCAATGGCACTGTTGATGGGCGGCTTCATGCGATGCTTGGTTTGGTTCGGCCGACTTGAACAAGTCCACGATCGGCGATCAACAGATGGTGGTTGGTACCGTTCGCAGATAGCATAACCAATGACCCCGGCGAAGCCGACCTCTGCCAATCCGCCAGAATTGGTGCTGTCGAAGCGGATAAATCGAAGATACCGGAAACCGAGGGGATCGCACAAAGAGTCGAAAAACTGTTAGCGAAGTTGGTCTTGCCAATCATCTTCCACGATCCATGATCCAGGAGTGATCCAGAAGACACGCCCAGAGTCGGATACGAAAGAGTCATACAGAGCGTTGGATTGATTCCCTCGGACGTTCCTTCGTCCGTCACAGCGAAAGAAACCGCTAATGAGCGCTAACAGAACGCTAATAAGAGTTTCTTGCTCGACCCCAAACTAGATTCAGACGTTGGACAAATTAGCGTCCTGTTAGCGTCAATTAGCGGTTTAACAACGCCACACAGAACGCGGTAGAAATAGCCGTTAGCTGTTAGGTTTGCTGACTTAAGAACGGTCCTGAATTAACTTCCGTAGGTCCGGTGAGAACCGGGCCCACGTCCAGTGAGAAACGGGACGTTATTTCGGGACAGTGCCTCAGCGGAACTGTTCATTGGCGGCTTCATGCAATGCTTGGTTTTGTTCGGCCGATTTGAACAGGTCCACGATCGGTGGTGGATAAACTAAGTCAAGTTGTTTGCGATTTTCTCTGTCCATCTTCCAAGGGGAATGAACGTGTTCAGATGGAACGTCTGCTAGTTCTGGCAACCAGTGGCGAACGTAGGCTCCGTCGGGGTCATAGTTCGCCGACTGTTTTAACGTATTGAACCAGCGGAATTGACGGGCATCGTTGCCAACGCCAGCGACATAGTTCCAATTGCCGTAATTGCTGCACGGATCGTAATCAATCAGCATCGATTCAAACCACTGTGCACCCATTCGCCAATCGATGCCAAGATTTTTGGTCAAAAAACTGGCGACGTTTTGACGTCCCCGGTTGCTCATGAACCCCGTCGCTGCAAGTTCTCGCATGTTGGCATCGATCAGCGGGAATCCTGTCGTTCCTTCTCGCCATCGATCGAGTATCTTCGAATCTTGCTTCCAGGGAATCCGTTGCCCGCGTAGTCCTTCGACTTGAAACAGCCGACGACCATGTTTCAGCGTGACCCACGCAAAGTAATCACGCCATAACAATTCAAAAATCATCCAATAGGTTGAATCGTTCTTGATCCGCTGCTCTTCATAGCGACAGACTTCGTGGTGAATTTGTCTTGGCGATAAGCAACCTAGTGCCAACCAAGGCGAGAACTTTGATGAGTAGTTCGCGCCCAACATTCCGTTTCGCGTCTCTTTGTATTCCTTCAAACAATCATCAGTCCAAAAGTAATCATTCACGCGACGCAGTCCTTCGCTTTCGCCTCCTTTAAATGGCATAACAGCTCGCTCGTCATGAACGACCTCTTCGCCCTGCAAGCATGCAGCCTGATCGATCGAAACACTGTCAAGTTTTGCAAGTGTGTTTGGATCAAGACTTGGTATGGTTTGCGGCGTTGCAAGCGGCGGACGAATCAAACTGGACGCTTCGACCTTTCGCCGGAACTTGGTGAATAATTCAGGCAGGTCTTCGATCTCAAACGGCAGATCATCCAGTTCATACAGCGTGTTGGCTGACGAAAGTTCGAGTGACGCACCAACGTCTGCTAGTGATCGCTGAACTTGGTCTTCGATCGCCGTTTCTTCGCTAGCGTATTCGCGATGGGCGTAGACATGACTTGCACCGATCGCCTTCGCTGCCTCTGCTAAAACATCTTCGGCCTTGCCTTGCAAAACAATCAAAGTTGATCCAGCGTCCGCCAAGCTTTTGCCAAGATCCAGCAATGACTCTCGCAGGAATTTCAATCGGTGAGGCCCGATGCGATCGAATCCAAACGATGTTTTCGTAAAGAATCGTGGATCAACGATGTAGATACATGCGACTGCGTTGCTGCGATCGATTGCTGCCGTCAACGCCCGGTGATCGTGCAGCCGAAGATCGTTGCGAAACCAAACGATGGAATTGGATGCCATGACGCTAATCGTTTTCTCTCACTAAACAGGATGCCTGATGCGACGGCTTTCCGATCGACACCAGTTCCGGTCGATCGGTCAAACAACGTTCTACCGCGATCGGGCAGCGTTCTTGGAAATTGCACCCCGGGTAATGGCGATCGGGTGACGGAACTTCTCCCTGCAACATGATTCGCGATCGTGTTCGCGACAGCACAGGATCGGGAACCGGAACAGCCGACAGTAACGCTTCGGTGTAGGGGTGAATGGGGCCCGCGTACAAGTCCGCGGCGTCAGCGAGTTCGACGATCCGCCCCAAGTACATCACGCCCACTCGCGTTGCGATGTGTCGCACCACGCTTAAGTCGTGCGCGATGAACAGATACGAAAGCCCAAGTTTCTGTTGCAAATCCATCATCAAGTTGATGATCTGAGCCTGAATGGAAACGTCCAATGCCGACACCGGTTCATCGCAAAGGATCAATTTGGGATCCACGGCTAATGCTCTGGCAATCCCGATGCGTTGCCGTTGCCCACCGCTAAATTCATGGGGATAACGATTCAAAAATCGCGGATTCAATCCCACCAACTCCATCAAACGCAGCACTTCTAGTTTGCGATCTTTTCCTGACGCCAATCGATGAACCTTCATCGGTTCGCCGATGATTCCGCCGACGGTCATTCGTGGATTCAACGATGCAAAGGGGTCTTGGAAAACCATTTGGACCACTTTGCGATACGGCAGCATCGCTCGGTCCGACAAACCGCCGATCGACTGACCTTGCAGGTGAATCGTTCCAGCGGTCGGCTTTGCCAAGCCAACGATTGCACGCGCGGTCGTTGATTTTCCGCAGCCTGATTCGCCTACCAACCCAAGCGTTTCACCTTCGCGAATTTGAAACGTCAAACCGTCCACCGCGCGGATCGATCCATGTTCGGGGCTGAACAGCGAACCGCGTGAAAACGGAAAATAGACTTGCAGGTTTTTGACATCCAATAGCGGAGTTTCAGGCACACTCACGATGACACTCCTTCGGCAATCTCAGCAATCGACGGATGCCGATCAGCGGTATCGACGTCCAGCAGGCAAGCCGATTGTCGGGTGGTTGAAAGCTGGCGTAACGGTGGATCGGTTTCGCCGCACTGCTCGGTCGCGTAGGGGCAACGGGGTCGAAACGAGCAGCCATCGGGCACGTTGGTCATGTCCGGTGGTTGGCCGGCGATCGCCAACAATCGGTCTTGGCCGGTTTCATCAAATCGCGGCAACGATTCCAGCAACCCCGACGTGTAGGGATGTTTGGGCGAGGCGAACAATTCGTCGATTCCAGCCTTTTCAACGACTCTTCCCGCGTACATCACCAACACTCGGTCGCAATGCCCAGCCACGACGCCAAGATCGTGAGTGATCAGGATAATGCTGGTCCCTTTGCGTTTTTGCAGATCCGAAAGTAGATCCAAAATTTGTGCCTGAATCGTAACGTCCAGTGCGGTCGTGGGTTCATCGGCGATCAACAAATCTGGTTCGCACGAGAGCGCCATCGCGATCATCACTCGTTGCCGCATCCCGCCGCTGAATTGATGCGGATAATCTCGCAACCGTTTCTCCGGTGAAGCGATGCCGACCAGATCCAACATTTCGGCGGCACGTTTCTTGGCTTCCTTGCGCGACATGCCCAAGTGCAATCGCGGGGCTTCGGTCAACTGTTGCTCGATCGTCATCAACGGATTTAGCGCCGTCATCGGATCTTGAAAGATCATCGCGATCCGGCGTCCACGGATGCTGCGCAGGTCAGCTTCATTGGAACTTAGCAAGTCCATTCCGCCAAACATGGCCGTGCCTGCTTCGATCTTGCCTGGCGGCATTGGAATCAATCCCATCATGGCAAGATTGGTGACGCTTTTCCCGCTGCCTGATTCGCCAACGATCCCAACGGTCTCGCCCTTGGCAACGTCAAACGACACACCACGAACCGCCCGCACCAAGCCTTCGTCGGTGCGAAAGGAAACGTTCAAGTTATCTACGGATAGAAGTGGTTGGCTCATGCGATCAATCTTTGTTCTTCATCTTGGGGTCGAGTGCGTCACGCAGACCATCGCCTAAGAAATTCAATGCAAACAATGTCAGCGCCAACGCAGCACCCGGGAAAACGACCATCCACCAAAAAAGCTTGACGCTGGACAGCGCATCGACACCATCTTTCAACAGCAGGCCCCATGACACATCCGGCGGTGACACGCCCAGTCCCAGGAACGACAAAAACGCTTCAAATAGCATCACCGCGGGAATCGTCAATGTCAGGTAGACGATCACGACACCCAAAACGTTGGGCACCAAATGCCGAAACACAATGCGAGCGGGCGAAGCGCCGATCGTTCGCGCGGCTTCGACAAATTGTTCGTTTTTCAGCGACAGCACTTGCCCACGAACGACTCGCGACATGGTCAACCAATAAATCGCACCGATGATCAAATAGAACACCGTCAACTGATTGATGCCGAATTGTTCCAGTCTTTTTTTGACGCTGTCTTCACCCAGGAAAGTCATGATGAAGATGACGACAAAAATGAACGGCACCGAGTACAAAGTATCGACGATCCGCATCATCACTGCATCGATCCAACCGCCGAAGTAACCCGCGATCGCGCCATAGCTAACACCGATAATCAAGCTGACAAGCGTCGCCACAATTCCGACCGTTAACGAGACACGCGCACCCCACATGATTCGCGACAGCACATCGCGGCCTAGTTGATCAGTCCCACAAATTGACGGGATCGCATAATCGCCAAACACCGCGACTCGCAATCGGCACATCGTCCAGGAAACCGGACCCAGGTTATGCCACAATTGATTGAACGGATGGCCGACCACTCGTTTCTGTTTGATCGATTGTTCAATCTGGTTGCGAGCCTCTTCGGTCGATAACGTCCCGAGCTCAATCTCTAAAGCGGCAATCTGCGATTCAACGGCTTGCAACTGAGTGGTCAAACGGCCTTCCGAAAATTTCAATCCGGCTCGCGAACCCATGCTGGAACTTGCCATTGTTGGAGGCAAGAACTGACGGTCGTTCAGGTCTTTGTCGATGGGAGATTGCAGCGGAATGAGCGGCGTCAAAATCGCGAGCAAAGCCAATCCGATCAACACGTGCATCGACCGATATGCGACGCGGTTTCGTTTGAGCCGACGCCACGCGTCTTGCCAAAGCGAAACGCCTTGGATTTGCTGTGATTCGTCCAGGATCTGTTCGAGCTGCAACTGCTCCGCTGGCTCTGCTTGCAGAGAACCCTTTTCAGATAACTTGCTCATTGCAGTTTCACCCGTGGGTCGATGATGGCGTAAGACAAGTCAACAATGCTGTTCATCACAAACAAAATCACGGTGTAGGTCAGCACCATGCCCATGGCCAACGTGTAATCTCGCTGAAGTGCAGCGTTGATAAAGTGGCTGCCGATTCCGGGCAGGGCGAAGATCTGTTCCAGCACCAGCGAACCCGTCAACACGCGAGCGGTTGCAGGCCCCAAGTACGAAACCACTGGCAACATCGCGCCGGGTAAAACGTGTTTGAAGATTACGGCCGATTTGGGCAATCCTTTTGCGATCGCCGTGCGAACATGTTCTCGCGAAAGTGATTCCAGCATTCCTGTGCGAGCCAGCCGGGCGATGTAAGCCGCGACGGGAGCACCCAAACAAATCGCTGGCAACAAAACCTGTTTCAACGTGCCCCAACCTGCCGCTGGGAAAATGTTGAGTCCAAACACGAACAGCAAAATGGCAACACTGGCCAAAACAAAGTTGGGAACCGCGATTCCAACGACCGCCGCAATCATCATGGACGTGTCGGCAATCGTGCCTCGATAGACCGCCGAGATCACGCCCGCGGTGACTCCCAATACGATCGCAAAGATCAATGCAAACACCGCAAGTGAAGCGGACACCGGTAAGCCTTGCGCGATGACTTCGTTGACGCTGTAGTCTTCCAACCGCAGCGACCAACCCAAGTCGCCTCTAGTGACGATGCCGCCTAGGTAGTCGAAGTACTGTTCGACGTAGGATCCGTCCAGGTTGTAGCGAGCTTCCATTTGACGCTCGATCGCAGGTGGCACTTTGCGTTCGCTGCTAAACGGCCCGCCCGGTGCCAATCGCATCAAGACAAACGAAATCGTGTAGACCAGCCACAACGTCGCGACCATCCAAAGCAAACGTTTGCCAATGAAAGAGAGTACATCGCTCATTCCTTGTCCTCCTTCAACCGTAACAAATGCAATGGATGGCGATCTTGCGGCGTTGGAAAGAAGCCTTCGACGTTCGATTTGATTAGGTTTTTGGAAACGTAAAAGTACATGGGAATCACAGGCATCTCGTCGATCCAGATTTGTTCGGCTTCGGCCAGCAACTGCATTCGTTTCTCTGGTTGGTCGCCTGCCACCGCAGCTTCTTGCAATAATTCATCGAACCGTTTGTTGCTCCATCCGGTACTGTTCTGGGCTCCATCGGTGACCCATAGATCTAAAAACGTGGTTGGGTCAGCAAAGTCGGCAATCCATCCGGCGCGTGCGATGTCGTAATTGATCTGATCGACTTTGTCCAAATAGCTGCCCCATTCCATGTTCTGCAATTCGATCTTGATGTTCAGCGAATTGAGCAACTGTTGTTGTAGGACTTCTGCGATCGCACGGTGCATCTGCTGAGTGTTGTAAAGCAACGTCAACTTTGGGAATCCTCGACCACCGGGATAACCGGCTTCGGCCAGCAACCGTCGGGCTTCTTCAATGTCAGGCTTGAAACCTTCGGGCGATTGATAGCCGGCCATGCCAGGTGGAACCAATCGGTAGGCCGGAATCTGACCTGCTTTGGTGATTTGGTTAACGACTTGGTCGCGGTCAATCGCCATCGCCACAGCACGACGCACGCGAACATCGTCCATCGGCGGACGCTTCACGTTGATCCGGTAGAAGTATACGGACAACATGGGTGCCGGGTGAAAGTCGTCACGAGTTCGCAATTCATCCAGCAACAAAGATGGTGGATCGTAAACCCATTCCAATTGTCCAGTTTCGTACATATTCAGCGCTGTGTTACCACTTTCGGTGCTGATCGCATCAATGGTTTCGATCGAAACTTGATCGGCATCAAAGTACTTTTCATTCTTACGCAAGCGGATTCGATCGCGTAACAATCGTTTTTCGATCTTGTAGGGACCATTGCAAACGATCTGATCATCCTTGGTCCACAGCGGTGCACCGAATTCCTCAATGCAGTGTTTGGGGACCAAGAAAGTTGGGTAGTACGCCAACAAATCGGGGAAGTAGGGCACTGGCGTTTTTAGGCGAACGATCAGGGTTTGCGGATCAGGTGTTTCGATCGCTTCAAGTTTGTCAAAGGCAACAAGCACTCCATGAGTCGCCTGAGTCTCTTCGTCGGCAACTGGTGATGTTGCTGCATTGATGCAAAAGGTCTCCTGCCCAGATACATCATCCCAATCGACGGAGCCGTCTTCTGCAACGTCGCAAACATCGATGACGTAAACCCAATCTTCTTTCCAAGCAGCTTCCGCTTTCTCTCTCGCGTCGTTGGACATCGTGTCAGGGTAGGTCGGTTCGTCGGGCTTCCGAATTTCGACAAGGGTTCCGTAGCGAATGGTTCCGCGGGGAAAATTTTGTGTACTCGAATCGCCACCGGGGACGTCGTCGGGGCGGTCCCACAACTCGGCTTCGACGCGGTCACCGACCTTCACGACGCCGGTGTTGTAGGCCTCGGCATGAGGCAGTTGGTAGAGCTGGAATGAGTATTGGCAAAGCGTTTCTGGATGCAGCATCCGGGTCCACGACCAGCGGAAATCCTCGCTGGTAATCGGAACTCCGTCGGACCAGACCGCGTCATCACGCAAATCAAAGGTGTAGGTCTTGCCGTCTTCACTGACCGTGAAAGACTTGGCGATCGACGGCTGCGCCGACATTGGTTGGACGCCGGTTTCGGCATCGGGCGGGCCATCGGGTAAGGCCTGCAACAACCCCGCAAAGACGTTGAAGATGATCCGGCTTTCCGGTTGACCCGTCGCACGGTGCGGATCCAGTGTTTTCGGATCGGTGCCGTTTTGGAAAGTAAAATCCGCAGGCGGCAGCGGTTGAAAACGAGCCGCCCAAACCACCATGGCAACAGCAACGATTCCGGCGAGCATGAGAAAGGCACGACGAACTTCAGGTGGCATGCGATTTTCCTAGGCAGAGGTCACGAAGCAAGAACGACGGGATGAGTTTAACCGCCATTGCCACTCACGTCGTCCCGGCTGACGACTACGAGCAGCGAAAACTGTTTGTGGCTAGTCAACAAAACGGAACTGTTGGCGGGCAACATTGAACGGCCAACCGTTAAGCCATCGTCAACGGATTTTTCCAGGCCGTTCATTGACTTGCTGGAATACGAAAGCAAATTTTTTATCATTGATCCAGCAGCTTTGGTTCGCTTCCATCTTGTATTTCGCGAATCTTCAATGCACCTAACCGATTCGCTTGGTCCCAGTAGCTATAGGTGTCGCCGTTGTCCCAGCCATGCCAATGATAGGCTCCTTTAATTGGCCGCCCCTCACCTTTCAGAAAATTGATGGCCTCGCGTAGCCCAACAAGCGCATCGTGATCTTGGCTAGAATTTTCGGGGGGCGTTCGACCGCCTTTGTCGAAATCTAACCGAGTACCAAATTCGGTGATGTAAATGTCATTGGAAATGCCAGAGCACTGTTGAACGATCAGCTTCGAAAACGCTTCCGCTGACGCGTCGTCATCGCCCAGCCAATTGGGATAGAAATGGTATCCCAACGCGCCACGCCATCCAGCTTTTGCGACCGACTGAATGTCATCGGCATATCCCATCCCATCGATGATGCACCGTCGGCTTGGCAATCGACCTCGCCGAATGATGATCTTCATATCATTGATGTACTCGTCACGGCCAGCAGCGGTTTTCGCATATCCAAAAGGTTCGTTGAAAAGCTCAAAGACAATGTTTGGCTTTCCACGGAACATTCGGTACAGTTGCCGCCACGCGTTTGCGATCGAAGCAACGTCGTTCGGCTTGCCATTTCCGTGACCCGTTTCGCCCGCTTCGTTGGTGTCAAACATGCAGAGAATGCCGCGATCGCCAACCGCTGAAAACAACGAAGCGATTTTCTGCATCGCTTCCGAATCCTTCGAGGTCGCGACATTGACCGGGACACGGATGTGAGTAAACCCGCTTGCTGGAATCTGTTTCAGAAATTCTGGCGAATAATCAAACCGATAGACGCCGGTTTGAAACGCGCCCGCATTGGTGGTGCCTTGCGTCGGCGGCAAATTGAGCCCCCGGTGCGGATCATCCCCACGGGCCGAGCAAGCTGCCCAGGAAATCGTTAACAGGCCTACGAACCACAAGCGATTCAATGATTGAATCCTTCGATCAACCCTAGTTCATCCACCGATGTGATTCCCGCATCAAGAATCGGCTTTAGTTCTGCGACCGCACAATTTGGCTGATCATTCACCTCGGAAAGCGCCTCGAATCGAATGAACGCAGCGACCGTCGGCTGCTTGAATCGAAGAGAAGTTTCCGTTTCGTTGACGTCTTCGATCACGGACCAAGTTGTACCATCAACGCTAGTGGAAACCTGATAACGATCGATTCGGCCGTTGGGGTTTCCGCTGCGCTGAACGAATTCTAACCCCTGAACTTTTTGCGGTTGCGATAGTTCAATCGTTAAAGCGTAGGGATACTGGTTGTTGGAATCACGCCAATCCGTATGCCAGATTGTTTTAGGGTCGCCGTCATCCAGGTTGGTGACCGGGTAGTCCGGGTGGCTGGATCCACCATCAAGGCGAATGCGATAGGGACGCGTTTGGAACAGCTTCACCAGTTGCTGTGGTTCTAGCTGATGAGTCGGTGCAAACTGACTGCCGTTGATGTAAGACAAAACTGAACGTTTCAACTGAGCCGCGACGATGCGTTTTTGGGGGTCACTTTCAATGTCAAGAGAACAGACCAGCAGCGAGCCATCGCCGACTTTCGCTTCCCATAGAATCGCCGGAAGATCATTTCGGTTGTACTTGTCAATGAACTGCATCATGGGCTTAAAGTCATCACCGAATTCAGATCCGCTGATGGACGTCGATGTCGCCAGCAATTCCCACCACTGCCAATCGGTATGCGTCGAAGTGGGGAAATCCGCAAAGATCGGATGGTCAGCGTCAATCACAGTCCCCAACGATCCGGGTTGATTGGGGAAGTGCAGCGGGCTCCAAAACACAGGGATAAACCTGCCATCAAGCGGCGACTTTATTTCTTCGCGTTTGGGCAGGAACAGCACACGCCGTCCCTGAGCCAACGCATCAAACAGTGGTTTGCCGAAGTTTCGCACGACGATGGCTGAATCATTCGATTGGGTTTGCGCGTCTGATTCTGAATTTGGATAAACCCAAAAATTCCAATCGTTGGCATAGTCTGTGCCAGCAATCGAGACAGTCACTTTCCACTGAACTGCGTTTTTGATCGAAGGCAGCGGCAACTCAATCGTGCCAACTTGATTGCCGTTGCCGATTGCGATGTTTTGCCCGGCCAGCGTTGCTGATGAAATCGTTTCGCCGGAATCGCTTTGCACTTCCCACCGGACTTTCGCATCTTCCAGGACTGCTTGACCAAAGTTGGCGATTTCAATTTCAGCTTGAAACGTTTCGCCCGCCGACCATGCCATCTTAGGCACTCGAATCAGCGGAACGACGGGCGCACAAAAGCGACGGAAATCTTTCGCTTCGATGACACCCTTGGAATCCCAAAACGAATCCAACAGTCCCACTGTCGCGGTGCTTTGACCGGGGAAGTCGTGAAGGTCTAGCAATTGAATTCCAGACAGCCCCTTGGTTCGCAGGGCTCGCTCGATGTCTTCTTTGTACAAGAGCGCTGCGAGTTTTCCGGAGTTCAATGTGTAGGAAGCAGCCTGATCCAACCGCCCCTTCGACCGCAAGTCTTGCTGGATCGCTTCGTAATTAACTGCACGCAAATTGCCGTTGTACTTGGGCAGTTCGGCCAGGTTGGGATACACGTTGTACTGCCCAACTTCGTGCGTCACCAAAGGTATTTCAATGCACTGAAGTCCTTCAAGATAATCGCTGTCAGTCGTCGGCCAAGTCTGGTTCAAGAACCCTTGCCCGCGAACCCAACCAGTTTTTGATCTCTGCGTAATGAAGAAGTCATCTTCGGGCCCTGGCAAAGTGCCTCGCTTGGAAAACGAATACGAAGTACTCGTGTACAGCAAATGAGGCGCAAGTGGGCGTAGCTCCTTAACCATCTCATCCAGATAGGCGTAGTCGCCAGTGAGTTCATTCCCAAGACTAAAGAACACCAACGACGGATGATGACCATACTCGCGGATGATGCGTCTGCCTTCCTCTTTAAAGAAGGCATCAGTCTCGGGCAGCTTGCCCATTTTGAACGTCCAATTGGGAAGCTCGGCCTGCAAATAGATGCCGTGACGATCGGCTGATGCAAACGCAGCTTCGGGTGGACACCAAGAATGGAAACGCAAATGATTGAGCCCGTATTCCTTTAGCGTGCCCATCACCTTGTCCCAACCGGCGCTGTCCATCGGCGGGTAACCGGTCTTGGGGAAAATGCAGCACTCCAAAGTTCCACGCATGAACGATGGCGTTCCATTGATCAGCAACTTTGTTCCGTCGGCTTTGACTTCACGAAAACCGGTCACGATGCTTGCTTCGGTCTCCTGTAAACGACATGTCACGCGGTAAAGCGCGGGATCGAATTCGGACCAAGTCCTGATGGTGTCGGAGGGAACTGGAATCAGCGTCTCTTGCCCATCGCCTTGAACCGAGACCGTCCGGCTCCATGCCGGTGCGTCGTGTCCAATCGGCTCAGCGGTAACCTCTAGCTTTTCGGAACTGGCTAGATTCGAACCGGTAACTTTGACTCTTAGCGGAAAATTCTTGATCTGAATCGACTGATTCTCTGGTGCGGCTTCCGTGGTTAACTCGATGGCACCAATCAGCCCGTTCCAAATGGTCTGCGTTTCGTCGGTGTAGGCGTGGCCCAGCACGCCGATGTCAACGACCGGCCGGTTGTCCACACGGATGACAATGCGATTGTCGCCGGGCTTTAAAAAATCGGCCACGGAGTATCGGTGTGGCACCGAGAGCGAAATTCTTGAACCGACTTTTCGCCCATTGATCCAAACAGTCGTTTCCCAGATTGACCGCTCAAGAACTAACGAAGTGCTTTGCTGGTCCCAATCATCGTCCAACTGAACGTTGCGTGCGTACCAAGCCGCACCGACATACTTGTGACGTTGATGCAAGTGCTTAAAGACTTTCTTGGTCAACGCAGGTTCTAGGGATAGCGGTTCCCCCAACCCAGCTTCGCCGGTGATTCCAGGTAGCTCGATCGGAGTGCCTTTGACTTCATCAAACCAGGATTCCGATTCGCCAACATCCTGTTCATCAAGGCGGACATTCCAAGTCCCACTCAGGTCAATTGCATTGGCGTGGCCCAGCGAAGAACTGCAAACAATCAGCAGTAGGAAACTACACACAAGTCGGTTTATCCACATTTCAAATTTGCCAATCGTCAAATAAATTGTTCGGTTAGGAATTCAGCAAAGGCCGTCGCGAAAGAGTCCGCAGTCAGGCTTAAGGTACGTGCGACTTTTTATAGTCGCCTTTCGCTCCGCGAAAGCAGCGGATTCGCTACTTTCGCGGAGCGAAAGGCGACACTCATTTCCCGCTCGTTCCTAAGCACTGGGGTTTATGGTAACTCGCACGCCGCATAACGACATTAGATATGCCACAACTTTGCCGCTCGATTTGGCAACAATTGATCCGCGTGACGTCAAGTTTTGTTAACCCTGCTGTTGGTTTCTTGATTGCTGCAAGAGTGTGCCGTTTGCGTCGGCCTGTCACCTCAATTGCTGAAACAACTTCGCTCGCGCCAATCGCCAATCTCGTTCGACGGTACCGACGCTGACTTCCAGGACATCTGCGACTTCTTCGACCGATAAACCTGAAAAGAATCGAAGTTCGACGACTTCGCGTTGGCGTGGTGAGTCGTTCTCCAGACTGGACAATGCGGTTTCCAAATCCTCGAACTGGCATTGGTTACTGGCCTCGAAATTGTCCAGCACGATATCCAATGACGCTCTTTTTTGGTCGCCACCGCGTTTGTTGGTATTTCGGCGTCGTGCGTGGTCAATCAGGATTTGACGCATCGCACGGTTTGCCATTCCAAACATGTAACGCCGATTTGATGCATTGCCTAAAGCGTCAGAGTCCAACAATTTCAGGCAGGCTTCGTTGACCAATGCCGTTGCTTGAAGCGTGTGGTCGGGTCGCTCGCGTCTCATCAACGCACCGGCCATGTCGCGAAGTTCCGACTGCAGCGTGATGAACAATTGTTCTCGTGCCACTTCGTCGCCTTCCTTGACTTGCTGAAGCAACATCGAGACTTCGATTTCTGGCGAGTTCATTTCGGCGAACTTGAAAATAGTGAGGTGATCGGGTGGCGTTCCCAATACCTTACTTGATGTTCTAGCCGCCAAGGAATTCTAAGACTGCGTCGGCGAGGCAATTTTGTCCCGCATCGTCAAATCGTACAAACATTGGGAATGAATTGACCTCCAAGAACACCGGTTGATCCATCCCGTTTCGACAGCGGAAATCGAGAGCACAGTAATCGAATCCGATACGCTGCGCCAGCGCAAGCGTGGGTGCTTGTAGGATTTCGGGGACTTGTATTTGTGCGACTCCGACGTTTCCGTCGTCGCGATAGTCCAGCGAAGTGGTTTGCAAATGAAAGCCGAACGCGCGTCCACCGATCGAAAAGACTCGTAAATTTTCACCGACTAGTTTTTCTTGAACAAACTGGGGACCGTAGCCGGCCAACGTCCCAAGGTCTTGATAGATGTCACCGACCGAGATCGTGTGGGCACCGCCGCCAAGCGGTTTCATCGCCAGATCATGTGGGTCGGGAATCGTCGTCAGCGGTGTTAGGTCTCCCATCACGATGGTTTCTGGAATTTCAAAACCCAGCTCCAGTGCAAGACGCAGATTCTTAGACTTGTTGTTCGAATCAGTCATCGATTCGCGATTCAGAATCCGAATCTGTGGCCAAGCAAGTACGTAGGACTGAATCATCTCAAAGGCGGAGATATTTCGCTGCGGGTCACCCTCGAAAACGTTGTACCGAAGGTAGACCGATGTCGGATGGATCGTTTGGTCACCCAGGTCTAACCGCGTTGACCGAAAGTCCCAGGCGATTTGGTGAGCATCATCGCGATCGGTGTCCCAAAAGAAATAGCGAATGCCGCGGAGGTGGGCTTGGTCAGCGATCCGCTGTGTGTTGGGGTCTGATTCGCCACCAACGATTAACAAAAGCTGTTCGGACATGGTTTAACGCAGGACATCGAGAGCTGACTGGAGGTCAGAAAAAGTGGCATGGGCTTCTAGCCTGTGGTTACGTTCAACACAGGCTAGAATTCCATGTCAGCGTGGTTTTCGGGTGCAAAGCAAAAGCTGCGGAGCGGCGTTGCGTGTACGAACCGAGCGACAGCGAGTGTTCGGTAGGTTAGGACGTAGGCCGGTAACGAGCCGCTTCGGCGCTGTTCTGGCATGCTGCGTTGGCATGCTGTGTTGGCATGCTGCGTTGGCGCGGATTGCCGGAACTGCGTCGAAGACTCCTTGTTCCGGCCTACCTAATTTGGAATGCTGCCCTACCAGCGTCCAAAACCTTTCCAGATCTTTGGAATTCGGCTTCGCAGGTTCGATTCGATTTGGCGTTGCGGGGTGGACCGAGGTCCGCCGGAATTCTCTTCGCCAACCGCTTGGGTTGTTGGACGCGGCGATGGACTTTCCTCGCCGCTAGTCCAAGTCGTTGGTGGTGGTCCCGTGGTCGGCGGCGAAACTGGACTTTCTTCACCGTAGGCTTGCGTGGTCGGTTGGCTCTCTTCACCAACGGCATACGTGGTTACTGGCGACGGAGATTCTTCGCCGATCGCACGCGTCGTCGGTTGGGGACGATTGCAATGTGGTGGTTGTTCCTCACCAACGGCCTGCGTCGTGTAAACCGGTGGACCTTCTTCACCAACTGCCTGCGTCGTATTCACCGGTGGACCTTCCTCGCCAACTGCATAGGTCGTTGGCTTCGGTGGTCCTTCACCATAGGCACCGGTGACTTGTGATTCTTCGCCAACTGCGTAGGTCGTTGGTTTCTGGTTGGGCGGACTTACATTGCCCGGCGGTTGCGGCAAAGTTTGCGATTCTTCACCGACGGCGTAGGTGGTGACGTTCTGCGCCTTCGCGGTGGCTTGACCGAGCAGCGAGTAAGCGATCGCGGACGACACGCCCGCTTTGACGGCACTTCGCAAGAAATCTCGGCGGCCCAATCGTCCGCTCTGAAACTGTTCCATCAACGATTCGATCGGCGGTGACAAATCGGCTTCACTGGATTCTGAATCAGCTACGCTGGATTTCGTATTTTTCATTGCAAGTTCCTGCGGTTAAAAACGCGACGCTGGCAAAGAGATTCGCCAGCTAAAAGTTAGTTCATAAACTCCAACAAGACGAACAAATTGTTGGCAGAAAGGATCATGCGGTGCACGCATGGTCATTACTGAATCGCTTCGAGCACTCGCTGGATGGCTGCAGGCGGCAAGTTGCTGCTTTCAACTTCGCGTTGAATCTGGTCACGCGTTCCTCGATAGCTGATGTTCCCCGCATCCAGTCCCGGCAGCGACATATCAAGGGAAATCTGATTCCCGCTTTGGCTAACCGAAACGCTTTCGTTGCCGTCGGCATAAGAGGATGCGGAAACACCGCCTTGCCGCTGCTGCATCATTGCCGGATTCATGAATCCAGGTCGGTATCCATTCCAACCGCAAAAGCGTCGGCCTTGACCCAGCGGGGTGATCTGTCCGCGACGCATCACCATCACATGAGCGGGAACTTGCCCCGGTAGATCACCAACGTTGCGAATAGCGATTCCTGACGCGGACAACAGAATGTCGCCAGCATTCAGTTGAAATTGTGCATCGAAATCATCGCCGATGCGTTTGACGACTAGTCCTTGTCCTGATTGCAGCGGAGGACAGTGCAGGCGAAGGATTTCTGGTACGGGTTCGAATTCGATATTCCAGTTGGAAGTTTGCGAATTCGTCGTGACGGCGTCATCACATCGAGCGATGGTGGGCACTGAAAGTGTGAGAACGATTGACAGGATGATCGAGTGAGTTGAGTTGAACATTTGAGTTTCCGTTGTGAATAGTTTGAATGGTTTTGAATGGGTTTGTGAGCCGCTGGCCGTAAGGCCTCGGGCAACGAGGAATGCCCGGAATGCGAGGAATGCCCGGAATGCCCGGCCGCTTACGCGTCGCGGCTCACTAGAGTGATTAAAACGGCTGGTTGGACGTAACGCGGTTGGGATCTAGTTGCGGCGGAAGATTCGGCCACCTTGGAAGGAGCTCGGTTGAGTCCAGTTTCGGGTGCGGCTGTTCGACCAAGCTCGCGTTCGGTTGCCGTGGCCGGTGGATTCGCTGCCGCCGTAGACTTGGCCGTTCTGAATGCCAGTGCTACCGCCGGACGTCACTCGTCGATTTCCGCCTTGGGAAACCACCCCGCCATGGCTGATGTGAGTTCCGTTGGGGCTGATCGTCATGTTCATGTTGTGGGCCACGCCCAAGGGACCAGCACCGCCACCGATCGAATTCGACAGGGCGATTCCGTTGGGGCCGGCACCGACCGCGAAGCCGTGACCGAATTGAACGCCGTTCCTCGAACTGCTTTTTGATTTGGCGAACTTTAATTGGCCGTCCGCCGAAGCTCCGGCTTCGGCACCGCCACGGAAGATATCGACAAAGGTACTGGCCCGTTGAGCCGATGCGGGTGTCGCGGTTGCTGCGGCGATCATCAGGGTTGCGACGCAGCCGAGTAGGGTTTTCTTGGTGTTGGAGAGGGTCATCGTTTTTCTCGCGGGTATGAAGAAGTTGGTGGTTTGGACGACTCAATCAAGCCGCCTCACCAACACCTGCGAGACCTCCGCAGAAAACCCTTAAAGAAATTCCTTAAAAAGCATTTTCAGCGTTTTCGGGGAAAGGGGAGCCAGGGTAGTTTTGTTCGTTCCCCGAAGCAGGGTGCCAGGGTGGTTTATGTGTCTCGTTTCTTCCGTTTGAGTTCCTGCTCCAGTTCCTCAATCTGCCGCAGATCTTCCGCATCCGCCTCGGCCACTTCCGCGATCCGTCGCTGGGCATCGAATGAGTCATAGCGATCGTGGGCGACTTGAGTCATCTCTTCTCGGCTAACCTTGCCGGATCCTTCGAGCACCGCTTGGTCGTTGAATCGCAACAGGTCGTCGACGTTCTGCCGCCAGAAATCGAGCGACAGATCCTTGCGTTTCTTCACCCGCAATTCGGCTTGTTCCAAGAAGATCACGACCAAGCGATTCAGCGTGTCGATTTCGTCCTGAGTCAGATAGTTCTTCGCAACGATCACGTCCTGCTTCCGCACACGCGAACCCTTCCAGTTCTTCAACGCCATGCTTGGTTCGCTGGGGTTGGCGCGGCCAACGATCAACTCGGCGGCGGTTTGCCCCGTGGCCGCGTAGTGCAGCTTGTTCTGTACCTCGGCAAAAAACAATTGCGTGGCCCGTTCGTCGAGACCGTAATCGCTGCTGAGGGCGAACAGGTCACGAACCTTTTGGTAGAACCGTTTCTCGGACGCTCGAATCTCGCGAATCCGAGCCAGCAGTTCATCGAAGTAGTCCCAGCCGCCGGGATCTTTCAAACGCTGGTCATCCATCACGAAACCCTTGACCAGATAATCGCGAAGGTGAGTCGTCGCCCATTGGCGGAACTGGGTGCCGCGTGGCGAGCGGACACGGAAGCCGATGGCCAGGATCAGGTCGAGGTTGTACTGTTTTGTGCGGTAATTCTTGCCATCGGCGGCAGTTGTCAAGGATTCCTTGACAACTGAATCAGCCCGCAATTCGCCCTCCTCCAGGATGTTTTTGGCGTGCAAAGAAACATTCTGCTTGGTGGTTTGGAATAGCTCGGCAATCTCAGCTTGACTCAGCCAAATCGTGCCGCTGTCAACTCGCAACTGCAGCCGACTCTCCCCGTCTTCAGACGTGTACAGGATCAGATCGCTCATGCCTTCGCCTTCTTGCTGGTCATATCGGTGTACATCGCGAACAGCATTTCAAGGCGTTCGGTGTCGTTCTTAAATCGGCGTCCGATGTAGATGCGTTCGTGTCTCTGAAAAGGTGGTCTCTGAAAAGGTGTCGGACACCGAATTGGCTGTTTCGGTAGCTTCAATCAATGGTCATCACTTCAGTTTCTTGGGGCGTCCTCGTGGTCGCATCGTTGACTCTAAATCGAACTTGTGTGCGTTGGAGTCTACCCAATTTTCTCCACCAAAGGGAACACCTCGCTTCACGCTCCAATCAAGCTGCTCGCGCTCGGCTTTTCTGAAGTCCGTGCGTACGATGGCAATCCAATTTCGCGAGCGTCTGATCGGCCAAGGAGATAGCAACTGATTGCCCAGAACCGTTTTGGCCGACCAATCAAACTCCGCGAACTCCTTTGCAGGAGAGTTGACGCACCTTGACCAACACAATCACTCGCGAGGATTGATTGATCGATTCACTGATCAACGACTTCGTTTTCTGGCAACGGAATGACGGATACCTCGATGTCGTCGTACCAGACTTCGCCGGGACCGGCCGAGACGATTCTCAGCTCCACCTCAGCCACCGTTAGGCTGGGATCGGCGGATGGCCCAACGTCGAAATCGGCTGACAATTCCGTCCAGTCTTGCTGACCTTGCGGCACTCGCAGCATGGTCGGTGGCCGATCAGCAACTTGGATTTCCAATCGAGCTGAATCGGGTTCGAGATCTTTTGTTTTGACCCAAACCGAAAGTCGGCATCGTGATTGAGCTGGGATAGGGAATGTTTGTGATGTGCTGCCGCTTGCGTCTGATTTGTCAATTTCGCGTTCGGTATCGCTGGGCAAATCGTCGCCAACAACATGCAAGGAATACTGATCGCGATAAGCCTGCTTTTGAGTGACCTTGGCAGTTGCGGCGTAGCCCGGTGAGTTTAACCAGCGGATTCCGTTTTCGTGATTCCAGTAACGCATTTGACCAACTTCGAAATCACCATTCAGAAGCGATGCCCGCATTGGTTTTCCATCGGTTGAATCGGAGATATCGACTTTGGTTGCACGCGGCAATTTCGCGAGCGATTTAAGGAACGATTCCAACGCCTCGGTTTCCTTGGCGTTGACCGATCTCGACCGCAAATCTCGAAAACGGGCCACCAGCGGTTTTGCTGCTTCGGCAATGTTGCACGCCGCCTGGTAGTCCTGCGCCGATTCAAACGCAGCGAGCGCTCGTTCGTAACGGCCAAGCATTGCCAGCACTCGCCCCACGCCCAACATGCATGCCGCCCGATGTTCGTCGCCCGTTGCCAACTTGGTCGCACGACGAAACAAATCCAACGCAGCCGGATGATTGCCATTGAGATCTTCGCAGACCGCCAACCCATACACCGCCCAAACATGGGAAGCATCCTTATCGCCTGCTGCTTTGAAGTCTTCCATCGCACCGTCAATGTCTTCACGATCGACTCGCAACATCCCACGCACGGCATACGCATGCGCTGATGCGTCAGGGCTAGCCAGCGATACCTCAATATGCTCCATCGCATCGTCTAGTTTTTGCTGGTTCAGACAAATCGAAGCCAGCAGCGTTCGCAATTGCAACTGATCCGGGTTTTGCTGGATCTGTTTTGCGGTGTACTCGGCTGCCTCTTGTCGGCCACGAATGTCATCAGCCGCGATTAGCTTTGAATCAGCGGATTCAAGCAGCGGAAACGTTTTTGTGGATGCTTCCAAGAACAGCTTCCTCGCTTCGTCATGTTGGCCAGCCGTGGCAAGCGACATGCCATACGTCCAGCCGACCCACGCATGATCTTTGGCGAGCCGATACGCCGTTTGGGCGTCTTGAATACTCCACAGCAACAATTCCTTTTGCTGTTCTTGCAGTCTGATTCTGTTTCCTTCGGAATCGTCAGCGGAATCCAGTTCTTTCTCGATCGCTTCGTACTGAAATCGAAATAGCGATGACCGGTCGGCGAAGGCGAAACAGGATTTTGGGTTGATCGCAATGCACCGCCCCATGGTTTGAATCGCGGGTTGGTAGCTGAGCCATGATGGTTCAGTTTCGCGGCTTGCGATGAAGTATTGCATCTGGCCCAGATTTAGCTGCGTCCAATAATGATCGGGACGCAGCGACGCTGAACGTTGAAACAGGTCCCGTCCCGCCAGAATAGGATCCTGGTTTTTGTAGTCGCGAAAGACGACGCGAAACGACGGATCCATGGCTGAAATTAAGCACAGCACGCCCATCTTCTGTGCGTCGGGTGCGTTGCGAGGCGTCAGCAAATCTTCGGCCTTGATTCGCCGACCGGTTCGAGTTCGGTATCGCGCGATGCCGCGATACCAACGCGCCGATTCGGATTGTCGGAAGTAATCGATTCGGTCGCTGACCACGATCGCCGCTTCCGCTTCCTCGATTCCAGCACCCGATTGCATCCGCCGCAACGCTCGCAGCAAACGTCCGCCGCCGCCTTCCTGCATCACGCCAAACAAACGTGTTCCGATTGTTTTGATCAACATGCCGTCCAGCATCAACCATGTTTGATACACGTCCCAACGCAATCGATCGCGGCGGTCTGGATTCAGATCCTGCTGCGGCAGATGCATCCACCAATCTGGTTTGTCCCAAACGCCCAGTGATTTCAGTGCCGCCGTCGATGCCATGATGCCCTCGGTGTCGCGGCTCATCACGTTGTACTGTTGGCCGAGTTCCGATTGCTGATAGAAGTCAGTCAGTTTTTCAAGCCGTTGCAACCGTGCGGTGATGCGTTCTTTTTGTTCTTTCAATTGGGAATCTTGCGGAACCGTCGATGTGGCCGCTGTGTCGTTCGAGCTGAGCGTTTTTTTGGCTCGACGTAGAATCGCAACAGCAGAATCGAGTCGGTCGGCTGCGATTTCTCGGCTGGACATTTGCCAGGCAGATTCAGCCGATTCCCGTGTCTCTGTTAGCCGCTGCGTTTGGCTGGCGAGTAGCTGGTTTGCTTTTGCTGTTCTTTCTTTTTCCAGTTTGAAATTTCGGGCCTGCTGATAACTCCAAAGGATCGAACCTGACACTAAACTCATCGTCAGCAGTGTCGCCGCGACACCGCCGCTCATCGCCAAGGTGCGGTTCTTGCGAATCCAACGTCCCATTCGTGACGCGATTGGGTCAGTGAAAACGGAAACCGGTTCATCGGCAAGCCAATGTTCAATGTCTTGCGAAAGTTCAGATGCAGACGCGTATCGATCGATCGAATCGGTTTCCATCGCTTTCAAACAAATCGCTTCCAACGTCGCAGGAATGCTGGCATCGATCTGACGCGGTGGAATCAATATCCCTTGCTTGACCCGGTCGATCAACTTGGCAATCGACTCTTCATTGTGCGGCGGTTTTCCGGTCAGGATTTGATACAGCGTCGCACCCAGCAGATAGACGTCCGTGCGGGTGCCCATCGAATCAAGTTTGCCGCTCGCTTGTTCGGGACTCATGTATTGCGGTGTTCCGACGGCCCCACCAATCCGCGTGCGACTGGATTCACTTTTGACTCGGTCTTCGCCAAGCTGCTCGATAAATTGAGCCGTCAATGAATCATCAAAATCAGATTCCAACATCTTGGCCAACCCCCAATCGACGACCAGTGTTTCGCCGTAGGGGCCGACCATGATGTTGGATGGTTTGATGTCGCGGTGAATGATGCGGCGACTGTGGGCGTATTCGATCGTGTTGCATACGTCGATGAATCGGTTCAGCAATCCACGCAGTTGTGCGACGGTGTTGCCGGCTTCCCGATGGTCGTGGATGACCTGCTTGAGCGTTTTGCCTTCGATGAACCGCATTGCATAAAACGGTCTTCCGTCGGGCCAAGTGCCCATCGCATAAACAGGCACGACGCCGGGATGTTCCAGCCGACCGGTGACCTCGGCTTCTTGCAGAAATCTCGCACCGGCTTCTTGATGCCCCTGCCATTTGTGAAGGATCTGTTTAACTGCCACGTCACGTCCCAATTGCCGGTCCCGGGCCAATAGAACCTCGCCGAGACCGCCTCGATCGTGAACCATCAGGATCTCAAAACGATCCGCTTCGCTTGCCGAAGCATTCGACGGTGGCGTTGTATTCGCGGAATTCCCTTCGTCCAAATTCGGCGAATTCAAAAACTTGGATGCTAGAAAGTCGTCGTCGCCTGCGGCTGCATCGGCCAACAACAATGACTCCACGATCGCCTTCAGCTTCGGGTCATCGCCACACTTCGACGCAATGAACGCGGCTTGGGCGTCGGCTGGCATCTCGACGGCTTCCAAGAAGATCGCTTCGGCAATTTGCTGCGTTTGATCGTGCTTCATTGGGTCCGGCAAAGTATTTCTCAGAAATCGTTAAGGGGTTTTCGGCAACTGCCCGCAGGTACTGGTGAAGACAACAAAACCTTCCCACCATCCGACACTTTACAACATTTACCAAGGAACCCTGACCATGAACATTCGCATCCTGACCCTCGCTGTTGCCGCTCTTTCCCTGATCGCCAGCGAAGTTGACGCACAAGTCACCGCCAGCAGCTATTCAACCGGCGGCACAGCGATCTCGACCGCCAGCGGCCGAGGCAACACACGGCTCAACGCAACCTCGTTCGCCACGGGCGGCGGATACGCAAGAGCCAGCATGCGAGGCAGTGGTCGCAACGGCGGATTCGCCAGCGGCAACAGCACCGCGATCGCAGCCGGCGGCGTCGCAATCAGCAACGGACGTTCCCACGCCAACGGCTGGGGAGCACGTTCACGAGCCGACTCGACCGCACTTAGCCTTGGCGGTTTCTCGCGAAGTACCGGAATCGCACGAGCCAACGGAACATGGTCCAACGCCCGAGCCGATTCGATGTCCGTTGCCGACTTTGGGCAATTCAGCAGTTCACGATCGCGTGCCGTAGACAACCGTTGGGGCCAACCGATCTACACGACTCAGCCGGTCTACTCCAACCAACCTGTCTACTACGGCCAATGAACTTTCAATCAGGCCCAACGCTAACACTCGCAGCCTTGCATCAGAATTGATGCAAGGCTGTTTGCGTTTATCTTGGTCAATTCCAGGACGTAGGCCGTGCGGAACTCCGCGACACACGGCTTCACGATCAATGCCGTAACTCGCTTCACTCGCGACGGCCTACAAGCTCTGTTCCGCGATCAAAGCATTTCCATGGGATCGATATCGACGACGTATTGCACGTCGTCTTTTTCTGGAATGACAAACTTGTCGGTCGCCGTTCGGATGACCTCGCCAAGAGGCCCTGATGCGACGGCTTGCAACAGGATGTGAAAGCGGTACTTCCCTTTCAGCTTTGACATCGGTGGCGGAGCCGGGCCCAAGATGCGGACTTCGTGACCGAGTTTGTCTCGTGCGGATTCGAAGTGGCGTACTAAAGACTCCGCCGTTGATTCAGTGACCTCTTCGACGCCGCCACGAATGATGATTCGAGCAACGCTGCCCAATGGCGGGTAGTTGAACTTTCGCCGAGCGTTCATTTCATCATGGGCGAACTGTTCATAATCGTGGCGTGATGCAGCTTGAATCGCCGGGTGTTCGGGTGAAAAAGTTTGCACAATCACTCGCCCGCCACGGTCGCCGCGTCCGGTGCGACCGGCGACCTGAGTCACCAAGCCAAAGGTCCGTTCGGCGGCACGGAAATCGGGGAAGTGCAGGGCACTGTCGGCATTGATCACTCCCACCAACAACACGTTGGGGAAGTCCAGTCCTTTGGCGATCATTTGCGTGCCCAACAAGATATTGATTTCGCCCGATCGGAACGCGGAAAGCACCTTTTGGTGGCTGCCAGGCCGGCGCATCGTGTCGCTGTCCATGCGTGCGACCTTCGCGCCAGGGAACCGACTTTTGACCTCGACCTCCAGACGCTGCGTCCCGAGGCCACCGTAGCGAATTCCGTCAAACCGGCATGCCGGGCACCAGGGTGGCGTTCCGATCGTGTAATCGCAGTAATGACAAACCGCCTTGCCACCATCACGGTGATGCGTCAGCGGCATGTCACAATCGGGACACGAAACCACATGACCGCACGAAGGACATTGAATCGTCGTGGCAAACCCGCGTCGATTGAGCAGCAAAATGATTTGACCGTTTTCCTCCAGCGTATCCACCACTGCCTGATGCAACGGACGACTGATTGCACCGGACGTGCGATCATCACGGTTTTTCAAATCCACCAATTGCACGTCGGGCATGGGCCGATTGCCAACTCGCGACGGCATCGAGATCAAATCAGCGTGACCGGTCGAACAAGCGTGCCAGGATTCCAGCGACGGTGTTGCCGTGCCCAGGATGATCGGGATTTTCAGCGACATCGCTCGCGCGTGTGCCACTTTGCGGGCGTGGTACCGCGGCGCGGTTCCCTGTTTGAACGACCCGTCGTGTTCTTCATCCAAAATGATCAGACCTAGACGTGGCAGCGGAGCAAATACGGCGGACCTTGGACCAATCACCACCTGAACTTCGTTTCGACGAATTCGTTGCCATTGGAAATGGCGTTCGGCTGGCGTCATTTGCGAGTGCAGGACGGCAACGCCCTCGAACCGACGTTCGAATCGGCCGCGAGTCTGCGGTGTCAACGATATTTCAGGAACCAATACGATCGCGCTGCGACCAAACTTGACAACGTGCTCGATTGCGCGAATGTAGACTTCGGTTTTGCCGCTGCCGGTGACGCCATGCAACAATAACGCTTTCCCTTCCTCGGCATCCACCGCGTCTTTAATTTTCCCCAACGCAACCGACTGGTCATCGGTCAATTCATGTTTGGTTTCAGTTTCGCCGTCGTCGAGTTGCCATCGCATCGGTGTACTCGTCGCCATTTCACGACGAGCTTCCGAAACGACCAAGCCCTTTTTTTCCAGCGACTTGATCGGACTGATCGTGCAATCGGCTCCGATCATGACTTGAGCCGACGTCATCGGCCGGCCTGACATGATCAGGAAACGAATCGCTTGCTGTTGTTTGGGCGGTAACGATTCAATCAATTCGTCTTCGATGTCACGGCGAGTCAGTTTGAAATACGTTCGCTCGCGTGTTCCCGCGTTGGATCGAACGCTCGAAGGGATCAGCGTGTCAAAAACTTGGCCGGCGGGTGCCTGATAATAGTGACTCATCCACATCACCAACCGCACCAAGTGGGCGTCGCACAGCGGATCGTCATCCAAGACCTCGCTGACATCGCGCAGCGTTCGCGATGCCGAGGAACCCATTTTGGTTTCGGTACACCAACCAATCATGGCTTTCTTGCGATGCCCCAGCGGAACCTTCACCCGCATGCCGGGTTTCAGGTCGTCCCGCATTTCGTCTGGGATGCGGTAATCGTAAGGCCCATGCGGCGCTTCGCTGAACACAATCGTGGCCGTCGCGACGTCATCCTGGACCGCCAATTCCCAGGGCGGGGGCGCGGTCTCAAACAATTCCTCTTGCTTCTGATGTCCTGGCTGCTGACCTTTATCAGCGGGCGGCATGTTCTCGAATTCGTCCAACGGGTCCGACATTAAACTGGGTATCGCGGAGGGTAAAAGGTCTTTTGGAAATTGTGCTTGATCAGTCAACATAGTGAATCTCGTCAGGAATTCGGACCCGGTTAGATTCATCATCGCGACGCGTCGGACACGTCTGGTCACAAAGAAGTCAGGATCAACGTTACATTGGTCCAGAAGCGTGGATTGTCGGACGAATGAAAGTCAAACAAAAGGAACTCAACTGGTGCCGCAGCGGATTGGAATTTTTGGTGGGTCGTTCGATCCGGTACATTTGGGGCATCTTTGGATTGCCGAGGCGGCGCGGGAACAATTGTCGCTGGATCAGGTGCGGTGGATTCCGGCTGCGACGTCGCCTCTAAAACCCGATGGCCCCGTCGCGTCGGA
Source organism: Rubripirellula obstinata (assembly GCF_001642955.1). Taxonomy (GTDB): domain Bacteria; phylum Planctomycetota; class Planctomycetia; order Pirellulales; family Pirellulaceae; genus Rubripirellula; species Rubripirellula obstinata. The sequence goes on along the minus strand of NZ_LWSK01000005.1, from coordinate 58,750 downwards.
TGATCATCGATTGCAGATGGTGCGATTGGCGATTTCGGGGAATCCGTTTTTCGTGCTCGATGATCGCGAGATCGCTCGTGGCGAAGTCAGCTATACGGTGGATACCGTTGCCGAAATTCAAAAACAGCATCCTGATGATGAATTGTTTTTAATCGTCGGCAGTGATTCGCTCGCTTCCTTTGATCGTTGGCATCAACCATCACAGTTGTTGGAACTTGCAACCCTAGCCGTGATTCAGCGAGGCGGCGATGCGGAGATTGATGTTTCGATCCTCAAGCGTTTTTGTGATGACGCCCGCCTGCAAACGGTCAAGAACAGCGTGGTGCCGATGCCATTGATCGAAGTCAGCAGCACCGATCTAAGACGCCGAATCCTGGGAAACAAAAGCGTTCGCTATCAGGTTCCAGCCGCGGTGGAGGCGTTCATCCGCAGCGAAAAGCCATATCAGTAACCGAATTAGAATCGGCCGTTCCATTGCATTTGCAGGTAAAGCAAAACGCATCGAAATCCCAACCCGAACGCGTAAGCGAGGGATCGCTGCAGCCTGGATCCCTCGCTTACGCGTCCGGGTTGGGATATTGGGGCGTTGTTTCGTGATGGTTTCTAAGCCAACATTTGATAGCAATCTTTGGGGCGGAATTTTCTTGCCTTTACCCAGGTCGGGTCAGTTTGTTAGTTCGGTGCTGGAACACTGCGATATCTGAAACACTGCGATATCTCGCAGGGTCTCCGCATTTGAATTTCTAGTTTACGATCGGACCAGCTAACGTGGCGCGACAAGAAAGTCTTGGCCAATATCACTTAACTTTTGGGGCGAGCACGTCTCTGCGGTGGTCGTTTTTGCTGTCGTTTTGGATTTCGGCTGCTTTTCAACCCATTTGTTTCGCTGACGAAGGGCACGTTGCCGAACAGAATCGTGCTGAGTCTGCTGCCGATTCAATACATACCGATTCCCAAGCAAAGAGACTCCGTTTGGTCGCGGGCAAGTCGCTGAGAATTGTGCAGGCCAATGAGAAGATGCCGTGGGTTTTTCAGATTCAAGCCACCTCCAGCTCTGACTCGGCTGATATCGATGATGACCCTCTGACGCTTTCTTACTCGGTCCACCAAGCCGGTTTGGGGCACAAGGTACTGTCCGGCCGACGTGAAATCCTCTTCGCTGAAACAGAACAATCGCAAACGATCTCTCTGGATGATCGTTCGCCCAAGGAAGCGGGCGTTTACGAAGTTCGTTTTCAACTCGTTCGACGCAGTGACAATCTTTGGGCTCGTTTGCGACCCAAAGAGATCGTGTTGGAGGAATTGCGGGTTCCTATGTTAGTTCAATTGCCACCTTCGGCTGTGTCGCCACTTTCATCGCGACAATCAACTTCATGGCAAACGATCGGCGAAATTCGTCCTTCGGATACTGCCATGGCACTGGGGCAATGGTTGCCCGATTCCGCCGCCCGTTTGATTCCCGGCGTGCGATACGTGAAGGGCAATCTGCAAAAAGGTCAGGCTGATGGCGAATCGATTTCCATCGTGCAACCCAAAAGCGTTTTTCAAGCCAAGCTGCCGATCATGGCAATCGGTTACCCACATCGGATTACGATTCGGTGTCCGCGTGATCAGGCCCGCGGATTGCGAATCGATTTAGGACACGGAGCCGATCAGACTCAATCAAGATTCTCATCGCTTGTTCAGTCACGTGATTCTGTGAGCCATCTTGGTGCCTATCGCCAGGACGAGAATGGACAAGCGACGAATGATCAGGGTGATGATCCTTCGCGAACTGCATCCGACGATCGCTGGTTGACTCGAACTTATCTGTATTACCCACAACCAGACGATCAAGTTTGGCTAACAAATTTGAATGAATCGGATCCCGTTGCCTTTGAGTCCATCACGGTCACCGCTGGACCAGCGACTTCCACGAATCTGGTTTATCGGAAGTCTGTCGGTGGGCCGATGATGCGAGGGATTGTGTTGTCCATTTCAGATCCTTCTTGGATACAGACTTGGACGGAAGACTGGCAATCCGTCGATGAGTCACCCGTCTGCGAACCCCGATCGATTGGTCTTCATCAGTCTTGGCTGGCCGCTCATCGTGTGGTCGAACAGGCCCAAGCAATGGGAGCATCGTCACTGTCGATTCCGGTTGCACCGATTGAATTTTCGTCGCCAAGCACAGCGATCGATGACCAAGAAGCGGACAGCGAAGCCGTCGTGCTGAACGTGTTCGAGCGATTTGACATTGCGATCAAGCCACAAGTATCACTGGTTGGCAATCAAGCCGATTCGTTGCAGCAAACAATCAAACGCTTCAGTGAATTTCGCTGCTTTGATGGACTCGTCATCACGATGGATCAGTCTTCGGAGGTAACAAAAGACACGCTTGATGTTCTGAAAAAACTTAGTCGAACGAAACGTTTGTTGGTTCGTACGGATGGCCGACTGAATGAGAAAACTCAACAAGACATCGCCGGCATTGAAGGCGCGGTCCTGGTTGCAAACTTTGATTTCTCGGGTTCCGTCCGCCCGGCAAGCGATTTCTCGTCCGCGGGGTCACCCCGAATGACAGGCGTTGCAGTGATCGATGATCCGATCGCGCGGCAGGATCCTGCGGGCTGCTTGTTCGAGATCATTCATCGATCCAGTCCAAGCGTCGTCGTGATCGACGAAGCAGTCGTCAAAGGCACGGTCGACGACCAACTCAATCGAATCAGTAAATCCTTTGAAGCGTTGCCAGTCAGTTCTGTCAAGCAACTTGAACCGTTGGATCCCGGTGACGGGACATGCCAAATCGATCAGGCGATCGTTGAGAACCGTGTGTTGATTTCATTGTCCAATTTGGCACCGTGGAACAGCATCATTCAATTGGAATCGCTTAACGATTCAAACGGTGCGGCCGGCGCTGAGGCATTGCTAAGTGATGCGGTGCTTTGGGAACGCATTGATGATGGGTCTTTTGAATCCATGAACGGTCTAAAATTGACCCAGGGTTTGGATGTGGCTGCTCGCCAGACGCTATTGCTCCGATCGAGATTTCCCGTCCCGCCGACTTCGCAAGTTGGAATGGCATCGTGGCGATGGAGTTCCCGAGTCGCTGGGGGTGATCGCGTTGTGGATCAGATCAAAAAGAATGTTACCGAAATCGTTGAACGCGTGGGAATGCTCAGTGATCCCGCGTCCAACGATCAATTGAACAACGGAAGCTTTGAGACGGTCGGTGAAATGGGGTTGGTGGGATGGTTACACGCCCAACATCCACCGGGTTGCGTGGTGGTTGATTCCGAACAAGCGAGTGATGGTGCAAAGTCGATTCGATTGAAAACAGATCAAGCTGTTTCGGCACGAACTTGGTTGGTTAGCGATACGATTGAGGTTCCCGCGTCAGGACGTCTCGCCGTTTCGATGGCTTTGCGTGGCGACCAGATTGCGGGGGAACCTTCGTCAGTTCCGCATCCGCAAAATCGAGCAACTGTTCCCGATCAGGGTGTGAGTGTCAAAAGTACACCGCCGCAAGCAGATCCAACCAGCGAAAAAGTGCAACATCTGCGAGTGTCGTTGGAGGGAACGCAAGCAGGAGTTCCGATTCGCAAGAGTGCGGACGTGGAGATTCAGCGTTCGGGAATCTGGCAGCCTAGACGTATAGTATTAGAGGTCGATTCAATTGACCCAAGTACGACCGATTCGCTGCGATTGACGATTGACAGTATGACGCCCGGTTTGGTTTGGATCGATGATGTTCGTTTACATGATGACTTTTCCACCGCTCGGGAACGAACCGATCTGCAGAGACAAGCGTTTCTTGCCGTCGAGGGATTGCACCGAGGCAATTTGACACCGTCGGCAAATTTGCTGATGAATCGTTGGGCAAGTCGGTTGTTAGAGCAGTCGGATCAATCCGGAGATGCTTCGGAAAAACCATTGCTTTCAACGGAGTCGGCGAAGTCCAACTTGATCGAAGACGTTCCTGAAGTCGCGAACCGAAATCGCGTCTGGTTGTTGGAACGCCTTCGCTTTTGATTCTTCTTTACGGTTTAATGCAAAATGCTCCGATCGAAAAAACGAATTCTTTGCAGATCGTTTGGTCTAGGCACGTTTCTGGCTTTCGCATTTGTGGTCGGTACTGGACTTTGGATAAAGGCACAGTCGAAGTTCGTCCCCGACTTCTATTCGCAAGCCAAAACGATTCGCCCCCTGCCGTCGATCAAAGCAAGTCGGAATCTGCAGAGTGAATTGAGACGATTCCAGTCGGACCGATCAAAACGGGGACGATGGAACACCGCTCTTAGCGATCAACAGGTCAATGCTTGGTTGATTGAGGAACTGCCAAGAGCATTCCCAAGACTGCTGGCCTACGGTGCGAGAGAGCCCAGAATCAAAGTCGAAGATGACCGTATCTTGGCAGCGGTTCGTTTTCAGCGCGGGCAGATCGATACGGTAATTTCCTGCGAAGCAACGGTCGAGTTGACCGAGCAGCCCAACATGTTGGCGTTGCGGCTTCACCATCTTCGCGCCGGCGCGATCCCGTTGCCGCTAAACAAATTTGTTCGCGGAATTTCCAAAGAAGCGGCCAAGGGCGGGCTGGATATCGATTGGGACTTTACCGATTCTGGACCCGTTGCACTGGTGACAATTCCTTCAGAAGATCCCCGATATCACGCCAGTCCCGTCGTCATTGAATCAGTCAACCTAGTTCGGGGCGCGATGGTATTGGCAGGACATACCGGCGACATTACCGCCGAAGAATTCAAGCCAGTCGGATCGACGCACGAATTTGTTTCGTACCTGCCCAGGATCCATCGGCGGGCTCAGATGGACCGTGCAAATAGAAAAGAGTCGTTGATTCGTTGAGTCAAATCACTCGTCAGTTTGATTTGTATCTTAGAACCCACTGTTGGTCGCATTTTTTGAATTCGACGCTTCCGGTATTTTTGTTTGTTGGTGAGAACAACAGCTCTGCGGAAAACAGATCATCTGAGTTTGTGATTTCCTCAAAACTGCCTGAAGCAATCCGCGTCACACTACCGCGGTCACGCAGTTCGCCACGGTCCGGTATCGAACCTTCGAAATCCAGATACACGATCCGATGATCAGGCAGAAGTTGGCATGTGATTTGAAAGTTTGAATGCATGTCTTCGATCATCGGAGTCGCAAACGTGATCAGTGTTTGCCCGGTCTCGAACATCCAATCAAAATGGTCTTGGTCGGTACGTCCGAATCCTGATCCGACTCGGTGATGCAGAATGACGAATCGTTTTGGGTTGTTGGAAGTCATGGCCTGTGGGACTGGTATTTAGCTTTTTGTTCAGGCGTCAAGTTTGCGTTCGTCAGCAGAATGTAGCTTGCCCGCCGAGCTGCTTCTTCTTTTTTCCCGCTGCGATCAAGCAGATCGATCGACGCAATCTTACCGCGATGCCAATTCGGACTGCCCACTTTGGAACCCGCCGCCAATTGGTCCCACCAGCGAATTGCTGCATTCTTGGCATCCTGGTCGTTTGAATCTTGCAACGCGGTAGCCGCCGCAATCAACAATTCCGCCTGATCGTTAGTCGTTAGGTTTGATTCAACGATTCGGACCGCTTCGGCAACGTTGCCAAGCCAAAGTTGAATGACGGCTTGATCAATCGGCTTGGTCGTTGCTGATGACCACGACGCTAGTAGATCTGCAATGCGTTTTCGGATGGTTGGGTTACGTTGACCATCTTTGACTAAGCGTTGGCGGACGTCTTCAATATCCTCCGTTAAACTTCGCAATTCAGGATCTAGCTTTCCGTCGCGGCGGAATTGGATCACTTGATCCACCCATGCCGGTTCATGGTCCAACTGGGACGCATCTTGTTCGGGAATCGAGTGCAGGCTGGCTCGGTCAAAGAAACGCGCGGCCAGTTGGCGGTGAGCTGTAACGACCAACGGATGCTCGTTAAGTTTGGTCATCGCATCGGACGCTATTCTTGATACCTTCGCATCCAGATCATCATCCAACGCGACTCGAAAAGTCGATTCCCATTGGCTGACCATTGCATCCATGGATGACGCATTGATCTGCGAAGGTGTTAAGGAAGTCGCGATGACGGCTGCGTCGATGAGTTTCTGTTTGTTGACCAGCAGCTCAATCAGCCATGAACGCGCTGACGCCGATACGTCGCTTTCGGGCCAAGTTTCCAAGTGCTGACGAAGTCTGGATTCGATTTGATCGCCGCTTGCAGGTGTCGATCCCGATGTCAGCATCATGATCGCTTGCAGATCCAGCGGTGGTGCGTTGGGCGAATCGGAGTGCTGTTTTGCGACGCTGGACAGTGCATCTGATCCCGCTTGGAAAAGCTCAGCCTTCTGCAACGCTGCGGCCGCTGCGATCGCGATCTCGATGGCTCGTTTGGGATCGGATTGCGAACCGGCCGCGGCAGCGAGCATGCGACCGCCTTCATCTAGCTTTCCTTCGCGAATGAGTTGTCGCCCGCGAGTTTCGACGAGCGCGGCCGGAGGAGACGATGTCGCATTGGAATCTGAAAGCGAACGGTCCAGCTTGGAAAGAACAATTGCTTCCGCCAAACGCCTCGCGTACAGCCCATGTCGCTGACCGATTTTAGTGATCCAATTCGCAGCAGCATCGGTTTGATCGTCAGCCAATAAGTACCGAAGCCTGGCTAAGTCCATTGGAATGGAGGATGCAGTTTTGTCGGATGATGAATCGAAGTGGGTGGCAAGTAGCTTGCCTGCTTCTTTGACTTGACCTAGCGCCAACAAGATTTCGACCTGCAGTGCTTGCAGATTCGATGAAGGTGGTTGATCGGATTGATCAAGAAGCTGCCGCAGTTCCGCCGAGGCAAGCTTTGCATCGCCTGATCGAAGCACCGCCGTGATTCTCATTCGCCTAACCTCCGCTGCGGCTTGTGAATCCGGCGGCAGTCTTAGTTGAGTTTGTTCGGCCGCTTGGATCGCGGCGGTTGCCGCTGCGATCGCATCAGCAGTGTCGGACAGGAACAACTCGGTTTGCATGAGTGCCATTGAAACGGTGGCGACCAATAATTCTTGTTCGAGCCGTTGTTGGTCTTTCAATTTGGTGTCATCCTGCGGAATGGATTGACGGATACGATCAATCAGTGATTCGGTGTCTCGCGTCAGACGCGTTAGCCTTACCATCGCAGGCAGAGTTTCCACCTGTTCTCTGGTGTCCTGTTGAGAGACATTGATTGCCGCGGCAGCAACGTCCATCTGAACCGCCATTTGTCGGACTGAAATTTTGGCGGCTTCTAAAAAGAGTCTGCGATCGAGATCTGGATACTTGGAAAGCAATTGGTCGATGGGCTGGTTTGCCGTTTTGACGGTTGCCGAATCGAAAGCTCCCGATGCAATCTGCTTGGCAATGTTGACCTTCGCGATTTGGGTGATCGCCAGTGCATAGGGATCAGACGTCTTCTGATGCTGGTTCAGGTTCCAAAGGCAGACGGATTTCGCATCATCGAAACGCTGTTCCGTGACGAGTGCCTGAATCAAATCAGCGTCACGGTCGGCGGTTTGGCGTTGCACGGGCGTTTGCGAAAACGCGCACGTCGTCGATAGCATCACCATTGCAATCGTGAATCGGAACAAGAGAGACTTCATCATTCACTCGCTGCAAACAAAACTCGGTCAACGCCCGCAGAACGGGCTGCGTCGTAGACTGACACAGCGACATCCATCGTGACGTTGTCGTCGGGATCAACAATCACGGGCGGCTGAACGCCAATGGCGACGACTTGTGCTAAGCGATCAGTCAACGCATCGACGTCTGCGAGTACGGTTCCGTTCATATTGATGCTGGTCATCGAATCACGATTGGAAATTCGAATGATAATCTCATCGAATGTTTCCGCTGGTTGCGCCGACGAATCGATGGAGCCGCCGGGTGGAGTCGCGATCGCGCCGGGCAGGTCATATTCGGGCAATTCAAAGCTGCTGGTCCATACAAAGAACACCAACAACAAAAAGACGACGTCAATCATCGGCGTCATTTTTAGCTCGATCGATCGATCCGTATTTCCGCCCGGGATCTTCATGGCTGGTTCCCACCGCTGGTTGCTTTGTCGCGTACGGCAATCGATGCATCGGTGACCCCTGCGAGTGCGGCTTGGCGTAGCACGGGTTCGACCAACGCGTACTGGACTTGGCCGTCAACGCGAATTCGGATCGCCGCATCATCGCCATCTTGGGCTTTCAACTCAGCCAACAGCAAGCCGAGTGCTTGAATCGACACGACGTCGCCGCGAACACGAATTGATGCAGCGTCATCCAAACTAATCGTCAGTGCCTGCTTATCGGGATCGTTTGGTTGGAACGTTCCAGCAGTCGGCAAGTCCAGTGGCAGGTGGTTTTCCTGTCGCGCCAAGTGACTGGAAACCAGAAAGAAGATGATCAGCAGAAAAACAACATCGATCATCGGTGTCATGTTAGCACCAATAGCGGTGCGACGATCAGAAGTTGGAACTCGCATTCCAGTATCTTATCACGTTCCTGCTTTTCAGCAGGTTGCCGACTTTTGCTGAGTAGGCGAATTTTTTTCAGGACATCCAATTTCTTTGTGAGCCGCTGGCCGTAAAGCCTTTGGCATTTACGTTGGCCCTTTAATCGACAAGCCGGCCAGCACCCGGCACTGGGCTGCCGCCACTCCGTGGCTGAGAGTCATTCCAGGCCCGGAGGGCCGAAAGCCCAGTGCCGGTGGCGAAGCCACCGGGTAATACAACCAAAACCGAAAAGGCCCGGAGGGCCGGCAGCTCCCTGCCGGGTGCGAGAGCACCCGGATGGCTGACCCACATCAATTCTCTGGCTCGGTTTTCCCGTAAATGGGCCCGCCACGGTTTAGTACCTGTTTAGTCCATCACTGGCTGTACCCGACTGAACCCTGGCGGGCCCAGCTACGAAAGATTTCGCCAAATACGGAACTTGTTTCAGGACAGTTCCGGCCTATATCAATTTACGAAAGTAACAAATCGGTCAGTTGGATGAGTCCGCATCATTCCGGATCCGTGATCGAAGCACATACCAGTTCTGTGTCGCTGCGAATGTAGATCATTCCGTCGGCGATCGCTGGGTGAGCCCAGGCGACGCCGCCGCGACGACGAAGTTGTTGCCGGGTGGGTTTGATCAGCGCGGCGCGACTGTGTTCTTGATAGCCATCGGGTGAAAGAGTCGCGAGTATTAAATGCCCTCGGTCGTTCATCATGATTTCGCGGTTTTCGGATTCGCCCTTCAATTGGATGATGTGAACTGTCGCCCATCGTGCCCGCGGAACCGCTTTGTCACTTTCCCAGACTCGGTCGCCGGTTTTCAATTCCAAACATCGCAGTTCGCCGTAACTGTCCACCCCGTAGACATGATCTCCCTTGATGATCGGGCCGCTAATCATGCAGTGCAGTGCATCGGTGTTCTTTTCATCGACACCGATGCGATGCCACATTTTTTCGGCTGACAATTGATCTGGGTGAACGCGAATCAACATCGTTCCGTCATAAAACGAAGACACCAATAAGTGCTGGCCATCGAACACCGGCGTGGGAACTCCGATCGGCATATTGCGAGGCAGCATTTCAATTCGCCAATGCACGTTGCCAGTTTTGGGGTCCAGGGCAGACACGCTTTCGCCGGTCCAGCAAACGACCACCTGTTGCCCGGCCTGTTCAATCAAGATCGGCGAACTGTAACCGGCACGTTCATCGATCGCGTTCCATTTTCTGACCCCGGTTTCCAAGTCAAACGCCATCACGCAGTCGTCTTTCTTGCCGCCCGCAATTTGAATCACCAAACCGTCAACAACCAACGGCGCTGCGGCGATTCCCCAAAATGGCATGCGGATGTCGTATTGATCGGCCAGGTCATGCTTCCAAAGAATGTCGCCTGTTTTGGCGTCAAAGCAGTGAAGATGTCCCATCGCACCGACGGCGATCGCTTTCCCAGCATGCACCGTCACCGATGCTCGCGGTCCGGCGCGATAATCGATTTGGTAAACCGAATCGTATTGGTGACTCCAGATCAGGCTGCCATCGCTGGCATCAAAACAAAGCACGCGTTCGATTTCGGGCGGCGTTAGTTCATCGGGGGCAGGCGTCGGACCGCGATCAGTCACATAGACTCGTCCGTCGGCCACCGTGGGGCCGCTGTAACCGCCGCCTAGTTCAACCGACCACTTCCGCGGCACGATTCGCTGATCGAATGAATCGACGATTCCGGAATCGTCGATCGTCGCATCGCGGTTGACGCCACGCCATTGAGGCCAGTCCTCAGCATGCGTGCTGGTGACGAAGAAACAGCACGCAATCGAAAGAGAGACGCAAAGGCGAATGCTCGCCGGAAAGCGTGGAGTTGACGCTTTTTGCATGAGCTTGGCTGTACTGGATGTGGGCCGAACGGTTAGCCTTCGACGTTGATGCCCATGCTGCGGGCGGTGCCTTCGATCATCAGGACAGCTTGATCGATGCTGCGAGCGTTGAGGTCGGCCATCTTTTTCTCGGCGATCTCGACGCATTGAGCACGTGTGACTTTGCCAACTTTTTCCTTGTGAGGAACGCCGCTTCCTTTGGCGATGTTCGCAGCGGACTTCAACATCGATGCCGCTGGTGGGCTCTTGGTGATGAATTCAAAGCTGCGATCGTTGTAGACCGTCACGATCACTGGGATCGGAGTTCCAGCGTACTCTTTGGTCTTGTCGTTGAACGCTTGGACGAACTGTCCAAGGTTCACGCCAAACTTACCGAGTGCGGTACCAACGGGCGGCGCGGGAGTGGCTTGACCGCCAGGAATTTGAAATTTGGCAACGCCGGTAACTTGTTTAGCCATGATGAAAGCTGTTAGCTGTTAGCGATTAGCGATTAGCTTTTCTTAAAAGCGGGAATCAATAATCAGTGTGGTTGGGAAACAAAAACGAAATTTGAAAAGCTAACAGCTAAACGCTAATAGCTATTCGCTTTTCTACAGTGGTTCGACTTGCCAGTGATCGAGTTCCATTGGAACACTGCGGCCGAAGATATTGATGATCACAGTGATGCGACCATTGGCTTCGTCGACGGCATCGACATCGCCTTCCTGGTTCTCGAAGTTGCCTTCCTTGACGCGAACCCGGTCGCCCACTTTGAATGGGATTCCAATTTTGATCGGTGCTTCTTCTTCGTCATCGACTTCGGGTCGATTGATGAATCGTTCGATGTCCGACGGTTCCATTGGCATCGGTTTGCCGGCAGCGCCCGTGAAATCGCTGATCCCACCGGTTTCGCGGCACATGAACCATGTGTCGTCGTTGATCAACATGTTGACCATGATGTAACCGGGCAAAAGCTTACGCTTGCTGATTCGGCGTTTGCCGTCGCGGGTGAAGGTTGCAACATCTTCGGTCGGAACGACGATCTCGCCAAAGTACTCTTCCATGCCTTCCATGCGGACCTTCTTGCGAAGGGCATCGGCGATGGTGTCTTCGCGGTTGAAAGCCACCTTCAAGATGTACCAGTCCATTTGCGGCGCTTCGCCAAGATCAGGACTGCCGTCCAGATTGATCGAACGAATCGTGTCGCGAGGCTCATCGACCTTGGCTTTGGCTGCTGCCTTTGGCGGAGCGGGTGGGGGAGCGACCGGCGGAGGTTTTGGTGTATCGGCTGCCTCGGCAACAGCTTCCTGCTCAGTGACAGCTTCAGCAGCCTCTTGCTTTGGCGCATCGACTTGCTCGTCAGCGGGATTCGCTTCGACCGCATCGTTGGCGTCGGGTGTTGGCTGGTCGTCAGTAGTTTCGGCGTCGTTCACAGGTATTCAGTTTGCAAGTGTCACCAGCAGTGTGGTGATTGGAAATCGTCAGGATGGAGAGCTATCAAGTCACGCCAATGGCGCTGAAAATCGCTTGCCATAGTATATCGAAAAGGAACAGAGCAATAGCGAGGAAGAAAATCGTAAAGATCACCACCACGGACGCTCGCTTGAGTTCTTCCTTGCTAGGCCAAGTCACCTTGTTCATTTCCGCTTCGACAGCGATCAAGAAGTCGGCAAATCGGGGCCAATTAACGACTCGGTATCCAAACCAAAGTGCTGCTGCGAGCGTGATCGCCGGCGCAACGGGAATCGCTGGTGAACCCGCTGGCAGAGCAGCACGGAGCGTTGAATAAAGTGACCAGCATGCCAAGGCAGCGACGACCCAAATGGCGAGCGCCGACAATTGGCGAACGAACCGACCTTGGTTGGGCTTGTACACCGTGTTGGTGAACAGTTCCTTGGTCAGTGATGGGCCGCTGGCAGCGGCATTGTTGGTGGTAATGTCTCGGGACACGATCGTCTCCTGCGTGAGCACTCGTACTCTAGTTTTTGATGCCAGCAGCGTCCGATGCGGCTGGGCAGTACTTCAAAAGTTCGGGTTTCAAAAGTTCAGTATTTCAAAGTCATCGTAAAGCAGGGGCGGAGGGACTTGAACCCGCAACCGCTGGTTTTGGAAACCAGTGCTCTGCCAATTGAGCTACACCCCTGGGGGAAGCTAAGAAGCTTTTAGCAATTAGCTATTAGCTTTGTAGTTCCAATGTTCTTCGTCTAAACGGCGTTGACCTTGGGCACTCAAATCGGAATGCCCAAGGTCACGTATGCCAATCGAAAAGCTCATAGCTAACCGCTAAAAGCTAATCGCTTCTTATTCAACAATCTTGGTCACAACGCCTGAACCGACGGTTCGGCCGCCTTCGCGAATTGCGAAGCGAACACCATCGTCGATTGCGATTGGCTTGTGAAGTTCAACGGTGACCTTCACGTTATCGCCAGGCATGCACATTTCAGCGCCAACCAAGTTAGCGGTTCCGGTCACGTCTGTCGTGCGGAAGTAAAACTGGGGACGGTATCCCGAGAAGAACGGCGTGTGGCGGCCGCCTTCGTCTTTGCTAAGACAGTAAACTTCAGCTTCAAACTTCATGTGAGGAAGAATGCTACCAGGCTTGGCCAAAACTTGACCGCGTTGGATGTCTTCACGCTTCACACCACGAAGCAAGCAACCGACGTTATCGCCCGATCGGCCTTCTTCCATTTCCTTGCGGAACATTTCGACGCCGGTACAAGTTGTCTTGACCGAATCGACCAAACCGATGATTTCGACTTCTTCGCCGACCTTCACCACACCACGCTCGATACGACCGGTTGCAACCGTTCCGCGACCTTCGATCGAGAAAACGTCTTCGATCGCCATCAGGAAAGGCTTGTCGTCTTCACGGGTAGGTTCTGGAATCGCAGTATCGAGTGCTTCCATCAATTCAGTGATGCACTTCGATGCTTCTGGATCGTCGGGGGTGTTGTAGGCTGGAAGTGACGAACCGCGAACAACAGGAACGTCGTCGCCGGGGAAGTCGTACTTGGACAGCAATTCGCGTGCTTCCAATTCCACCAATTCAAGCAGTTCTTCGTCATCGACGAGGTCGCACTTGTTGAGGTAAACCACGATGTAAGGCACACCAACTTGGCGAGCCAAAAGCACGTGTTCCTTGGTTTGTGGCATTGGTCCATCAGCAGCCGATACCACCAGGATTGCACCGTCCATTTGGGCGGCACCGGTGATCATATTCTTGACAAAGTCGGCGTGGCCGGGGCAGTCAATGTGAGCGTAGTGACGATTTTCGGTGCTGTATTCAACGTGTGCAACAGCGATGGTCACCGTCTTGGTCGAGTCACGGACGGTACCACCCTTGGCGATATCTGCGTAACCCTTGAAATCTGCCAGTCCCTTGGCGGCTTGTACAGCGAGGATCGCTGCGGTGGTGGTCGTTTTACCGTGGTCAATGTGGCCAATTGTGCCGACGTTGACGTGGGGTTTGACCCGTTCAAATTTTGCCTTAGCCATTCTAAATCACCTGCACCACAATTTTGTGGTCTTGTTCGCCCGTCTGTGCCACTACCGACCAGAGATACGCTCCAGTCAGTCCAAATCCGCTATCGACCGCGTTTCACACCCGCGGGGGTTCGATTTCGGTCTGGCCGCACGAGTCGGGGCTCGCGTTAATCAAGTATCAAAACAAAGCTGCTGATGGGACTTGAACCCATGACCTCTTCCTTACCAAGGAAGTGCTCTACCACTGAGCTACAGCAGCGGAAGAAGCGGTTAGCAACTAGCCGTTAGCGATTAGCTTCACATTGAAAAGCTAATCGCTAAAAGCTAATCGCTAAAAGCTTATCCAAAAGCGGGTGAAGGGAATCGAACCCTCGTATTCAGCTTGGAAGGCTGCTGCTCTACCATTGAGCTACACCCGCAGGAAAGAGCGATTAGCCGATAGCGATTAGCTGATAGCTCTCTTTCTAGAAAGCTAATTGCTAATAGCTAACCGCTAAAAGCTTCTTCATGGGGGCTACAGGATTCGAACCTGTGTAGGCATAGCCAACGGATTTACAGTCCGTCTCCTTTAACCACTCGGACAAACCCCCGAGTTCTCTGCGTCTCTTCTCTTCTTCGTGTCTTCTTCGTGTCTTCTTCTTCTAAAAAGCCAACGGAGGGATTCGAACCCGCGACCGGCTGATTACAAATCAGCTGCTCTGCCAACTGAGCTACGTTGGCCAAACCGAGCGGTTTTTGTCTGAAAATCAGTCGAGACGCACAGACACCATCCCCGCTCACCTTGGAAGGGCAGAGTGTAGCGATCCGTGCCAACGCGACAAGACGGAATCAATACTTTCAGCCCGAAAACGCCCGGAAAACAGAAACTTGCCAATCTCCCAGCGATTTCAGCCTTCCGACCGGATTGCCGCCAGCATTTCCCGCATCGACTGAAACCGATCGCCCGGCTTTTTCTGCATCGCACGCATGACCGTGGCATCCGCGAATTCGGGAATCCCAGCCTGCGGCGACACCACACTGGGCGGATCGACTTCTTTGCCGGTAATGTTGGCGAACGTCTCATCGACACTTTTGCCGCGAAACGGTTCACGCACCGCCAAAGTCTCGTAAAGACAAACGCCAGCACTAAAAATGTCGCTGCGTTCGTCAATCGTCCGATTGCCGCGAATCTGTTCAGGCGACATATACAACGGCGTTCCAGGCCGTTGGCCGCCACCGGTCAACGTGGATGTTTGCTGACTTTCAGTACCATCATCGGGTTTCAGGGTGCTTTGCCGCACAGGCGATTCGTCATCGGCCGCTCCCCAGACTTTCGCGACGCCCCAATCAAGCAAAATGACTTCGCCAAAGTTTCCGACCCAGATATTTTCTGGCTTAACGTCCCGGTGGATCACTCCGCGAGCATGGGCATAAGCGAGTGCCTGGCAAGCACCGGCGACAATTTCTAACCGCCGATCGATCGGGTAGGCGGCAATGGTGGCTTCGTCGCCTCGTGCAATCCGCTTGAGAATCTCGAACAAATTCTCGCCCGAAATCCGCTTCATGATGAAGTACACGCCCTCTTTGTCGTCTTCACCGATATCGTAAACCGGCACCGTATTGGGGTGCTGCAATTGAGCGGTAATGCGAGCCTCTCGCAGCAACCGCCGACGTTCTCGCCGATCAAACAAGCTCTCAATTTTTAGCGACTTCATCGCCACCGTCCGCCCGGTGACCCGGTCATAACACGAACGCAATCGCGAACAACCACCAGCAGCCATCTCGCGAAAACCGGTATAGCGTTCCATCCCCGCCGGAATGTTGCGAGGCAGGTCAGCGTCGGTTGCGGAGAGCACGATTAAGGATTCAGCCATGCCGTCAGTATAAGGCAAACCCGCTCACCCCAACCACTGGCATGCCGTTCACAGCAGGGCGACTCAATTCTTGAAGCTGGGCAAGCTCTTGTGACGTATCGTTTCAGCGAAAATAGTGAGCCGCGACGCGTGAGCGCCCGGGCTATACGCATTGCCTGGTGACTGACACCCGACTTTTTCAGCAGCCTCAGTAAGGCATCAGGCAAAACGAAAGGCCCGGCCGCTTACGCGTCGCGGCTCACTAAATCAATAAG
Source organism: Rubripirellula obstinata (assembly GCF_001642955.1). Lineage (GTDB taxonomy): Bacteria > Planctomycetota > Planctomycetia > Pirellulales > Pirellulaceae > Rubripirellula > Rubripirellula obstinata. Next base: position 42,839 of record NZ_LWSK01000005.1, on the reverse strand, counting down.
CTGTCGCGCTGCACGCAGCCTGATTTAGAAAAACATTGCATGTGCCCGCGCACAAAAAAACTCGGTTGGCCTTCGTTCAGAAAGACCAACCGAGCTTGCGTTTTTGACCGATTCAGAATGCCCTATGCGGGCACTCTGAATGCCTTATGCGGGCACTCTGAATGCCTTATGCGGGCACGCCGGCGGTTTTGACCGTTCGGATGATTTCCGCGGCAACCTTGTATGGATCCGCGTTGGACGCAGGTCGGCGATCTTCCAACCAGCCCTTCCAGCCCTTTTCCACGGTCGCGATTGGAATTCGGATCGATGCACCACGGTCCGAAATGCCGTAGCTGAATTCATCGATTCGCTGCGTTTCGTGCAGACCGGTCAAGCGTTGATCGTTGTCCGCACCATACACGTCGATGTGTTCCTTGACGCGAGGCTGGAACGCTTGGCAGATCTGTTCGTACACTTCGCGTGAACCGCAAGTTCGCAGCGTCGTGTTGCTGAAGTTGGCGTGCATGCCGCTGCCATTCCAGTCACCTTTGACGGGCTTGCAATGGTAATCAATCTTGATGCCGTACTTCTCGCCACATCGCTCAAGCAAATAACGCGAAACCCAAATCTGGTCGCCGGCTTCGGCGGCACCCTTGGAAAAGATCTGGTATTCCCATTGACCCATCATCACTTCGGCGTTGATGCCTTCAACGTTCAGACCAGCTTCCAAGCACATTTCCAAGTGCTCTTCGATCAAGTCACGAGCCACGGCGTTGGATGCACCGACGCTGCAGTAGTAAGGCCCTTGAGGACCAGGATAACCGCCGGACGGGAAACCGACAGGCTTATTAGTTTCAATATCGATCAACACGTACTCTTGCTCGAAACCGAACCAGAAATCGTTGTCGTCATCGTCAATGGTCGCGCGACCATTGGAGTCGTGAGGCGTTTTGTCGGCGTTGAGCACTTCGCACATCACGATGTAACCATCGCCAATGCGGCCTGGATCAGGGCAAACAAAAACTGGCTTCAGCAAGCAATCGCTGCTGCCGCCTTCGGCTTGTTCGGTGGACGAACCATCGAACGACCACACTTCGCAGTCTTCCAGCTTGCCGCTGAAATCTTCCACGATCTTGGTCTTACCACGCAAACTCTGGGTGGGCTTGTAGCCGTCGAGCCAGATGTATTCCAACTTGCATTTGGTCATAGAGTTGATTCCCCCTTAAGAAATCAGATGAAATGTGACCGAAGTCTGCCGCCCTATTCTTTGACGAACCCAACGCTGGGCCGTATCGAAGCAAACAAACCAAAACGAATGTACCAGTGCGTCCTGCGACTTTTCTACCTACCACCCAGGTATTTGCAGGCACCCGCTGCCGTTGGATTGAAGACCTCCAGCGACTGATGCCTGAACAAATTTATGAACTCAAACTCATTTCAACTTCACGCCCCCTAAAGTAACCGAAATTTCTGCCGGCGAAAGTCATCCTTTGCCCGCATGTCAAACGCTTCGGAACAAACCGGTTTTGCGGCACCATGCGATGCTGCATCCGGGTGCTTTGGGCAGAAATCATCGCCTTAATCGTGACGGAAGTGTTTGCGATCAACCAACTATGAAAACGTCGGTCCCGTTGCTCTAATCATCAAATCAAGCCGTCGCCGACCAGAAGCGTCCGTTTTCAGAGAAACAGGGACGCTCTGTTGAGCGTTGGTTTCATCAAATTCCGGGTGGTTGATGACGACTTCCCTTCGCCTGACGCTCGCTTCGATAAGGATTCAAGCATGTCCAATAACCCCAACGACCCGTTCGACGGGAATCCCAACAGCCCCAACCAGATGGGCAGCGGCCCGATGGCGGGCGGCCCGCCGCCAAAGAAATCCAAAAGCAAGATGTTTTGGTTGCTCGGGTGCCTGGGCGGCATGGGGGTGCTCGGCTTGATTTGTTGCGGCGGTACGTATGCGACGATGCAATTCGGTATGGGAATGCTGGCGACCCAGGTTCAAACCCAAATCGAAAACAATCCCGTCATCGTCGAAGAAATCGGTGACATCGAATCGTTCTCAATGAGCTTCTCGGCTGCCTTGGAAAATGCTCAAACCCAAGATCCGGGCGGAGCACCAGAGCTGCCCTTTGAAATCGTCGGCAGTAAAGGCAGCGGAACCGTGTTCATCGAACAAGGCGCTGGCGGAGGCGAGAACGTCGTGATTCGGTCGGCTCGCCTGGTCACCTCCGACGGCAAATCGATCCCACTGGAAGTCGAAGCAATCGATGAACCGTCACTGGAATTTAATCCCGACATGTTTGACGCAGGCGATACCCTGGAACCTTCGGGTCTGGAACCTTCGGGTCTGGAACCTTCAAGCGATCCATAGAAACTGCTTTGTACTAACCCTATTCGATTACGCGCGACCTGCCCGTAGCTGAATCCCGCTAGGGTTCAGTCGAGCTTCAACCGATCGACGACTGAACCCTGGCGGGATCAGCTACGTTCTAACAGCCACTCACTTACCTCACCTTTAAAGACCAAAGAGACCTATGAAAGTTGCAACCTTTGACACAGACAAAGGCGTCATCAAGATTGAATTGTTCGACGACAAGACTCCCAAGACCGTCCAGAATTTTGAAACGCTCTGCGAAAAAAACTTCTACGACGGACTGACGTTCCACCGCGTGATCCCCAACTTCATGGTTCAAGGCGGATGCCCTGACGGAAACGGAACCGGCGGACCGGGCTACAAGTTTGAAGACGAATTTCATCCCGATCTCAAACACGATGGACCCGGCGTTCTGTCAATGGCCAACGCAGGACCAAACACCAACGGTTCACAATTCTTTATCACTCACGAAGCTCAGCCACACCTGGACAATCGACACAGCGTGTTCGGCAAAGTGATCGAAGGCCAAGATGTCGTTGACACCATCGAAGGTGGCGACGTGATGAAGACCGTCACAGTTACTGAAGCGTAGTGCGGGTAAACCGAAGCGTAGTGCGGGTAACATGATCGCGCGTTGGACCATCGGATTCGTCGCTGGCACCGCGGTCATCTGGCTAACGTCGCCGCTGTTTGTCCGCAGCTACCTGCCGCGAGAAATCAACCGCGGTGTACTGACACTTCCCGCCGGCGAATCCTATCGCTGGCGTAGCGAGGGCTATGCGACCTCAAAAATCGGCGACCTCGGCATGGTGGGCCACCACCCCGTAGCGAAAGTTGCCAAAACTTTCGGCACCAGCATCCCAACGTCGATAGTCACAGCGCCGAAAGTCACAGCGTCGATAGTCACAGCGCCGAAAGTCTTGGCGACTTCCGCTACGCTACCTTCGGTCGTCGCTCTGTGGGGTGACTCACAAGCCGAAGGCGTCTGCGTCGACGACGAACAGAAAATCTTCTCGCTTGCAAACGACCAAGTCGCGGGCCAAGCGTCCGTCATACCACTCGCTCGCAGCGGAGATACCGCCGGCGATTGGCTGCAGCAAATTCCGTTCGCTGAAAAAGAACTCGGTGTCTCTGCGCACCTATTTCTGATCACGGAACTGTCCGACTTGGCATTTGCTGCCGATCCAATTTTGAAAACGGCTGAACTTCCAAAGACGAACGCGGTCGTTAGCTGGCTGCCCGACTTCGCGATCCATGCCGCACGAAATGTTCTTACCCAAGACGATGGCGTCACACCACGACGACTGCGATTTAATGTTGGAGTCCAGGCTTTAGCCGCTACGCCCAAGATCGATCAACAACCGAATCGGCTAAAGCCTAGACTCCAGCAATGGTCGCAATCCACCGACTGGAACAAAGCCCTCCGCTCGATCAAGCAAACCACCGATCAACCAGTCGCCATCGTTTACGCACCGCAATTACCACGCGTGATGGGAAACAAAATAATCTTCGCAGACAACGAACAGGAATCGTTCACGCGTTTAAAACTCGCTGCGAAATCTGAACAGATCCCAGTGATCGATCTTCGCGATCGCCTGCGTGAATCGGCTCAGCAAAACCGATGGCCGCACGGCTTTCACAACGGTCGCATCGGATCAGGCCATTTGAATGTGACCGGCAATCAGATCGTTGCGGAAGCGATTATTTCGATTCTTCAGAACCAGAATCGGTAGCCCGGCGATGATTTTCACGCAAGCTGAATTCCTGATCTTCTTTCTGGTCGTGCTTGCAGCGGTCTGGTCCACCAAAAACCGTATCACGCGCAACGTCATTCTGTTGGTCGCCAGCTACTATTTCTACGCCTATTGGGACTACCGATTCTGCGGTCTGTTGATACTGTCCACCGCAGTCGATTTCATCGTCGCCAAGTGGATGTACCGGAGCGAAAACGATGCAGTTCGTAAGTCATTGTTGGCCACCAGCGTTATCGTCAACTTAGGTGTTTTGGCGTACTTCAAATATGCCGACTTCTTTATCGAATCAGCGCGGCAGATTTTTGATAACGCCGGACTGGGAAGCGGTTCGCTGGGCTTGATCTTGCCGGTCGGTATTTCTTTCTACACCTTCCAAACACTCAGCTACACGATTGACGTCTATCGTCAAAAGCTGGCTCCCACCAACAGCATCATTGATTTCGCACTCTACGTCGCGTTCTTCCCGCAGTTGGTCGCCGGTCCGATCGTCCGAGCCCGCGAACTGCTGCCGCAGTTGTCTGCCATGCCTGGTTTTTCACGCCGGCGTTGCTACGGCGGCTTCCAGCAAATGCTGCGGGGTGCCGTCAAGAAAGTACTGCTGGCTGACCGTTTGGGTGAAATGGTCGATGTCGTTTTTGCAGGCCCTGAAATTTATCACGGCGCGACCGTCGCAATCGCAGTCGTCGCCTACGCGGGTCAAATCTATTACGACTTCAGCGGCTATTCCGACATCGCAATCGGTGCTGCAAAGATGCTCGGCTATCGATTCCCAGTCAATTTCCGGCATCCTTATCTCGCCACTTCGATGGCCGATTTCTGGCATCGATGGCACATGACGCTGTCGCGTTGGCTTCGCGATTACCTGTACATTCCGTTGGGCGGAAGTCGTGCCGGGACATGGGCGACCTACCGCAACCTGATGATCACCATGACGCTGGGTGGACTGTGGCACGGAGCCGCTTGGACGTTCGTGCTTTGGGGAATGCTGCATGGAATGGCACTGGCGATCGAACGAGCAACCGTCATCAGATTGCCAAAACTTTTTAGATGGCTATGTGTCTTGACCATTGTGCTAACAGGCTGGGTGCTTTTTCGCAGCCCAGATTTCGCGACCGCCATGTCAGTTTACCGACAAGTATTAACGATGGCCGATGGCATCCTGTGGTTACCGCCGCTAGCGATCGCAGCAATCGGATGCCTGGCCATGGAACACCTAGCATGGCGGACAAGATTACGCCGGGCGATGCGATTGCCAGCGGACCGTTGGTATTCACCAATCGCCATCGCGATCATGATCTGGTGCTTGATCCTGTACGCCCCGCAAGGCTTCCGCCCATTCGTGTACTTCCAGTTCTAAGGTACCGCCGTAGCTTGGTTTTCGTATAAGCCGTATTGGATTTCACCAGAAATCCTAAGCCGCAAGCAATTCTGGCGAATCCCACCACAAGAAAACTGAACACGAGCAGAACGTGTTAATTCCGATCAATCGAATCGGCTTTACACTTGTTGTCGATCACTTCAATCGAGATATCTCGTGAAGCTGCCATTTGCCTTAGCCTCACAATCATTGGCTCAGTGAGCGAGCGGCCCGCGGCGACGAGCACTTGATTCCTGTCGTCAAAAATCTCAGAAGCCACCACCATTCCTTCCTTCAGTTGAACGGTCTGCAGAACAGATGTGTTTTGTGCCTCACCTTCTTGCATGTCCTGGGATATCCCTAACAAACATCCTGCGGACGCCAAAAGCGTGCGATCGATCGCCGGGAATCGCTTTTGCATTTCATCGACAACTTGGTCAGCAGAACCACCCCGGCGAACCAACAAGTCCACATAAAGTGCCGTGACAATCACGGTCGCAAAGGTACGCGACGTCGAATCGGTCTCGGAGAGCGATCCGTCCACATTCAATGTTTCATCCAGCAGATCAATCACAGGATCCAGTCTTGGGATGCGTCGGATTAAACTTGATGAAATCTCAATCAGCTTCTTGAAAATTTCCCGGTGCGATGCCGATGCAATCGGCTGATCCGTCAGCACATTTCGTTGACTCTGAGTCAACAACGGAAGCCCTACGACGAGCAATCGAGAGGCGAGCGGCATCGACCAATCGCTGTCGATTCCCATATCCGCCATTAGCTTCTCTGCGACCTTCCGCACCTCGCTTGAATCAACGACAGGACTTTCGATCGATTCAATAATCTCGGTCATCATGCAGACAGCCCCCGTGAAGGTTCTGTCGAGTAGTTCTCGTTGAGCGGCGGCGAGATCAGAAAGATGGTCTTGGTACCCTTTGAAAGACAAGACGTTGCGCAATCGAAGCAACAGTTCGCTTGAATCAACTGGCTTAGCGAGAAACTCACATGCGCCCAAGTTCAACGCCTTCAGTTTCGTTTCAGCTCCCGAGGAAGCCGTCAAAATAATGACGGGAATGTAGCGCAATTGCTCGTCGGCACGCATTGCAGCCAAAATCTCTAACCCACTGACCTCAGGCATTATCACATCCAGAAGAACAGCATCAGGACGTTCCTGGCGAATCAGGTCGATGGCCACCGTCGCATCTGTGGTGCGAAAAAAGTTCTGGTAGCCTGCTTCTTCGAGATAGCTTTGAACGATCTCGATATTGACAGGCTCATCGTCGATAATTGCAACCTTAGCGGTCTCCGCCATTCTGGCGTGCCGCGCGGCTTCCTGCGAATCGCTAGTGGTTTCGCATGCTAAAAGTTGTGACACGTCAATCGTTCCGAATCGAGTTTGCTCTGCTAATGCCCCGGGTTTTATTGGACCTGGCGAACGCCTGAGACGAACACTGCTAGGTCAGAAAACACTAGGCGATAACTCTGATGCGAGATATGAGCATATCCATTTTCCGATTCAATTGACGCCGCACGACCATCGATCTACGACAAGATTTCCGGATGTATCGATTAAGCGATCTACAGATTCAATTGATGATGCCCAGTGGTGACTCGGTAGAACGAAATCCCAAGTGCGATTAACACGCCGATTGCGATCGCTGCGGCGATCTTGATCTGGTGCCTACTGCTCTACGCCCCCCAGACTTCCGCCCATTCGTCTACTTCCAGTTTTGAATTTGGCCGAAGAAAGCAATCGTTGGAATTCTTGATATGATGGAGTCGTCGAATTTTTCTAGTGGAGATTGATTATGCCCTCACGTTTTCCGGGAATGGACCCGTTCATCGAATCCCAAATGTGGGAAGATTTTCACACTGACTTTATTGCTGCTATCCGGCAAATGCTTGTCCCAAGCGTGCGTCCGAAGTACTTCGTTGAGGTCGAGCGACGAATTTACCTAGAAGCTCACGACCCTGAGACGCCGTTTAGAAACTTCATCGCTGACGCGGTGGTCTCAAAATCCGAAAATGCTTTGAAGCCGAGCGAATCTGCCGGCGCGGGCGTTGCAGTCTTGGACGAAGTGGCGGTAGAGCCCAAGACATGCGTCATTCCCTACCCGGACGAACGTCGTGAGTCATTCATTACGATTCGTGGTGGATCGCAACGTGATATCGTCACGGTCATCGAACTTCTTTCGCCGACCAACAAACGTGCCGGCACCGATGGTCGTAAAAAGTACGTGGCCAAGATGGAAGAGATTCTGAAGACGAAAGTTCACTATGTCGAAATTGATCTACTGCGTGACGGTCAGCGGACCGAAGTGATAGAACGACCGCCGGGTGACTACTTTGCAATCGTCAGTCGCAGTAGCCAACGACCACGCGTCGATGTCTACGGCTGGCCTCTTTTCCACACCTTGCCAACGATCAAAATCCCACTTTCCGGCGACGATCCCGATGTCGATTTTAATCTGCAAGAAGTGTTTAATCTGGTTTACGACCGCGCAGGTTACGACTATTCCATCGACTACAAACAACCACTAGTACCAGCGATGGATGAAGAGTTGTCCAAGCGAATTTCGAAGCTGTTGGCTTGAACAATGGGAGAAGATGATGTTGGGATCTCGTTGAAGAACCAAGTCCGCGAGGATCTTTAGCAGAATCCACTACAATTACCTTTTACCAGATCGCTTAAAGCTTTAATTGATGATCGCTTGTTGTCACTCGGTAAAACGAAATGCCTAGTGCGATCATCACGCCGATCGCAATTGCGGCGGCGATGACAAACATGATCATGATTTGGTACTTCACGGCCTGAATTGGTGGTGCGCCCGCTAACAACTGTCCCGTCATCATTCCAGGAATGCTGACGATGCCGGCGACGGACATTGTGTTCAGGATTGGCACCATCGCGGTTCTTGCCGACGCTGCAAAGATTTCTCGAGTTGCTTCCCAGCGAGTCGCGCCCAGTGACAAACGCATCTCGACTTCACCACGTCGGTTCTTCAACTCTGAAACAAACCGGTCCATCGCCAACGAAATGCCGGTCAACGAATTGCCCAGCACCATCCCCAACAACGGAATCACAATCTGCGGAGCGTACCAGGGTGTTGGCCGAACGATTGCCGTGATCATCACCGCAGTGACGAGCCAACTGCTGGCCCAAACAGAAATGATCGCCGTCAGGTGAATCGATGGATAACGGTTTTCAACGCGACTGATTGACGACAAACCAGCGATGATCGTCATCGCGGCCGCCAACAACATCACCGGCGGAAAACTGGCCAGTGCAAAGATCTGCTTCAGCACTAATCCCAACAACGAAAGCTGCGCAACCATTCGCACAGCACTCAACACAATTTGTCTGCCCAACCCAAGCCGCAGCCACCACGACACAACCACGTTGACGACCAGCAACAGGGCAGCAACCGACACCTCCCAAGGGCTCAGCATCAAATCATCCATCGATCAACCTTCCCGCTTGCATTCGAATGACCTGATCTGAAACTCGATCAATTTGATCCGCGTCATGGCTGGTCCAGATCCATGCACGCGATCCGTCAGCATCCTTCCAATCCAGCAGAACTCGTTCGACAAGTTCAGTCGCTGCAGGATCGAGCGACGCGGTGGGTTCGTCCAGCAACAGCACCTGCGGCTCGGCCAATAGCGTTCGCGTCAGAGACACCGATTGCTGCTCGCCGCCACTCAACCGACTCGCATCCTGGTCCAGCAAAGCTGCCGATCGACCAAGCGATTCCAACAAGCCAACCGCAGCGTCGCGATTAAACGTTTGCGAGTAGCCCCTCAGCTCGAACGGCAAACGAAGGTTTTCTTCCACGCTGCCAGCCACCATCGACGGACGCTGGCCAACATAAGCAACCTTGCGACGGTAAGCCGGAACAGCTTCGCTGTGAATCATTGCTCCGAAACCTTCAACGCTGCCCGCGTCGATCGGATCCAGCATCGCAACCGCTCGCAGCAGACTTGATTTCCCACTGCCGCTCTTTCCCGTCAGCCCCCAGCCCTGTCCCGATCGGATCACAATCGAGACATCGTCAAGCAGCGTGGTTTCGCCGACTCGGCGAGTCAAGTTCGAGGCCCGAACCAGCACGTCCACTGCGATCGCGTTTTGGTTCAAGGGATCAATCGCCTTTGGGCTTTTGCCGATACTTTTGCTGATACTTTTTAAACAACATCGTATGCCGACTCGTCAAATCGACTTCGCGGCCTTGCAGAAACGCCAGCTCCACGTTGGTCTCGGTTTCCAGAATGTCTCCGTCACAAACGATCAGGCTCGCGTCCTTCCCGATCGAGATCGATCCAACTCGGTCATCAATGCCAAGGATTTCCGCAGCCGACAATGTCACCGCACGAATCGCGTCTTCGCGTGGCAATCCGTACGCCACGGCGCACGCGGCATGATAAGGCAAATTTCGCGTGTTGGAAGAACCGCCGGGATAACCGGGCCCCTCGCCAGCGATCGAAAACTGCACTCCCGCTTCCTTCAACCGATTCGGAAGCGTGTAAGCGGCGTCGTACGCATCGTGGCGATACATCGGCAATCGGTAGGTCGCCGAAACGATCACGGGGATTTTGTACTCGCGCAAAAGATCCGCGCACTCGGCCGCGTCGTAACCACCGTAGATCACCAAACGCAAATCGTTTTTCACTGAGTAAGCCACCGCTGATTCAATCGCGGCGCGGCGATTCGCTGCGACAAACATCGGTTGCTGACCACGAATGACCGGCAGCATCGCTTCCAGCCGCACATCACTCGTCACCTGTTTTGGCGAAGCCGCTTTGGCATCACCGTAACGACGGACACGATCGAAAAGTTCATCTAGTTCCGCCAGTTTCTCGTTGCGTTTGCTGGCTTGTTTTTTCGCATCCTTGTCGCTTGGCATCATCCAGTTCCAATTGACGGACATGCCAGCGGGCGCTTTCAGATTCATCTCCTTTGCGGTCCAACCATCCAATTGCATCACCGACGTTTGTCCTCGGATCCACGGGCCACCGGGCGACACGTGTGCGAGCAACACTCCACCGGCTCGCGCAACCGGAATCAGTTCACTGTCTGGATTCACGGCGACCCATGACCGGACGTTCGGATTCAGATCACCGGTCTCCGTTCGGTCAACAGTCACCTCGACGGCCGCCACTTCACGAAGCCCCAAATCCGTCATCGATTCAATCAGCCCTGGATAGACATGTTTGCCGGTTCCTTCGATCACTCTGGTGTCCTCTGGCACGGCGATATCCTGACCCAATGCCACAATTCGTCCGTTATCAAACAGAATCGAACCATTCGCGATGACCGCATCGTCAACGGGATAAATGGTTGCGTTCTGGATTAAAATCGGGCCCGATTGAGAGCTGCCAGGGATTTGATCGTGAGCAATTGTCTTGCCAGAAATCACCAGCAATAAAACAAGGAAACAAATTAAGCGATTCATTGTTGCACCTCCATTCCTTGCCCACCGGCGTTACAGAATTCGTCATACCGAAGCCAACGTTTTTCCTCCGGCACTTTATCTTTTCTTTTGGCTTTCTCGTCATCTGAAATAGTCGTTTTCTTCACGTCTGCAGCCAGTTGAATCAAGCGTGCTCGCCACTTCTGGTCACGCTTTCGCAGTTCCCTATCTGAATCGATCGAGAAATACATTTTCCCGTCGATCCAAGTTTGCTCGCACCGCGATGTCGTGGACAGCGGGCGACCACTCCAGACGACCAAATCCGCGTCCTTGCCGACTTCGATCGAACCGACTCGATCGTCGATACGAAGCTGTTTGGCTGGATTGAGTGTTACGAACTTCAACGCTTCCAGTTCATCAACGCCACCGTACTTAACCGCCTTGGCAGCTTCGGTGTTGAGGTGCCTGGCCAGTTCCGGATCATCGCTATTGAACGAAACCACCACACCGGCGTCATGCATCAGCACACCGTTGTAAGGAATTGCGTCAAACACTTCGTACTTGTACGCCCACCAATCCGCGAACGACGAAGCCATCGCACCATGCTTGGCCATACGATCGGCAACTTTATAGCCTTCCAAAATGTGTTGCAGCGTTCCAATTTGAATGTGGAATTCATCCAAGACATCCAGCGTCGCGGTGATCTCGTCCTGTCGATAACTATGGCAATGAATCCAACGCTCGCCATTTTGGATTTCGACGATCGCGTCGAGTTGTAGATCACGCCGTGGTGGCAAACCGCTGCGATCGCCGCCTTCCCAAGCTCGGCGATCGGCTTCGTATTGCCTCGCCGCAAGAAACTGGTCTCGCAACAACTGTTCAACACCCATTCGCGTATCCGGGTATTTGCCTCGCATGCGTTTGACATTCTCGCCGAGCGCAAACTTGATGCCCGGCGGTGCATCGGCAAACTTCATCGCATCCATCGACTCGCCCCAACGGAATTTAACCACCTGGTTTTGCCCGCCGATCGGATTTGCGGAACCGTGCAGGATGTTGACGGTCGTCACCCCGCCGGCCAATTGTCGGTAGATTGAAATATCTGAATTGTCGATGAAGTCGCCGATGCGAACTTCAGCCGTCACCGATTGGCCCGATTCATTGATCCCGCCATCAGTCGCGGCATGCGAGTGACAATCGATCAACCCCGCCGTGATGTGCTTGCCACGGCAATCGATGATCTCGCATGAATCACCGGTTTCTAAATCCACACCAACGGCAACGATCTTCCCTCGCTTGACCAAGACATCGCAGTTCGCAATTTTCCCATCCGGGCCAGATGTCCAAACCGTGGCACCTCGAAAGAGAACCGATTCACGCTGCTCGGCTTTCTTCGCCAGCCCATAAGCCCCCAGCGGAAAAACCAAATCAATCTCTTCATCACTGCTTAACGCGAGCGAACTTTTTTCGTCTTCATCTTCGTCTTGGTCCTTCTTTGGAATCTCAGCTTCAGACTCAGCACTCTCTTCTTCAACAATTCGCTCAAGCGTTATTTTTTCGTTCGATCCATCGGGACAGGTTACAGAAGCGAAGATCGCAGGTTCCACGGCACCCTCGTCATCGGAACCCACCGTCAAAATCGTCAACTGATAGCTGCCAGTTGGGAGTTCGTTATCGAGTTCATCCATCCGAATCGACGCGGTCATCCGCTCACGCTGCCGAATCAAATCTTTCAACGCGACCGTGACTTCCTTCGTTTCCTCTTTCGGCTCGTCGCTTTCCTTGACGTCTTCTTCAGTTGGCTCAGCCTCTTCAGTTGACTCAGGCTCTTCTTCGCCCATCAGAGCAATCTTCCCGGACAGCGACTTCTTCTTTTTCTCAATGACCAACTTCATCGTCTTTGTCATGCCCTGAATTGGCACTTCTAATTTCCAGCTACCGACGAGTCGATCTTGTTCTTGATCATTGTTCTTTTCAATAACGAAACGCTCGCCCGCGACCCATGTCTCCTGAACTTTTGTTTTATCATCGAACAGATCGCCATCGGTGATCACCAAACTGGCCAGCATGCCGGCCTCGACGCGTCCAGCAAACCGTTCAATACCAAGCACCTTTGCCGGCGTCTCGGTCAACGCAGCCAAGGCAGCTTCAGCACTCAACCCCCGATCGACCGCCTTTCGCACGTTCGACAACAGCTTGCCCGGATCATCCAACGTGTCTGATGTCAAGCAAAACGAGACATTCGCTTTTTCTAGCCGCCCAGGATTTTCGGGTGCGAAATGCCAGTGCATCCAATCCACTAGCGAAGTTTCGCGAATCGACTGGGCAGTCTTTGTGTCGGGAGCCTTGGGGAAATCAACCGGCAACAAAACGACTTTCCCCGTGGCAGCAATCTGATCCAGCTCGCGATACTCGCGACCACTGCCTCGCAAAACCATCGACAGCGAAAACTCCTCTGCGATGTCGATCGATCTCTGAGCCATTCGTTCGTTTGCTGCATCAAACACAAACGTGCCCGATTCCATTATCTGGCCGATTTGAGCAAGCGACAGATTCAGTTCCGGTCGCGGCAAAGCAGGATATAGTTTTCGAGCACGCTGGGCATCGCGGTACCAAGCTGCATCAGAAAACGTCTGCCTCAACAGCGCGGTCGCTCCCATCGGCGAATTGGGATAGTCGTCACGTCGCTTGCCACGCGGAACCGTGATTGTGACATGCTGAAAAACGTTCTCTTTCAGTAGTCGTTGCGAGTGCTTTGGATCGACCATCAGCACGGCACAACTGGCTCCCTTGACGATCCCGCCGCTGGGTGCCAACAACTGAACCGTGAAACCTTGGCTGCGAAGTTTGTCCAGGTCCGAATCTGGTTGACTGGCGACGTCAGCCGCTCGGATATTGGGAGTGATGTTCTTATTCCAATAACCTGAACCCGACGCGTCGCCCAAGCGATCGGACTGACTGGGTTTGATGCTGACTTCACGCATCGCATCAATCAAACCTGCGTAAATGCGTTTGCCGCTGACATCAATGCGCTGCGTACCAGCGAGTGCTTCGATATCTTCGCCAACGCTCACAATCGTGTTACCACGAATCAGAACATCCTTTTCCTCCGGTGCAGAACCTGGGTCTGTAACGACGGTTCCGCCGTGCAAGAGCACCGGCGATGCGTCGCTCGTTCTGATTCCAACGATCGGTGACGTCGTCGTGGACTGCTGGCCTTGCACGGTTCCCGGAAAAGTTCCCGAAAGAAAAGTTCCCAGCAAGAGGCCCCAGAAGCAGTAAGTCAAGCAAGTTCGTAAGCAGAAGCTCTTTGCGTCTATCATTTTGGTTTCGGTTGGCAATTCATGGATGTCAGGTCAAGCGACAGAATAATCACTCTGAGCGAACAAAAAGATCCCCCTGCCAGATAAGCCCGCACCTACCAGAAAAACCTGGACCTAATTGGGGCGTGGCTTCAGCCCCTTGGGCGTCGCAGTGGCGGTTGCCGGATTCTCGGGCCAATGATGTTTGGGGTAACGGCCACGCAGTTCCTTGCGAACATGTGTATAGGTTTCTGCCCAAAAGTTCTCGAGATCATCGGTAATTTGCTGCGGCCGATAATTCGGGCCAAGCAAATGCAGCGTGATTGGAACCCGTCCACCGGCGACACGCGGTGTCACCTGCAAACCGAACAGCTCTTGGATACGAACCTCCATTCGCGGCTTGCCGTCCTCGTAAATCACAGCAGTCGAATTTCCGCTGGGTAAGGAAAACCGTGCGGGTGCGTGCTGGTCGATCAGTTGGCTTTGCTGATAGCTGAACCGTCCTCGCAAATGATCCAACCACGGTGCTTGATTCAATTGAGCGAGCTTGGTGCGACTTTGGCAAAGAGTTAAAAGCACCTCATCAATCACGCTCGCGTCGATGATCGGCAATTCCAATTCAGGCATCGTCTGATTGATAAAGGCAACTCGATCAATCCATCGAGTCAGATCCTTGGACACGCCCGCCAAAATGCGATCAATTTCGGGCCGAGCAGCGGTCGCTAGAATCGTGGCAACATCATCGCTCGGGATACATTTGATCGGCGATTCAGAAAGCAGCAGATCAGCGAACCTGCGCCGCCGTCGTGCCACCACGGCTTGCAGCCCATCGTCAAAGATCGGCTCGTCCGTCGTCGCGACAGACTCCGCCGGCAACCAAGTTTCGTCAATCGCAACCGCCATTCGCACCTTGGCTTCGATGCCGGCCGAGTCAACATCCAAGCACAGCAACAAATCCTGATCGCCGCTGGCAATCGTTCTGTCAAACTTTACGCCGCGTCCGCCCACCATCACGCCTGTACTTGGATCATGGTCGCGACGTTTGGCGAGTCGATCTGGATACGCCGCTAGAAGTGCTTTCTGCAATCCATCAACATCATCGCGCGTCGAGGTTGCCGAAGTCGCCAAATCATCAGGCAATTGTTTTCGTATTTGCTTGGCGACTCGCAAAACGTTCTTAGCCGCAAAACCATGCTCCAACCTGGTTCGTCCAACTTCAAAATCTTTCAACGTTTCGATTCGTTCCCCGAAGGAAAGCGTTGACCCGCGGAAGGGATCTCGCTCGGTCAGCATCGCGGCTGCAATCGACGCGTCGCGCGCATCACCGATCCGGCAGGCGGCGATCATGAAACGTGCCAACCTTGGCGGCAACGGCAACGCCAACATCTGCTGTCCAAGATCCGTCAGCTTCCCCTCGACATCGATCGCGTCTAACCCAAAGAGAAGTTTTTGTGCATTGACGATGGCATGTTGTGGCGGCGGGGTCAGCCAAGGGAAATCGGTTGGGTCGCGTTCTCCCCAGGCGTTCAGCATCAGCATCGGACCAGAAAAATCGCATCGTTCAATCTCCGCCGTGTCGCGATCGGGACGACTTTGGTGCGTTGGTTTTGGCCACAGCCGATACGCGATCCCCGGCGCAGTTCGACCCGCGCGGCCGGCACGTTGATCCGCGGACGCTTTCGAGATCGGCTGCATTTGCAACTTGGGCAGCCCAAGGTTCTGGTCAAACAGCATCACGCGGGCTTGTCCGCTATCGACAACCGCGGTCACGCCGTCAATGGTAATCGACGTTTCTGCGACGTTGGTCGACAGGACGATCTTTCGGCGTGGCGAGGGCGACAGGACTGCATCTTGTTTGTCTGCTGGAAGATCGCCATACAGCAAATGAATTTCGGGCGAGTCAGAATCGGCAATCTCGCCAAACGAATCCAACAGCGCCGTTTGGCAGCGACGAATTTCGCCAACTCCGGGCAAGAACACCAACACATCCCCATCAGTTTGCGTCATCGCGTGCCGAGTCGCTTGCAGAACCTGCGTTTCAATTCGCTCACGCGAGATCGTATCGGCGTAGCTGATTTCCACTGGAAAACTTCGGCCTTCACTTTCAATGGCGACCGCACCGCCACCAGAATCACTTAGAAAATCCACGATCGGCACAGGGTCCAGCGTCGCTGACATGACGACCAACTTTAGCTCGGGCCGCAACGAACCGCGGATTCGCATCAGCATCCCGAGTGCCAAATCCAGATCGACGCTGCGTTCGTGGAATTCATCCAAGATCACGCAGCCCACATCTTCCAGCAGTGGATCAGTTTGCAATCGCCGCAGCAGGATTCCCGTTGTCATTGCGATCAGCGAAGTGTTCTTACTGGTGCGATTGTCGAATCGAACTTGATAGCCAACCGCATCGCCAAGCTTTGCCCCGACAAGATGCGCAAGCCTTGACGCGGCACTCCGCGCGGCCAAACGCCTGGGTTGGATCAGCAGCGTTTTGCCTGCGACCAAACCTGAACGAAGAATCGCTGGCGGCACTGCGGTCGTTTTGCCTGCACCGGGCGGGGCACGCAGCACCACCGCCTGATCGTCTGCCAAGGCAGCAACGATTTCTGGCAGAACTTCGGCGACCGGAAGTTCAGTCAATTCCATTGGCTTGGTATGGGCTATCGCGAGGGACTACGAAACGGTTACAGGCACTTCGATTTCGTATCCTTCGCGATACGGACGAGCCAACATGCGATTGGCTTGTTCGTCACCGACAATCGACTCGTTTTCGGCGTCCCATTTCAAGTCGCGTCCCAGCCGCCCGCTAATTCCGGCTAGGTGACACAGGTTCAAACCTTCCATGTGTGAATGCACATCCGAAATCGGCTCGACCTGTTCGCGAACGCAGTGCAGGAAGTTTGCCCAATGCGCTTTTCTTGCATCAAATTGAATCGGTAACCCTTTGTAGACCTTGCTGATCGCGTCTTCGGGCAACGGGTTGTCGACCAATTGTTCCACTGGCGCACCCACAAGTTTTTTTCGGTTCACAAAGATGCGGCCCTTATCACCTTCAATCAACACGCCGTTATCCGTGTCATTGCGGATGACCATTTCGGTGCCACCGGGATACTGTAATGTGAACAAAAACGAGTTCGCGGTGTTGTAGCGATCGTCTTGTTTTGGATTGCCCAGTTCGTCAAATTCAACGGGGTGATTAGCCTTGCCACTGATCGACATCGGCCCCTCGGTCTGGCCATTTAATTTGAGAGCCCAATTGCTGATATCAACGTGATGAGCACCCCAGTCGGTCAGCCTGCCGCCGCTGTATTGGTACCACCATCGAAATTCATAGTGCCCATTCGTTTTTGGGCGTCCTTTGCCGTTAATCGGCGGCTTAAATCGGTAAGGAGCCATCGGTGCGGGACCGAGCCAGCGATCCCAATCGAGTTCGCTGGGAACAGCGACAACAGGAATCGGCCCCGATGGGCCCGAACCACCGATGGCCGCCTGGATACGTTTAATCTTCCCGAGTCGTCCTTCGTTAACGATCGCCATCGCCTTGACAAACAAATTGTATTGACTGCGTTGCTGCGTTCCGACCTGGACAATTCGCCCGGTCTCTTTTTGGGCGGCCCGAATCTGTTTGCCTTCATCAATCGTCAATGTCAGCGGTTTTTCACAGTACACATCTTTGCCCGCATACATCGCTTCGATCAGCGGTTTGGTATGCCAATGATCAGGTGTGCCAATGTGAATGATCTTGATCGCATCGTCGTCAAGCATCGCTCGATAGTCAGTCTGAACATCCGCTTTGCCATCTGCGAACCTATGGTTAAATTGTTCAGCGTGTTTCGCATCAGCATCGCAGACCGCGACAACGTTCAACCACTCCTGTGCCGACCTGATATTTCCGGTCGCCATTCCACCAGCCCCGATCACTCCAATCGCCATCTTGTCCTTTTTGATTTCATCCGCCAACGTGCGCTGTGTCGAAAAGAAATACGGCGTGGACAAACCAGCACCCACCACCGCGGTTGTCTTCAAGAATTGCCTGCGTTGGGATAACGGTTGGGACTTCGATTGGGATTGGGACATTGATACCTCGGTGGGAAAGTGAGTCAGAAAGAGCATCACGGGGTCTAGCAGTTTAACTGATTCTGTTTCACATAACGCCGTCGTCACCGTTTTTGGTACGAATTTGCGGGCCCAATCGATCAACGCGTCTTGTAGGCTGTGTGTAAATCGCCGAAGAATCGGCAACCAATGGTGAACCGCAATAAGATGCGTCGAATTTGCATCCGATGTAGATTGATCACCAACAACATTTCTTTATCACCCAACTCTCCCAGAAAAACCAAACCTCCTAGAAAAACCATGAGTCGGCAAAACGAATCACAAGACGCAATCGCTCTCGCCCAATCAACTGCAGCCACACCATTGGTGCCGTCGCTCAATACAGATTTATTGCTGAGTTACCCGGATGACGCTAATCGTGATCTGCTTGCGTTCTTGCAACGCGACGAGAATCAAAACTTACTGCAGGGCAAAAGAATCGCAATCGTTTCGACTGATGGTGTCGAGGAGATCGAGTTAACGATCCCACTGCGGAAGCTTCGCGAAATGGGAGCGGTCGTCGAAGTCGTTGCCCCCGAATCATCCGACATCGGGTCGCTGGGGATTGTCATGCCTGCCCTGCGTCAATCGCACATTATGACGATTCGATTCATCGAACCCGCGGGCTGGCACCCGGTCGATGTTTGGATCAACGACGCCGATCCGTCCAACTACGACGCAGTGATCATTCCTGGCGGAGCATGGAATCCTGATCTGTTACGCGGAGACCCACGCGTGATCAAGTTTATCCAGACAATGCAGCAAGACGGAAAACTAGTCAGTGCGATCTGCCACGGCCCACAAGTGTTGATTTCTGCCGGAGTCGTTGCCGGCAAGAAAGCCACCAGTTGGCCGCTGATGTTGGTCGACTTAGAGAACGCCGGCGTAAAACTGGTCGATGCACCGGTAGTCATCGACGACAACCTGATCACCAGCCGAGGCCCATTGGACTTACCACATTTCGTCGATGCGATCGCAAATTTCCTCAGCGAAAACGCGTGAGGATTTGAAGCGTTGAATTTCCTCAGGAAGTTGAGCAGGTCTCGGCGTTTCACGGCTGAATCGCCACTTCTTCATAGGTCGCGCCAGCAGCCTTTCGAGCGTCTTGGCGATTCATTTCGATCGCTTCGGAAAGGGCCTCGCGGAGATTGTCCAACAATTCAGCTCGGGTCGCACCCTGCGAATTGACGCCGGGAACCTCCTCGATCCAACCGATCCACCATTCACCGTCTTGGCGAATCACGGCGTTGTAATTGGGAGTAAGCATTCGTAATCCTTGTTAAATGAAAAAGACCGTACAAACGGCTTTTGCGAGAAGGGCCCTACGATACTGGTGGCTGGTAGGTCTGTTCAATGAGAATCATGTCATCCAATCCGATAGAAGCCTGCATAGCTTCGCCACCAAGGGAATTCCTTAGATGCCAGCCTATTTCAAATGATTAAGCTTTAAAAATCACCGGGGCACCGAGGCGCTCGTGGATTTGGTTACAACGGGCTGGCGGTAGGCGCAAGCCGTGGGCGAGGTCGGCGAGATAGTTGGCTTCTTTTTGATCGTCTAAGTCAATGGCGATCAAGGAAATCTGGTACGCCTGTTCCTCCATGCCCTGCGGGATTGCCCAGGCCAGTTCGCGAACGTCCACTGGCTTGGCGAATTCTTGACGCAAAAACTGGATCTCTTCTTCGCTAACGTGATCCAATTGTTTGACGATCGCGTCTTGTTCTTCTTGAGTGATCTGGCCGTCGGACTTTGCCGCACTGACCATCGCTCGGATCAATACCTTCGCTTGCTCATCAAGCTGCTCTTTTTCCGGCGGAGTCCACTGCGGCCTCGGCGCTGGGTTAGACGGCGAGGGGTTAGACGGCGCAGGATCGCTAGGTGCAGGTTGCGAAGATCGCGTGCGGCGATTGTGTTGGTGATGATCGTTGCTGACGCCTAGCAGTTCTTCCAAAGAATGGGCAGCTTCGCCAATCGATTGCGGACGGCCCGAGGTCTTTGATCGACCAAGCTGCGGACCACTGGGTTGTCGTGTTGGGGGGGCTTGCCGTCGCTGACCACCCCCCATCATGTCTTTCAAAATTTTGCCGCCGATGCCGCCGGAACCAGACTTCTTTCCCAACAACGCCCCAAGTATGTCCATTGCATCCATCGTTATCACCCGTTTCAATCATGAGTCAAAAAAAAAGAACCCGGCCGCAGATCATCATCTGCGACCGGGTTGCATTGTAGCGTACCGAATTTGTTTAAGCTGCAATCGTTTAAGCGGCTTTGAGAGCTCGGTGGTGCTGCGAGTAGCTGATCCACTCGACAATTTCTTCCATGTCGGGCAGTTTGCCACCGCGAACGATTCGCTTGCCTTCGCTGCTGCGGGCGATCGGATCGATCAGTGCAAACAGGTCTCCAGCATCTTGGACGGCCAACTCTTCGGCGGACGTAATTTCTGCGGCCACCAAAAGCTGGGCGTCGTGTCCGCGTAGCATTGGAACGCGGCAAACGAACGTTGCCTGTTGTTGCCATTGCAGCACCGTTTCAGCATCGATTCGACGGTGGTTCAATTCTTCGGCGACTGTTTCTGGATCGGCGATCAACAAATCGTTGACGGTGTGAATCCCAATCGCTTCCAGACGAGCGGCCATTCGTGAACCGATCGACGGAGCGTCAACGACGGGGCTGTCGCGTTGCAGATAGAAACGCAGTTCACGTTCGCCGCTCTGGCTTTCACGCGGTTCGCGTTCGGCGCGCGGTTCACGTTCGGCGCGCGGTTCACGTTCGGCGCGAGGTTCCCGTTCGGTGCGAACGTATTCACGTCGTTCACGAGGTTCGCGATCGGCGTATTCGCGGCTTGAATTTTCGCGATTGCGATAGCTGACGACGTTGCGATCGCGGCCATTGGAACGCGATGAAGATCGGCGTGAGCGTCCGCTGCCCGATCCACTGCCCGATCCACTACCACTGCCACTGCGTGATCCGTTTCCGCGTCCGCGTCCTGATCCCGAGCCTGAGCCCGAGCCAAAACCACGTCCTGAACCGGAGCCATTGGCACCGCCCGAACGACTGCGACGGGCATAATCGCCATTGCGATCGGCGACATGCCCATCAACAACGCCATCACGATTTTCGTCGTCACGATTTTCATCGTCGGCGGTCCTGATTCCATATCGACGAGACTGACCAGGGTCGCGATCGCGATATTCGCGGTCACGACGACTGCTAGAACGACTACGGCTCTTGGAAGATCGTCGGCTACGATCGCCAAAGCCTTCCGATCCCGAAGTTCCAGCAACACGTCGTCGAGTTCGTCCTTCAAAATCTCGATCGTTGTCTCGCAAACGCGTTCGGTCGCCGCTTCGTCGAATGCGTCGGCCGTCTTGATCGTATTCGTAGCGATCGCTATCGAACGAATACTCGCCATGAGTCGAGTTGGCGGTCGCGATCCAGCTTGTCAGTCGCGACAGTTCGTGACTGCTTCCGCTAAGCAATAACTGCTGTCCGCGATTGGTCGCTAAAAACGATTCGACTCGCTGCAGCAATTCCACGGGATGAATCGAAGCAAGTTCGCTGGGGGTTTGGATTCCGCACCCGACCAAAACACGAGCGTCAAAGCCGCGGAGGTGAGGAACGCGGCATGCCAGCCGACATTCTGATTGCCAACGGCGAATCGTGCGAGCATCGACATCGGCTAGACCCAACGAATCAGCAAGCCTGTTGCTGTCTTGTTGCATCAGGTGAGTGATGTGCGTGATGCTAAGCCCACGAAGTCGGGCCGCTGCGACCGCGTCAATCGACGGAGCTTGATCGATCGGGCTATCGACGGTCAAGAAAAACGGGCTGACGGGTGCCTTGGTAGCTGAAATGGAGTTCGCTGAAACAGCGGTCGCTGAAACGGCGGTAGCTGCTGACCGTGATAATGCTTCTGGACGAACTCCAGACTGCTGGTCACGAAACGAAGGCTCCCTACGAAAGGAGCCGCCCTCCCGATTGTGAAATGATTGATCTGACGAGCTATCCCCGGCGGTGGTGTAACTATCCGAAAAGTAGAAACCATCGCGATAGTCGGTTCCGTCGGTCGCCCAATCGGTTCGGGCGACAGGGCTTCCGCCGTGATGCGAATGATTGTCGTAGAATCCGTAAGCTTCTCGCCAAGCCATATCGAAATCGCGATTGATGTCATCGATTCCATTTAGCGATGATCGCCCGCTGGTATGCGGGTGAGGGCCAACGTATTTCTCTGGCGAATAGTTAGGCCGCCAAATCGGTCGATGAGCGTGCTCGGTCCGATTCGTAAACACTTCGTACTGACGAGCACCGACGCGTCCCAACTGGTCTGCCAAACGACGATCACTGGTCAACATGACGACTTGACGACCACCCTTTGCGTAATCGTGAAGCGCCGCAGCGATGGGGTGATTGTTCCGGCCTAGATCGCCGTTTTCGTAGTACCCGCGTTCCGAATAGAAACCAGCGTCCGAGTAAGTCGGTGTTTGCAATGGTTGCGCTTGGTTAAGCAGTTCGCGATGCGTTTCCAGCACCAACGGCACAGGGCGACCGATGCGATGCAACAATTCGCCCGCGGCCATTCGCACAGCCAGTACCGAAATCGCTCGGTCGGCTCCGCTGCAATGATCTTCTTGACGGTGACCGCCATCACGCGACGCGATCGTTACAACGCGAGCGGCTGAATCCCAACTGACCCGCGTTAGTCGGCCACCGGAAAGTCGTACCAACCAAGTGCTGGCCAGATCCGAAAGCGGCGACCCCGTAGCGACAGGTCGTCGTGTGGTTTGCAGTTGACGGCGAATTTCGTTGCGACGGTTTTGCAACCATCCGATTCTTGACCATGAAGACAAACGCTGATCAATCTGATGAAGCTCTGCTCGAATCGCATCATGGTCTGCCCATGACGAAGTGTAGCCACGGATTGTTGGATCCAGCGTGCTGTTGTGATTGAAAGCGTTATCCAACACTGGCAACGCACGAATCGATCGTCGCAGCTCGAATGCCTGACGAAGTGTCGAGTCAAGCGATGTGCTGACGTTTTGCAGTTCGGTCACGCGTGCGATTCGTTCCGATTGCAATGCCGCCAGGTCTGCGCCGGTTCGGTATTCAGAATGAGTCGCGGCAGGATTCGGAGCGACGGTATGACGACGTAACAATTCGTCCCGATGACGGCTGATGCCTTCGATTGATGCAGCCAACCAACGTTCGCTGGCCAACAGATCTTCGTGGCGCGCCGAAATCGATTGGTGCCATGAACCCGATGCAGGAATCGGAGCCGAAACAGGATCACGACGATGCCATGGCATCGTGCCCGACATGGATTGCAGGTCATGTCGAATCGATCGGAGCATGTGGCAAAGCGATCGGTCGCCGATGCTGCTTGCCGCAACGTTAGCCGTCACAGGATCGGTCGCGTGGTACCACGGAGTCGCTACCTGATCAGCAGCGGAATAGCGATGAAGCAATTCGTCAACGTGACGCAAAGCCGATTCAAAGCGGGCGTCTAGTTCGTCAATGTACTGATAAGGCCGATCGTCTTGACGATACCAAGCCGAGGCATCCCAAGGATGTCGAACGTCATAATGATCCGCTGCGTCCAAGAAACCGTTGTACCGGGCTCGGTGTAGGTCTTGGTAATCCATCGAATCGTAACGGGACGAATTGAACGTGCCAGCCGACGCAGTGATTGATTCACGGACTCCGCGAACTTCCAACAACGCGTGTTGCCACTTGATCATTTGAGCATCAAGATCATCTAGTTGGCGGCGAAGCTGTTCGTTGTAAAGGCCACGTCCATCTTGATATGAACTGTAAACGCCAGTCGCACCGTACACATCAGAACCATAGGTACCGCGGTGATGCATAAGGCTTGCAATTTGGCGATCAATGTTTTCGATCCAGCGAGCTAATTCACTGCGGCGGAATCGAAGTTCACGAGTTTGATCGTGAAGGCTAGCCAGTTGCTGACTAACGTAGGTTGAGTCATAGCCATGATCCAGTGCGGCATGATTTGCGTAAGGGCGATGATTCGCCAACGCCAACAATTCGTCACGACGCCGGATCAACGCTTCACGCCGAGTCGATGATTCAAGCTGGCTCGAAACCTGATCAATGCCCCCGAGACGCGACAGTTCGGATTCAATGCTCGCCAGTTCAGCACGGAGAACTCGTTGGTCGTCGTAACGATAATCTCCGCTGCGATAATCTTCGCTGCTATAATTCTCACTGCGATGATGCTCACTGCGATAATTCTCACTGCCGTTCGCTGACAGTGGCAGCTTGCTGTAAGTTTCATGCGAATCGAGACCGCTGCGGACGCATGCGGAAACGACACGTTGGACACTTGTTACGGCGGTGTCAGTGATGACACCATCAACGATTGATTCAGGCAACTGAATCGATCGCTGGGCTGCGGCATGGTAGTGACCATTGCCGGTGTATTGATTGACCCAATCGGTCGATGGGCCGCCGGTTGATGAGCGAGTGACGTCACCCGAGCCAAACGAATCGCCGTACACCGAATCGCTGTACACAGAGGTATGGCCGCGTGATTCAATTTCGATCGTGCGACGGCCCTTTGCGGTGCCGTCTTTTTCACGGCGACAATGCACGATGCCGTTGCGATCGGCCCACACGATTCGCCCGCTGGACGAACTCATCATGCCCAGCGGATAGTCGCGGTCGACCAGCGAATCGCGAACAAACCGCACAATGGCGGTCTTCCCCGAACCTTCGGGGCCACAAACGACGTTCAAGTGTTCTGAAAATGGTCCCAGCTCAACAGTGTTAAGCGGTCCGTGTGCGTCAATATCGATTCGATCCAGCAGCATAGCTTGGCTCCTCCCTGGCCAGTGCAAACGATTCCATCGCCTGCGTGAGTCCGTTCCGGTAAATCTTTTTTTGAAAATTCTCGCCGCCAGTGGCAAAGGATTGCCGCGGGAACTGGAACGCGAAAAAGCTCATAAAAGTCTCGTAAAACTCGCAAGTCCAGCGAGTCGATTAGCGGACTTTAGCGAAAGTGGTGTTTCACGGAAAGAGAGAAATGTACAGGGTGCCGGGTCAGGGGTGGCGGGTCAGGGTGGGCTGATGAAAATGTGTCGTTGTCAACTTGTCACACGACCCCTGAAAGTAGGCCGTAGCGAGCCATAGCGAGTTACGGCGGTGCGCGAATTGCCGTAACTCGCTATGGCTCGCTACGGCCTACAAAAAAACGTCTGCCGATGAGCGTGCCTGCACCCTTGAGGGTCAAGATCGAGCTCTTGGGTTCGCCGTTGTGGCCGGACGCTGAGATGGCATTCTTGATCAGAGCTTCGACCAGCAAGCAGCCTGCTGAGATCCTTTTTTAATGTGGAATGACCGAGTAAGCTTTGACTGTTCCGTTACCTCGAAAACTGCTTTTACCCGACCAATGACGACGCAAATCAGGCTCAAACCACTAACCATCGGCAACGTCGAAATCGGCTTCCCGGTCGTACAAGCGGCGCTTTCGGGTTACAGCGACCTGCCCATGCGGACGATCGCACGGCGTCGTGGTGCCAGCTACACCGTTTGCGAAGTCATGCTGGATCAGTTTTTGCTGGCGCTTACCAAAAAACAAAAGACGAAACATTTCTTGGACATTCATCCTGACGAACCGCCGGTCGGTGGTCAGTTGATGGGTGCGGAGCCGGAACAGTTTTCAGCGGGCGCATTGAAGTTGGTCGAAGCGGGTTTCGACATCATCGACGTCAACTTTGGATGCCCCGTCAAAAAAGTGCTGGGACGATGCCGAGGCGGATTCCACCTGTCGCAACCCGAGGTCGCGATCGAGATCCTGCGCCGAACCCGCGACGTTGTTCCTGATGCCATTCCCGTGACCGTCAAGATGCGGCGCGGCATCGATGACACGCAAGAATCTCGCGACCACTTTTTTCAAATCCTCGATGGTGCCATCGATGCTGGTTTATCAGCCGCAACCGTCCACGGTCGCACCGTCGTGCAGCGATACATCGGCCCCAGTCGATGGGCGTTCCTTGGCGAAGTGAAATCGCACGTTGGGGATCGCTTGCAGATTCTTGGCAGCGGCGATTTGTTTGACGCGGCCGATTGTCTTCGCATGATCGACGAAACCGGCGTTGACGGCGTCACGGTGGCTCGCGGTGCGATTGGCAATCCATGGATTTTCGATCAGGCCCGAGCATTGGCAAACGGCGATGCCTTACCCGACCCACCGACCTTGCATCAGCAAGTCGCCGTGATGCGAGAGCACTTTGATCTCAGCGAACAAACCTACACCGTCGATCGAGCCCCATTGTTGATGCGTAAATTCTGCATCAAGTATTCGCAGTGCCATCCCGACTACGAAAACGTGCGAACGTCATTCATCAAAATCCGCACTCGCGAGGATTTTGACAACGCGATCGCAGAGCACTACGCCACCGACGGACCAGGCCGATACATTCCAAGAGCCCTGCACGGCAGCCAGGAAGAGTGCTAGTCAGCGATTCCAAGAATTGTTGCCAAGCACTATCGTTAAACCGCGTGCCCAACGGGCCGCGCGTCACGATGAATCCCAGACGTGCGCGGCCCGTTGAGCGCGCGGTTTAACGAAATTGTAACTCCTCAAAAAAGCAACTCCTGATGAAGCTGGTCTCTTGGAACGTCAACGGAATTCGCGCTTCGATGGACAAAGGCTTACGCGACTTTGTCACTTCGGAAACACCGGATGTGTTGTGTCTTCAAGAAACGAAGGCTGAACCTCATCAGGTGGACTTGGGTTGGGCTGATGAACTTGGTTACGAACGAATTTGGAATTGGGCAGAAAAGAAAGGCTACAGCGGAACATCGATCTGGAGCAGGCAACCGATCGCCAAACATGCACTCGGGATCGGCATCGATGAACATGACAAGGAAGGCCGTGTGATCACTGCCACGTTTGATGACTTCCACTTGGTCAATGTTTACACACCCAATGCACAACGCGGCCTCGCTCGGTTGGAATACCGACAACAATGGGACATCGACTTCCTGAACCACGTCAAGAAACTCAACAAACGAAAGCCGGTCATTTTCTGCGGCGACCTCAACTGCGCCCACCACGAAATCGACCTCGCCAACCCCAAAGCCAATCAAAAGAACGCCGGTTTTTCTCCGCAAGAGCGATCGGGCATGGACCAAATCGCCAAAGCAGGTTTCTTAGATTCGTTTCGTCAATTCGACAATGGACCGGACAATTACACTTGGTGGACCTACCGAATGAACGCTCGCGAGCGGAACATCGGCTGGCGTCTGGATTACTTTTGGGTCGCCCGGCGGTTCTGGAATCGAATCGAATCTGCCTCAATTCGCAGCGACATCTTTGGTTCAGACCATTGCCCAGTGGAGTTGAGTCTTTCGCCTGTCGCGACATCAAAAGCAAAACCATCGAAAAAGGTTTCTGTATAAACTGTTCGTATGAATCGATCGACTAACTTCTACGTGGGACTCGCTGGCTGGGCGATCGCGTCTGTGGGTGCGGTGATTGGTTTGTCCCGCGGTTCCGATCTTTCGTTGGCTGAGTTTGCACAAACGACCGTGCAAACCCTCTTTGATCCCGCAGTTAACGTCGAGATCAAGGATGAATCTTCAAGATTGCGAGTCGGTGATCCCGTTTTTCTGCAGACTTCTTTCGACCATTGGACTCAAGTGGGTTCGGTTCAGAAATTGGGTTCCGAACCGGGGTCGATTTCATTGGCTTGGTATGACGATCAGGCTGCAAGTGGTTTTGATTTCAGCTCACATTTTCAAAGCGGGCGACTCGATGAAGTCATTCAAACGATGTTGCCGGCACAGCAACGTGATCGAATTTCGGCCAAGGTGTCACTGTTGATGAAACAGCATGGCGAAGAGATGGCCGAGTCGATCTTGCCACTGCTAAAAACAAGCCTTCGGCAATCGATGCCGGTGATCGAATTGGCTATTCAAGAATCAGCGGCTCGGCATCGTGGCGAGATCGATGATTTGGCGAATCGCTGGAACGAAGAAGTTGTTCGTGAGACATTAATTCCACTTGCGCGTGAAGAGATCCTGCCGATCGTCCGCAAACACGCTCAACCCGTGGTGGAAGACATGGGCCGCGAGCTTTGGGATCGTGCTTCGCTATGGCGGTTTGGTTGGCGTGCGGTCTACGACAAATCTCCGCTGCCAAAGCAAGATCTGGTCCAAGACGAGTGGGATCGGTTTGTTCAGGAGGAAGCATTGCCGGTGTTGGAATCACACACTGACGAATTGGTGGATACGGTTCAAAAAACGGTTCAAGGGATTGCCAGGAATTCGCGTGTGCGATCCGAATTGGGGAACGTTGCCTCTGAACTGTCCAGCGATCCAGCCGCAAAACAATTGCTGGCGACAATCCTAAGAGAAACACTGATCGACAACGATTCGCTTCGTGACGTTTGGCAATCGGTTTGGACCAGCGATGAAGCAAAACAGATTTTGGATCGAGTCGGCGATCGGGTGGAGCCCATGGTGCGTGAAATCGGCGACGAATTGTTTGGAACACCCGAAACCGGAATCAACGCGAACTTTGCACGGGTGCTGCGTCAACAAATTCTAGGCAAGGATCGGCGTTTTGTGATCGCGCGACCTCGCCAAACCAGACAACCAGCAGATTCACCGATCGTGATCCGGCGAAGTAAGGCATCGATGCCCTATCCGGTTGTGTACCTGGCCAATCCAGATTCGGCGGAACCGCTTTGATGCCCGAAAGCTCCACCACCCTGCATCTGGACGGCCTGCAGATCGAAACCAACAGCATGGTGCTGTTGCAGGCGACGGACGTTTCGATCGCAGCGGGTAAAATCACCGTGATCGTCGGTGCTAGCGGCGTTGGCAAATCGGTGCTGCTGCGGATGATCGCGGGGCTAATCGACAAACAGGACTCTTCGATTCATTGGACGGGGCATGTTCGACTGAAGACATCTGACAGTCGCCTTTCGTCTCGCGAAAGTAGCGGAAAAGACACACTATCGCGGAGCGAAAGGCGACTATTAAAAGGTAGCCCGAACAGTGGCGGTAACGTCGGTGTCGTGTTCCAACAGTTCGCGTTGTTCGACGAATTGACGCCGGCTGAAAACATTCAATTTGCGATCGACCACGCTGCGGGAAAAAACACCGCAACCACTGAACCAGAATCGCTGACGTCGCTGCAGTGGCTTGAGGAGTTGGGAGTTCCAGCGTTGACTCCGGTTGCGTTTTTGTCCGGCGGCCAGAAGCAGCGATTGGCAATCGCACGAACCTTGGCAGCCAATCCTGATGTGGTGCTTTACGACGAACCCAGTTCGGGGCTGGACGCAGCGACTGGTCGGCAAGTCGCATCATTGATCGCCAAAACCCATCGTAAATTTGGTCGCACCAGCGTGATCGTCACGCATGATTACGAAACGATGTTGGGAATCGCGGACGAAGTGATTTTGTTTGATTCGCAATCCAAGTCATTGCAGCGAATTGAACGTCAGGGTTGGCAACAAGTTCCACGCCGCATTACCGCCGTGACGCTGCCCACCCCAAGCAAGTCCCAGGGAAGGCCAGCGATAGCGCGTCGAACCATGGCACGCCTGGAGTCGTTCTTGACGCAAAGCGGGAACGCTGTTTTGGCCGGCGTAACGTTGCCTTGGACGCTTCGTCCAAATTTCCCGTCATGGAAATGGGCAACACGTTTCTTCTTGCATTACTTGAAACTGGTTGGCGGGATTTCGGCATCGATCTACCTGATTATCGCGGGCCTGATCGCGGGCTTCACGACCACTTACTTTACATTCCGATTCTTGCCGTTTCGCGTCTACACCCAACCGTTGTTGATCGACGAACTGTTATCCGCGATCGGGTTCGCGTTGTACCGCGTCTTGGTGCCGGTGCTGGCAACCGTGTTGATCGCGGCAAGGTGCGGTGCAGCGGTTGCCGCGGATGTCGGCGTCAAACGATACAGCGGCAGCGTCGATGCGATGCGAACCTTTGGCATCGCGCCGCGACTTTATTTGCTGATCCCGATTGTGGCTGCGATGGTGGTCGCGGTCCCATGGTTGGAGTGGTTGGCGTTTGAATCAGCCCGATGGATTAGTGCGGTGACGTTCAAGGTAACGCACCCCGAGATCGGCGACTTTTTTTGGCGTCAGCACTTCGATGCCCGCATCAGCGAATCAGACGGCTTGCTTGCTTCGGAAGCATTCCGTTGGGTAATGCTAAAGAACTTGCTATGCGGCGTAGGCAGCGGCGTCATCGGTTACTACCGCGGCATTTCGCCCAAGCGTTCCGCCAGCGATGTTAGTCAAGCGATCACTGCGACGGTGCTATGGAGCACGCTGTACGTGTTGGTCGTTCACTTTATGATCGCACTGCTAGAGTTTTAAGCTGCGAGAGTATCAGCATCGCGTGATCAATAAGTGACGATCTTTGAAGTAGCGAAAGTCGCAGAGACTTTTGATTACCGCACGGCCGAATCTCTCTGCGAGATCCGCTACCTCAGTTGTTGTTCACGCGATACCAAGGACCGTCGGCACAATCAATCATAAAGCGATTGGGAAACACAACACGGCCTACGCTTGCAAGCGACTAAGGAACGTGCGACTTTTTATAGTCGCCTTTCGCTCCGCGAAAGCAGCGGATTCGCTACTTTCGCGGAGCGAAAGGCGACACTAATTAACCGTCAATCGCATCGAGCATTTCGACGATTGCTTCGATGTTGGATTTTTGCAGCGGTTTGACGAAGTAATGTTTTACGCAAGCGTAAGCCATCGATTCCGCCTTGTCCGATGCTTGCTCCGAAGACGTCAGCATTACGACGACCGGTGGAATCGTTGGATCATTCTTTCGGCCGTAGTTTTGCAGAAACTGCAAACCATTCATGCGAGGCATGTTGATGTCCAACAGGATGACATCTGGGCGAAAATCTTCTTCAGCCAACCGCTCCAGCGCCTCGCTTCCATCAAACACACAGACCACCTCGACGTCTTTGATCGCTCGGCGAAACATCTCCTTGCCCATGAACTGATCGTCGGGCGAATCTTCCACCAGCAGGACCGTTTTAAGCGTCAAGACAAAACTCCAGTCGAAAGCTGAGGAACCTGAATCACGAAAGAGGAACCTTCGGATAGGGGAGTATAGCGGATCGTGCCATGCATCGCATCGACGTTCTGCTTTACTAAATACAAACCGAGCCCGCTGCCGAAAGATTGTCGTGGATGAAACCGTTTGAACATGCCGAACATTTGATCTTGGCTTTCAATGGGGAATCCGATGCCGTTATCCGCCACTTCGATCCTCATCTGTCCATCCTGAACAGACGCCTTCACCTTCAACTTGGGCGATGACTTGTCCGGGTCCGAGTATTTAATCGCGTTTGAGATCAGGTTTTCGAGTGTTTGACTCAACATGATTCTTTTTGTCGCCACAAATGCGTCCCGATCAATGTCTTTCTCGATATCCAGGCGTTCGAATCCCGGCAGATGAGATTGCGACTCTAAAATTTCATTGATCATCAATCCAACATCAACCAGCTCTGGTTCAACCTCTAGGTGCCTATTCTTGGTGACAGTGATGATATCGCCGATCAGTTCATCAAGCTTTTTCATAGCTCCCTGGACGCGACCAATCCCCTGGGCCGCAAAATCAGTATCGCCTTCCTTCAATGAATCGCTAATCATTTGGGACAACCCAATCGAAGACGCCACCGGAGCTCTTAGGTCATGCGAAATTCGGTATGCGAATTCACGCAACTCGGCATTCGCGTCTTCTAGGCTAGACATCGTCCGAGAAACGTTTTGAGTCATTGGTCGAAAAATGAAAGCCGCTTCAATCGCCAGCAAGAACAAACCAATCGCGAGAAACGCCAACTGGGCTCTGCGAAAAAGAACGATTCGCTGCTCGTACTCTTTTTGATACTGAGTGACGACTGCATCCAACTCGTCAAGCAATCCGTTGCGGGCGACTTCAACAATTTTCTGTGCGGTTTGCTTCTGTTGTTCTTTTTGATCAGGCTGCTGCTGGTGTTGGTTCAACAATTGTTCTGCCAGCGACAGATAGTCGGTGACCCTTTGGTCTAAGTTGGATTGACCGTAGTACAGATCTTGGATCTCCGGCGTCATCGATTGTTCGTTAGCCTGATTCAGCTCAGACTGATTCGACTTCATCATCGAATGGGCATCTTCCAGCTTTGCAGCCAACGCCGACGATGTTTCCAAGTCATCGTTACGAGTCAATTCGATGGCCATCAACCCAATCCGCTGCGAGAGCATTCGCTGCATCCCGCTGACGTTGATAATGTATCCGTCACTTTCCGTTCGCGCGATCTGCGCCAGCAGCAAGGTATGCGACAGTATCAGAACCGCTGCGATTAAGAGCAACGCGATGACGTATCGACGAGTCATGGAACGGTTCGTGATCATCATACGCTTCATAAAAAGGCGATGGGTGAAGAGCGTAAAGTCAGGGCGATCGTCAAATAGCAGACGAATCCAGCGTGGCGGCCCCACCATGACGGTTTCGACGGTTCGGTCAACCGTCCTGAAGCAGAAAAACTGAGTTACCCTGGCTGAGGGTTTGAGCCCGTGTTAGCCGTGGTCCGGATCGGTTATCATGACCAATTGTGTTAAACGCTGTTCCGAGGATCCTGATGGACAAGAAAGCAAAGAAACGTCTCGACATTATCAACAAAAAGCTTCAAACGCTCCGACCTCGTCTGGCTGGGTCTCGCGAACAGGCCGACGATCCATCTGAGTTGAAGGAGCTGGAAGATCAGATTAAGAACTTGGAGACCGAGGCAGCAGAAATCAAGGCTTCGAAGTAAACTGTGGGCGATCTAGCAGCTTACTGAGACATGCTGCGACCAACGTTTTGAACTTCGTTCGCTTCTTCCCTATTCGTCAGCTCCGATGCCAGTTCAGATTAAATGCCAGTGCGGCAAAGCACTCAACATCCCCGACGCAATGGTTGGCAAATCGGTCAAATGCCCCGGTTGCGGCTCAGTGATAAAAGTGCCCGCGAAACCGGCTGCGCCGCAGGGTAAACCGGCCGCTCCGCAGAGCAAATCTAGCACTCCGCAGGGCAAACCGGCCGCAGCCAGGCCAATGCCTGCTGCCGCCCCAGCGAGCGGCGGTCTGGACGATTTGTTTGACGAAGAAGGGTTCTCGAAAACAGTTGCCGCTGTGTGCCCGAGTTGTGCTGCCGAAATGAAATTGAATTCTGTGCTTTGCACGAAGTGCGGTTTTCATCGCGAGCATGGCACCAAGATGGACGCTCACAGAACCGCGGGGGTCGATATCAGCCATGGTGAACTCGCGCTGATGAAGGCTGAATCCGACATGTCCAAGGCGGCCGAAATGCAGGCCAAGTTGGTCCGCGGTGCCGGAATGCCCTGGTGGGGATTGGCATTGGTGTTGTTCATGCTGGGCAGCGGGATCGTGATCGGCGTCTTGGCGGTCAATCAAGCCAAGCGTCTTGATGGCGAAGGCAACTTTGATTTCCTGGAATTGTTCCTGCAACTTTGCGGAGTCGCGTTTGCAGTGGTCGGGGCGGGGGCTCTCGTGTCGATGGCGGTTACCATCTACAAGCAACGCAGCGCCAAGGGAATTTGGAAACCGATCCTCGTGTCGATTGTTCTCTTCGGAATCGCTGCTGGCTTCTTTGTGATGGCGGTACGCTAGAGTGTCTGATCACGATGGATACTGAACGTCAACGAATCCAAGACGACCTGCGTGGCATCCTGCGCGGCGACGTGCATTGTGATCCGATGATGACGCAGCTCTATGCGTCGGACGCCAGCATCTACCAGGTCCAACCCATCGGAGTTGTTCGCCCGCGAGCTGTGGCGGACGTCATTGCGACGGCCCAGTACGCCAGCGAGAACGAACTGACGCTTCATCCGCGTGGCGCGGGCAGCGGCGTGGCGGGCGAATCGCTTGGACGAGGAATCGTGATCGATTTTTCGCGGTACATGCGACGAATCGAAGTCCAATCCAACGGGGCAACCGTTCGCGTTCAAAGCGGCGCAGTTTTGGCAGACGTCAACCAAATTCTTCGTCCACTCGGTCGCGGATTCGGTCCCGACCCAGTCACGCGAAGCATCACCACGATGGGCAGCGTGCTTGCGACCAACGCGTCGGGCAGCCATTACTTGCGCAGCGGTTCGGCGCGAAACGCGATCCAGTCCATGCGTGTGGTCACGATGGAAGGCGAACTGATTGAACTGGGAAAACACTCCCCCGACGAAACAACCACCGCCGGCAAATTGGCTCGCGGCATTTCCGAGATTCAACAACGATTCAGTTCGCTACTCGATGGCGACGACACCAAAGGAAAGCTCGCCCCCAAACATCGTGGCGGTTACCGACTTGATGACGTGGTGGATCCCGACGACGGACGCGTTGACCTGGCCAAGTTCATGGTCGGAACGCAGGGGACGCTTGCACTGACCGTTGATGCCGTCGTTCGATCGGAAGTCGTTCCAGCACACCGCGGCGTTGTGCTGGCGTTCTATCATCGAATGGACCTCGCAGCTCGCAGCGCCGTTTCGGCGCTCAAGCACGGCTTGGTCGCTTGTGATCTGATGGACAGACGGACCCTGCAAATCGCTCGCGACACCGATCCGAAATTTGCAGACCTGTTGCCACGCGGTGCCGAGTCGATGGTCCTGGTTGAAATCCAAGGCGAATCATTAGACGACCTGCATGACCGCTTGTCACTAATCCGACGCGACCTTTCCAGCGGCCCCGACGCCGCGTTCGCGTGTATCGACACCCTGGATCGGGACGAGCGAAATCTGTATTGGGCTTTGTCGCGTCGCGTGATCCCGCGTTTGTATCGTTACAAACAAAACGAGGCTCCGCTGCCATTTATCGAAGACCTAGCGGTGCCCCGCGAATCGCTTCCCGAAGCGTTGATCGCGATTCAGGACACGTTGAAAAGCCAGCAAGCGACGGCGACCATTTTTGCGCACGTTGGTCATGGGCAAATTCACCTGCGACCGTTCCTGGACCTTTCCAAATCAGAAGACCGCCGTCGATTGAGCAGACTTAGCAGCGACATTGCCGAAGTCGTCTGGCGTTTCGGGGGCCAGGTCAGCGTCGAACATGCCGCGGGATTAAGCCGGTCGTATTTGTTGCCAAGACAGTTTGGCAATCTATGGCAGGCGATGGGGCAAGTGAAGCGTTTGTTCGACCCCAATCATCGCGCGAACCCAGGAAAATTGTTTGGCGCAGAAATGCAGCGTCCAAACGAAAACCTGCGTCCCGCTGACCAAACCATCGAAGTGATTGACGAAAGTCGAGTGCTGGTCCACGCGGATCTGCCCAGTGGTGAAGCTGCTAATAAAGCCGGCCGCAGCGTCCCGCAACTGCAAGTCCTACAGCACTGGGCAGGCAGCAACGGAATCTCCGCTGTCACGCGTGGTTGCAACGGATGCGGTCGTTGCCGAACGACTTCGCCCGGCGAAAGGCAATGTCCGGTTTTTCGTGCGTCGATGCGGGAAGAAGCGACACCGCGAGCGAAAGCGAATCTGCTAAGAGGCGTTTTGAGCGGCCAGATTCCGGTTGATGGTTTAGCGTCGGACCAGGCGAAAGAAATCACTGATCTTTGTTTTAATTGTCATCAATGTCGGCTGGAGTGTCCTGCTTCAATCGACATTCCAAAAATCGTCGGCGAACTGAAGGCGCAATACGTTGCCACCAACGGCTTGTCGGTCTCCGATGCATTGATTGGTCGCATCGATACGGTTGCTGCGGTGGCATCTCGATTCGCATGGCTATCGAATCGTTTGATTCAGGGGAAAGTAACTCGCTGGTTCGCCGAACGTTTGTTTGGACTTTCCGCCGCCCGGCCGCTGCCAGCGATCGCGTCGGAATCGTTTTTGCGTCATGCGACGGGTCGGCGCTGGACCAAACCGTCGCCGCATGGTGGTTTAAAGGTTGCCTACTTTTTTGATCAATACGCCAACTACCACGACCCGGATATTGGTCGAGCACTCGCTGAGATTCTGCAACAAAATGGCATCGGGCTGTACGTTCCACCGTCACAATCCGCCAGCGGCATGTCGCGAATCACCGCCGGTGATGCCAAGGGAGCCCTACGGATTGCTCGCCGCAATGTGCGATTGTTGGCGGACGCCGTTCGAGCGGGTTACACCATCATCGCGACCGAACCGTCGGCGATCCTGTGTTTGAAACACGAATACCCCAACTTGCTTGACGATGAAGACGCCCACTTGGTCGCCGATCATTCCCGCGAAGCATGCGAATACCTTTGGGAATTGCATCAGGGCGATCGGTTATCCACCGAATTTGACCCAGTCAACGTGACCGTTGCCTACCATCAACCTTGCCACCTTCGAGTTCTTGATCCCGTCGGCTACGGCCCCAGCGTCTTGCAGTTGGTTCCCGGTATCGAAGTCGAGCGGATTGAGGCGGGGTGCAGCGGAATGGCGGGAACTTGGGGATTGCAAAAAAAGAATTACCGAAACAGTCTTCGAATCGGCTGGCCGCTGATTTCAGCAATGAGAACTGCCAAAGTTTCGATGGCAACAACGGAATGCAGCGCGTGCAAAATGCAGATCGAACACGGCAGCGGTCGCAAAACCATTCACCCATTGAAACTGTTGGCGTATGCCTACGGACGAATGCCGCAAGTCGAACAAGACATGCCGGTCGTTGAAACCGAAGATCAACAAGCATGATAAGAATCGATGTAGATGTGGTAGATGTAGGCCGGAACAAGCCGCTTCGGCGCAGTTCCGGCAGTCGCACACGGTACCATGCAATTGCCGGAACTGCGCCGAAGCGGCTTGTTCCGGCCTACACAGCGACCCAGCCTACGCAGCGACCCAGAAAACGAATTAGCCAATGAAGATCGAAGTCATGATGTTTGCCGCTGCCAAGGAAAGCGTTGGTTCGGATCGCATCACACTTGAACTGGAACAGCCGGCAACCTCCGGCTCGTTGATGGAGCAACTGGGCCAGATTCATCCTGGCCTAAAACCATTGTTGCCTTCCTGTCGATTGGCGGTTGACGATCAGTACGTGCCAGACGATTTCCCGCTCGGCTCGCATCACGAAATCGCGTTGATTCCGCCCGTCAGCGGCGGATGACATTTTGGCCAACCTAATACTGCTGGCGCGGCCTATTCTTCTTCCGCGATGCTGACCGATTCGATCGCCCAATTCCTGGCCGTCTCCAATCGTTCTTCTCGGGGGCCATGCATCATCGTCAGGGCATCGGGGCCGCCGATAATGTCATAAGCATTATTGACTTCATCCATCTCAATCAGTCCACGCGATTGATACAGCCGGATTTCGGCCAGCGTTCTTAGGTTGCGACCGCCACCGCTTTCAAGCAAGCTGCCGATTCGACGCCGGGCACTTTCAGGGCTCAGCTTTGGCATCTCGGATAGCTTGATTTCACGATCGACTGTCCGCCAAAGTGCAGACATTTGATCATCGATGTAGCGACCGGTATCGCTGAGTCGTCCCGAGGATTGTAATTGTTGAACTTCAGAACTATCCATGGCTTTGGAAACGATTAGCGACTTCCCTTCTGCGACATGAATCAAACGGGCACGAGAAACGTTTTGCACGAAGGTCTGGTTTTGACGCCCTTGCGATTTCAAAACGATGTCAAAGTGAATCAACAAATCAATCTGCTCCGCTTTGGCCGTCTGAATGATCTCGCTTGACGGGCCAACTCCCAAAAACACGATCCCCGGTCTCCACATTGGCAGCGCCCTGGGCGCGTTCCTGAGCAATTCGGTAACCGACTTGCTGAATACCGGGGTGTCCTCTTCTGTTAATGGGCGACCAGTCATTCTTTGGTTGAGATTGGTTTGTTGGTCCATCGCATCAGCCGCCTCGGCCGCCTCGGCATCTGCCAGTTCCGCTTGAAGGCTGGATCCAAAGTCACCGGCGGCGAAGCGTTTGTCGAACTCAGCAGCACAAGCGGCTGCGACGCCACCGAGGTGCGTGTCCAACTGCTCAGCGGCATCGTCGCTTAGCATGGATGGAACTTCATCATCAACCTGCTTGGGAGTCGAATCCATGAACTCGTCATCCATCGAATCGTCCATGAACTCATCGTCATCGCGTCGCCCCGGATTGCGTCGCCCTTGATTGCGTTGCTGCGGCGCTCGAAAGCCCATGTCCATTTCCATGTCATCGGCCGAGTACCCGCCAGACGTTCCAACCGCTATTGGGCTCGGATCCTCGACGTCTTCTCCGCCGCGAACGGCCATCGAAATGGCCCAACGCAAATTCCAAACGGGGCGTTTTAGCAACTTGCTAAGTTTCACTTTTGATAAAGCGGGGGAAGCTTCTTCGTACTCAGCCGCGATGTGCCCGTACAACAGTTGGCACGCCAATGCTTGATTGCCGGCGGCGAACACTTCCTTCGCTTCGGCTTCCAGCGCTGGGCCGCTGCGAACATCAATCTTGATGTCACTGGCCAGGATCGGTTTCAGATCCATGCTTTTAAAGATGGCAAGAACTGGGGCGGTATAGATGCTGATCGGCCCGCCGCCGGCACCTCGCCCGCCGCCGTACATGCCACCGCTGTACATGTCATCCCCATACATATCGTCTTCGTACATGTCTTCGTCGTCATAGGACTGTGCCGCTGCAAACGGAATTGGCCCCATGAAAAGACCGACGACGAGCGAGCAAAAGACAAGGAAGGTTGGTAACCGAGAGCTCAAATACATAAGAACAGGACCGCTACAAATGATGACTTGAGGTGGATTTGACGTGAATTTTCGGCGATTTGGCGGAGGTTTGGTTGAAATTTGGTTGTACCGTGGCCACAGTGTCATTCCAACTCAATTCTTGGAAAAACAGCCCGCCGGGTTCGCCAAATCAACAAAATAGCAGGTTTTCACTGAGTCTTTTTCGCTGCATTCCGCGTATGATAGGTGGTTCCATCATCGATGGTCCCATCATAGATGGTTTGGGCCAAGCATGGAGCCTGAACGGCCCCTAAACCGTCTGAATTGTGGGTGGCATGTGGGCAGCAGCGTGCGATAGGTCGGTAACGGATTCGTGTCAGGGAACTTAAGGCCGTTCGCCCGCGTCTAACCTTGCTTTCTAAATTTCATTCTTCACCCAGCTCGCACCATGGCTCATCGATTCCCGATTCGACTCTCCGTTCAGCGACGCTTGAGGGCCGTTTCGC
This sequence comes from Rubripirellula obstinata, assembly GCF_001642955.1. Classification (GTDB taxonomy): domain Bacteria; phylum Planctomycetota; class Planctomycetia; order Pirellulales; family Pirellulaceae; genus Rubripirellula; species Rubripirellula obstinata. Next base: position 3,417 of record NZ_LWSK01000005.1, on the reverse strand, counting down.
CAGGCTCCAGGGCCGTTCAGCGACGCCTGCGGGTTGAAAAGCTGACCGATCGTCGGGTTTTGGCCGCGATCACGGGAACCGTTTTTGATGACGCCAACCACTCGCTGAGCCGCGATGATGGCGAACTAGGTGCTGAATCTCGACTCGTCTACATCGATGCGAACGACAACGCAGCGTTGGACGTTGGTGAGAAAATCGCTCTGGCCAACGATTCTGGTGAATTTGAGTTTACCGGCCTCGACGACGGCACCTACCAAATCCGACTGTTCAACGGAACCAACAGCCAAGTTCAAACCGTCCCCGTTGGCACCGATGGCTTGGGGCCAATTTCTGAAGTCGCTGATGCCGCCGGCCTGATCGCCAGCGAATCGGCATTGCATCTGATCGCCGGTGATTCGATCGTCACAATTGACTCTGGTGCGATTGGCAGCGACGGAACGATAACCCGCGTCGCTGATTCGATCGACAAGACACAGCGATTGCCCAATGGTTCATTGCTGGTCATTGGCTCTGACCTATCCGGCGACACAGCGTGGGTGTTCGATCCCGCCGATGGTTCCGTATCGCCCACGGATTTATCCGGAGCCGAAGTTCCCCCAACGCAGGCGACGTCTTGGGCGGAATTGGCAATCGACGGCAACGGACGCGGCGTGGTTTTGCAGCAAGCCCAAGCCGGCGAAATTTCCGTCGAAGTACGTGGCATCGACGCCAGCGATGATTCAGGAATCGGCGATGATTCGGGAATCGTTGTCTCGATGACATCGACGTTTGTGCCAGCCGACACGACGGTGCTCGCATCGGCAACCGGTTCACGCAGCGTCTTCGCTTGGCCCGCCACCGAAGGCCTGGAACTGTCACTGTGGAGCAACACGACCGAATCGTTTATCTCCACCACACCAATCCAGGTCGATGATGCTCAATCGTTGTTGTCCTTCGATGATCAATCCGGCCTGATCGCACTTCGCACTTCCGACGGCGGAGTCCGTGTCCTTGATGCCAACAACGAATTTGAAACACTGCATCATTTTGCCGATCAAACGGGTCCGGTCGCGATCGATGGCAAACGAGATTTGATGTTCGCGTACGGCAGTGATAGTTCATCGCTGCAGATCATCAACCTAAACGACGGAGTGACGCTTCACCAAGTCGCAACCGACCTGGGGCCGTTGGGAACACCAGCTTCGATTGCCGTTGGTTCTTCTCCCACTTCGCTAATCCTGCACGGTACCGTTGGCGTCAGTGAAATTCGTCTGGACAAACCGACCGCTCGCGAAGTCGTCATTGCAGACGGCTTCGATGTGGCTGACATGATCTTTGGTGTCAGTGTCGCGGGCACCAACACGCCGCCTCGCTACGAAACACTTCCGTCTTTTCAGGCGACTGAAGATCTTGAGCTAACCGCACCGGCACCGGGCGCGTTGCAAGGCGCAGTGGATGACCAGAACGATCAATTTGTCCTGATCAATCCGACCGGCACCAGCAACGGAACCGTCTCCATTGGCCTGGATGGATCACTGGTCTACGAACCCAATCCCGATTTCGCGGGCGACGATGTTTTCGGTGTGACACTGCATGACGGCCGCGACATTTCCGACGGGATCACACTGCAGATCTTCGTCGCTCCGATCCCCGATGGTCCAACGGGAATCGATATCACCATCAATCCGGTGCCCGAGAGTCTGCAACCGGGAATGCCAATTGGCGATATCGAGATCATTGATGCCGATGGTCCCGGACACATCATCGAAATCGATGACCCGCGTTTCAATGCTGTGGAAGGACAGATCATCTTCAACGGAGGCGACCTGAACTTCGAGACCCAGCCGCTGATTCCAATCAACATTACCGTCACCGACAGCCAGACCGGCGACATCATTGACGAGTCTATCACCGTCACGTTGCAAGATGCCAACGATCCCATCACAGGCATCTTGCCGACGGAGGCGTTTGTGTTTGAGAACGCGGTGGGCGATTTGATTGCCGGGCTAAGAGTCCTAGACGAAGACGAAGAACAGTTCCACACGTTTGTCGTCGATGACGATCGATTCATCGTCGATGGAATCGACCTCCGTTTGGCACCAGGCGTGTCGTTGGACTACGAAACCGCCCCAGAAGTCATCGTCAACGTCACGGCAACCGAAATCGGTGGCGAAAACTCGTTCACCGAGGCGATCACGATCAGGGTCCGCGATATCAGCGAACAACCCGCTGGGATCGGGCTGAACAATCAAACCGTTCTGGAACTGGTTCCCGGTGCGGAAGTGGGTGCGATTTCGCTTGACGGAGCTTCGCCGGATTCGCGGTACAACCTGTTCACTGACGACATCCGCTTTGAAGTGGTCGATGGCATCTTAAAACTTAGCGAAGGCCAGGTCGTCAATCGCGACGAAGAAATTCAAATTGACGTCGAAGTCACGATGATCGATTCGCTGGGGGAATTCGATACCGTTGTTGAAACGTTCACGATTGCGGTTCTGGAAAATCAAACACCCGCCCACAATCTCGAAAACCCGTTTGACGTCAATCATGTCGGCGGCGTAGGTGCGTTTGACGCGTTAATCATCATCAACTACCTCAACAGATTTGGCCCCGGACCAGTCGGATCGGGCGACCTGATTTTTAGTTATGACGTCAACGCCGATGGAATGGTTTCAGCGTTGGATGCGTTATTAGTGCTGAACCATATCAACGCTGTCAGCACCGGCGGTGGCACCGTCGGCGGCGAGGGCGATGGAGACAGCAGACCAGGGAATGCACCCGAGGGCGAGCAATTACCGCCCCCAAACCAGCAGCCGACCATCCAACCTCTGCGAAGCTTACGAATTGTCCAGGACGATCCATCAGTGATTACCGACGTCCAATTCGCAAGCCTTTCACAAACCAATACGCAGCCCAGCCAGCCGTTTCAATCACGGTCGAACAGCGACAAGTCGTTGGAGATCACTGACACCGAATTGAATTCAATCGCCGATTTGACCATCGACGATCTTGACGACACGATCGTGTTGCTTTCAAGATCAGAGTAGTCGTCGCCAGCGAACTCCACGTCGATTGAACGGTTTCCTCAACGCGCCCCCGTAGCTGATCCCGCCAGGGTTCAGTCAAGCTTAAACCGACATTGGACTGAACCCAACGCCGTGAAGAGTTTTGGTCCCTGAAAATGCGTGTTCGTTCGTTTAGCCGCGTGGGCATCGCCCCGCGCGTTCGGGGCCGCACAACGAGAGGGGCGATGCCCACGCGGTTAAACAGTTCAGAAACCCTTCACGGCGTTGGGCGATGCCTGGGCTGACGAAAATGTTTGCGTGGAGGGAAACTGGACGACTTTGGGGGTTTGTGGCTGACCGGCCTCGGTGTTGATTGCAAATTGCAAAATGAACACTGAAAAATGTAAATTGACCAGCAAATACCGCTTCCCAA
>NZ_LWSK01000049.1 GCF_001642955.1 Rubripirellula obstinata | reverse complement strand
CTTGGGTCGACAAGCAACTTGGAACGACCCTGACCGCTTTCCGCCGCCAAGTCCTGCCACGTTCGATAGGAAGCGATCCGGCCTAAATAACAAAAGCCCCATCAGATCCCAGTTGCGCAGCCCAGGCAGGGGCTCAAATGCCGTAACTCGCTCCACTCGCTACGGCCTACAAAAATCTCTGGCGATTTTTGTGCCTGTGACTATCTGTCTCTCACTGAACCCTGGCGGGATCAGCTACGGGATTGGTCGCGTCAATCAGTCCAACACCAGACCGCAGCGATTGGCCGGTTCGATAAATCCTAGGGTCGTTTTTCCGTAGCTTCGGAAATCCCAAGGTCCGGCGGGCAATCGGTCCGTGTCGAATGACTTTTCGGTTTCGGCCATGATCACGCTGCCCGGTGGCGCGTTGGAAAGACCGGCACGAATGATCTGGTTTAGCCTGTCCAATTCCTCTTCCCACAAAACGTATGGTGGGCACAGAAACACCACCCAAGGTGTGTCTTGCGCGGGCGGACCAAGCAGGGTTTCGGCGACCCGAAAGGTGTCAGAATGGATCAGCTTAATCTTGGATTGAATTTCTAGCGATTCGGCTGTCTTGGTAATTTGTCGGCCGGCCATTCGATTCTGTTCGACCAGCACCGCCGATGATGCGCCACGACTGATGGATTCGAACCCGAGCGCGCCGGTTCCGGAGAACAGATCAAACGCGATCGCTCCCTTGATCGCTCGCCCGAGAATATTGAAAAGGTTTTCGCGGATGTTGTCTTTCATCGGCCGCGTAAACTCTTCGCCGTGATAGGTCACGGTGCGGCCACGCATGGTGCCGCCGATGATACGCAATTTCGCTGGTTTGATATGCTTGGTAGATTTCATGCGACCAATATAGCCAGCATTGATTGGTTGGCGACACCAAACCAATCTTCGGTTGCAAACGTAGCAGGATAAACCGAACAGCGACGCTTAACTTCCGATCGAAGCCCTCTTTAAAGTACTTTTATGGTTCCCACAGTCTCGATCGTCCCATCTGGCCTACGGCCATCCTTGATCGTCATCGCTGCGATTGCGATTCCTTGGGCTGCGATTCCTTGGGCTGCGGTCCCGATCGTCTGCGCGGCCCAGGATGCACCGCCGGCAAAAGAAGAGCTGCCGATTGAAGAGAAAAAAGCTGAGGAAAAAATAGAGCCTGACGATCCAACAGCGAGCGATGGCGACACCGAGACGCCGCCGCCGAAAGAACGCCCATCGTTTGAAGAATTGAAAAAGGATCCGGAATACCGGGCTGAGTTAAAACTCCGTACCGAAGCGTTCGAGGCAGGTCGCAAGAAGTTGGCTGACGCTTTGTCTGATCAGCATTCATGCCTTGTTCGCTATCGAAACGGCGACGCAAACTCCAAAGCGGACCAGGAGAAATACCGTGAGGCTAGGCAGAGAGTTCGTGAAGCGATGGATGAGCTATACGATTCCGCAATGGAGCTGAGCCGAATCTCGCCATCGCAAGACGCCGCGCAGTATTTGGTGACGATGATCAAATACCGCCTAAAGCGCGGGATCTACAATTACGAAACGGCCGAAGGTGCAGCCCGTTTGATCGACAGCGGCGCAAATCTGCTGTACTTGTTTCGTGCAGCAGCTAGATCGGCAATTGTCAGCGGGCAGTTTGAAATTGCTAAGCGTCTGTATGAGGCAATGTCTGAAGAGGATCTGGAGGATGTTGATAAACGGTTTATGTATGGCTTCGAGCAGCTCGAAGAAAACTTTCTGGAAGAGCAAGAAAGGCTTAGGAAAGACGCTGAAGCGGATGACCTGCCAAGGGTTAAGCTCCACACCAGCGAAGGCGATATCGTGCTGGAGTTGTTCTTAGACCAAGCACCGTCAGCGGTCGCCAACTTCATCAATCTTGTCGAAGAGGGCTTCTACGACGGCCTGGACTTTCATCAAGTGATCGATGATCTGCTGGCACTCAGTGGCGATCCGTCCGGTTTGGGCGACGGACACAGCGGCAAGTTCTTGGTCGATGAGCATGATCGTCCCGGTGCTCGTCATGGATTCCGTGGTTCGATCGTGATGGCCAAGATCCCCAAGTCACCTGAATCCATGGATTTTGTTCCGAATTCGGCGAGCAGTCAATTTGCGATTTTGATGGTACCGATCGTCGGCATTGAGAAAGAGCAAACCGTGTTCGGCCGAGTCATCGAAGGAATGAATACGATCGCCGCGCTTAGACGCGTGGATCCGTCGAAGGAGAAAAAGAAGGGCGAAGTCATGTTGCCATCCGATTACATTATCGAAGCGACCGTGGTTCGCCGTCCGAAAGAGCTGCCCGAACCTGTCTATGTTGATCTGGAAAAAGAGGCTCGTGAGTTTGTCGAAAGACAACGGGCTCAAGCCGAGCGTTCTAACCAGTAAACCATTCCCGCGTCGTCAGTCGGCTTGATTCGAGTGAACCCGTGCAACGTCGGATCGGTGGCGTAGTGATAGGTCCAAGCGGTTCCGAGAGACTGATTGGATAAGTCAACGATCGTCGCCTCTCGCTTTGGGAAAGTAGCGGCTGACGCATCTTTCGCGGAGCGAAAGGCGACTTTGAACGTTTCAATCACAATTCGGTCGTACAGATTCGGTACGCCGGGTTGGTTGGTGCCTTCGATGCCGTCGAGCACCCGCGTGACTTCCGGCACATGTTCGTCGCGAAACGTCCAAACTTCGCCTTGGACCTTTTCGTCACCCTGACGCATCGCCGGATACCCCGGTCCGTCGTACAGCGAACCCGCCACCCAAGCTGACTGAATCGATACGGGTGAATGCGGCCACATTTTCGAGCGGCAATTTCCACGGCACAGCGTTCCGTAAACGAAAAAGCGGTTGGGATTCATGCGTTTGCGGGGACAGCGTGAGCTTTCAACTTTTCTCGATGAGCGTCCGATAGCGGAATTTTTGTCAGCCCGGAATCATCGAGCTGGCAACAGACCGCCACGATTGTGCCGACCGCGATCACTTGTTCTTTGCTTTGGTTGTCCCGGTTTTGGTCGGACCGATGAAAGCGAAAGGAATAGGTGACGCTGGACGTACCAAGCTTTGAAATCGAAACATCGATCGTCAACACATCTTCAAAGCGAGCGGCGCTAAGATAATCGCACTTCGCCGATACTCGCGGCCACGTGACGACCGAATTGTTTTCGGTGTTCGGATCATCTTGCGACTGTGAATGTCGCGGTTCAGCATGACGGGGCGGCATCACAGCGATGCCGAGCGAACGAAGCATTTCGTGCTCAGCGGATTCCATCATTGGAAAGAACGCTGAAAAATGCACGATCCCCGCCGCATCGGTATCGCGGAACTCAACACGGCGGGTGGTCGAAAACAAGGCTGACTATTCGCCAACGTAAGGAAGCAGAGCCATGAAGCGGGCTCGTTTGACAGCGGCACTGACCGCGTGCTGACTCGCAGCGGTGCAACCGCTTTTGCGACGTCCAACAATGCGTCCCTGGCGATTGATCATTTTCTTTAGCAGCTCGATGTCTTTGTAATCCACATACATCGGCCTGGGGCGATGACCATCGACGAAGATCGGATCTTTCTTCTTGGTGCGGCTACGGACTCGGCTACGTTTGCGGGCACGACTACGCGTGCTCATTGGACGGGGTGCCATCAAAAAACTCGTGGGTTCATAAGGCGAACGGACTGTACGGCCGACGGGTCAATTACCGACGGCTCGCCATGGGAATCAGGCATTATGCAGATCAGACCAAAATCATGCAACCGGTTCGCGGGATTCATCTGGACAGGGAGTGCACCTGACGGTTTGCAATTGGCATGGCCTTTGATTTGGAAACCGGTCAGAATCTTGGTTTTGTCTTTGAATGTCGGTAAACCAGGAGGGCTAGGATGGCCATTTCACCCCAGAATCGTGCTCGAGCTTTGGAGCTCGCCAAAGAATTAAATGAAATCAACGGCGGGCGCTACCACGACGATGGCACGCCCAAGACCTTCGACGAGCTGGAGATCGAAACCAATGCCTTGACCGATCTGCTCAGCTCGATGGCATTGAACGTGTCAGCGAAGGATCTACCAGCAGAAGAAAAACCCGTTCGCTGTCCAAAGTGCAAAGCCGTGCCCAAGCCGCACGACCCTGAGGACGACGAACCGATGATCGTTCAATCCGCTCGCGGCGAAGTCGAGTGGATCAATGAAGGCTACTATTGCCGGCGATGTCGCCGGTCTTTTTTTCCCTCGGCTGGCTGAATTGGCCCTTCGCGTCGAAGCCACCGTCAGCCCCAAGGTCGAACGCAAGATGGTTTACGCGGGCGCCAACAAGGCCAGTTACCAGGTCGCCAGTGACGATCTAAAAGAACTGGCAGAACTGGACATCAAGACCGAGCGGATCCGACTGGCAACGCTGCGAAACGGCAAGGCTCGTCGTGAACTCGAGAAGATCTTGCAGGATGCCTTCCTCGAGAAATCTATTCCCGATCAGAATGACTCTGGACCTGCTGACAAAGAAGCACCTGAACTGGCGGTGGTGATGAGCGATGGCGGCCGGTACCAACGATTCGACCGCGGTGGCGAGAAACCCGAGTCGGGCAGCTTCTGGAAAGAAAGTCGAATGGCGATCCTGCTGTCGATGAAAACCAAGTCTCACCAAGAAGATCCCGACGCCGACTTACCTGACTTCTTGCAAGACGTTTGCATCGCTAAAAAGCTTGCCGATATGGGCAGCGTCGCTGGCGAAAACCCCAAAAGTCAACGCGGCGATGTCCCGAAGGATCCTCCTTGGCAGCGGCCCGAACTGCTCAGTAAAGACGTTGTTGCCAGCGGTAAAACCTGGAAAGAGTTTGGGCCAATGGTAGCAAGTTCGGCTTGGTATGCCGGCTTCTTCAAGGCGACCGAAAGAGTCTTTGTCTCGGATGGTTCTTCGGCGATCGAAGATATGCAGCAGCAGTGGTTCGGCAACTTCACCAGCGTGTTGGACATCATGCATGCGTTGTCGTACAGCTTGGCAGCAGCCCGAGCGATTTACAGCGAACAGTCACAATCGTGGGAATGTTATCGTCGTTTCGCCACGTTGATTTGGCAGGGAAAGGTCGACGAAGTGATCGCGGAATTGGCTCAGCACCAGAAGGAACTTGGCGATCCTCCTGGCGACGCGAGCGACACAGATGCTCGTGAGATCGTTCGTCGATCGCGAATTTACTATCGCAACCATCGTGGCCGGATGAACTATCCCGAATACCGCCAGCGTGGCTACCCGCTGACGAGCTCGATCATGGAATCGACGGTCAAACAGGTCAATCGCCGAGTCAAAGGAAGCGAAAAGTTCTGGTCGACCGCTGGAGGAGAAGCTGTCTTGGGCCTGCGAGCTGCCTACATCAGCGACAGCAAGCCCATGGAGAACTATTGGCAACAAACCCAAAAAACCGCCATCGGCTGCCGTGCCTACCTCGCAGCGTAAACCTACAAACCGTCAGGTGCACTCCCAATCGGCCACTACGCATCCTCGGAATCGTCCGCCGGCTGGCCCGCCGCCGGCAGGTCGATCTGCAGCCGATCGACCAACGCCCGCCACAACTCACGCTGCCGGTCCCAGTCAATTTCGGCCGCGATCGGACGCATCAGCTTCTCGTGAATCTTTGCCCTCCCGCGCTCGTTGCGCGGTAAACAGAGCAACGTCTCCTGGATGTCCGGGGCCAGCAAAGCCATCGACAAAATTTGAGTCATCCGTGGCTGGCTGACGTGGTTCAGCCGCGCGAGCTCCGTCGCATTGTCGACCTCGCCGCGCCGCAGCATCTCATCAAACTTGATCCCCAACGCGACCATGCGAGAGATCTTTGGCTTGCGGCCAGGTCGTTCCACCTTCGCCGGCTTCGACGAACGGTCCGTGTAACCTTCTTTGCAGCGAACCGATGGCACCCGCATCTTCAGCTTCGTTTTGATCTTCACTGCGATTCACCGCCTTCGTCGTCGGTCGCAGTTTCCGCCAACGACTTGATCGCCGTCGCGTGCAGTTTGATCTCGATCGTTCCGTCGCTCCGGTCAAAGTCGATCCGTTCGATCAACAACGCCATCACCTCTCGTTGCTCGTGACTGCTCAACGAATGCCAAACGTTGTCAAAGTTCGACATCGCTCGAATCACTTCCGCCTCGCTAACCGCACTCGCGTGATGAGCAACCAACGCACGCTCGGTTTCCGCGATCGAATATTCAAAAGTCGAAACCTTCTCGTGCAAGTCCGCCAGCCGGGCCGTCGCGTCACTACTGATGGAACCAACGTTGTCGAGCGAGATCGTCCGTATCTCCTCGGCGGCCCGTTTCAGTTGGCGGCCATGCTGCACCTTCGTCAGCTCCAGTTCCTCGACTTCAGCCTTCTGCCGCGTCAACGATTCGCTCAAGATCTCTCGACGGAGTCCATCGTCCGAAGCGATGCAGCGAATCTGGTCCACCACCTCCGACTCGATGTCCGCCGCAGGAAGCGCCGGCGTCTCGCAGTGTTTCCGTCCGCGTTTGATCACCGTCAAACACGTGTAGTAGCGATACACCTTCGACCCCCGTCGCGTGTTGTTATGGACCATTACCTTCTGGCAATCCGAACAATAGATCAGTCCCTTCAAGCACGCACCGTACTTGTCACGCATCGCGTTCCCGTGCCCGCGACCGTTCTTGCGAAGCAACTCACCGACCTCGCGAAACATCTCCTCGTCAACGATCGCGTCGTGTTCGCCTTCGTAAACGTTCTCCTTGTGCCGCAACTTGCCGACATACAAAACGTTCGTCAACAGTTTGTGAACCGAACACTTGTCAAACGGCCGGCCACCTTTTTCAATGCCTCGCCGAGTCGTCCAAATTTTGCCATGCCAGCCACGCCGATTCAATTCCTCCGCGACCGGCATCAACGCTTGCTTCTCAAGATAGAGCTCAAAGATGTGCCGCACGATCCCGCGTTCGTCCCCGTTGACCACCAACTTCGGACTCGGCCCGCTGCGGTCCACGTCGTACCCAAGCACCGGTGTTCCGCCCGACCATTTTCCGCGTCGTCGCTGCGCCGCGATCTTGTCCCGGATCCGTTCGCCTATGATCTCACGTTCAAACTGCGCGAACGACAGCAGGATGTTCAGCGTCAACCGGCCCATCGAATGAGTCGTGTTGAATTGCTGTGTCACCGAAACGAACGACACGCCGTAGCTATCGAACGTGTCCATGATCTTTGAAAAGTCCAACAACGATCGGCTCAACCGGTCGACCTTGTATACTACGACGCAGTCCACTCGGCCGGCTTCGATCGCATCGACCAACCGTTTCAGCGCCGGCCGTTCGGTGTTGCCGCCCGAGAACCCGCCGTCATCAAAGTGTTCTGGAATCACGGTCCAGCCTTGTTCACGTTGGCTGGCGATGAACGCTTCGGCCGACTCACGTTGAGCGTCGAGCGAATTGAAGTCCATGTCGAGGCCTTCTTCGGTCGACTTGCGAGTGTAGATGGCACATCGAATCACCGGTGCTTGCACTGGTTTCTCCGTCAATAGTTCATTCATGATTTCCCCTTCGGTGGTTTCTTGCCAAGTTTGAAAAACTCGAAGCCGTTGTAGTTCGTGCCACAGACTTCGTTCGCGATCGCCGACAGCGACCGATACCATTTGCCGCTGAATTCAAAGCCGCGTTCGAGCACCAAGACGCTGATCATGCGCCCCTTGTATTGCCGCTCGATCCAGTTCCCCGGCGGCGGCAACCGTGGATCAACGACAGGTTCTTTCGTCTTGGTTGACTTCGGCTTCGGGCGTTTCTCAAACACCGACATGTCACGCGGCGGTGTTTGCCGAGCGTCCGAGGTTGCCGCCAGTCGATTCGCGGTCTTCCGTGCTCGGTCCGACAAACCGCCTTCGACCTTCGCCTGCATCCGCCAAGCAATCCGTCGAATCAAGTAACGCTTGTGGCGACTGCGGCACACTTCGCCAAACGTCACCTCATACTTGGCCACCAACTGATCAACTGTCATCTTCTCCAGACGACCAATCTCAACCGCCAATTCAGGACTCATCGCGATCCTCCTGTTGGCACGGAACCGAGACATCCGTTTCGCGTGTCTCCGGTGCATCGGTTGGCAAATCGAGAACCCGATTCGCCACAGCCCAATTTTCACCCTCTCGCTTACGAATCCGTGAAAGCCCGCGAGCCAACAGCGTCGCGAGCCGCTCTGATCGAGCGTTGTTCATGTTCATTTGCAAATCTCTCTGTAGAAGAATGGAATCCACCGTCGGCGTTCTCAAACGCACCGACGTTCGTCCACAGAGAGCGGTCCAGCGGCACGCGGATCAAGCCGCTCCGCCAAAGAGTCGCGAGAGATTTCCGAAACAGGTCCGTCTATCGGGGCGTCTTCCCCACCATCCGCCCGGTTCATCAAACAACACTTCCGCCAACGCACCACACCGCGCGACAAAACTTCCGCGACCGCCCGCCGCCGATCATCCGGCGACAACGCAACCGCCTCCCCCTTCATCCGATTCAACAAACCAAGCACCTCCCACGAGCCAACCAAACGCGAGCGACCCATCACCCGCCCCTAGTCACATAACCCGTTAGCCCGATTCCCTGCGCACCTCTCTCTCCGACCAACACCGTTTCCAAACGTCAAGCCCCGCGTTTCCCAGCCCAATCGGAGGAAAGAAATTCTTTTGATAGACTTTCGGCCGACGAACGCCGCCAACCAAACCACACCACGAGAACGAACTAACCATGAGTGACACATCGAAGCTGTATCAACCGTTTGAAATGCAAGGCATGAAGCTGGCCAATCGAGTGGCACTGGCTCCGATGACGCGAGCGCGTGCCGGCGTCGAGCGTGTGCCCAACGGAATGATGGCGGAGTACTACGCCCAACGATCGGGCGCGGGACTCGTCATCACCGAAGCGACCACGATTTCGCCACAGGCCAATGGCTGGAACGAATCGCCCGGTATCTACACCGACGCGATGGTCAAGGGCTGGAAGCTTGTCACCGAAGCGATCCACCAAGCCGGCAGCAAAGTGTTCTTGCAACTGTGGCATTGCGGTCGAGCATCGCACCCCAGCTTTCACAACGGCGAAAAACACGTCGCCCCATCCGCCATCAAGATCAACGCCGAATACATTCACACGCCCAAGGGCAAAGAAGACCACGAGACACCGCGTGCCCTCGAAACCAGCGAACTACCGGGCGTCGTCGAGCAATACCGACTCGCCGCCCAACGCGGCAAAGACGCAGGCTTCGACGGCATCGAGATCCACAGCGCCAACGGATACCTACTCGACACGTTCATGCAAAGCAAAACGAACCACCGCGAAGACGCCTACGGAGGCAGCATCGAGAACCGCTACCGATTACTCGATGAAGTCGTCTCGGCAGTCAAAACAGTTTGGAATTCCAACCGCATCGGCGTCCGCTTCTCACCCAACGGCGCGTTCAACGACATGGGCAGCCCCGACTACCGCGAACAGTTCACCTATGCCGCGAGCCAACTCAACCAACACGACCTCGCCTACCTACACATCATGGACGGACTCGCGTTCGGCTTCCACGAACTCGGCGAACCAATGACGTTGCCCGAATTCCGCAAAGTCTTCTCGGGTCCACTGATTGGCAACTGCGGCTACGACAAGTCCACCGCCGAGACCGCCGTCGACGAAGGCCACGCCGACATGATCGCCATCGGGCGCCCGTACATCAGCAACCCCGACCTCGTCGAGCGATACCGAAACAACTACCCCCTCGCCCCCGACGCCGAAGTCAGCGACTGGTACACCCCCGCCGGAGCCGAAGGCTACACAAGCTTCCCCACGTACTCCGAAAACGCATAAGCAACGACCGTCCCAATCGAAATCCAACCGCTCTCAAAGATCACAAATCCGCCCCACGGCAGTTCCCATACCAACAAAACTTTTCGCCCAAAACTCAAAGAAACCACTCTCTCACCCGCAAAGAAATTCGGCCAATGATCGCCCCAAGTCTCTCTCCACCCCTCTCAAATCCCAGCATTTGAAAAGTGTGACCGGCAATCAACTTCTCTGTTTGGTTGGAACAATTTCCGACCCTCCAGTAAACGAAAAGCCGTCGTGGCTCCCACGGCGGCTTTTTTCGTTTTTTGCCCAGTATTTCACGGCATTTCTGCCCATCGGCCAGTTTCTCAGAACCGCGATTCTCTCGCCGGCCGTCGCCACGCCGGGTAATGGACCGGCCCCGTTTTCGAGTGTTTTCGCCCGTTCTCTCAGACCTCTCAGTCCCTCGGCCGTTTCGGGTAAACACCCGTCTGCATCGCTCTCCCGAGACGACCCCCCAAGGTTCCGCTCGGTGAGTGACGCGAACAAAACAACGCCAATTCGGGTTATGTCGATTCTCGCGTAAAATTTCGGTCGACGTTTGCCACTCATTTAGGGAGTTCCCATGCCACGACACCTCGCCATCGGCGACATCCACGGCTGCCTGGACGCCCTGCAAACGCTCGTTGAATTTGTCGGCCTGCGGGACGACGACGACGTGCTGGTGACGCTGGGCGACTACATCGACCGCGGCCCGGATTCGCGTGGCGTGCTCGATTGGTTACTCGAGTTCAACAAAGCCGGCCGGCTCGTCTCGCTCAAGGGCAACCACGAAGTCATGCTGATGGAAGGCCGCAGGATCGAGAGTGAACGCCATCGTTGGTTCAAATTCGGCGGCCGGGAAACACTCGAGTCATACGCCGAGGACGAAGACGACGTCGCCGGCTTGGAAGACATCCCGCTGACGCACTGGGAGTTTCTGTTCGACAAACTCGTCTCGACCTACGAGACCGAAACCCACATCTTCGTCCACGCCAGCCTCGATCCGTCGCTGCCGATCGCCGAGCAATCCGATTACCTCCTTCACTGGGGCGGCTACTCGGACAACTTCCCGCGGCACGTCTCCGGCAAGACCATGGTCTGCGGCCACAAGATCCAATCCACCGGCCGACCCGCCACCAACGGCAACGCGATCTGCATCGACACCGGAGCCTACAAACCCGACGGCTGGCTCACGTGCCTCGACCCCGCCACCGGCGAAATCTGGCAAGCCAACCAGTCCGGTGAGACGCGACGGATGATGTTGTCCGAGTTGTAGGGCAACGGCCCCCTCGCAGGTGCCAAGCTATCAATCGGTCCCGGCGACGTTGGGCGGATCGGTTGAGGCTCGTTTTGTTGCTTGATTCGAGCAGTAGCTCGCGTTGAGTTCTTCGATCACGATCTGTTTGTAAACGTCATGCCAGCTATGGAAACTAGCGATCAGCAAGTGAACCAACAGTTGGTCCCTTCGATCTAGCTCCTGCCAAACCAAACGTCGAATCATTTCGAGCTCCACATCAGGAGCAAGCGACGGGCAACTGAATCCAGGCCGATATTTGAAAGCCATCGGAATTTCCTTCTCAGGTCGGTGAATCGCAAGATTGCCACCTCGGCAACCACATCACCCCTATGCCGCGACCCGATCCCGATTGGGAAACCAAAGGGAACTTTCCGAAAAGAATTTTTCGTTTGAGGATCAGGAATCCGTCTGGCTTGAGCAACACAGACTCATTCAATCGGCAATGTTTGCCGCCTCCATCGCTTTGGACCAACTTCCAAACGTTCGTCGGATCGCCATCGCTTTGTCTCGGTTTTCGAGGCACACTTCGCTGTAGACCAATGACTGGCCGGCGGCTTCGCGTTGCCGGATCCAGAGAATCATTGTTTCTCGGTCGAAGTTTTCCGGCCGGCGGCGGGAGACGTTGGCGAGGTTGATGCCGGCAGCGGTCAGGGCGGCTCGCCAGGTGCCGTGGTGACGCAGCGCGGCTTCGTAGAGCGGTCGGTTGCGGGATCGGTTCACCTTGGCCGCCAGGTCGTAGCCTGTCGTACACAGACGGCGGAGTTGTTGTGCGGTCCGCTCGGGCGTTAGCTCGCGACTGCGGCCAACGTCGCGGGCACGGACGCCGGAGTATTCCAGTGCGGTCTCCCACGAACCGAAGTCTTCGATCGCGGCAGCGTGCAAGAGTTCGTCGTCAGAGCGGACTTCGTCTTCGAGCAAACTCTCGCCGGCGAGGTCTCGTTCAACAATCTTGCGGATGATGGCTTCGCGAATCATGACGCCACCTTCTTTCGTCCGAATTGAACCACGCCGGCGGCGGCCAATCCCTTTCGCCACGTTCCGAAATGCCGAACGGTGAGCATCGCGAGGTTGCGAACGTCGGGATGTCCGCTGCTGAGCGATTCGCCGGCCTCATGTCTTTGCCGAATCATGTCGAGGATCTCTGCTTTCGTGTAAAAGCGTCGTTCCGGTTCGAGGTCCGCGGCGATGATGGCTTTGTTCCAAGTGCCAAAGTGCGTTCGCGCCGCATGAAATAACGCTTGGTACTTACGGCTGACCTCGGCGAGCCGATGTCCGGAGTCATGCCAAGCTCGAATCTCCGCGATCACTCGTTGTTGATTCCATCGCCGAAGCTGTGGTTTGAACGTCACCTTGTCGATCAACCCGGCCGCCTCGACGGCCGCTGGCCAAGAACCGAAGTGCCGGTACGCCGCACTTGCAAGTTTCTCGTCGCCAAATCCGATTCGATCGGACGCTTCGCCGGCGATGAAACGGTCTTGGATGGTGGCGACAACACGTTCCTTCGTCCAGCGTCGTGCCGGTGACTCAATCCCGGCAGCTTCAAACGCGGCGTCGTGGCTTCCGAAGAACCGGCAGGCGGCGGAAGACAAAGCCTGGTCGCTAGTGCCCAGATCCGTTTCGCCGGATCGTTCGCCCCATGCCCTCAGTCGGCCAATGATCCGTTGCTTGCTCCACCGCTCTGCCTTGATCGGCTCAAAGCCGGCAACTCGCATCGCGTTTCGCCAACCTCCGAAGTGCAGACAAGCTCCGCGAAACAGCGACTTGTCTTCACGCCACGTTTTGTGCAGATCCAAACCATCCACCTGACGTTCGAGAATGGGTTGGATCACCTTCTCTGGCATCCATCGTCTCACACGTTTCACCGAAACGCCTGCCGCCTCGCAAGCGTTCAGCCACGATTCAAAGCGACGCCTCGCCGACCGATAAAACATCTCGTCTCACCGAAGTTCTACGGCGTCGCCGCCGCCGGCAAAGTGGCCTCGAATCGTCGCGACAACCTCTTCTGCCGACAGCTTGCCCATCGGCGGACGCGGATGGCCCGCCGCCGGAGCGTTGCCGCCAAGCCTTTCCTGATTTAAACTAGTTCTGGACCAGGCTGCGCTAACTGCCGAGGGCAAAATGAACCTGAAAGCCTCTGTCCTAATCGTTTTTTTAATCCTCTCTGCGTTACCTCCAATCAGCGGAGGCGAGCCACTTGTCGAAATGGCAGAGAGAGTCGGGAAGTCAGTTGTATTTCTACAGACAGATTCAGGCTCGGGAACCGGATTCATCGTAAACGATGAAATGATCGTCACAAATTGGCATGTCGTTGATGGGGCGGCGACCGTACTGATCAAATTCAATGGTGATGTATTTGCTCCGGCCGAGGGATTGCTCTACAAGGACGTCAACCGAGATATAGCAATTCTGCGGGTAAAGACACGCGAAGAACTGATGCTCTCGATTGATTTGGCGGAGGCTTTGCCGAGGCAGGGCCAAACTGCGATCGCGTTTGGCAATCCAAAAGGATTAGAATTCTCGATTTCAAAAGGAATTGTTAGCGCTCTGCGTGATACTTCCTTCATGGGCGATCACTTTAAAGGTATCGACCGCGAGTTAGACGCAAACTGGATTCAGACCGATGCGGCCATCTCTCCAGGAAATAGTGGCGGACCGCTCGTCACAGCTGACGGAACGGTCGTCGGCATGAACAGTTTCTATCTCGGTGGCGACGGAAGCCAAAATCTGAACTTCGCAATTTCGAGTATTGAAATTCTAAAAGCAGTCAAGCTCGCATCGACAAATGAACTAACGAAATTTCCGCTTCTAAGTTCGCCCAATAGGGGCCAGCCATCACCCGGACAGCAGGTATCGGTTGAACCATCGCCTGAAGTGTTTCAATCACAGTTAATTGAGCTGAAACAAAAGCTATCCGATAAGCTCTTCGTGATTTTGAACGAAAGCAAGGTGGTAGCAGACCCGATTACTTCAACCGAAGATCCATACAAGGCGCTTCAAGCAATCTTGCCAATTGGTCAGATCAGCAAAGCGACCTTTGGTGATGTTGTTCGACTTCGGGCGAATTCGACGCTCGTTCAAATTCAACAGGGCGGTTTGCTCTACCAAGTTGACGGAGCAATGTGCAAGATGGTGCGATCTGACCTTGATGCAAATGAACTGAAGGCAAAACTTGGCGTTGATCCGATCTCCAATGTCAATTTAGAAGGAGTCTTTTTTGTTGGCAAATCGCTCCCCTATCAATCGAAGGGTGGAAAGACCCTTTTTGAAATATCGCTTGTCCCTTTGTTTGAGCTATTCAGCACAAACGAGTTGTTGGAAATCCACAATGAATATGCCCTGATTTCTGTCATGCTACGGCTTCGTCGAGTATTCACCGATACAACCGGGAAATTCGAGACAGAAGCGATCGCCGTGAACATTAACGAAACACACATACAGCTACTCAAAGTTGGTGAAAATAGGGCAGTTGCAGTCGAGCTATCAAAACTACGAACGGGAGATCGTTCGTGGGCAAGACGCGAAGCTAAGCGAATCAAAATGTTCGGTCCGACTATTTTGGCTGAATTGCGAAGGTCGATGTCGGAAGAAGAGTAGTTTCCCTCGCAAAATCCATGCTTCCGGGTTTGGTCCGAGCGATGTTCTCGATCAGCGATTGCAGCAGTGCCTCCTTCCGAGTGCAGGTCACCACCTCGGCCGACACATGCGTCTTGCCGAGTTGTTTGTGGGCCAGCAACCGGCCCTCGCCGCAGATCAATTCGTACTTGCCGGTCGATTCGAGAAACTTGTCGTTGACGCGGATCGGTTTCATCAATCCGACGCCCTCGATGCTTTCGACGTTCATGTCGAATTGTTCTTGGTCGCGGTTCCGCGAATTGATCACCTTCACCTTGTCGATCGGCCCGTCCTCGTACCGTCGATTGGCGATCGGGCAAATGTTGTTGAGTGGTTCCATGGTTGTGTGTCTCCGTTAAAGAAGTTGTTGAAGAAACTGCAAATCGGTCCGGCCGAAAAGTTCGGTGCGGACCGATGAACTGGTGAAGCGAATCGGTTTGGAATCCGATCCGAACCGAGGCAGAGCGATGAAGCCGAGGATGTTGAAGTCGGCGGGCTCGGACAGCAGCACGCCGAGCGTCATGTCGATGACCGGCCGAGGGTCGCGGCGGATCGGCCAGTAAGATTCGTAGCCGTGCGGAATCGGAACCGCCGGTTGGATCGAAACGGTCAGCTTCTGGTCGAGCACCAAGAAGTCCGAGTAAGCGGTCACCTCGGGAATGTGCCCGCGGATCTGTTCGTGAACGTTCTCGCGAGCCTTCCCGCGTTCGCCATCGAACAGATTCTGGAAGGCTTGGTCGAGCGATCCGAACTGCCGCGAATACGCCCCTGACGAAGGCAGCTCGTCATCCAATCGCAACAGCCCCGGCCGCACCATGCCACGCGACCGATAAAGCTCGTCGAGCACCCGCAACATGTAATCCGGGTCGTACCGCTGTTTGCGTTTCTCGAAGATTTCCTGCGCCCGAAGAAAGAGATCAAACTCAATGATCCCCGAGAACGCGTCCGTCGTCCGCACCCATTTCTCAACCGGGTTCGGCAGACTCGGCGTCTTCAGCTTCCCCGACGTCCGGTTGTAGACCATCGTCCCGGCGTATTTCTCGTTGCGAAGCCGGGCGACTACGCCGCCAGCGCCCCAACGTCCGTTGCTCGGCGACGGTATCCCGTCGTCGTTGAGCCCCTCTGCGATCTTGAACTCCGAGTGCCCCTTCTCAACGAACTCTTCAAAGATTCGCCGCACCACCGCGACCTGTTCCGGGGGCCCTTCGGTCAACGTCACCCGTTGGTTTTGGATGCCCTTGTGTTGGCCGGCTTCCAAAACATGCAACGGTTCCCGTTTCTCATCGAGCAACAACCGTGACAACCCATACGGCGGCTTGCCGCCGGCGAGATACCCCTGCTCGGCGATCTTCACGCACCCACGCCAAACCTTATCGCTCAATTCGCGACTGTACTGAGCCGCCCGAAAACGCTCGAACTGAACGTAGACCGGATACAGCGGATCGTTCTCTTTCGGCTTGCCGATCGTCGTGTAGATGACCTGCTTCTTGTTCTTCTTGCAAATCGCCGAGAACTGGGCCGACAAGTCGATGTCTTGAAATCGGCCCCACCGCGAAACGTCCAGGCACAACACGTACTCAAAATCGTTCCGCGGCGATCCACTCGGTTGTTTTGTCTGCGACGGCTGGCATCTCCGTGAACGCAGGCCGGCCTTCGGAGTTCAACCCCGACCGCCCCGCATCACAAAACTCGCGAATGATCTCGACCCCATGTTCGCGAGCCCAAGCCCGCACCTGATCCTGCTGAATCGGGATGGAGTTTTCTTGCCGGTCCTGGGCCGAGTGCCGGTAGTACGCCACCGCCCGCACCAGAGGCGGAGCGTCCGCATCCGGGATTTCAATTTCCCACCAATGATTCACGTCAAAGTCCTTTCGCATCTATCCAAGTCGTGGCCGCGAACCCAACGTTCGCGACACCGACAAGACAGTTACGAGAGCACCCCCACATGCCTCAAGCGGCTAAGTCACACCTGTCGCCAAGATTCCCGAGACTTTGTCACACGATGCGAAACCAACCAACAAACCCCAACAAAAAATTCTCGCCGACGGCCACCCCATCGACGAGAATCAAAGTTCACAAAACCAACAATCACGCCTAATCAATCAACAACATCGTCTTCCCATTCTCTTCGCAAACCGCAGCAAGCTCCGCACCCCCATCGTCGACCAAACGCCCCAACCGAGTCCGATCAAAACAAATCACCGCCTCAAAATCATCCCGCCGAGCAATCCACTCCTTCATCAACTCACCCAACCCCGGCCGATCCTCCGCCGTCGCCGGCCCCGAGTCACAAAACTCCCGAACAATCCGCACCCCATTCGCCGCCGCCCACCGCCGAACAAAATCACGTTGCACTTCAACGGACCTTCCCTCGTCATCCAACGAAGACCGAAAGTAAGCCACCGCCCGAGTCCCCACCGACTCCACCGACTCCACCGACGGCAAAGAATCCAAATTCAAACCATATTCATCAACCACGAGACAAACTCCCTCGCAAAGCCAAGATCAAGCCGCCGACCCAACGCCAACGAACCCAACCCAACACTTACGAGAGCACCCCAGCAGTCATCAAGCGGCGATGCTCCGTTCGCCACCGAGATTCAAGACATCACAGACCGCTGCCGTTCCGTTACGTCGATCGCATTCGGTGATCGAACGAAGCGTCATTCCAATTTCGATATGTTCTGGTTTTTGAACCGGCGATTCCAACTAAAAACGCAGGCCGTTTAATTCCGAGAACTCACAACGCACGGCGGAAAAGATCGGCTTCAAGCATTTTTTTGAAATGCAGCGACGTCTTGTTTGCGAGATGTTCCGAGTTGAGATGCAACCCAACTTCGATGTTTCTCTGTTGTCCGGCTTCGGTGAAGTTGGCGGAGGAGATGAAGACGTGACGCTTGTCAACGATGACGCATTTGGCGTGTAGCGAAGAGCGAACTCGCCCTTCATCGGCAACGGATCGAGGATCGTAGTAGACGGATGGCAAACGACTTCCGCTGGGCCATTGAGTTGTCTTGAAACGCTCGATAAAGCGCGAGACCAAGATGTCGGACTTGGTGGTGTCGCGATCTGGACGTGAAATGTTGAGGAAGAACTCCACTTCGAGTTCTGGGACTTTGTCCATGCGTTTTGCGAGGGCTTCAAAAACCATTTGGCCTTGATAGACCGCGTATCCGACAACGGTGACTGACCGCTCGGCGTGTGCGAACATTTCTCGAACTACCACGGAAGTGTCGCGGTTGGTGATTCCGGGTGCTGCTGGGCCTGAAGTCACCAAGTCGATTTCACTTGATCGCTTGTCGCGGTGCGATTGTCGGTCTGACAAAAGCCTTTCCAGCAGTACGGCCACCTGATCGGAAGTGAAGTTCAGACTTGAAAGTGCAGCCAACTCTTGGACGACAGCATCACACAGGTCACGAGAAACAAGTCGGCCTATTTGCAGCGCAGATCCTGGCAACGTAACACGGCCCGATTGAAGTCCACTCGCAATCGCTTTGAGAGAGTTATCACTGAGCTGAGAAAAGACGTTGTGCATTATCTACAAGCCCGAAGCGCAAGCGAGTGAATCAGCATGATTGCAAGCGAGTGAAACGAACAGACGCAGCGTAACACTCGCTTGCGCCTCGGGCTTGTGTTCCTGAAAAGTGACACTCGCTTGCGCTTCGGGCTTGTATTCATGAAAAGAACTCGATGCCCAAGTTGTCAACCGTCGGAACGACCAGTGCCCGATCGAGAAACTCATTGTGCTGCTCGCACGATGTCTCGGAAATCAGCAAGCATCCATGGCAAGCTGCCCCATGAAGGAATCGCCGTTCGTGCTGATTGGCGGGTTCATGCTGTGCACAAACCGGATCGTTTGAACACAACTCACCCATCTCAAGAGCGCCCCGAATGTGCTCGTGGATTCGACGGCCCACCTGAATCAATCCGCCAAGCGTACCTTCAGCGTCCGAGGTTCCGGTGTAAAGCAGCACGCCGTAACCGATGTCGGGGATCGTGTAGATCCGTTCGCGAATCGAACTGGCGGGATAACCGCATTCGAGCGAGACCGATGTGATCAGCATGTGGGCGAAGGAATGAAACAAGACGTAGGGAAGCAATCCGCCCTCCTCCACAAACTTCTTGGTTGCACCACTTCGCTCGGCTTTCCAAGCTTCATAGCCACCGAGCAAACGTATCCCACGGGCCTGAACCTCAGGCCGGGTAGCCCAGTTCTCCACCTCTTCTTTTTTGAATTGAATGAAGATTCCTTCGCCACGGTTTTCGACGGCCGGTAACCACGTGATTTCGCGAGCGAGCGAAGCCCGCCGAACGCCCATCTCGAGCTCACCGTCGATGTCCGGTGAGACCGCCTCAAAACGTGTGAAGCCAACCTGAGCCATGACTTCGCGGAGTCGATGCACCAGCACGATTCGTTCGATCGACCGCATCCAGGGTTTGTCCCAAACCTCCTTCGGCAGAGTCCTGGCAAAGAAGTTTCCGTCCGGCTTGTCATCGCCAAGCTCATCTTTGCTGGCGATCAGCGTTTCCATCTCCGCTTGCTTGATCGTCTTCGGCGGCCCAGCCGACTGACCGCGACGCATCTTCACTTCGGCAAACACTTCTTCGTTGTCGTAGCCGTCGAGAGCCGCATTGACCTTGGCTTTCTTGCGTTCGTATTTCAGTTCGCCGACGTCTTCCGCCTCACCGATGAAATCCCAAACCAACTCGACTGCTTCACGAAGCTCGACATTCCGATCGGGCAGTGAAATCACGCTCATCAATTGAGTGAAGTAAGCATTGCTTGCCGTTCGGATCAACAGCCTGTTCGGCTCACCGCATTTCTCGTTGGCGTACGCTCCAAGCCAAGGACGGCTTCCATCGCAACGAAGCATCGTTTCGGGTTGTTCGATCGCAAGTGCCATGCTGCGTTCGGCATTGCCGCATTCACACCGAACGTAAACCTCCGCCAAGTCGCCACTCGTGCCGCGTTCTTCGATCCAAAGTTGTCGCCGACACTCAGTTTTTCCACCATGTACGAAGTTGTACCAGTCGATGTCTCCGATATGGCCACTGCGACACGCTCGAACGAAGCGGACCGGCACGACGCTGCGTTTCTTCTTGTTGTCGTCGATGAACTTGCCCTTGGTCAGTCTTTTGCGATGCACCAACATGCGAGCTCGCACGACGCCGAAGCTCGCGTCGCGATCAACATCCTGTGTGATGAACCATTCAGGAAACTGCCATGCCGTGATTCCAGTTTGCGGAGCAGTCGGGTCATCGTTGTCCGGTGGCGGACTGAAAAGCTTCAGCACCTGGAGTGGCGGATCAAAAAGCTGCTTCAATTTCTCCACCAATCGCGGTTCGACCACTTCATCGCCACTCGCCGACCAGAAATCCAGGCCGCCGACGAGAACCGAGTGATTTGGAAGGTCCATCATCGAGCCGGGACCAAACGAGGTGATCAATTGGCTTTGTCGAATTTGTCCGTGGGGACGTGCTCCAGGTTTCTTGCTCATTGCTTACTCCCATACAAGCCCGACGCGCAAGCGAGGGACCGAACGAGGGCATCCCCATACAAGCCCGACGCGCAAGCGAGGAGTCTCATCGGCCTGCCTAACCTGCACGCGATCGGATTCGATACATTGTCACTCGCTTGCGCTTCGGGCTTGTATTGTCTGACTTGCATCATGCGTCCTCCACGTCGATTTCGATCCCGTCGATGGTTTTCAGCCACAGATTGACACTCGGCTCAACATCTCGCATCGAACGATTGGCTCGAAACTTGTCGTGACGTTTCGGCAGCATCTTCAGTTCCGGGTTCAGAAATTCGTAGAGCAAACGTTGGGCACTGCCGGTTTCGGTTTGGTACTGCAAGGCACCGCCTGTGTCGTGCAGTTCTTTTGCAATCGTGCTCCATGTATCCAGCAGATCCTTGCAGCGATCGAGAACCTTTTGTCGAAGCTCAACCGCGTCCGGCGAAGAGGAATCGTGGTGCGTCTCCAACGCCCGGTCAGCGAGTTGCTCGACCGCAAACTGCAGGCTCGGCATCTCACGCAAGATTTCCGTCGCACCACGCGGTGGCGTCATCGGCAAGTGTCCGTGACGTGCCAGCGCGATGAACGTACCAGCCAAGCCGCGGTCGAGTGTTCGCGGCGAGAACGGTGTTACGCTGGTCGCTTCCACACTTCGATAAAACGATTCATGGAACGCAGCAAAGCGTTCGTAATGTGATCGGTCACGCGGTCGGTGAATATTCAGAATAGTGATCACCAGACCGGGACGCTTGTCATCACGACCAACGCGGCTGGTCGCTTGGATGTACTCGCTGCTCGTCTTTGGTTGCCCAAAGCAAACCATCAAGCCCAGACGCGTGATGTCCAAACCGACCGATATCATGTTCGTCGCGATCGCCACGTCGACGCGGTCTTTCTCTTTGAACGCTTGCTCCAATCGTCGCTTCGCTTCGGAAACCTTGTCCGTGCTCACTCGGCTGGTCAGTTCCACCGGCTCGTACGCGATCGTGCGATCCTTGAACAATCCCTCCATTTCACCGATACGTTTTCGGCTACCTCGACCAGTCAACTGTGTTCGCACTTCGTCTTCAATCAACCGACGAGCACCACCGAGTTCTCGCAGACTGTTGAAGTACCCGAGCAGAGTCATGTAGGGATCAGCGGGATTGGGATCGGCTTTAGCGCCGCCATGTTCGTGATACGCCTTCTGTGAGGCAGCGAGCAGTGCGAGGTACAGCCGCAACATGATCACTTTCGGACTGCGCCCTTGGGCCGCGATGCCGACGTACTCTCGTGCGTTACTTTCCGCCGTCGAGTGAGTTCGAGCAAAAAACGAATCGCGTATGTCCGGTCCCGGCGGCGGGAACACATCCACGTCGGGTCGATTGAACAACGAACGGATCTGACTGAGTGCCCGGCGCACCGTCGCCGTCGAAGCGATGATCTTCGGCCGGACGTCCTGGCCATCGACTTGAATTGTCGACAACTCATCCAATGCCGTTTCATACAACCCAACCATCGTGCCCAACGGTCCGGATATCAGGTGCAATTCGTCCTGAATCACAAGGTCGGGTGGCGGCAAACGATCAACCGGCAAAGGACGTCCCGAACCGGTATCGCAGGGTCCGTAGAAACCTTCGCTGTCGACACGGTTCACCTTGCCAAAGAAGCCACCGACCTCGCCCGTCCACGGCATCGCGGCGAATTTGTCGACCGTCGCGATCAGGAAGCACGGCAGGCGACGATAGATCGGTTCGTCGACCGAAAGAACCGGCAGCGGGTTGCCGCGAGAAAACTCGCACCGGCGATTCGCGCACGTCACACGCAAATCGGTCGGATTGTCCGTGTTCGGAACCAACTGAAAAGAATTGGATCGGAACTTGGTCCCGCACCAAGGACACTCTTCCAACGGAATCGGCGAAGGCTTGCGATCATCGTTCTTGAACGCGATCGTTTTCGCTCGTGCAGACTCGCGGTCGCTCTCGCCCTTGCGGCCCATCCGGTTAGGCGTCGCCGCGCGGCCCACCCACAAACCGATCTCAAACGGCCACTCGCCCAACTGTTCAACATCCTTCTGCCGCTCCAATTCCAACGCACAAACCAACGCCGCGGCTCGGCCAAGTTGATCCAAAGTCAACAACCGAAGTGTGTATCGCATCAACACGCTCAGCCCCGACGATGTCAGCCCAGGATTACGGAGTCGGCGCAGCACCAACGTGAACGCGGCCAGCCCGAGATAGGCTTCCGTCTTACCACCACCGGTCGGAAAGAACAGCAAGTCGACCAAGTCGCGGTCGTGACTGGTCGGCTCTGCGATGCCCTTCAAGTTCATCAAAATGAATGCCAACTGGAACGGTCGCCACGCCGGCGTGATCTCTTCGGGAGCCTTTCCCAACTGCAACGCCAGCCGGCGTCGCCCTTGAGCCGCCATCGTCTTGTTGGCGATGCGAAACGCCTCCAGGCAATCCGGGTCGGCCAACAATTCGATCCCCGCTTGAATGCGGCCGGCGGCCAAATCGGCACGGTGCAGCAACTCCTTTGCGGTGTCCGTGCGTCGCTGCGAGAGTCCGCCGAGCCCGGACGTTTGCTTCGCGATCCAGTCGCGATAGCTGCTGGCGAATCCCCCCAACTGTTCCATCGCGTCATCGCCATCGCGAACGAACGCCAGCGTTTCCATGTTCAGTGTCACACCGTCAATCTTTGACGGAGCCACCTTTTCAACTTCTGCGGTCGGTAGATGACAGGTGCGGACAGTTTTGCAGTGTCCATCCTCGACCACCGATTCGGTCGCCACACTATGCCCCACTGAAAACTCGAATGAATCGCGATACTGCAAATCCGAAACCCGTTCATCCCAGTCGTCACTTTCGAGGCTCCGCAGGTTCGGCCTCGCAATGAACGACAGATCGCTTTGCACCTCCAGCTCGACTTGGAAGATAAACCCTTCGTCGCGCACTTCGTCCGGCGACGACTTGCGTCGATTGACCACGAACATCGACAAGCTTCGCGTACCTTTCGGCAAACCACCATCGACTTCACCATCGGGCACGCCACGCAACGACCAGACGATTTCAACACCGCGGCTACCTGGCACTTCCACCACGCCCTGAGCGGGCACCTTCTTGCCGAGTGCCACCGAGACGATCTCTTCGTGCGGGTTACGTCGCCACTGAACTGGAGCACCCTGCTTGCTGCCCTCTTCCTGTTCGACACGCAGGTATTCGCCGAAGCGAACGATCGCTTGCAGTTCCTGCGTCTCGGCCGGCACCAGAACACTCAATCCCAGGCTGCTGGGCAAATACGACCGCCGCGCCGCCGACTTCTCCGGTTCCTCATTCTCATCCACTCCGGCGACCGCCGGAGTCTGATCCATGTCGTCATCGCTATTGGGATCAAACCGCTGTTCTTCATCGGCATCGGTTGGAACCAGAAACCCGGTCAGGTACCAACGCGACGGAGCCTGCGGCAAAACCTCGCGATGATCACCGAGTGCCCCCGACGGGCCAATCAAATCAATCTGCAACGCATCCAGCAATGATTGGCGGACTTCGATTGGTTCGCTTTTACTCAATTTGCTGTTCCTACAGATGTTTACGGTGCGACAGTCTCAGCTCATCGTTATCTTCTTGCCCACGTACGGAATGAATAAGTCTCCGCGTTTCTTAATGGGCCAGGAAAAATGGATTCGTACCGGTGGAAAGCTTGATGGCGAATTAACTTTTCCGTGCCAGGTACAGAAAAGATCCAATCCTGCTTCGGTAGGATGCGGAAACGTCATTGCATCACGATAAGCGGACTTGTTGGAAGTTGACTCGTCCGTGAAGTAGGGAGCGTGGCCAGTGAAGTAGGTGTCGTAGGCTTCTTGCCCCCTATCCGTGCGATTTCCGCTGTCGTCAATACTCACGCTAAGCGTGTCCAATACTCGAACGAGAATGCTGATCCACTCGCCGACGCTCTTCACATACGGAAACTTTTTCATCCGCATGAAATCATCCGCGAACGCGACCGACGCGCAGGAAGTTCTTAGATGCTCTTCAAGAGATTCCCAGGATTTGAAGGTTGGTTGAATCGCCCCCAAACGCTGCTCGATTGCCTCAACGGACCAGTAATTCGGAACGCTGACTCTTCGTTCGGTTGTTTCAGATGTCTTCCAGATGACTTCGATCGGATCGCGAAGCCAATCTGACGGGTCAACGCTTACCAGTTCGCGCGGTAACTCATGCAAACAACAAAAGCCCGCTTCACCGATTGCGGTGTCGGTCACCAGCTCTTTCGTGTCTATCTCCAGCCACTCGTCCTCGCTGTGCTGGCGAGCTTCATCCCAAAAAGGTCCTCCCTTTGTGAGCCAAGCCATCCAGATCTGCTTGACGTCACGTCGCATTCCCTGAACAGCCTTCGACATGAACTGATCATTTGTCACTTGGGCATTGGCAAGGTTTCGATGGCAATAGAGATCGCCGCCGGACTTCTTTATCGCGGACCGAATCTGGAGCGTGGCTTCCGCAGACGCCACGAAGTCCGAAGTTGTTGAAAATTGTCCATGTATTGAGCGATCGTTGAGAAGAAAGTCCATTTCATTCGCCCCACCCAGCAAAAAAGTTCATGTCCTTATCGAACTGGTCAAAAAAACCATCGGGCCAATCGCTGATCTCTCCTGATTGATTGAGCGTTGGGCTCGTGACTTGATTGCCTTCAATATCTCGTGACTGGAAAAAGTGAATCGCGACATCTGAAGATTTTGTTTTTTCGCCTTTCACCGCCCGTCTGACTCCGTTCAAAACGTGATCACTGTGCGTCTCGACAAGCACCTGCACCCCTGCAGCGCTTACCGACGCGAGGAATTCACCCATCATCGCCTGTCCAGATGGATGAAGATGAACTTCTGGGTTCTCGATTAACAGAAGATCGCCTGGCGAAGCATTCAAGCATGCAACGATCACTGGCAGCGTCTGCGTGAGCCCAAATCCGACATGGGTTGGCCTGTGAAAATCAGTGGAATCTGATGTCCGAACGCCGAGGGTTACAAAGTTCGTTCGTGGGACTTTCTGGACGTCGATCGATGCACCAGGAAACAGGCGATTCATTCGATTCCCAACCTGCGTTAGCAAATTGTTCGGTTTTGGTGATATGACCAGTGACTCCTCAACCTTCGACGTCCGATTCTGATGCAAAATGCCAATCGCGTTGTCGCCTCTTGGCCCAACAACCTTTGCGACTTCATTATCTCGCAATTCGTAGGTTGGCCTCGGCCCTGTTCGTTCCGCAGTTAGATAGGTCAATCCCCGCAGAACTTTCGTTAGAAGCGTCGCCTCAGATTCCTCCGGAACCAAATTTTGAAGACGCTTCTTGGCGATTGCCTCACCGCCAAAGATGTCCTTATTCACCCTGACGGTGCCGACATCGATCGAGAAGTCATCTCTGCTTTTTCCTGCCGCAAAATGCCAATGCAACATTTCGTCAGTGGTGTTGACACCGAGTTCAAATTCGTATCTTCCGTTCACTTTGTCAATGACATCGGCAACCGTTCCAAGTTCAAGGTCAGGGCCATTCAGGTAGAGTCGCTTGGACCACTCGTCAATCACCATGGTTTGGCGAAGCAATACCAATGCTTGAAAGACGGAGGATTTGCCAGATGCATTGGTTCCAGTGAGCACCGTCAACGGAGCCAACGGAAGCGCAATCCTTTCAAAGCACTTAAAGAAACCCAGTTCAATTTCACGCAACATCAAACACCTCCGAGAACATCTCACCGGCCAGTTCAAAACGTCGCTGAACCTTGTTCGTGCTATTCACGCTATAGGTTATCGAATCAATGAATTCATGATTTTCGAGCAGAGCGTAAAAAGCGTTCTTGAATATTGCTTCTCTCTTAGAGACATCGGCTTCACTGAATCGGGCGAGACCTGTCGACATGACATCCCAGAGTGACGCGTTCACGACGCTGCGTCGGTCCTGGTCCGGAATGTGCTTGCGGAACGCGTGGTTACCAAAAAGATTAAGGTTGTTCTGGAGGCCAGTCCGGAACGCCTCTGAAAGAGCTTCAAGCTCCGATTCCGACATCTTGTTCATTTTTGTCAGAGACCGGGCAAGGAAGTCGTCCATGTCACTTTTCCGGTACTCGTCAGGTCCGAGTAGATAAAAAGCACAGAAACGGTTTGCGAACTCCCGGTCTCGCATTGTTTTCTGGCGGAGGCTTTTGCCTGTTGCCTCGATGAAAAGTGGCTTTTCGACTTCATCTCTCAGCCAACGACTGGCCGGACCGGTGTAAATGCAGTTTCGCATTTGCTGACGCGTCAGGGGCTCTCCGCTGTTCACACGCTCAAAAATATCTAGCTTCGCTCGTTCGGGAACCTGCGCGTCGATGATGTACAGCTCGAGATTGCAATCCTCAACGCGATTCTGCAACTTCGGTGGTAGCTCCTGAAAAGTCTTCCCGTTGAGTGACGCCTGATGTCCGAGCTCCAACGCAAAGCTGTTGTCAAAGAAGCGCTGGAAAGTGGTCAAACGCTGCAATCCATCGACGACGATTGTTCGGCCCTCGAGGTCTTCGGCGAGATAGAATACAGGTAGCGGGATTCGCATGATGACAGACTCAATGAGGCGACTCTGACGCTCTGCATTCCAGACAAATTCCCGCTGGAAATCAGGATCCAAGACAAATCCGCCGTTTTGGATTCGGCGTACGACATCAAAGATAGTTCGGGTCTCTTTCCGAATCATCATCGTGTCGATCGGATAGTCTCCCAGTCCGCTATCAACGTTCTCATCGAGTCCTTCGACATCGTCTTCGTTCTTAGTTTTGACAGTCATAGTATTTTCATTCGTTGTTGGCTGCAAAGAAGACCTTGCAAGGTACGTGGCATTGTCGGCGTTTGCGTCGTTTCTGCCCACCCGGCAGAAGATCGAGTTTGCTCCCGAGTTGGAAAAAAACTAAAAGGTCAGCTTCAGCAACCGCCCGGCATCCTCACGGCCGTGCAGGATGAGGCGGGTGTGGGGTTCGTTTTCGGTGCAGAAACTGGGTGGGGCTTTGGTCGTGGTGACGATGTATTGGAACGCGGGTGTAGATTTTCCGAAGACGCTTTCGAGATAAACGGCGACGTCGAATAGGCGTTTAAACAACGGCATCTCCATTTCGCCTTCCCGTGGGCTGTCGTGGATTCGACAAATCGGCTGGTTTCCGACAATTGTGACTGTTTGTGGATTCTAGCTTCCAGAAGACGTTGCTGCTTTCCCTACCGCTGTTTTCGCAAACCGATGGGGCATCTCGTCCCATGTTCTGCCTTTAAGCACTCGCCCTGTCTTCTTTTTATTGACTCCGCCCCACTGCTTGAAGAAGAAAGGGACCCTTTGTTCAAGGCATCGGTCGCGAACTTTCACCACCCAGTCCGGTTCCATCGGCCGTGACCCTGGACCGGACTCACCACCGGCGATCACCCAATCAATGCCGCGAAGGTCAAATTTGCCAAGGCAGCCGATCAGTGGTTCAACAGACAGGAACTTTGTTTTTGCCGCTGTGTTTCGGAGGTCGTCGATTCGATGGACGACGCGATGATCCTCGACACTCACACCCATCCAAACGTTGTCAGGCCAATCCAGATCCTTCGACAATTCGGCGATGCGTTCACTACGCTTTGTCAAAACTTGAAACTCATGCCAATGGGATCGTCGCATCACCTCAAACACCCGTTGAATAAATTCGAGCGGGACATCCTTGTGGAACAAGTCGCTCATTGAATTGACGAAAATCAATCGCGGCTTTTTCCAGGAAAGCGGACGGTCAAGCATTCCCTCCTGCAACGTCAATTTGAAACCGTTGGCATAGTTCGCCTGCCCCATCGCCAGCAGACGTCGCGACATACGCTCTGCGTAACAGAACCGACATCCTTCGCTAATCTTTGTACAGCCTGTTACTGGATTCCAAGTTGAGTCAGTCCATTCGATTGATGATTGTGCCATAGCCTCAACCCTTCTTTGGAAAAGTGATTATTGCTTTGTTCTCGCTCATTGTATTTTTACGTCTTTTGTCGACTGGTGGCTCAACCGAAATGCGGCCTAGCAATTCAAGCTGCAATAGAGCCGACAGGTAGTTGGCGGGCACGAAAGGGGTCCCAACGTGCGACTGATCGAACATTTGACGACGAGTCAAGGATTGACCGGCGAAACGATCGCAAAGCAGAATTTGAAGATCATCCAAGGGGCGTGAAAGTTCAAAAAGAAGTCCCTGATCCCGAAACGACCGGTTGTATTCAAAGCTCGCAACGCCTTGATCGTGATTGCTACTCTCTTTGGCCATCACCGATTTCATGATTTCGTAACCGCGAATATTCTTGGAAACGAAAATCAGATGATGACTCGTTCGAGTTCCAGACGAGTGCCGAAACCGAAACGGCAACACAAACCGCTTTCCATCGAGATTGAGTTCTTCAGCCAGTGCTTCGACAACAGCTAGCTCCCGATCTTCCGGCGACAACCCGTCCAATTCACCACGCAACGAAGCCGCTCTTCCATTGCCAAATAATCCGGCCATGTGGTCGCTGACGGCGTCGTTCGACAACCCCATGTTGATGCGGTTGTAGTTGAAGAAAAAGATGCAGTCGCATCCCCAGTCTTTCAAGACTGAATTGATGAGTCCAAGCGACAACCCCTTGTACCCGAATGGATCAACAAAGAAGAGTGTCGGGATCAGACGCATCTCCGAAAACTGCTTGACGAATTGATCGCCGACTTCATCGCATGAGACCACTGGCTGAAACTTCAACGATTCAATGCCGGGTAGCTTGTCAATTTCCGACTTCAAATTGCTGCTATGTTCATCGCTGGCGTCATTGAACCGTGTCACCAACGCATCCGCCAGTCGCGGATTGGCGATCGCTTTGCTCAATATCAGTAGCGGCGTTGATGTGGTTCCATCCTCAAAACGACCGGGGCCGGCGAAGAGGTCGAGGTATCCAAGCAGACCATCGCGACGTTCCGCCCAAGGCAGAATCACTTGCGACCAAGCATCAAAATACTTTGTCACGATCGCCGTTTTGACGACTGATTGGTCTTTCGCTTCGTTAAAAAACTGTTTTGCCATGCCTTTTCTCAATCGAACTACTGGTAATCATTGTTGCCCTGGGCTTGGACACGTTAGGTCACTCGTCATCCAGCAAAGGCGTATCGTTTTCCGCGATCTTCGCCCGTTTCTTGCTTTTTGCCTTCTCTTCCTTCTTCTCTAACAACTGAGAACTAGCAACTAGCAACTCTTCTTTGTGTCGTTGTTCGTTGAGTTCGAGGAGTCGGGCGAGGACTTCGTCGCGGAATTCGTCGGGCCAGCGGAGACGCCAGGGCTTTTTCTTTTTGGACTTTTTCGCACTCGCCCCCGGAGCGTCGTCCTCTTCCTCTTCGTAGTCCAGCAGGAACTCACAGCGAGCCGTCTCGGCCAAGTCGTCCCACCCGTAAGCCCGCAACACCGCCCGATCCATCTCGTCGTGCCTTGAACGAAGTGTGAGTATCTTTGCTGACCTCTCCATCGGATCGTGATAACGATTATATGTTTCGGTTAAGCCCTCCGAATTCTCAAGCATCAGTGCGGCCCGGAACTCAAAGTACGTTTCGCCAACGGTGCGAAGCTCCTGACTTGCTTGCCACTCTAACGGAAATGGAAAGGTCTCAAAGCAATCACGGATGTTGTAGCGTGGTGACTCCCTTGCCGCTCCGGGCATTGTTGCGCCGAAGAACAAAGCCCATACCTCGTGAACATGGCACGAAAGGCAAGAAAACGATGCGTAGTCGTCTAAAGAGAAGACGATAAGCGTTTGGTCGAAAACGTACTCATTGCGGAGATACGTGAAGCCAAAGTTTTTACTCGTTAACGAGCGAACTAATACTCTTGGCAATTCACGAATGGCTCCGTGCATTTCAGGCCTTGGCCGAATGAACTGCCACCATTTCTTCTTTGCACCGGCGTCTTTTTGACGAATCCGATCAGGCTTGACTCGTTCCTCTACTATCGCAAACAGTTCAGGCCACAGGCGAGCCTCCTCTTCCGCCATCTCTCCAAAATGTATTATGTAGCGATGGTGCGAGTGAGTTGGGCTTGTGTTTACCTCTTCGCCGCCTATGTATGGGAAGATACGCTCGGAACTTGATGGATTTGCCGCCAGAACCGCGTCCATTTCTTCAATCGAACTCGCAACACCTTTGCGATCTGAGTCATCAAACGTAAATCCCATTCCCAAAACGAAGACTCCGACAAAGCTTTTGCCCGCATTACGCGAAAGGATTGAAGGCGCCGAATGTCCGCCTTGATGGAACAGGAAAGCACTTATCTCATTTACGGCTCGCCCATCCAATGCCCTTCCACCGAGCCATCGTCCTCTGTGGATATGGACAATACTTACGATAACTTCCGCAACACCGGGCCATTTGTATCGTCGAGTTGCCGAGTATACTTCGCCATCTGCTTCGCAAATCGACTGTAAACCCGTCGCACGTGTATCGCCTTGACCAATGGTATTCGTTGCGACAAGCCCGAGATTGCCCTGTAGCCGAAGCAACCCGAAGGTCTTTCTGAAAAAGTGTGCAACTAGGTCGGCGTTGCCATGAGAATCTTTGTGAATGGCCTGCAACCATTCCAAGTACCCCGCGCGACTCGAGTTTATCATGGTGTTTTTACCCGCAAATGGCGGGTTGCCGACAAACGCATCGAATCCGCCATACTCTCTCGCAAACACTTCAGGAAATTCAATCTCCCAATGAAACGCGGGGATCGGGTGGTCGCCTTCGAGCATGGAATCGGCGGCAGCTTGCAGGCCCATGTGAAGCTCGAAGTCCATTTGCTTGTCTTTGAGCTTTTCCAGGTAAGCACTGGCGATGCCAAAGAGCTGCATGACTCGGTCTTCTCGCTCCTTCTTTTTCTTGCCGGCGAAGAAGGCACTGACGCAGGCGTCTCCGAGCAAGCGGATGCCGCTGAGGGCTTCTTCGGCCAATGCCATCTTTTGCTCTTGGTCGCGGTAGGCGACGTCTTCGCGGGCGTTGAGGATCTTGGCGCGGGCTTCGGTCGCTCGGTCCAGCCGACGCTGAATCAAGTCTTCGCCAAACTTCTTCTGCTTCTTCGGTTCCCAGTGGAAGCCGATGATCTGTTCTCGCGACAATCCGACCAGCGAATCGCCGTGACGCAGCGCATGATCCAAGAACGTAAACGCATGATCCCGCGCCAGCGTGACCAGCCACAACGCGAGCTTGGCCAAGTCGACGGCCATGAAGTTTTTGTCGACGCCGTACAAACACCGCTGGGCCACCAACCGCCGCGCGTACAGCACTTCGTCTTCGTCGGGCGGAATGTCACTGGGCACCGCGTCGTGCGCGTACCACGCTTTGATCAACTCATCGCCCAACTGGCGACAGGTTTCCACCAAGAACGCACCGCTGCCCATCGCGGGATCGCAGACTTTCAAATCCAGAATCTGTGACGGATGCGGTGTGCCAATTTCGCGTGCCCAACGCGCGTGCTCGACGGCTTTCTGCGACAACCGTACGCGGGCATCGAGTTCGCCCTGGGTGTAGCGTTTCTTGTCTTCTTTGCTGGGCGAGTAGACCGCCGGTTCGGGTGCCTCGGGATCGCACAACTGTTTCAAGATCGGTTCGAGCGTCGTGCGGACGATCGGTTCGGTCAGGGATCGCGGCGTGTAGTGCGATCCGCTGCGACGTCGTTCGTCGGACGGTTGCAACACGATCGCGCCGGCCGGGACGACTCGCGGTGTAACTTTCTTGGCGATCTTTTTGTCGAGCGCGGTCAGCAGCTCTTCGAGGTTGGTTGCGGCCTTCAGAAGCTTCGCATCGGCGGTGCCGACTTTCTGGTCCGCGTTCTCCTTGAGCCACTTAGCTCGGTCCTTGCCGGGCGTTTCGAGCAGCTCGTCCAGGTTGATGGTCGCCGGGGCACCGTGCGATTTGACAGGCTTGATCGCGATCGACTTGCCGGCGGCGACCTGCAAGTTGAATCCCATCACGGTTTCATAAACGCTGCCGATTTGTTCAACGTCGAGAGTTCGGTAGCTGAGCCGTTCGCCGTCGAGGATGAGTAGATTCTTCAATACCCGGAAAACGACGCCGTCGGAGACACGCGGAACGGTAGGATGGGCATCTTGCCTGTCATTCGTATCGACAGGCTGGAAGCCTATCCCACTTCGCCCCTCCAGGAATGGATAGCGGTCGGGGTCGAACAGGTAGCCTTTGCGGGCCGGCAATTTGAATTCGCTGTGCTGGCCGCCTTCATAAACCAGACGAAACAGCGTGACGAGTTGACTCCAGGCCCCGAATCGCTGATCCATCGTGTCCGGAAACCGCCCATCGTCTTCTCGCAGTCGATCGAATAGACCGGTGACGCTGTAGTGGTTGCTGTAGACCGGATCGCTGGACAGCAAGTCACGGTCTTCGGCGTACAGGATGAACACCAACCGCATCAGCACGGTCAGCAGACCGGAATAGACTTGGTTGGGATCGCGGGCGAGCACGCCGGAGAGCAATTCGCCACCGCGAACGTCGTTGGCAGCTTGGAAGCCTCGCATCAATTCGTAGAGCGCCGCCAATACTTGCTCGGCCAATTCCGTCGAGACGGTGTTTTGGTACTTGCGACTGTTGGCCAGGATCGCGGGCAATCGCTGGTTGTCGCCCATCGAGAACATGCGTTCGGCGGACAGCAGCATGTGCAGGGCAGCGAACATCGGCCGGCCGGCGACTTGCGACATTTCGTCGACGTTGAACGTCGCGTAGCCGCTGGTTTCTCCACGAGGCGAATAAACCAGTCGCAGGGAGCGACCGTTGGACAGCAAGCCGATCGGCACTTCGGTCTCGCGCAGCAGTCGCTCGAATTTGGCCTGCGGCGACGCGTTCCAATGGCGACTGCTATCGGCTTCACCGGCATCATCGAGGTCGGTTCCGGTCGACAGTTCTTGGATCAACAACTGCCACGGGTTTTGATCTTCCTCCGGACGGAAGACGGGAACGGCATGCGTCGGTCGCAGCGTTTCATTGTACTGCGGCAGGACGACTTCCAACCGGCCCATGTCGCCACCGAGCACTTGGCGGGGGGGCACATCCACGAGGTCTTCGGCTTCCCAACCCAGTACGGCTTGGACGAACTCACGCAGATCGCGAAGTTCGGGCCGCGTGACCCCGGCATCGTCTTGCGCCAAACATTCCAAGAACCGGGCATGTTCGCCCATGATGTTCTTGTTGACGTAACACTGGGCCTCCAGCATCGCCGGAATGGAAACGACAAGACCGATGGGCTGGACGTATCCGAGCCATTCAATGTGCGCGAGTTCTTCAGGTGTTTTTGCCATGGTTCGTTACCCCGTCACCGGCCAGAGGTAGACGAGACCAACCGGTTCGATGCGTTTGGCTTGAACGTCGTAGATGCTCGCGATGCGGTCAGGCTCGGTCTTGAGTTCGTCACGCAATTCTTCCAGGCGTTTGGCCCAGTAGCGTTTGTTGGCATCGAGCTGCAGTAGTTCATCGTCGATTTCACCAAAGTCGAATCGCATTTGATTCGGATCGAGCTTGGAGATTCGCTTGATCGTGTCCGAGATGTGTTTGCGTTGCGTTTCCAAAATCTCTCGCATTGCTTTGGCTTCCGCGGTTCCTCGGGCGGCAAGCTTTCTTTCGGCATCGGCGGCGTATTCTTCGCCGCGTGTTTCTAGATGCGGTAGTAATTCGTGAATATCGCCGGCTGCGGACTGTTGAAGTTGTTCGACGACTTCGGGTGTCAGCTTGATTCCGCCGGCACCGAGCAGCGAATCGTCCAGCAGGCCCATCGTTTTTGCCTCCGCGTCTTTGGCGTAGGGCGAAAGCGGTCCTCTGCGAATGGCGGGGTCGGACCAGCGTGCGGTGACGGGAATCAACTCTTCGTGCAACCTCGCGGCCCCTTCGCCGTAAAGGGCCAACCGACCGAGTAAGACGACGCGGGGAATTGAGTCGGTGGCCTGTGCGAAGCAAGCTCGCGACAGATCGTGATGGACGAACCCTTGCGCGGTGAACCGGCCGAGCAGCCGTTGGACGACGCGTTGTTCAAGATGCAAATGGACGAGATCGTCGCCGACGACGCCAGGGTCTTCAAAGATGACCGGCCGGATGGGCGAGGATCGTCGCCACTCCCACAATTTCTGATCTCGCTTTCGAGGAACCCGCAACGTGTCCATCGTTTCGGCCCAGGTTGGGTCGGCACCAGAACGTTCGTCGATGGCTGGAAATTGGTAAGCGGTGACGTTTCCGGGCACATACAAGCCCGAAGCGCCAGCGAGTGACTCCGCGCCTTGTCCTCTCGCTTGCGCTTCGGTTTTAGACTCACTCGCTTGCGCTTCGGGCTGGTATTGCGTGAGCGTCTCGGTGCCAAGCAACGCGAGCGAGCACGAAATGGCGGACTGAAAGTGTTCGTCGCTCAGCCCGATGCTCTTGCGGGACTTTTCGAGTAGCGTTCGCAACCGGTCGATCTGTTCGCGAAGCTCGGTTTGCCGCATCCGAGACGCTTCGAGTTCGTCTTCGATCGCGGCCCTGCGGTTGTCTTCGATGTCGGTCGAGTCAATCTCGGCTTCCATGTCGTCGATCGAACCGTGACGAATACCCAGGCTCATCGACTTGGTGAGTTTTGCGTCGATGACTTGCGACAGACTGCCGAGTTCTTTTCGGATCGTTTCGGTCTTGCGCACCAGCACTTGCAAAATGCGGTCTTCCGGACGTTGCTTGTAAACGAAGTAATGGCAGAAGACTTCGTCTTTGGCTTGCAGCTTGCGGTCGATTCGCCCGTTGCGTTGCTCCATGCGGCTCGGGTTCCAAGGCACGTCAAAGTGAAACAGGTTGCTGCAGTGTGCTTGCAGGTTCAGGCCCTCGCGTGCGGCATCGGTGGCGATCAGAATTCGCACTGGATGCTTCTTGGGGTCCGTGTTGAAAGCCTGCTTGATCTCCTCCCGTTTCGGAGGCGGCGTGGGGCCGTGAAAGATATTGATTCGTGCGTCGGCTCGGTCGCTGCCGGCGATGGCGGCTTCCAAACGGCTGACCAGATATCGCTTGGTGTCGTCGTACTCGGTGAAGATCAAAACACGGGTGTCGTTCCACTGGGCATCTTTCTTGCCCAGATCTGGACACATGTTGTCGCGAATCCACTCGATCAGCTTTTCGGTTCGGGCATCGGTCTTGCCACGTGCTTGTTCGGCGACGTCGGTCATCTCTTCGAGCAGTTGTTGCTCGCGCGCGAAGAGACCTTTGGAACTTGCGTCGTCGGTCGGTCCCATCGTGCTGGCCGAAACGGCTTCCACTTGGGAAGCGACTTCGCTGGCCATCTCTTCTTCGGTTAGCGATGCACGCTCGTCATCGCTGTCGACGCTGCCGGATAAGAGGTCGGCCCTATACAATCCCGAAGCGCCAGCGAGTGACTTCACGCGATAAGACTGCGGTGGTTCGGCGGCAAGTTCCAAT
Source organism: Rubripirellula obstinata (assembly GCF_001642955.1). Lineage (GTDB taxonomy): Bacteria > Planctomycetota > Planctomycetia > Pirellulales > Pirellulaceae > Rubripirellula > Rubripirellula obstinata. The sequence goes on along the minus strand of NZ_LWSK01000049.1, from coordinate 5,476 downwards.
TGCCCCGTGTCACTCGCTTGCGCGTCGGGCTTGTATTGCTTTTCCCATTGCCGCTTGACGGTCTTGCGGTGCACCTTCAGCGTCTTGGCGAACGCCTCGATTGATGAAAGCAACCGTTGCTGCAGTCCGGTGATGAGCAAGCCGGAGGCGGCCTGCTTCCGTTTGGTTTCACTGCTCAAACGCTCTTCTCGCGTTTGTCGGTACTCATTGAGCAAGCGCGAGAGCTTCAGTTCCGGTGCGTCTTCGGACAGCCCGTCGATCGTGACTTGGACGACACGACGTTTGGGAAAGCCGCCCTGAATCTCGCGGATGTCCTCTTTGATTCGGCGAACGATCGTCTCGTCGCGATGCTTGGCCGATACGGGAACGCCGCGACAGAAGCGTTGGGGATCAAGGATTTCAAGTAGTGCCGAGAAACTGTTGGAGTGCCCGTTATGCGGCGTCGCCGACAAGAACAGCCGATGCTCGAACCTCGGAGCCAAGTCGCGGACCGACCGAGTGATCTGTGAGTCGATCGCGTATTTCTGGCCGCTCGATGGTGCCGCATGGTGGGCTTCGTCCAGGATGAACAACGAGCCACTGCGGAAGGTGCCAAGGTGATCGCGAAGTGGGCCGGCGTAGGCTTCGTCAATCAGCAACCGATGCGAGATTAGGAATCGGGTGTGGGTGCTCCACGGATTGACGCTGAAACCACGCTCGCGGCGAACACGCTTCATGTATTCCTTGTCGAGAATCTCAAAGGTCAGGCCGAACCGTGATTCGAGTTCTTCTTTCCATTGCAACAACATCGACGGCGGGCACGAAACGAAGATTTCGCGGACCTTCTTCCGCAACAGCAACTCGCGAGCAATCAGACCTGCTTCGATCGTTTTCCCTAAACCAACATCATCGGCGATGAACAGATTGACGCGTGGAAGCAGGAGGGCCTTCCGCAGCGGCTCTAACTGGTACGCATCCAAGCGGATGCCGGCACGGAACGGCGATTGAAATAGTTTCGGGTCAGTCGATGTGACGCAATTCCATTTCAGCGTGTTCAAGTACGCAGCGAACAACTTCGATTCGTCAAAGCCTTTCGCCGCGATCGTTTCCCACGCTTCGCTGGTCAAGACTTGCGGATCGAGTTCCTTTTCCCAGAGCACTTCCAGCGGCGCACCTTGGTTGTCGTCATCGACGCACGACAACTTCACCAGCGTGCTGTCAGCGACGCGTTTGGGTTTGACGATCTGCTCGACCAAGTAGGTTCGTTGCCGAATCCGAGCGATCTGTCCGGGCTGAAGTGTTTCGATGGTGGTCGTCATTTTAATTCGGTCTTCAAATAAAAGCCCGCAGCGCAAGCAAGGAACAGGTTTGTGTTACTTCGGTTTGCCAGAGCGGTTCACTCGCTTGCGCTTCGGGCTTGTAGTGATGGCGGATCGTTCGATGCGTTTGAGGAACTGTTCCAGGTCGCGTCGTTTGAACAACCGGTAACCGTTCGCCGGGTTGCGATGCACCGGAATCTTGCCGTCCTTCGCCCAGGTCCGAACCGTGTTCTGCGAAACCCCGAGGATATCGGCTGCCTCGGCGGTCAACGCGTAATCGGAAAGCTTGGTCATGACTGAATCCCTGTTTGCAGAGGCCCACATGTTCAAAACTGCCCCATGAATCGTCGCCCCGACAGGGTACCAAACCCTGCAGCGCCCTGATACTCGGCCAACAGCCCAACGACTAGAATCGTCGGCATAGATCGAGACTCGGTGCGTTCGGTCATTCATCTACTTAAATTGCTGCCCCAGGCTATGACCAGCGAACCTACGAATCGTTTCCAAATTCGTGCCACTGAGGCCGAAGCGACGGGCTATCCAACCGAGGGTGGCTTTGTCGTCTGCGAGGGGGCGATTGCACGGAAGGCGATTGTGCCCTCGGCGAGGACTAGCAGTTTGCCCCGTGAACGGGAGAGACTGCTCGCTGAGGGAGTGCTGCAAGAGTTCGATGGTCACTACCGATTCATGCGTGACTATGAATTCGATTCGCCGAGTGCAGCGTCCGCAATGGTGCAGGGCCGAACGTCCAACGGCTGGAAGGATTGGAAACACCCGGATGGGCGGACGATGAGCGAAGTTCGCCGTGTGTCGCGACCGGTCGGCGTGACGATGCTGGATGATGCCAAACGGCAACAGATCATGGATCGTGCCCGCGAGATGATCGACGAAGGGGAGATGTTCACCGAGGCGATACTTCGTCAGCAGTACGCGACCTTCGCTGATCGGTTTGGGCCGGATGTGTTGTCGGATCTGGAAGGCGAAGAGCTTTTGAATCGCATGCATGACCACAGCGATCAGGACAGCCTTGTGTATTGGTTGGAATTCAAAAGCGACGAAGATTTCGACACGAAGCGTTTTGGAAGCATCGCTGGTGGGAGCGCGATGAAGTTTCGGATCTTTCGGCGTAGCGAAACAGGGCATTGGCAAGCTGGTGACAAGAAAAACAAGCCAGTCGACATTTCGGTGGAGGAAGGGATTGCGATCGCGAGGTTGCATCGCGATCAATTGCTGGCGGGCGCGGCGTTGCTGAGTGAGTTACCTGACGATGCGACGGATGACGACTACGCGGAGCTGCAAGATCAACTGGACGAACTCGCGCCGGATGTCGGCCGCCTGGCTTGGGGACACAAGTATTTCAGTTTGCTGTTCCCAGAAAAGCTGGATGATTACCACAGCCCGGAGTGGCAGCGTTTTCATTTGATGAAACTGCTGCAATTGCCACCCGAAGGCGACGGGCGATACGTTTGCGCGGGGCGATTTGTGTCGGCGGCGGCTGAAGTTGGCCTGCCGCTGAATCAATTCACGACCGTACTAAATGATGTGCAAGGCCGACTGCACAACTATTGGCGAGTCGGAACCACCGCGGGGAGTCCCAGCGAGAGCCATTGGGAAATGATGCGAAGCCGAAATTGCATCGCAGTCGGATGGCATGATTTGGGTGACTTGTCTTGGGTCGAAGCCAAACGCGAATCAAAAGAAAAGCTGAAGACGTTGCTGGCGAAGCAGTATCCATCGACACCGCAAGCCGAAGGACGAGCCGCATCCGAACTTGTTCACTTCATCGCAACCATGAACGAAGGCGATATCGTTTGGGCGGCTGAAGGTGCGAAAATTCTTGGCATTGGTCGCATTGATGGGACGTACCAGTACGAACCCGAATTCGATTGCTGTCACCAGCGTTCCGTTGAGTGGCTTAGCCTTGAAAGCTGGTCAATGCCGGTGCATGAAGGGCTGCAATCAACGGTCCGTCGAATCCGTTTGCACGACGAAAATATCGTCGAGACTGAGCGGCGAATTCTCAAAACGACGCCAGTCGTGCAGCCATCGGAAGAAGAACCGTCCACGGTCGGGCTGACCAGTATTCGACTATCCGGGACCGAGGCCCGGATTCAATCCGTCTTGGATCGCAAGTCGCAGGTCATCGTTTACGGGCCGCCCGGCACGGGAAAGACGTATTGGTCCGTTGAAACCGCGCGTGAGTTGGCAGCGATTGCGAACTTCGGAAAACGACACAACAGGCTATCGGATGAGCAGCAAATGCAGATCACTGGCGACAACGAGTCGTCAGGGCTGGTACGAATGTGCTGTTTTCATCCGTCCTACGGTTACGAAGACTTCCTGGAAGGCTATCGCCCAACGACGACGGGCGGCAACGTTTCGTTTGAACTCCGCAGCGGGATCTTTAAGAAGCTCTGCCATGATGCGGCATCGAACGCCGATCGACACTACTTCTTGATCGTTGACGAGATTAATCGTGGTGACATTCCACGCATCTTCGGCGAGTTGTTGACGACGCTTGAGAAAGATAAACGGGGCAAGCCGATCACGCTGCCGGTCAGCCAAGAGTCGTTTGTCGTGCCGAAGAACGTGTATCTGATCGGCACGATGAACACGGCCGACCGCTCGATCACGCTGCTCGACTCGGCACTGCGTCGACGGTTCGGTTTTGTTGAACTGATGCCCGATGGCAAAGTGCTGCGAGACACCAAGGTCAGCGGCATTCCGCTGCGAGCATGGTTTGAATCGCTCAACGCACGTATTCGCGAACATGTCGGTCGGGACGCTCGCAATTTGCAGATCGGTCACTCGTACTTGATGCAATCGGGGAGCCCCATCAAGGAGATCGCGTCGTTGAGGCGTGCGCTTCGTGACGACATCATTCCGTTGCTGGAGGAGTATTGCTATGAAGACTACGCGACGCTGGCGAGAATCCTTGGGACCGATTTGGTTGACACGGTCAATTTGACAATTCGCCAATCGTTGTTGGACGCGGGCCAAGAGGAGGCTTTGGTGCAGGCGTTGCTCGCGCCGTGCCCCGAAATCGTGACGACCACCGAGGCGATCTCATCGGATGAATCGGAGTCCGAAGCCGAAAGTGACGATGAGGTTGACGAGGAAGACAACAACTCGGAAGACGAACTGTCATGAGCGGGCACGAGCGCGGGATCGTGCTATCGGAGTGGGAAACGCTTGATCCAACGAACTGCGATGCATTGCAGGGGTTCTTTCTCGGCGAATCTCAGGCGACGTCAACGACGATTCAAACACTTCACGATTCGCGTTTGATTCGTTTGACGGAACTTCGGCATGGCTTGCGTGTTCAGGCGTTTTCCCACGTCGGTCGTTTGAAAGTCGGCAACCTTAGCATCACTGTCCTGCCCAAGCTTCCGGGGACTTCGATGTTGAACTTGTTACGTTACGCCTACGGGTTCCGCAACCTTCGTCTATTGTCAAACTCGCCACAATTCATGGAACCGTGCGGCTTTGAAGACTTGTTGGTTGCGCAACTCAATGTCGAAGCCCAGGAGTTGATCTCACGAGGCCTGCGGCGATCGTACGTTCCGCGTGACGAACGTCTCTCATCGCCGCGCGGACGAATCGACGTTGGACGTTTGGCACGTGATGGCGGATTGCTCACCGCGACATTGCCGTGCCGACACTATCCGCGAATCGAGAACACGAAACTGAATCAAGTTCTTCGAGCCGGGCTTGAACTTGCCGGTTCGATGGCCAGCGGCTTGATGCTTCGCCGGGAATCTCGACGACTCGCGTTGTTGACGGAGGAGTCCGTGTCGTCGGTTCAATTGAACGCCGCCAGGCTTGCGGAAGCCGAGCGGTCGCTCAGCCGTCTGACCGAAAGCTACGCGCCGGCCTTGTCCATCATTCGGTTGCTGTTCAATTCGCAAGGTGTCACGTTGGAAGATCGGTCTCAGGCGGATCGGCTTCCGGGTTTCCTGTTTGACATGAACGCGTTCTTCCAACACTTGATCTCACGATTCCTTCGAGAGAATCTGCCCGGCTACGAGGTGGTGGACGAACAGGGGCTCAAGCCAGGGCGATTGCGCCACGATAGGTAATCTGGGAGACTGAGCGAAGGTTCGTGTTTGGACGGCTGATTTGCAGTTGTCGGGCGAATCGCTTCGTACTGGTGACCTTCGATGGAACGCTCCGCCTCG
>NZ_LWSK01000048.1 GCF_001642955.1 Rubripirellula obstinata | reverse complement strand
GGGACAAGCCCGCAACGGAAATCGATCGAGTTGCCTCCTACGATTCGAATGGCCGCATTGGACTGAAAGCGGAACAAATTCTTAATTGCAAAATACTATGTCAATACCAAAGATTTAGCGGCCCAGGCGTTGCCCACGCGGTTAAACGAACTAACACGTGTTTTCCGGCACCAAAACTCTTCACGACGTTGGGCCGTGTTCTTAACAAAACCGAAAACTACTTGGTGGCGAGAGTCAACTTTAACCAGAATCCCTGTCAATCGTCGCTGCTTGATTTCGATCGCCGGAATACGGCGACGACATCATCAACGGGGACCACAAACAATTGATTGTCGTGTTCCAAGTCCACTGGAATCGCGTTCTTGGGGTGGAACAGGATTTTGTCGTATTGCCGAAGCGGTAATTCTTCGTCGTTTTCAACCGCTGCACTAATCGTCACGATGCGGCCGGTGATCGTTGGGATCTCCGCCGCATCGGGCAGTGCAATTCCGCCACGGGTTTCGCGTTTGGGTTCGTCCTTGCGGACCAGAACCCGGTGGCCGATCGGTTCAACTTGCTCAAAGTCAGCAGACTTTTTCTTCTTAGCCATGAACTAGGATCCCGCCACAAAACTCTTCGCATGCGATTCACGTTTCGCCAGATCCAAGTCGTGCTCGGTCATGATTCGGGCTAGTTCTTCCAGGTTGGTTTCCGCTTCCCAGCCCAGTTTTTCCTTCGCCTTGCTGGCGTCGCCCAACAACAAATCGACTTCGGCGGGACGGAAGTATCGCGGATCGATTTCGACATAGTCTTCGTAATTCAAATCAAGTTGCTCGAACACTAGTCGGCAAAAATCGCGAACCGATTCAGTCCGGCCGGTTGCCAGCACAAAATCATCAGCTTCGTCATGTTGCAAAATCCGCCACATGCCTTCGACGTAATCTTTGGCGTAACCCCAGTCACGTTTGGCGTCCAAGTTTCCGAGATACAGTTTGTCCTGCATGCCAACCTTGATTCGGCCAGCCGCCCGCGTGATCTTACGGGTTACAAATGTTTCACCACGACGCTCGGATTCGTGGTTAAACAGGATTCCGTTGCTGGCGAAAAGGTCGTAGCCGCGACGGTAGTTGACCGTTTGGTGAAACGCATAAACCTTGGCACACGCGTAGGGCGATTGCGGGTTGAACGGTGTCGTTTCTTTTTGCGGCGTTTCCAAGACGTCGCCGTACATTTCACTGCTGCTGGCTTGATAAACCTTGGTTGTCTTTTTCTTGTTCAGCAATCGAGCGGCTTCCAGCACATTCAACGCTCCGACGCCGACCGTTTGCAGTGTGTAAACCGGTTGGTCATAGGAAACGCGTACGTGACTTTGCGCGCCCAGGTTATAGATTTCATCCGGCTCGATTTCCAAAACCAGATTGGAAAATGCTTGGCCATCGGTTAGGTCACCGTAATGCAAACGCAAATTTGATTTGTCGTGAACGTCTTCATACAGGTGCTCGATTCGCTCGGTCGCAAACGTGCTGCTTCGTCGAACCAATCCATGAACTTGATAGCCCTTTTCGAGCAACAGTTCTGCCAAATAACTACCGTCTTGGCCGGTGATTCCAGTGATGAGTGCTGATTTTGTCATGATGAAGATTGAGGCGTAAAGTGAAAAGTCGGTAGTGATTAGACCGAACGTAATTGTTCGGATTGGGTTTCGTTAAGGAAGCTTTGGTAGGTTCGTTGCAGCCCTTCGGCCAGGCTGACTTGATGTTTCCATCCAGTCGCATGCAATCGAGTTGCGTCGGTGCATTTGACAGGAGTGCCGTCGGGTCGCGAAGGATCGGTTTCCACTTTGCCTTCGTAGCCCACCGTCTTGGCGACCATTTGCGATACTTCCAGAATTGTTGAATCAATTCCTGTACCGACATTAACCCAATCCGGCGGATCGTCCAGTTCGCATAGATGCAACAATGCGTCGGCCAAGTCTTCGACGTACAAAAATTCGCGGCGAGGTGAGCCGGTTCCCCAAATCGTGACGCTAGGAGCACCCGATAGTTTGGCTTCGTGAAATCGCCGAATCAATGCCGGCAGCACATGCGAATGTTCGGGATGATAATTGTCGCCTGGGCCGTAAAGATTCGTTGGCATCGCGCTGTGGAACATCGAACCGTACTGACTTCGGTAATACTGACAAAGCTTTAAGCCAGAGATTTTTGCCAACGCATACGCTTCATTGGTCGGTTCCAACGGACCGGTCAGCAACGATTCTTCTTGGATCGGTTGTTGGCAATCGCGTGGGTAGATGCAGGTGCTGCCAAGAAACAGGAATCGTCCGACATCGGTTTGATGGGCCGCACGGATGGCCGAAATCGCCATCAGGATATTGTCAGACAGAAATTCGACCGGATAAGTCTTATTGGCAACGATGCCACCGACCTTTGCGGCGGCAAAAATTACGACATCCGGGCGATGTTTCTGGAAATATGAAAGTGTGGATGCTGAATCGGTCAGGTCCAATTCTGACCGCGATGCCGTCAGGACCTCAACCCCGTCAGATTTACGCTGTTCAAGTTTGCGCTGGTCAAGCAAACGGCAAACGGCGGATCCCACCATTCCGCGGTGCCCAGCGACAAAAATACGTTTTGCGGTCGTTAATTTCATAGTCGGGATGATAGTTGGCTAACTACTTCAGCGGGAGACCATGGGAACCGAAATTGGTCGCCCTGACCGAAAATCTAACGATTCTACCGGCTAATCCGGTCATTGCCTTGAATCCGATATCGGTGACTGGTGCGGTTGGGAAGACTTAACCTTTGCAGGTTGATCCTGGACGCTTGTTCGCCGATCACTAATCTTGTGACCACCTTCGATAGCATTCCAACGAATGGAATGTGCCAATGAATGGCGTGAAATGGTGCGTTTGCAGGTGAACCTCCTTTTTTTCACGGATGACGTACGGATGCGTAAGGAAATTAAACGATCGCTTTTGCTTTGGCCGCTTGTTGCGTCTGCTTCGATCACTGCCGCCAGCTTGATGCAAGTCGCATTGCCAAGCCTGAAATGTCAAGTCAGTCAGGTAATGGCCAAGACCGGGTCGGTAATCAACAGCCAGACCTTGGGCCAAGATCTGTCTAACGCGTTTAGCCAATGGCAAAGCGACGGCGGATCGGTCATGGCATCGATCTGGGATCGACAGGACCGCAGAAAAGTGGCAGACGCCGATACCGGCCCGATCGAGTTCCACGCGTCATCGGTCGCTGGATACAGTCATTCCAGCGCAGCATCGGTGAAGAACGGGACGTCGGCAAACAGCCACGCTCGGCTGCTGGCACCGGTACGCAACGAGTCGCATGAATTGGCGGGAATGCCTCGCGATCGTCGCAGCGTTTCGGTTGCGATTGCGGCCAAGCCCAATGCGTCAGTCGGAATGACGGATGCTGATTCGATCATCTCGCTGGACCAACTGCTGGCCAATTTGTGGACCGCCGACACGATCGATCTTAGCGGCAAGACACCGCGAGGACGTCACTTTGCCGGGTCGAGTCCGATTGGTGCGGGAGCGATTGCAACGCTGGGGTCATTGGCTTCGCCGAACGATTCAGCGGACGGCGTTCCAAACCACGTGGCTTCGCTTCGTCGAACCGACAACGAAACCATCGTTGACAGCGGAGTCCTGGAACTGTTGCCCGCGAAGTCGTCACTGCCCGAATCCACGCGAGTGCTCGGCAAGCCGTCGTCATCTTTGGTCGCGGATGATTCTGAGGCCACGAAGAAGTCGGTTTCCAAACCCAACCGCGATTGGCCCGCCGGTTGGCCAGCGACGCCGCGATTGGATGAACAGATTCAATCGCTGAACGATCTGATCGCTGAAAGTGGCAACGCGGAAATCGCGTCTTGGATTGAAGGTATCGCCGCCCAGCTAAGTTCGCTGCGATCACTCAATCGTCTGGGAGCCGACGAGTCAGGTGTTGCAATCGAGACGCTTGCTGAACTGGCAAGTCAGGGCATTGCAACGGCGGAATCGGTCCAGGATCGTGACGTCCAAGTCAGCATGTTGCAGGTCGCTCACGCGATCAACCGACGCGTCGCTGTTTGGAATCCCGTTTGGCAGAACACTCGCGATGCAAAACCGACGTGGATGGTCGGCGACATTGGATCGACGGATGCGGCGGCTCGTTTGGATAAGGTCAATGATGCCCTGGCAATCGTGATGGCTGAACTGTCCGAAACGGGTGACTTGCAAGGTTGGAGCGACTTCCTGCTGATCGATGAAGTGGTCGCTGCCGCTTCGCCGACCACCGGCAGCCCCGAATCGCGATCAATCATCGCCCAGCGTTTGCTGTCGCGTTTGGATTGGCACGCTTTGGAAGGCGAACACCTGCGATGGTTGCGACGTGATTCGGTGATGAACTTGGCCGCCGCGATTCGTCCGTGGACGCACGCAGTTGTCGATTATTCGGAACTGCTTCGCCAAATCGAACGTCAGGAATCCGATGCGATTGACCTGGCCGCGATCGATATCGCCAGTGCCGTGCAAGCTCTGCGATACTCCGAAAACGCCGAGGCATCCGCGGTCGCAAAGTCGTTGGACGTGTACTATCGCAACGCCAACGTTCGCTTTGCACTGACCAACGCAATGTTGAATCGCATGTTGCCATCGGTTTCGCCAAAAACGGTTCCTGTAAAAACGACGGTGATGGGAACGCGAGTGCGTGGCATCAGCCACATCAACACCGACCTGAACGTGATGCTGAAACCAGCAGCCGATCGCTGGGCGTTGCAGTTTCAAACGTTGGGCAATGTCCAAACGCGATCAACGGGGCTCAACGGTCCGGTTGCCGTGCAGACCACTGGCCAGAACCAATTCAGTGCAACCGCGCCGATCGAAGTCACGCGAGACGGTGTTGATTTGGGGGACGTGCAAGTCGATGTTCGCGGCCGCACCAAGTTGATGGGCGTTCGCAGCAAGTATGACGGATGGCCGTTGGTCGGTGCGTTGGTTCGCAGTTTTGCATCCAGCAAATTTGATTCGATGAAGCCAGTGTCCGACCGAATCGCGTCTGACAAGATCCGCGGTCAAGTCGCATCCGAAATGGATCAAAAGCTTGACGAACAGATCGAATCGGCGACCGATCAGTTGAGCAAGATGGTCCTGGGGCCGCTGGGCAAGATGAAACTGGATCCGCAAGTCGTCGACATGGCGACCACGGATTCACGACTGCTGGCTCGTTACCGCTTGGCCGGCGATTGGCAACTCGCTGCTTTCACACCGCGACCGCGTGCCCCGCGCACCAGCTTGATGAGTGTTCAGGCACACCAATCGGCCGTCAACAATACGCTGGAACAGTTGGTTCCGCGTGACGAACCGATGGCGATCGACGAAGTGATCACCCGAGCCGCAAGCATGTTCGGTCAATCGATCGAAATCCCCGAGGATGTGCCTGGCAACGTGACGATTCAATTCGCCCGGACTCGTCCGATCACGGTTGAGATCGAAGAGAACCGTTTGTGGATCACGTTGCGAGTGGTCAAGCTGAGCCGCGACGATTCGGCCGCCCTGACCAACTTCATCGTCCGTGCAGCTTATCGCCCCGAAGCCAGTGGCTTGCAAGCGTCGTTGGTTCGTGAAGGCCACCTGCGAATCAGCGGTCCTGGCATGTCGATGCGAGAACGATTGCCAGCTCGAGCGGTGTTCAACAAAGTGCTGTCGCCCAATCGCAAGCTGCCGATGACGATGCCAAGCTTGGTAGACCACCCCGCAATGCAAGGCTTGGCGATCAGCCAGTTCGAGCTACGCGACGGTTGGATCGGAATCGCAGTCAGCGAAGACAACGCACCAAGAATCGCGTTGAAGCCGTAGGCAATGCTACGTGTTAACCGCGTGGGCAACGCCCGCGTGTTTAGGAACGTACGACTTTTCATAGTCGCCTTTCGCTCCGCGAAAGTAGCATCAGCAACTGCGAGTTAGGCCCAGAGGGCCGGCAGCTCCCTGCCGGGTGCGCGAGCACCCGGATCGCTGCCCCACATCAAAGTGAGATATAACGATGCTATCCGGGGATTTACATCCCCGGCAGAGAGCTTCCGTCCCTACCGGGACTATTCACCAGCGTTATGATCGCAGATCGATCAACGACAATTTGCATTGATTTGTTCGACTTGCCTTGGGATGAGTGACGAAACCAATCCGGCGGTAATTAATACGACGTCCCCTGCGAAAGGCGACACTTATTCCCCGCTCGTTGCTTAGTTCGTTTAGCCGCGTTGGGCATCGCCCCGCGCGTTTCGGTGGCGCACGACGCGCGGGGCGATGCCCACGCGGTTAAACGATTTAGAACCCTTCACGGCGTTGTGCTGCGCCCAACGCCATGAAGAGTTTTCGTCCGGGAAAACACGGTTAGGAACATGCGACTTTTTATAGTCGCCTTTCGCTCGGGACGTCGCATCAGTTACTGCGCGTTAGGCCCGGAGGGCCGGTAGCTCCCTGCCGGGTGCGCGAGCACCCGGATCGCTGCCCCACATCAATTCTCTGGCTCGGTTTCGCGGCGTAGCCGCGAAACCGAACCAGAGAAGAACTGAGATATAACGCTGCCATCCGGGGATTTACATCCCCGGCAGAGAGCTTCCGTCCCTACCGGGACTATTCACCAGCGTTATGATCGCGGTTCGATCAACGACAATTTGCATTGATTTGTTCGACTTGCCTTGGGATGAGTGACGACATCAATCCGGCGGTAATCAATACGACGTCCACTGCGAAAGTAGCGAATCCGCTGCTTTCGCGGAGCGAAAGGCGACTATAAAAAGTCGCACGTTTCTTAGCACTGTCGAACGCGTGGAATGTTGCCCACGCGATCTAACATTGTTCAAACCTACGGACTGACCAAGTCCAGAATTCGACGCATTTCGGCGACGGCTTCTTTCATGCCGACCATCACGGCGCGGCTGACGATGGAATGACCGATGTTCAGTTCGATCATGTTGTCGATCGCGGCAACGGGGCGGACGTTGACGTAGTTCAGTCCATGGCCAGCATGCAATCGAATGCCCGCGTCGCAGGCGATTTTGCCGGCATCGATCAAACGACCAAGTTCGTGCTGGTGAGCTTCGCCTTTGGCCAAGGCATAAGGCCCGGTGTGGAGTTCGACTGCATCGACGCCCAGGTCCGCGGATGCTTTGACTTGATCGGGTTCAGGATCGATGAACAGGCTGACCAGAATTCCGGCTTGTTTGAATTGCTCAATCGCTTTTTTGATTCGGCCAGTATCGCCAGTCACGTTCAATCCGCCTTCGGTCGTGACTTCTTCGCGACTTTCGGGGACCAACAACGCCCAATCCGGTCGGGCGGCCAGCGCGATCGCGACCACTTCATCGGCGCAAGCCAATTCCATGTTCGTTTTCACGGTCACCGTTTTCATCAACACTTCCACGTCCCGATCCTGGATGTGCCGACGGTCTTCACGCAAATGAAACGTGATTCCGTCCGCGCCACCCTGTTCGGCGAGCGCCGCAGCGACCACCGGATCGGGTTCAAAAGTCCGACGAGCCTGACGGACCGTCGCGACGTGATCAATGTTGATGCCCAATTCAATCATGGTGTTAGCTTTTAGCGATTAGCGATTAGCGATTAGCAATTAGCAATTAGCCTTTCAAAAACAACTAGCTAATAGCTAAACGCTAAAAGCTAATCGCTCTCTCAAGAATCGACTTCGACTTTTTCGCCTCGGGAATCGCGGCAATCGAGTTCGAGGTGTTCTGGGTAAAGAGCTTCGCTGCCTAGAATTTGCACCGTCATCTTTCCCAGATCTTCCATCTCCATCACATCCCGACGCTTGCGGTTATTCAAGTGCGCGGCGACTTCATCGTTGACTCGCACCGTCACGCGTTCGATGTGCTTGTTCTTAACCGCCAGCGCCAGCGTTCGGATCACTTCGATCGACATGCTTTCGGCAGTCTTGACCAAGGCTCGGCCGTCACAGCATGGGCAATCGCGGTAGATGCTGCGTTTCAGACTTGGGCGAATTCGTTGACGAGTCATCTCGATCAAACCAAACGGACTCGTTCTCAGAATTTTGGTTCGCGCCCGATCGCTGGCCATCGCGTCGCGAAGCGTATGTTCGACTTTACGACGATGACTTTCTTTTCGCATATCGATGAAGTCATTGACGATCACGCCACCAAGGTCACGCAGACGCAATTGGCGAGCGATTTCTTTGGCTGCGTTGATGTTCATCCGGAACGCGTTCTCTTCCGCGGAATCGTTGCCGCGGAAATTGCCGCTGTTGACGTCGATCGCAACCAGAGCTTCAGTCGGATCGATGACGATCGAACCGCCTTCCTTCAAGTGAACTTGGCGTTGATTGATTTTGACAATTTCTTGTTCCAACTTATGAGCGTGGAACAGTGGCACTTCGCCCTCGTACAATTTCAAGCGATCAACGACACGTGGCATCACCATTTTCAGGAACACACGAGCCTTTTCGTAGGACTCTTCTTCGTCGATCGTGATGCTGTCGATGTCATCGCTGTAAATGTCGCGAATCGTTCGGATGATCAGGTCGCTTTCCTCGTACAGAACGCCCGGCTGAGACGTTTCGTCCAAGCGTTTGACAATCGACTTCCACAATCGAAGCAAGTAATCGAGGTCGCGTCCCAATTCCTCTTCTTTACGACCAGCACCGGCGGTACGAACAATGAACCCCAGACCCTTTGGCGGGTTCAAGTTTTTCAGGCATCGCTTCAACCGTTTGCGATCGTCTTCGTCTTCGATTTTGCGACTCACACCAACGCGGGCGAGCGAAGGCATTAAAACTAGGTAACGACCGGGGATTGAGATGTAGGTGCTAAGCGTCGGTCCCTTGGTGCCGATGCCTTCTTTGATGACTTGGACAAGGACTTCGTCGCCGCGTCGGAAAATTTCTTGGATGGGTGGTTTGTTGCGAGGACGTCCGCCTTTGTAGGCGTGTTTGTTGCCGCGTCCGGTTTCGCGAGCCCGTTTGGCGGCGGCTTCGGCCATTTCGTCCGATTCCCGCATGATTTCTTCGGGGTCGTAACCGCCTTGGCGGAAGTACTGCGGTTCCACGTCGCTGATGTGCAGGAACCCGTTTCGGCCGACGCCAAAGTCAACGAACGCAGCTTGAATGCTGGGTTCTAAGTTGACGATTTTGCCTCGGTAGATGTTGCCCGCGAACGCCTCGACACTTTTCCGTTCAACGTAAAGTTCGTCGAGTCGGTCGTTTTCCAGGACGGCAATGCGGCACTCCTCTGGCTGCAGCACGTTAATTAACATTTCTTTCTTCATCGATATTCACCTCTGGGGGTGTTGGGCCAGCTTGATGCGTTTGTCCGGAAAGGCCGAACGGTTTGCATGGACGCTGACGGTTTTGTGTACGGTTTTCATAGTCGCCTTTCGCTCTGCGAAAGAACGTCGTAGCGTTGATTTCGCGTAGCGAAAAGCGACGATGGGTTTAGGCATGCGTTATCGGGACATCGCCCGAGCAGGCGTAATGTTCGGTTTCTGTGTTGTCGTATTCTTTTTGCAGATGAACCCGGATCCGAGTGATGGTGGCACCCGCTTCGATCCAGTCATCCAAGCCCAACAAATCCAGCACGTCGGTCGGTTTCAAAACCGCGCCTTGTGGATTGTTGATGGTTAGGTTCAGTGTTTTTGTTCCGTCGGAATCCGCCGCGATCTCGATCGTTTTCATGTTGGCGGGAATGTCGAACTTTTGAGTCTTCTTTTTTCGTTGTATCGAAACGCTTGGCGTCGCCATCAATTTGTCGATCTGCGTTTGAACAGCAACCCAATCGACCTGAAAAGAGTCGCCGGTTGGAACGCTGACGACATAATCGCTGCGATCGAGTTGAGCTTTCCCGAAACCTTCTGGCAGCTTTCGGACGCTGCAAATCGTCAATCCAGGTTGGTTATCATCCACTAATCGCTTCAATAAGTCAGCGGGTGACAGGTCTTCGGCAAGTTCTATTTCAACCACTTCGTCGAGTGATTCGACGCCAAGTGCCAAGGCAGACGGAAACGCGATCCGTGGTTTGGGGTGGAATCCTTCGGTCATCGACAATTTCAGTGATGCTCGCCGCACCAAACGTTCCCAAAGTGTGGCCAAGTCACGGTGGCTGATCCAACGCAGCAAACCTGTTTTGCCAAATCGAATCCGGTAGCGGATCCGCAGTGCGGGTTCAGTATCCGGTGCGGGTTCAGTATTCAGCGCGGGTTCAGTATCTGGCGCTGATTCCGTTTGCGTTTCCGCCGCATCGTTTTGGACTCGATCGCTCATTCGACCACCAATTCAGGCACGAGTTCGGCGATCTGGTTTAACAGATACATGTCCACTTCTCTGGCCGCTTCCAGCGTCATCGCCCGCTTGGCAATTTCTTCGCACCGAGTGATTGAAACGGACCGAATTGTTTTTTTGATCGTTGGGATCGCCGACGGCGGCACACTTAAACTTCGCACGCCAAGACCCAACAACAACAACGCGCGACCAGGCATGCTGCTCATTTCGCCGCACACCGACAGCGGCACGTCGGATGATTTGGAAATCTTGACGCAGGACTGAATCAACCGCAGCACTGCCGGGTCAGACGATTGATACAAATCGGCGACGTACTCGTTGCCGCGATCGACCGCCAAGGTGTACTGAGCCAAGTCGTTGGTGCCGATGCTTAGGAAATCCACTTCCTTGGCGAACATGTCCAGCATGATCACCGCCGCGGGCACTTCGACCATCATGCCAACCGGAATGTCGCTGCGGAACGGAACGTCGGCGTCCTTCAAATCTTCGGCGACTAAATTCAACAGCATGCGTGCTTGCCGCAGTTCTGCAATCGTTGTGATCAGCGGGAACATGACGCGGATGTCACCATGAACCGCCGCACGCAGGATCGCACGCAACTGAGGCCGAAACAAATCCAGATTCCTCAGACTCAACCGGATGCTACGCAGCCCCAAACACGGGTTGTGTTCGTTTTCGGCCAGCGGGCGATGCCCCATTTTGTCCGCACCCAAATCCAACGTCCGAATCACGACCGGGCGACCGTGCATCGCTCGGACGACTTCGCTGTACGCGTTGTAGTGATCCTCTTCGCTTGGTTCTTCTTCGCTGGACAGATACAAAAATTCGGTTCGATACAAACCGATGCCGTCGGCACCTCGCGCGACGGCGGCTTTGGTTTCGTGCGGGAATTCGATGTTGGCTGACAGGCGAACGCGAACACCGTCGGCAGTTTCGGCGGGCAACTCATGCAGTTCCGCCAACCGCTCACTCAGCGAAACCCTTGCCTTGCGTCGCTTCCGATAGCTGGCGATTGTTTCTTCGTCCGGGTCCACGACCACTCGGCCGCGATCGCCATCGACGATGATCAGAGTACCGTTGCTGACTGCGTCGATAAAACGACCGATTCCGACAACCGCTGGCAGCTCTAAACCTTTGGCGACGATCGCGGTGTGCCCGCCGCTGCCGCCGGTTTCGGTGCAGAAACCCTGCACGTGATCGCGATCCAGGTTGGCTGTTTCGCTTGGCGTCAGCGTTCGCGCCAGCACGATTGTGGGCTCGGTCAAATCGGCCAGCGGCGGACGGCTGACCGCACCCAGCTCGAACAGCAATTGCTTTTCGATATCCAATACATCTTCGGCACGATCGGCCAGCAACGGATTGGCCAACCGCCGCAGCGCCCCGGCATAGTTTTGCAGGACTCGGTTGACCGCGTAGGCCGCTGATTCGTGATCGTTTTGGATTCGCCGACGCAGTTCAGTGTGCAGCCGCGGATCGTTCAGCATTTGTAATTGGGCGGCAAAGATGTTGCCGGTGTCTTCGCCCGCGGCGGCAGACGTCGAAGCTTGGTTTTCACGAAGCCGCGATCCGACGGCTTTGCAGGCGTGATACAGGCGCGTGAATTCGCCTTCCGCTTCACCAGCGGGTACAAGAATGTTGGGGACGCGATAGCCTTCGGTATCCAACACCAATGCTGGACCGATCGCGACTCCTGGCGATACGGGAATGCCTTGTAATTCGATCATGGTCCAGGCGTACTCGACCGGCCGCCAGCGTTTGCCGCTGGGCCGGTTTTGCCGAAAGACTGATCCGTCGTTGTGAGGTTAGGTGATTTGTGAATAAGGAATCACAAGCCGCACCTGAGACTCAAAAAGTCTGACCTTGCGCTGTTCCGTTGCCCTGGTTGTGGGTGCCTTCGCCTGCACCTTCGCCGGCCGGTTGATCGCCGCCGGTTTCGTTGCAAGGTTCGTTGCCAGCGGCAAAACCACTCTCGAACAATGCAGTGATGCATTGCAGAGCTTCCGCCGCGTCGGCACCCTCGGCTTCGATCTTTAGCTCGGTGCCTTGGTCGGCTCCTAACGTGATCAGCGACAAGATGCTTTTACAGTCCACCATTTCGGCGTTCTTGCCGATCAAAATCGATGAACTGAATTGGTTGGCGGTACGGACCAATAGATCCGCTGGGCGAAGGTGCAACCCTTCCGGGTTTAGCACGGTGACGATTTGTTTCAGAGGTGCTGTGCTCATTAGCCCGAGACGAATTGATTATCGTCGGCTTCTTGCAACAGTTGCTGAATGTCGGCCGGAGCTTTGCTCTGTTTCAGGAACCGGCAAAACGTGTCGTCGCGAAGTTGGCGAGAAATGTTTTCAAGGGCTCGCAAGTGATCGCCGGGACGTTCCGGAGGACTGATCAACAGGAAGAACAATTGAACTCGTTCGCCGTCAAGCGAATCAAAGTCAACGCCGTCGGTGGAAACGCCAACGGTGCCGACCAACTTTTGGACGCTAGGGTGTTTGGTGTGAGGAACGGCAACGCCGCGGCCGATGCCGGTGCTGCCCAATTCTTCTCGCTTCATAATCGAAGCAATGATGTCATCTTTTTGGTCGGCTGCGATCTCGCCAGAATCGGCAAGAGCTTGGACCAATTCGGTGATGACCGCGTCTTTGGTGTGCGAAGACAGTTCCGCTTGGATCGCGGTTGGAGTGATAAAATCTGCGAACTTCATGATAAGAAATTATTTCCACGAATGGAGGGCTGTGTGATGATGATCAAAAGACGGGAACTATTCCTCGTCTGCAACGATCGGTTCGATGTGTTTGATTCCAGTGGCTCGGTGGCCGGTCTTTTTCTGTTTGATTTTGCGCAGTTGCTGTTCCACCTTGGGGATGGTCAAGTCGATTGCCGAGATCACGGTGTTGGATTCGGCGGATGCGACCGGATTGTCAGACCCTTCCACCGAAACCTTGATTTCCACCATTGGCTTGTCCAATTGTTTCAGATCAATCGTGACGTCGATCGAATTGATGCGATCATAAAGACGTCGAAGCTTCTCTACCTTTTCGACGACGAGTGGCTGGTCGCCAGGTTGAAGGTTGCCGTGTCTTGCTGAAACATTGACCTGCATAAGGTGTCTCTCCGTGCGGTGAATCCGTGCGTTGAATAGAGGGCCAGAAAGTCGTGATAGCGGTTGCGACATCGCTTGTCGAAAACCGTCCGGCGTTGGACTCACTTTATCATAAGTGATCCTGGCCCCCAAGAATAGCGAACCTTGCCAGAAGAAGTGGTATCAAATGTCGGCCGTATCGAGCTGAGCGAAATTCGGCCGACAGCTCAATAAGGCCTCCTTTCATCATGGCCAGCTTTACAACGTTAGCCGATGAAGGTCGTTCCCTAACGCCGTGAAGAGTTTTTATCCAGTAAAAACCCATTGTTTTGTTTAGCCGCGTGGGCATCGCCCCGCGCGTTTCGCCCCGCATGGACGGGCGGGGCGATGACCACGCGGTTAAACAGTTTAGAAACCCTTCACGGTGTTGGTCGTTCCCCCCAATCGCCGAAATAGTCCCCGTGGCAGAATAAACTTGGCCGTGGTAAGCTTTCCGCTCGACTTGCGACAGATTTTTTTCTGCCGCTGGTTGCCGTCAATTCACCCGTACACCATTACTCTGAACCCCGATCCGCACATGGCCCGCAAGGTCGTCAGTCGAAAGGCAAAAGCTGCCGAGGCGGAAGCCGCCGAAAAGCTCATTTCCGATGCCAAAGCCAAGAAAAAAGCTGGCAAACGAACGAAGAAGAGTGCAGCCGATCTAAGGTTGCGTCTCTACTGGGGCGTGTTCAGCCAGAACCTCAAACGCGTCGCCGTGTTTGAGTTTGACCAAAAAGCAGACGCCGAAAAGCGAGCTGTCGAACTCAGCAAGGGTGGCAAATCACCCCACTTTGTTCAAAAGGTCAAAGAAGAAATCAAGCCCGAATAGGTTTCAGTCAAGCTTGATCCGATCGTGGACTGAACCCTGGCGGGATCAGCTTTGCTTTAAAATGGTCTCGGAGGATGACGCCAGCTCGATGTTCCGATTCATTCCGTCGCTGACATTTTTTCCGGTGTCCAGCACGACAGTTGGACCCAGCACGACAGTTGGATACCGACGCTGCCGATGAATCAAGCCAACCGCCTGTCCGATGCACGCGTACCGGCCGAGTGGGAATCGCTCGACTGCGTTTGGTTGGCGTGGCCTCACAACCCAAACACTTGGCCCGGCGATAAAGACGGCGCGACGCGACTGAGCCGAATCCCGGCGGTCTTTGTCGAAATCGTTCGATCGATTGCGACCACGACGTCTGTAAAAATTTTGGCCGATGGCGATGCCGCGAATCAAGCCAGGCAACTGATCGGCGACATCGATGGCGTGACCATCGTGACCGCAAAAACCAACGATGTTTGGGTGCGTGATTATGGCCCGACGTTCGTTCAATCACGGTCCACCGGCAAAATGCACGCGGTCGATTGGCAATACAACGCGTGGGGCGGCAAGTATCCGCCTTGGGACGACGATGCCGCCGCGGCAAAAACGATCTGTCAGTCCGCAGGCATCGGTCGCGCAAAGAGCAAGCTTTGTGTCGAAGGCGGCGCGATGGAGTTTGATGGCGACCGACGGATGCTGACCACGCCAATGTGCTTGCTTGGGCCAACGCGAAATCCCGATTGGACTGTCGAACAAATCTCGCAAGAAATTTACCGACAAACCGGCGTCACTGAAATCGTTTGGATCGATGGTGGCGGTTTGCAGGGCGACGATACTGACGGGCACATTGACCAACTGGCACGATTCATCGACAAACAAAACGTCGTCGCCGCCGTCGCCCCAAAAGACGATCCCAATCATCAAGGTTTGAAAGAGAATTTTCTGCAGTTGGAATTGTGGGGCGAATCGACTCGGCCACAAGTCACCATTCACCCGTTGATGATTCCGCCCGCGCGGTTCATCGACGATACTCGTGTCCCCGAAAGCTATTGTAACTTTCTAAGGCTCGGTCCTGACCGAATTTTGTTGCCGTCCTTTGATCCGAAAACTGACGCTGCGGCAATCGAAACCGTCGGTTCGATCACCGGTTCGATCACCGGCGCGATTACCGACGCCACGATCGAACTGATTGATTGCCGAGAACTCGTTTGGGGGCTCGGTGCATTACATTGCTGTTCACGAGATCAACCCGCTAGCCAAATTTGAAACCACGCTGCCATGAACGCCAACGTTTCCACCGCCGCCGATTCGCTACTGCAGCAACTCGGAAACCGGCCTCGCCCCAAAGTTGGCATCATCCTGGGCAGCGGTCTGGGCGGCTTGGCTGATCAGATTTCTGACGCCTTGAAAATCGATTACGAATCAATCCCTGGGTTCGTACGATCCACCGCAGGCGGCCACCGCGGCCAATTGATTTTCGGCGAACTGCAATCTGTTCCCGTGGTCGCGATGGCGGGTCGTTTCCATCGCTACGAAGGTTGGACGAACGACCAGGCCGCGTTTCCGGTCGAAGTCATGCACGCAATCGGTGCCGATTCACTGATCGTCAGCAACGCGGCGGGCGGCGTGAGTCCCAAGTTGGCGGTTGGCGACATCGTGATTTTGAAGGATCACCTCAATTGGATGGGCGGCACGTTCCAGTTCAATCAAGCCCGGTTGATTCAAAAGCAGGGAAAAGAGTCCAGCGAAGTCATTGGCGGAATCAATCGAGGCCAAATCTACGATCAACCGATGGCAAAAATTGCTCAGGAATCTGCGATGAAAGCCGGGTTCTCAGCAAACTTCGGCACCTACCTGGCGACGCTTGGCCCGACCTACGAAACGCGAGCCGAATACCGAATGATGCGAAAATTGGGGGCTGACGTGGTCGGGATGAGTACCGTGCCGGAGGTCTTGGTCGCGAATGCCCTCGGAATGAGGGTCTTGGGTTTGTCGATGGTCAGCAACGTCGCCGACCCCGATCGCCCCAACGTCGCAAATCACGAAGAAGTTTTGCTCGCGGGCCAGGCCGCAGGTGCTAAGATGGAAACCATCGTCCGAGGCGTGCTAAGAAGAGGCGTGCTAAGAAACTGTCCCGAATCAACTTCTCGAACCTCCCCGTAGCTGGGCCCGCCAGGGTTCAGTCCACCAGGAACCCAACCCAACCGAACCCAACTGATCGCTTGAAAAATCTCTGATGCCCAAAGATCCATCCAAGCCGATTTCCTCCAAGCCCGACGCCGCGATGTCGCGGTCGTCCGGGGTGAATCTGCTGGCGACTTGTCAGTACGAATTCTCGATGGATCAACTGGGCACGACAGAGCTTCGTGATGCCATTTATTCGGTTCCGCTTTCCGATTCCGACGAAGAGTTAACGTCAATCCTGATCAAGAGCAACAAGCGTGACCATGCGTTGATGCGGATCAACCGTGCCGTGGACATTCGCGTCGATGGATCGCTGGGCCATTATGCGTTCGCGCTTTGCAGCGATGCCGAATTGCGTTGCGAAGGCCACGTCGGTCACGGCGTCGCCGAAGGCATGTCCAGCGGCACGGTTCGAGTTCGCGGCAACGCGGGCGACGGTGCGGGTGCCGCGATGACGGGCGGCACGTTGGCGGTGTACGGTTCCGCAGGCGATCGATGCGGCGGTGCGATGCGAGGCGGTGGGATTTTTGTTCGCGGCAATGTCGGTGATCACTGTGGAATCGGTGCGCTGGGTGGTTTGATGGTGATCGGCGGTGACGCAGGCGAATTTCTAGGCGATGCGATGAGCAACATGACGGTGTTTATTCGTGGCAAGGCGAAGAGTTTGGCCGACGGAGTGACCGAGGCTCCGCTGCGAAAACGAGAACTGCTGCGGTTGGGGTTACTGCTTCTCAATGCGTCGATCCGCGGCGAGGCAAAGGATTTTCGGCGCGTCGTTCCGAAGGCGTTGTTGGAAGCCGAAGAAGCCGGACGTGGCGAAGTCAATCCAAGTTGGCGGTCGTAATGGAAAACCGTCTTGGCTCGCTCGTCTTCCTGCCGCCGGCAACCGGTCGCAAATGGCAGGGACACGTTCAAACGCAATCGCCAGCAATGTTCTACAGCAATCCGCCGTGGCATACGCTGGTGCCCACCGCCGCAGATGCCTTGGCTGCCGCGATCGCTGATGAAGGCGTCATCGTTTCGGCGTTGTTAAGTGATCTGTCAAGCAAAGATGAACCGTCGCATTTCCACGGCGAGCCAAACGCTGAATCCAACGCTGAAATTGGCGCTGAAACTAACGCTGAAACCCGGCGCCGAATCGTTCCCTATCGAGCGGAGCGTTACGGAATTTCGCCGCAGGATTTTGATGGAGCCAGCGTGATCGATTTTCGGTTGACCGTTCCGCGTGACAGCGATGGTCGGTACGCGTATTCGCCGAGCCAAATTGCCCGCTGGGAATCAACACCGCCCGACAAACCGCTCGGTGGCGGCAGTTGGATTCCGGCCGCATCGTTTCCGCCCGACGTGTCGTCGTTGCAAACACTGTCAATCAAAATTCAACAACTAAAAGTACTGTCGCCATCGGCAATGGTGCTGGTATCGTTGTTTCCACATCGCTTGGAAACTGAATTGCCGCAAATTTTAACTCAAAAACCCGACGGTATTTTGCTGCGTTTAAGCGACGAAGAACTAACACCGCTGCGGATCGCCAAATACATCCAGCAAGCTCGCAAATTGATCGACGATTCGGCTGTTCAATCGACTGGCAAGTCAACTGACCAAACAACGCCGCTATGGATTGAAACCAGCGGCATGACACCGACCGACGCCGTTAAGCTGACACATTTCGGCGCAACCGGCGTCAGTATTGATCCCTGGTGCAACGACTTGTTTCAGTACGTCAGCGAAACCTTGGAATTGGGCATGTATCATCCGCCAAAGTCGCCGCAAATGCGATCGGTCGCCGAATCCAGAATCCCAGCGATCGTCCAACACATGCTGTCACCGTACCTAGACGAATTCCGCGGCTACGCAGAATCCCTGACCGGCCTACCACCCGACGCCCGCATCGCCACCACCGACCCAACCTGGTCCAAAACGCTGAACGTTCCACTGCTGTAAAAATCTTTACAACCAGTGCAACCTCCGTTTTGAAAAACAATGTTTTTTTCAGGGCATTTACCTCTCCCGCTGCGCGGTGGAGGTAAATGTTGGCATGCACCTCGCACACCATTTTTTTGACAACAATTTTTTTGTCTATCTCTTCCTACCCACGAAGCATATCGCTGCGCATATTCGTCAACTGAAACTGATTGCGATAGATCGTTTTTCCTTTGCAAACAATCTTCCCTGAAAAGTCAAAAACCTGATCAACGTTTTCATCCAGCTTGATCGAGATCGAGAGCTGGTCACCGGGTCTTGCGAATCCCCGGTAGCGACCAAATTTGACCTTCACCAGAACGCCCAACGCGAACTCGTTGAAATCCGGATCGTGAGTGTTATACGTTTCCATTGGGTTGAAGTTACCGGCGATCAAAATCCCGGCACTCTGAGTCGTCATCTCCTGCATGATTGCACCGGGCAAAACGTGTGCGCCTGGAAAGTGCCCCTGGATAAAGAATGCATCTTCAGCAACGGTCGTGGTTGTCTCGATCGAATCGTCCGCGATTTCAGTGACGGCATCAATCAACAAGTATGGCGGGCGATGGTGCAGATAATCAGCGACAGATTCAAAACGATGGCGAAAAAGGTCAGGCATTTTGGGCAGAGAGATTACGGGAGATCAAAAGAAGATGAAATGAAGCAAAGCGTTGTCGATTCAGCCGGTTGGACAAGTCGTCCTGGATTCCTATTCTGTTTGGATGAACCACGCACTCAAACGAATGTACGCCAGAACGGTGTTTTATCCGACCCTGGCTTGGAATGTCACGCTGGGACGCATTTTGAAAGTGCGAAATTGGTGGGATTCGATCGACGATAACGTGATCGTTGGTGCTCGCCCATCCGCCCGCGATGTGGCAGTGATGCATGCCGCCGGCGTCCGCGCGGTCGTCAATACGTGCGAAGAATACGCCGGGCCGACGAAACAGTACAGTGAACACGGCATCGCCCAATTGCACATTCCGACCACTGATTTCACGCACCCCAAATTGCAAGACGTGATCGATGCGGTCGAGTTTGTGCAGCAACACGCAAGCGCCGGCGAAACGGTCTACATCCACTGCAAAGCCGGCCGCGCGAGAAGCGCGACGGTCGCACTGTGCTGGTTGATGAAGTACCGATCGATGACCGCGATGGAGGCACAAGCATTGCTGCTAAAATGCCGTCCGCACGTCAACCCAAGATTGCCCGAGCGACCGGTGGTCAAGGAGTTCGCGGAAACGCTTCCAAACGCATGAAGAAGAGACGAATCTGTCAGCCCTATAGAGCAACGCTGTTGAAGCCTTTCTAAACCGTTCAACTGTGTTGTGCATCGCGCCATGCGTCGTGTTCTCATCGGAACCCGCTACTCGTCTTCCTCTTCCTCTTCATCTTCCGGCGTAGGCTCCTCCGCGTCGTCCTTGGTGAGTTCGTCCAAGAAAGCTTGCATTGAGTCGGTCATGCGTTGTGGTGCCAATTCGATTGCCTTTGTTTGCAACGCGATGGCGGCGTCGGTGTCGCCGACGTGAGCCTTCAAGTGAGCCAACGTATCCATCGCGGACCAAGTCAAATCGACCGTCGAATTCTCCGTCGCACTTTCCAGAGCGTCGATCGTGGCGGCGACGATTTTCGCGTCGTCGGGATAGCCAGCATCCACCGCTTGGAATACCTTCCATGCCCAGGCATTGGTGACAGAACCGTCGCCGTCCTCAAGTTCTCGCAGCGTTTCGATTTCGCTTAAAACGGCTTCGCTGTCTTGGTCACGTAGTGCTGATTCAAGCTTAATGTTGGACAGGTAACCTTCGTATTGCGATCCGGTAAACAATTCTTGGTTTTGCTCCAGGGTCTCGAGAGCCTGATCGAAATTTTTGCTTCGGTGCGCCTTCATAATCTCCATGAACAAGGTGAACCGTTTTTCTTCGCGAATGAACTCTGCTTTTGCCTCTTCGCGATCCCAGTCACCAGCGACGATGTTAGCCAAAGGTTCGTCCATCGCCATCGGGTGGCCGATCCACTCGACGTGTCCATCACTACCGACGATGAAGGCACACGGGATGCCTTTTCGATCAGCCGCTTCCATGTAGGATCTGTAGGCGGAGCCATCCGGATCCGCGGTCAAGCTATACGCCGCGGTCAACTCGCGGTACGTCACGGGCTCTGCTTCTTCGTCAGTTTCCTCGTCAGTTTTGTCTTCGGCATTTTTGTCTTCGGCGGAATCAGACTTGTCTGCTGGTTTTTTCATTGGCAGTCCGATGTTGGCTGGCTTATCCAAAAACTTTTCGACCGTCTCAACTTTTTCCCGCGTGATGCTGATAATTTGAACGGACTGGTCGGCATACTCCTTTTGCAGTTCGGCCAAGTGGGGCATGCTGGATATGCAAGGCCCACACCACGTGGCCCAAAATTCCACAACGTAAACCTGACCCGGTTCGAATTCAGTGACCGGCGGCCTGGTGCTCGTAAACCAGTGCTCAACGTCCAATGGCGGAGCGACTAATCCAATGGCGAGTGGTTCAGGCGGGGGCTGCGATTGAGATGATGGATCGTCGGGTTCGACTTCCGGCGACTTGGCTGGTTGCAATTGCGTGGCTGCCACGGACTCCGGAACCGTCGAAGATTCTGCCAGGTCGCTAGAGTTGTCATCTGACGACCGACTGCACCCCGCCACAAAGCAGACCAATACCAAACTCAATTTCCGTACTGCGTTCATGATCGATTCTCGCTCGGTTATATTGTCTACTGAGATGATTCTAGGACTCGGTGCCCGTTACTCATTGCAACCACAAAATTAACATAAACGACTTCATCACTCTTCGAAAGGCTACGAGTTCTTTGACAGGCCACAGTTAGCGTCGCGTGAATAACAACTGACGAGCTTTGAGGTAGCGAAAGTCGCAGAGACTTTTGATTTCCGCACGGCCGAATCTCTCTGCGAGATTCGCTACCTTAGTTTTTTTTCGCGATGCTCATCTCGAGCAAGGACGGCAACCGGGATCATACGGCTATAATAGAATTCCGTCATTGAATTGCTCGATCCAATCGGCTTGACGGCTTCGGGTTTGAACAGCCCACTATCAACCTATTTTTCAACTCGCACCTGACTGCATCCCCATCCATGCGACTGCTTGACCTCGTCACACCAAAAGATCTCTCGCGAGTTGCCAATCTGCAACTGCTCGCTCGCGAAGTGGTGGAAGGGTTGAGCAGCGGTCGTCACCGGTCGCCGCAGAAAGGATTCAGTTCTGAATTCAAAGAACATCGACCCTATGTCGCCGGTGATGAACTGCGGAATATCGATTGGAAGGCGTTTGCGAAAAGTGATCGTCTTTACATTCGCGAATTTGAAGAAGAGACCAATTTGAAATGCACGTTGTTGGTCGACCAAAGTGGTTCGATGCAGTATTCGGGCGATCGAAGCGGCGGGCAATCCAAATACGATTACGCGCAAGTGTTGGCCGCGTCGATTGGCTATTTGCTGTTGTCGCAACAGGATGCGATTGGCGTCGTCACCTTTGACAATCAACCACGCACGATCGTTCCGCCTCGCAGTCGTCCGTCGCACCTGACCGCAGTGATGACGGCGATCGCACAATCGGCCAGCCGCCGCAGCACGGATCTTGGCGAAGCGATTCGCAAAATTTCACCGAAGTTGAAACGCCGCGGGTTACTGGTTCTGATCACCGACGCGATGAGTGATCTGGAATCGCTTGGCAAGTCGCTGGCACAGCTTCGCGGTCAGAAACATGAAGTCCTGTTGTTTCAAATCCTGGACCCAGATGAGGCCGACTTTCCGTTCCAGGGACGGATCGAGTTTCGTGACTTGGAAAACCTGGGGCGTCGTGAAATGGTCGATGCGAATTCGGTTCGCCAGCGGTATCTTGCCAAGTACGAACAGCATCAAACGCAGCTTCGCGAGACATGCCGTCGCCACCGGGTTGATCTTGTCGAAGTGAAGACGGATCGGCCGGTGGTGGAGATGTTGCACGAGTATCTTTCGCAACGGAGACAGCGGCCGTGACGTTAATCAACGGCTTGCTGGCGCTGGGTGGATTGGCGTTCACGATCCCGCTGGCGATCCACCTTTTTTATCGCAGTCGTTTTCGCACCGTCGATTGGGGAGCCATGCACCTGATCGAAGGAATGATGCGCACCAATCGGCGACGCATCCAATGGCTGAATCTATTGTTGCTGTTGGTCCGATGTTGCGTGCCGATTTTGTTGGCGTTCTGTTTGGCACGGCCATTGTTGACTGGTTTCCAAGCGTTGCCCGGTGACGCGGCCCAATCGGTGGTGATCGCGATTGACGATTCACGCAGCATGGGATTCGCAACGTCGGCTGGTCGCGTTCGCATGGACGACGCCCACGACGCAATTGATCTTGTCTTGGATTCGCTCACTCGCCGCGACGAAATCATCCTGATTCGCAGCAGCGATCCGTCATCGCCGATCACGCGAATCGGTCCAGCAACCGCCCGGTCCTCCATTGACGCCACCAAACCGCATAGCGGCCCCGTCGATCTGGCCGGGTTGATTCAATCAGCCAGCGCAGCCGCAAAGCAGGCATCCCAGCCCAATCCACGCGTCATGGTTGTTTCCGATTTTCAGACCAACATGATCGATGACGCTTCGCTTACGCGTTTGCAAAGCTTCGCTGAATCTGTGTCAGATCAAGGCACTAAGTTTGAATTTCTAAATATCGCAGCGGATCAATCAGCGGACCAGCAAGCAAACGTCTCCGTCGAATCAATCACCATGGAATCAGCCGCCGCCGTCGTGGAACGTCAAGCGGTGTTTTTAGCTCGAATTCGCAATCACGGCGATGACCCAATCGAAGCAGCCAACGTGGTCTGGTCGGTCAACGGAAAGCGTGAATCTTCAAAACCAATCACCGTTCAACCGCGGTCGTTTGCATCCGTGAAATTCGTTCGGACCTTCGACACGCCTAGCCCGGTCGCGATCACGGCCTCGATCGAATTCGCCGATTCGCTGGCGGCGGACAACCAGCGAACGCTGGCCGTCGATGTGATCGAGCAAGTCAATGTGTGGTTGGTGGACGATGCGAACAAAAGTCGTTTTCTGCAGGTCGCATTGTCTCCGTTTGCATTTAGCGGCTCTCCGTTGACGGATCCCGTCAAAACCACCCGCATTTCAACCGCGGATCTGCAAACCAAGCTGCCTGTTTCCGATCCTGATGTCATCGTGTTAGCCGGATTAACCGAACCAACGTCGAACCTACGTCAAATCATCGGCGACTACGTCCATAACGGCGGTTCGGTGATCCTGTTTGACCAAGCCGGTTTAGATCAAAAGCGATTGAATTCGAGCTGGGGAACTGCCGCAGATTCTTTTCAGATGCCAGCCGAATTGGGTGAATCGATCGGCAGTGATTCGCCGGATGGCGATCTGTTTGCGATCGCTGGGCGGAACGCTGACTATTCACCTTGGGCGTTGTTCGGTGACACGTCGCGAGACCTGTTTTCCGATGTGCAGGTGTCAAGTTATCGACAACTGCGTCTGCGTTCCGGCGAATTAACGACCACATTAGTTTCGCTTGAATCGGGCGACCCGTTGATCGTGATGTCTGATCGCGGTCTCGGACGCATCGTTCAGTTTGCGATCGCCGCGGACGCAAGCGGATCGACGTTGCCGCTTCGGCCCGTGTTTGTTCCGATGATCCAGCAAATGGTTTTGGATCTGGCCGGTTCCAACCAGTCGATGAATTTTAACGTCGGTGAAACACTGGTCTTGGCAACGTCAGATCTAATGCCGCCCGATCAAGAAAACGCAAAGCAGGCCGCGTTCTACTTCACGCGACCAGGCCAAGACGACCGATTGATTTCGCCACAAGAACTTGACGGCCGATCAGTGCTTGCGGTTTCCAACACATCCAAGCCGGGCGTCTATCGTTTTCGTTCCGTTGTAAAAGAATCGTCAATCGCCAAGCAGTCGATTCGCGTGATGGAAGTGCTGCCGTCCGAATCGATATCGCGTGGCGTCGATCCGGCTCGGGTACAAAACGCCGCCGATGCGATCGGAGCCACGGTTTATGGTGAACCGAAATCGCTGATTGAGGACGATCAAACTGGGCGGTACGGTCGCGAAATTTGGCGTTGGATTCTGTCTGCGTTGTTGTTCGCGATGATCGCCGAGCTTTGGATTAGCCAGCGGTTGGGTCAGCATTCCAGTGGTCAGCGTTCCACTGGTCAGCAGGTGGAAACCGCATGATCGCTTCGCTTCGATTTTCGGGTGACATGCCAGCTTGGTTGGTGATCGTGGCGGCGATCGTTTCCGCGTTTGCCGTGCTGCTTTACTATTTGCGAGAAACCAGATCGTTGGATTCATCGGCTAGCTTCTTAATCCCCAGCCTACGAGCCGCTGCGGTGGCTTTGGTGATCTTCATTCTGGCAGGCCCGATTTGGCATTCGCAGGTCACCGTTGGCAGGCTTGGCCGCGTGGTATTTGCCGTCGATCAATCCGCCAGCATGTCCGCGCCGGACACGTCACCGACAGGCAGCGGCGAAACGTCTCAAACAGATTCCGCGGTGTCGCGTGTCGATCGGGCGAACCGTTTGTTGGAAGGGAATCGTGACAACGAAGGCTGGGTCGAGCGACTTGCGAACACGCATCAGGTCGAGGTGTCTCCGTTTTCCGCTGGCAGTCGCACCGACATTGGTTCAGCACTGGCGGCGGTGTCGAATTCCCTTACGGCAGCGGACTCCGGTGAAGACGCTAGTCATACCGCGGTCGTTGTTTTTTCAGATGGTCGTAACAACGCTGGTCCATCGCCGCTGGACGAATCAGCGGCGTTGCGGATGGCGGGCGTGACTGTTCACACGATCGGAATCGGGAATCTTGATGAACCGCCGGGCGTTGGCATTTCGGCGGTCGAACATCCCGATAGCGTTGCACCCGACGGGACGTTGAAAGGGAAAGTCCAACTGTTGCACTCGATGGAAGGCAACCGTCAGGCGACAGTTCTAATCGAAACCGATGATCAGCAAACGCTCTGGGAAAAAGAGATCACGCTCGCGTCGGGGAACCGGCAATCGGTCGCTTTTGAGATCGACGTTGAAACTGCGTTGCAGAAGATCGCTGGTGACGCGGTTTCTGGAATCGATCGTGGCACCAAGGTGATGAATCTGCGAGCGGTGGTGCGCAGCGATGGCGAAGACTGGATTCGCGAGAACAATCGTTTTGATTTTCGAGTTTCCGCAGCAACGCGTAAACGACGGTTGCTAATCCTGGACGGTGGAAGCCGCTGGGAAATGCGGTATTTGAAAAACCTGTTCCAACGTGATCCGGGTTGGATGGTCAACACGGTCCTGTTCGGAATCGGCACCGATAATCCTAGGATGTTGCACGGCGATGGTGATGGAGATGACGATGGCAAATTTCCTGACGATCAGGAATCGATGGGCAAGTATGACGCTGTGGTGTTGGGCGAGATTCCGGCTGAATTTTTTGACGAACGTGATTCGCAGTTGTTAAGTGATTTTGTGAACCGCGGTGGCGGTTTGATTGTCATCGATGGGCAATACGGTCAAGTCGGCGAACTGATCAAGACGCGTTTGCCTGAACTGATACCGGTTCGTCACGACGAAGTTGTTTCTGCACCGCCCGAGTCGATCCAGCTAACGACACTCGGAAGTCAGCAACCGGCGATTGATTTGTTTGGCGACGCGGGCCAGTTGGAATCGTTCTGGCGGAAACTGCCTTCACCGACGATGACGAATTCGGTCAGTCCGGCGGCGACGGCTGAGGTCTGGGCCGAAACAGTCGATGTTGGTGGCGGTCGTTCGCCTTGGTTGGTGACGCATTTGTTTGGCGGCGGGCGAGTGTTCTATTTTGCGTCGGATCAAACTTGGCGTTGGCGTTACAAAGTCGGCGATCGGTTTCACGCAAGGTTTTGGAACCAGATCATGGAGGCCGCGATGCAACCGCCGTATTCCGCCAGTGACGAATACTTGGCGGTCGGCACGGATCGATTGGAATACGAATCCGGTGGGTCGCCGATCATTCGTGCTAGGTTGCAGAACATCGATGGCGGCCCCGTTGGTGATTCGACGGTCGATGCGTTGTTGGTTTCAGACAACGAAGTCGTCGCGACCGTTCCGCTGGTGATCGATGATCCGCAGCGTGGAACCTACCGCGGTCAGGCGTCCGGGTTGCCCGATGGATCTTACGAAGTGCGGATTCGGGCGAGTGGTTTTGATCAGGCGGCACTGCGTGCGACGACTCCGATTTGGGTCGGTGGAAACGACGCGGCGGAATGGAATCGGATCAGCGTGAATGACCAGGGCTTGTCAGCGGTCGCAAAAGCGGGCGGCGGTGAATACCGTCACGAATCTTCGGCTGACGAGATTTTCACGCGACTCGAAATGCTTTCCACCGGTCGCGTCGTTGAATCCGATGTGTCGCTGTGGGAATCGTTCTATTGGTTCTGGGCAGTGATGGGATTACTGACCGCTGAATGGGTGCTAAGAAAACGAAGCGGGTTAGTATAAGAATTTACCTCCAAGCGGTAGCTGCTGTAGGCCGGAACTGCGCTGCGCTTGTTCCGGCCTACGTTTAACCGCGATGCCCACGCGGTTAAACTGTTTAGCACCGTGGTTTGCAGAGGGAGTTGTCTAGTATAAAGGTGATGATGGATACTGAATCAAACGAACTGAGTCCCGCGACGGCTTCGGTGCTGCGCCGATTTGCTGCTCGTAGGACGCGTTTGATTTGGGTTCGGGCGTTGGCGGTGGGACTGTTGGCACTGGCGTTGACCATGGCAGTCGTGATGTTGGTGGACTATCGATGGGTGTTGCCGACCGGAACGCGGTTGTTGATCAGCTTGATCGGCTACTTGGTGACAGTGGCGGCGATGTGGTGGACGTCGCTTCGTTTTTTGAAACTGAACGACCAATACGAACTTGCCAGACAGCTTGAATCGGTGGACCCGCGGCTTCGCGAAGATTTGTTGTCAGCGGTGGAATTGTCGGGGGGCGATGGAGCCAACGGGTCGTTTGAATTTCGCGAACGGTTGCAGCGAGTGGTTGCACTACGAGCCGCTGGCATGGACGTTGCCAAATTGCTGCCGATGGATTTGTTGAAGTCCTGGTTAACGGCGGCGGCAATCGTCGGCGGGCTGACCGCCGTTTTATTGCTGATTCCACCACTGCAAATCGGTCGCCGGATCGCTCGAGCGATGTTGCCGGGGCTGGCGATCGAGCGGGCGTCGTTTACTGAGGTGAAAATCATTGAACCTGATCCAGCCAGCGGGTTTGTCGCGCATGGTGATGCGGTCGGAATCATTGCAGAAGTGTCGAATCTGACGCGGCTTGGGTGGGGACAGTGGATTTCCGAAGATGGTGTTTGGTTGCAGTATCAAAGCGGCGATGCCAAATCAAGCAAAATTGAGATGACGCCCAGAGCTGTCGATGCGAGTGTTGATCAAGCGATCGGGGATGGCAATGAATTCGCCGCCAACTTGATGATGGGACAATCGCCGGTTCGTTATCGGATCATCGCTGGCGATGCGGTGACGTTGTGGAATACGTTGACGCCGCAATCACGTCCACGCGTCGCGGCCTTTTCGGTCGAATATGACTATCCCGTTTATTCCAAGTTGCCTGTCGAAACGGTGTTGCAAGACCATGGCGATCTACGAGCAGTCGTAGGAACACGAGCGACGGTTACGGTGGAGTTTGACGAACCGGTTTCCGACGCTTTGTTTCGCATGGGAAATCGCCGGCGTGAAATAAACCTGACGTCGATCGATGGTTCGACGACTCGGTACAAGGCATTGCTTCCGATCGAATCGCCGGGCGAGTATCAGGTTGATGCGGTGAGCCGCCGATCAGGTTTGTCGAATCCGTTCGGGCGTCGTTATTCGATCGTGCCGCTGGTCGATTCGCCGCCGATCGTTCGCTGGGACGAATCGATGCCCGCTAGTCGCGTTGTTTCGCCGATCGAAGTCGTCTCGCTTGCGGCGGAGGTGGTGGACGACATTCCGATCGAACGCGTGTTGCAGAAAACGATTGTCAATGGCGAAGCGCTCGACGCGGTTCCTGTCGATCTGGGGCAGGCGAGCCGAAAACATGCGATGTCATGGCAGTGGGATCTGTTTGCGTTGGGCCGAACTTTGTCCGTTGGCGACATCGTGCAAACTCGGTTGGTGGCGATCGACCGCCGCGGCCAAATGTCCGACTCTGAAATGATCGAGTTTCTTGTCGCAGAAAAAGGTTTTGATTCGCAGCGGCATGATTCGCTGGATCGTTTGCACCGATTGGCGAATTTGATTCACCGCTGGTTCAAACAAGCCAAGCCGGCGACTGAATCCTTTGATGGCGATGACCAGAATTGGGACGAGTTGCAGTTGCTTACCGATTCTTTGATTGCGACGATTCAGACTGAGCTGGCTCTTGCGAGCGACCAGGACATCGGCAACAAACTTGACCTTTCCGAACCGTTGGAACAAGTTGGCAACGCAATCGTTGATTGGAATGCTCGGATGACGATGTTGCGGATCGCTGGCAACAACGGAAACGGCCAACAAGCTGAGATTGAACGGCTGAGTCGCCAATTGGATTTGATCGATGAAGATGTCAGAGCGTTGTTTTCGCATGCGATGACCGTTGGCTTGATCAGCGACGCGATTGCGATGCGGCGCACGATGACACCGCTGCTGAATCCGGAATCCGGCATTCCGGCGGCTCGGTACGGTCGGTATTTGAACGTCGTTTCAGGTCGGTTGGTTGCCATGGAGTCGATGATTCAAACCTATTCGAGTGGGCTGCAGGAATCGACGTTGGAACATATTGAGAAGTGGCGGAAGTGGAGCGATCGCTGGACGACGGAGTTGGATGATTTGGCTGGTAAGGAAATCGCTACCGGCGACGAAGCCAGAATGATGCTAGATCGATTGAACCTGTTTGATCTGGAATTGCGTCAACAAACGCGTCATTCGATTTTGGATGGCCGCTTGGCATCGACAATGTCGCAAACCACTCGTGAACTCGATCGCACGACACAGTCGGTGGGCGAGGCGACTGCGAAAGTGGCTGAACGGCTTTCAGAAGAAGTGGTCGCAGCGTTGTTGGAAAAGGTGTCGAGTGAGGTTTCGCTGCATCGCCAACTTCCCGACGTGGACCTTCGCTATGCAGCGGATTTGAACCTGTTCAAACGAGCGACCGAAGCGGTCAGCGTTGACGGGTTTGATCAACAAGTCCATCGTGAAATTGCGTCGGCAATTGAGGTGTTGTCGGCGGCTCATCGAGTTGAAGCTGGGCGGCGTCTTGTTGCCCGTCTTGCCTCGGCCGAACAGCGTTTATCGGACACCGCTTTGGCACGCGTCGATCATCCGGCTCAATTGGAACGGTTTTCGACTCGCATGGAACATTCGATTGGCTTGTTGAAGAGTGCAGGCATTGACTGGTCACTGTTGAAACCGATCGATGAAACTCGGTTCGCTGCGGATTACGCTCAGGCACGTGATCGCATCACGCGACGGCGTTGGAGCGACGACGCGATGCAGAGTGCTGCTGGATCGCTTGGTGAAATCCGCGAACAGTTGAAGCGGTCGCTGGTCGCATTGTCGCCGGTCATTGATGAAGCCCGACGTGTGTTGTTGAAGTATGCACCTACGATCGCCGAGCTGGCAAATGCAGCGGAGGCGGAAGTCAAGCAAGACGATACGACTGAAAAAACAGACGACGTGGTCGAAGCGTTGCATGACTTCGCGAACACCGCCGATTTGATCGATCCTGGTCAGCGTGAATTATCGCGCGACGCCGATTCGGCGGCCGCTCAGATTCAAGTGGCAAAGCGTAATGCCGAACTCAGTGAACCGTCGGATTCCGATGACGCGATGCAGCAGCTTGCGGATATTCTTCGCGCGACGGCGGAGCATTTTGATAACGCTGACAAGGGGAAGGATCTGGCGGAATCTCGCGAGGAACTTCGTCGTCGTGAGCAAGAGATGAACTTGCAAGATGATTTGAATCAGCTTTCCAAGCGGACTGAAGCGATTGCTGACGCCGCAGCGAAAACACCGGAAGAATTTCTGAAACAGCTTGAACAACAACTGCGGCAAAACGAAGACATGCAGAACGAGCTCAACGAGATTGCCGACCGTGCGCAGCAGGCGATTGAAGATGACCTGGAAAGACTCGCAAGCGATGAAAATGAAATTAACCGATCGCTTGAGGCATCGGATCCGGAAATCTTGGAACGCAAGCGTCGCATGAGTCGAGAAATGGTTGCGGCCAATCGAAAGCTGACGACGATTAAAGAAGCACTGGTTGCCGGGGCGGAGCGAAGTAGCAATTGGGGAAACCTTGGCGAAACTGGTGATGATTTGCAGCAAGCGCAATCCGAATTGGCTGATGCGATGGAGATTCTAGGAAGTGCAGAAGGCGAAAAGGATACGTTGGATTCGATTCGCCAAACGGCGACGCGGGCAGCCGAGGCAATCGCCGGGATTGCTGAGAGGATGAACGATGTTGCGGGAGAAGCCGGGAAACAGATTGATGAAAATCTGCATCAAAACGAAGCCGCGCGTGCTCAACAGCAGCAGTCGCTTCAGCGGTTTGAACGAGACGCCAGACGAAAGCAAATCAGCGGCGAGCGGATTGTGGAAAGTCTCTGGAAGGGCGTGCAGAATGCGGCAAAGCAGCGGGAGAGAATGAATCATCGTTTGCAAAGCGTCTTGCAACAGCAGGCGAAGCAATTGCGAAAAGATGCAGAAAAGCTAGACGCCGATTCTGAAACGCTAAGCCAGCGAGAACAACGGCAACAACAACTCGATACGCTTCAGGCAAAAGCGAATGAAGTCGAGCGAAAAACAAAGGCTGCGGAAGAGACGAAGGATTTTGCACGCACGCGAATCGAACAAGCAGCGGACCAACGCAGGAAGCTGGAACGCGAACGGTTGGAACCGTTGGACAAGCCGAATCCGGCGGCACAACTTGCCCAGCGGATGGCGAACGCTGCCAAAGATGAATTGCGCAAACTTGAAAGCTTGCTCGGCGATGTTGCCGATGAAATGGATGCGTCCGATGATCTGATGGCGGATCCGGATCAGGCAAAAGAGCTGGTTCAACGCCAGGCCGATATTTCAGAGGACATTCAAAGTGCTGCAGACCATTTGCGGCGGATCGCAAGGCATCAAAAACGTCTGGGTGAGACCCAGCGTGCGGAAAAACTATCGGATGTTGCGGAGGAGATTGAACTGGGAGCAAAGGTGGCTTCGGAGAACGCTGAATCGGATCTTCGTGACGCGTCGAAGTCGCCGGAACAGTCGCCGCAAGCGAATCGGCAAATCGTGGAGACTGCGAAGGAGATTAATGATGTGAACGCGAAGCTTGCTGCGCCGGAGAATTCGGATGCTGGTGAAGGCGACGGGGATTCTGGTGCGTCGGCCAGTCGTAGTGATCGCCAGCTAGCACAAACGCTGGACGAATTGGACCGGTCGATTGCGAAGCCGGATGCGACGCCGGAATCTGCGGGCGAAGCGTCACCCACGTTGTCGTCGGCGTTGGAATCGGTCGCGCAGCAGGTTGCGCGTCGTCGTCAGCAATCGACTGAATCGTCAACCGATGAACGCCCGTTGCCTGAGAATTCAACGGATGAACCCGCCGGCGAACCAGCGGAAGGTGAAGTCGAAGGCAAGGATGGTGGTGAAGGGATGCCTGGCGATCCACCGGTAAATCCACCCGGTGGGCCTTCGGTTCCGATTGATGGGATTGAGTTGGGAGGTAGCGAGTGGGGGCAACTTCGCAGTCGTCGTGATGAAAATGCGGGGCAAGCGAATCGTGCGTTGGTGCCAAACCAGTATCGCCGCGAAATCGAAGCGTACTTCCGTGCGATTGCTTCCGGCCAAGGAGAGTCACGATGAGTTTGGATCGTCGCCAATGGATCGCATTTGCTGCATCGGGAATTTTGCTGGGTGGTCGGGATTCCAAAAGCCAGGAACGATTGCCTGCGGATTTGAACGTTCGCAATTTGTATGTTCCTGATGAATTCGACCAAGCACTTCAGCGTGGTGTTGAGTTTCTGTTGGAGACTCAGCGGGCCGATGGAGCGATTGCTGACAAGAGTAACAGCATCGCGATGACCGCTTTGTCAGTGATGGCGATGGCGTCCATCGGGATGACGCCATCGACGACTGGTAAACGTGGTCGGGCGATGGAGCGGGCGATTGAGTATGTGCTGGATCACGATTTCCAAGACGCTCGCGGCTATTTTGGCGATCGAGATGGTTCGCGAATGTACGGCCACGGCATCGTGACTTTGATGCTGACCGAGATGTTAGGGATGGGATCGACGCTGGATCAAAACCGTCGGATGCACGAATCATTGGTCAACGCGATCAAGCTGATCTTGGCGGCGCAAGAAGTATCAAAGCCGGAGAAGATGCAAGGAGGATGGCGTTATTCGCCGTCGAGCCGCGATTCAGATTTATCGGTTTCGGTGTGGCAGTTAATGGCACTGCGGTCGGCAAAAAATGACGGCGTGCAGGTGCCGGGCGAGGCGATTGATCGGGCGATTGAGTTCCTGAAAAATTCCTACGCATCGCCAATTGATCGCAGCGGAGAATTTCGCGATGCAATCAGCGGTTTTTGTTACACGCCTGGTACTCGGCACGCGACGTTCACGATGACGTCGGCCGGTTTGTTGGCGCTGCAGGTTTGCGGCCAATACGATTCGCCGATGGTCAGCGGTGCGACGCAGTGGTTGTTGGCTCACCCGCCAAGAATTAGCGAGCGATTTTTCTACTACGGAATCTATTACTACGCTCAAGCGATGCACCAGGTCGGGGGCGAAGCGGCCGCGGTCGCGGACAAGTTGGTCCCAGAATTGTTGATCGAATCACAACGCAATGACGGCAGTTGGATCGGTCGTGGTGGCGAGGAAAAGAATGTCGGAACGGTCTACGCAACGACGCTTGCGATCTTAAGTTTGAGCGTTCGGTATCACTATCTGCCGATTTACCAGAAGTGAAAAGTTCGATAGTCGCCTTTTGGTCCGCAAAAGCAGCGAGAGCGAACGCAACTTTCGCGGAGCGAAAGGCGACTATCTTCAGGATGCTTTTAGCTTTCGGGCTGCAATTCGATTTGTGTTTCGTAGACCTGTTTCTGTCTGATCGCTTTTTCGCCGGCGATGTTGGCGACGATTTTATCGACGTGTTGGTGGCAGTTTTCTAGGAAGGTTTTGTACTTGCTGTTTTGCGTTCCAGCGACGGCGGTTCCGGCGACATAGATGCCATCGACATTGGTCTGCATCGTTTCGGGATCGTAGACGGGACGCTGCATCGATTCGATCAGCTCGATGCCACAAGATTGGAACAATGACTTTTCTTGTTGGTAACCGATCAGCGAAAGCACGTCGTCAACCTGCACGTCGTAAGTCGTTTCGTCATCATGGCGTTGCAAAGTGATCTGGTTTGGCGTGATCTTGATTGGCAGTGTATTGAAATGAGCTTTTATTCGTCCGGCTTCGATCAGGCCAAGGATTTCGGGCGTCAACCAATACTTGATACTGGCGGTTGGCAGTTCCGATTGGCGGTAGCTGATTTCGACCTTCGCACCGGCGTGATGCAACCGCAATGCGGCTTCGACGGCACTGTTGCGACCGCCAACAATCATCACTCGGCGACCGCTGTAGCGATGCGGTTCGCGCAGATAGCCATCGACGTGGGGTAAATCATGTCCGGGGATTTCTAGCGAGCGTGGGTAGTCGGTGCCGCCGATCGCCAAGACGACTTGCTCGCACGTGATCGTTTCGCTCTTGCCGCCCGCATTGGACTCGGTGGTGACGACGAAACCGCCCGATGGCAGGCGATCGATTTTGGTGACTCGCTCAAATGTGCGAATCGCTAGATCGAATTGGGCAACGACGCTGCGCAGGTAGGTGAGATACTCTTCGCGGGTGGCTTTGGAACCATCCACGGTCATCAGGGGAACGCCGGCGATTGAAATGCGTTCGTTGCTGCTGAACCATTTCGTTTGCGGTGCCCACCAACTGATCGTGTGACCGATCGGGCCTGCTTCGATAATTTGAGCGTCGATCGAGTGTTGTTTCAGCGAAACGGCAAGCTCGATGCCGATTGGTCCACCGCCGACAACGACGACTTGGGTGTGTTTTGATTCGTTCATGCCTGAAGTCTAACCAAAAAAAGCGGATTGCCGAAGGAATCGACAACCCGCTTTGTTTTGCGTTTAGCTTCTGTGACCGCCGGGGGCGATCTACATGCCTGCTTGTGATGCGACAGTTCCGACGCTGAAGTTTGTGTCGTCGTCGTCGGAAAGGCCGATTGATGCTGCGGCTGCTGCGGCACCGAGCATGCCAAAGCTTCCGCCGCCACCAAGCATTCCGCCACCACCGCCGCTGGAAACTCCACCGCCTCCGCCACCGCGGAGGGATCCGACTGAATTAAATCCACCGCCGGCGGGTGCCACGCTAGGAGCTGGTGCGAAGCCAGGGTCGGCAGCGAACTGGCCGCCGTTCTGGATTGCGGTTCCCGACATGATGCTTTCAGCGGTAGGCAGGGCTGATTGAAACTGAACCAATTGCGTTCCGTTGCCCTTCAGGAATTCAACCACTTCGCCACGCATTTGAAGCGAAGCGTTTCGCAGTTGTGTCAATTCGTTAGTGGCGTTTTGTGTTGGAGCCTTCATCAGTTCGTCGATGCGGCTGACCAAGCTGTCGATGCGGCCGAGCATTTCGTCGCCGGTGAATTCGGCGGTCGATACGTCGGTGCGAATTTGTTCGTAGGTCGTTGCAACGCTGAACACGCTGTCAACGGTTTCGTTTACAGAGGCAGCTTGCGGGCTGACGTTGGTCGCATCGGCGTCAGCAGCTTGGCTGTGAGCAGAAAATGCGAACGACGCGGTCATGGCAGCAACTGCTGCGGCGGGTCGAAGGATCTTCATGGTAAGTTCTCTTGGGATAGGTAGTTGATACTGGCAACTCTTGAAGCGCTGCTAATTTGTGCCATAGAATTGTTTTGTGCGGGCTAAGTTTTGTCTGTTTAGTAAGCGCCTTTGCGGGTAATGACGGTCATCGGGGTTTTGACCAAGATCCAAGCGTCCAACCATAACGACCAGTTCGCTGCGTAATGGCCGACCAGGAAAACGCGAGCTTCAAATGAGGTGTCGTTCCGCCCAGAGACCTGCCACAACCCCGTGATGCCGGGCCACATGTGGCTGTATTGGTAATACTGGTCTTGGTACTTCACAATTTCGCCAGGCGGCACCGGTCGCGGCCCCACCAAACTCATTTGACCGACCAGCACGTTCCAAAGTTGCGGCAGCTCATCCAGGCTTGACGAACGAAGCATTCGACCGATCCCTGGAATGATTCGCGGATCGTCTTTTAGTTTGTTGTCCGCAGCCCACTGAGCGCGTGCGATTGGATCTGATGCGAGTTTTTCTTTTAAGACAGCGTCGGCACCGGGGACCATGGAACGGAACTTCCACATTTTGAATCGGCGGCCGTGCTGACCGATTCGCGGGCTGCCGTAAATGATCGGTCCGGGCGATTGGATCTTGATGGCAATCGCGATCAGGGACATGGGAATCGCCAAGGCCAACAAGCCGGGGATGACCAACGCCAGGTCGAGCGTCCGTTTTAGCAATCGCGGTGTAAAGCGAAGGAAGGGAACATTGAGCCGCCGTTGAAATTCGCCGATCGGATTTGACGTTTCAGAAAACATCGCGGATTCATCCATCCAAACCAACGATGGAAATTGGAACATCAATCGCTGGGCCAACGCGTTTGCTTCGACCGAGGCCAACGCGGCAATCGGTGCTCGATGTTTGACTGCGATCGAAAACGCATTCAAACCGGACCCCAGCAAGTTTGCGTCTTTGCCGGCATGCTTGTTGAAATCGTTTTGGTTGCAGACATAACCAATCACGATCAATCCGGATTCGCGGCGCGATTGGACTTGTCGGCACAGCGGTTCGCAGGTCGTTCGGCTGCCGATCATCAGCGTGCGAATGCCCCACCAAGACGTCTTGGCTAGGCTGGCGCGTGACAGATGCCGGGCCAGCGGCAACAGCCCCATGACCAGGAATGTTGCCAAGACAAAAATCGCAAACTCGATCCGTGGCAGATGCCCAAAGATCATGTTCAGCGAGGATAACGCCAGGCACGAATAGACGGCGGACCTGGCAACGCCACGCAGTTCGCTGACCGCGGCAACGCCAGCGCCTGGGTACAATCCATGCAACCAAACCAGCCCGGTTTGAATCACCAGCCAAGCGGGCAACTGTTTCCAGACGCCTGGATTCAAAGTGTGACCCTGCCAAAGGTTGATCACGCATGCTGAAACCAACATTGCGATTGTGGCCAGGACAAGGTCAACGATCAAAAGCGGTAAGCCCGTTCTTAGGCTTTGCAGCGTCAGGTCAAGATTCAGCCGCAGGTTGGGTTGGGCGGCGGTGTGAAGTTTGACAATCGAATCGAGCGATTGCAGTTGCTCGGGATTGTGATCGAGCTGCGTGGGTTGCTGTGCGGGAACGCGGTCGGGGATCAGGTGCGGTGCCGGTACCAGTGATGATGGCGTCGGCGATGATGGCGTCGGCGACCCGAGATGATGGGGCGCATGTGTGTGCGCATTCTCATTGATCGGATTCAGAGCGGGTGCAGGGGGAAGCACAGCGGACCGGTGGATTTTGGGAGGCAGCGGGTGGGAGCCCGGGAAGGACCGATTCGATGCTTGCGGAGGGGAGGCGCACGACGAACCGAGCCATTGGGTGGTTTCGTTCCTCCGATGGGTCCGGGTGAAGCGTTTCCGGGGCGGATGCTGGAAAGTTTCACGCCCGCGATTCTTTTATCGGTGCATTCCGGCGATTCGATACCCCTTGAGCAAGCGGGCTGGGTTCGATACACTTCCGCGAAATCCAAACCTGATGGTTGATATTCGTATAGGAAGAATGTAGAGATGGCACATAAGAAAGGCCAAGGATCGAGCCGTAACGGTCGCGATTCCAATGCACAACGACGTGGCGTGAAGAAATTTGGCGGCGAAGTCGTCCGTGCTGGCAATATCCTGGTTCGCCAGGTTGGCAACAAGTTCCACGCAGGCCGCGGCGTTGGCCAAGGTAACGACTACACTTTGTTCGCTTTGATCGACGGAAACGTTGAATTCGATCGCAAAGGTCGTCGCATCAACGTGGTCGCTTCGGCACCAGTGGAAGCCAACTAGAGACTCGCAACAGTTTCTAGCGATCCAAATCAGCATCCGCAGCGGCCACCTGAGCCGCTGCTTTTTCTTGCGCCGCTGGCTTGCCGTCTGAAGGTAAAGCTTTTGCCAATTCGGCTGCGGCAATCGAGGCGAGTTCTTGGCCAGCGACGGCCAAGTTGGCGAATCGTGATCCAAGTTCGTGGAACGATACCGTCGGCACGGATTCGGCCAGCGACGTTCGGTTGAGAAGCGTTGTCGCTCGCTGCCACGCCATTTCCTTTGCAGCACGGTCTTGTTGAACGATCCAAGCACCGATGTTTTTTGCCACAGCGAAACTTGCCGATGCCGAGGCAACGATCTTGTCGGCTTGCACCTGACGGGAAGCGATTTGAATTCCTGAAGGGGCGGCGGCGCGAGCTTCGGCAAGCATGGAATCGATGTTGCCGATCGCCGCAAGATAGTCGTTCGCTTGATCGTTGATCAGAATACTCTTGGCGGAAGACGCAGCCGCGAAGGCGAGATCGTCGGCGTCAAAGCTTCGCGATGAATGGCGGATGCAGAACGGGCGTGTCACCGTTGGCAGAATACTCCAAACTTTCAGTTGACCCGATTCGAGCATGCCATTGTCGGCAAGGTCGCCAGCGTAGGGGCCGCTGCGAAGTGTCGTGATCATTGCTGAACTACCGACCAACGGGTTTCGCCTTGCAACGGAGATGAACGAGTCACCGTCGATGCTTTTGCGGCTTTCAACGTAGTTGCGAACTTCCACGTGATTGATGTCGGCATCAACAGGCTCTTCGTCGGCGAGTTGGTCGAGCATTCGATCGATCG
Source organism: Rubripirellula obstinata (assembly GCF_001642955.1). Lineage (GTDB taxonomy): Bacteria > Planctomycetota > Planctomycetia > Pirellulales > Pirellulaceae > Rubripirellula > Rubripirellula obstinata. Next base: position 4,040 of record NZ_LWSK01000048.1, on the reverse strand, counting down.
ACAGCATTTGATCGTCGGGCGATTCGATGATGGCAGCGCTGGCGATTGTCGCTGGTCCGCCGGCAGTTTCGGCTTGGGCAAGTTGGTTGCACCAGTCCAAGAATTCTGTCATCGATTCGCTGGACGGTGTCAGCCGAGGTCCAACGACGGCAAACGGCTCGGTCACTTGCTGAACACGAACGCTAGCGAGGGCCATGATTGCGGTGGTGATGGAAACCTGCGCAGGTGACACTGTTGCTGGCAAGGTATCGATCTGTGAACGCAAAGCGATGCGATGAAGCGGAGCGGAATCATGGGTGCCACCAGTTACATTGAAACCGCAGGCGGCAGCGCCTGAATGGATCGCGGACCAGTTGACCGGACAACACTCATCAGGTCGGCTTGATGGAAAGTCCGTGACGGGAACCATCCCATGATCAAAACGGTGATCACTGGCCAGAGACGGGATTGGCACCATCGCCGCGATCGAGATCGCGAGCAGGATTGAATGGAAGCAGTCGATTAATCGGCGGGACATTCGTTCATCACTCCGTGATTTCACCGCTGCGAATTCGACGGTCGCGAATCCAGCATTCTGGGTGAGTGGCGCATAGGCGGTTCCTGGCGACCATTCCATGCACCTGTTTTGTTGGGTGCTTAGCCGCGGGGCTTCGGTATCAGTTTCATTTTCAGCTTCTCTGGTAGCGGTATGGGCAAGGTCAGGTGGGAAAGCAACCTCGGTCTTCAGATCATCCACTGCACCGGAGAAAATTCATCGGAACATGGGTGCTATCGGCGACTTTGACGACTGGGCTTTGGTGTCCGATCAGTAAATGGAAGACGATTGTCAGTTACCCGTGGGGTTGTAGGGTTTGCACGCCCCAAGAAGCTGTCCCAAACCAATTTCCCAGTCTTCCCGTAGCTGGGCCCATTAAACTGTTTAACCGCCAGGCCCCGTCGGGGAACCAGAAAGTAGGCCGTAGCGAGCCATAGCGAGTTACGGCGTTGCGCACATTGCCGTAACTCGCTAAGGCTCGCTACGGCCTACATACTGGCGATCAGGGAAATGTGCCGTTCCCACAATGCTTCACAGCGCTGCAGTTTGTGTTGTCTGCCATGGCATTTTATTGACGCGATCGTTCCTCAGCGGGTAGGATTTAGGCAGATGAAGCGAGCGTGGATGTGATTCTTTTTGCTTGCCCAGAAAGTAGGCCGTAGCGAGCCAAAGCGAGTTACGGCGTTGCGCACATTGCCGTAACTCGCTATGGCTCGCTACGGCCTACATACTGGCGATCAGGGAAATGTGCCGTTGCCACAATGCTTCACAGCGTCCCAGTTTGTGTTGTCTGCCATGGCATTTTATTGACGCGATCGTTCCTCAGCGGGTAGGATTTAGGCAGATGAAGTGAGCGTGGATGTGATTCTTTTTGCTTGCCCAGACTGAGAGCTTTCGTATGAACAGTGTTTCCACCGTCGAAGCGACCTCGCAAACGACACTGATGAGTGTCAATCCAGCGTTCTTGCGAGAGATCAAGGACAGCAATCCTGACTACATGGAATCGGTTAGGCGTATCCAGCATATTTGTCACAGTCCCGATGATCCGACAAGCCTTTGCAGGAATCTGGTGAAGGGCTTGGATGACCTGCGTGACATTGTTGCACTTCAATTCTCGCTGGAAGAGTCTTACGGATACATCGCGATCGGCGACCTCCGCGACTTTGGGACCACCGAGACGCCGGTGACCCGCAAAACCGCCCGCACTCAAGCAGAACATCGGTCGCTGTATATCCAATTAAGTGAGCTCGCTGAGCTTGCAGAGGAATTACAATATCGGGGAGTGGAACATTCGATGCTGATTGATTTGTCCGCAAGAGTCTGTGACTTTGTGGATCGATTGCTGACGCACGAACGTGACGAGGCCGAACTGATCGAGCAAACCCTTGCGGCGTTGAAATTGCAGCCACCCCAATCTCGCTAAACCGATTGCCTGATCAGTCGATTCCTTTCATCTTCTTATGACATCCAATGACATGAATTCTGAACAACGTACCCTGAATTCTGAACAACGTTCGTTGGGCGATTCGTTCACCAAGCCAATGGAGATTCTATTGGTCGAAGATGGTTGGGTGGACGCTCGCGTCACGATCTACGCGGTTCGACGCAGCCAGGTGCATCACCGAATCACGCTGGTCCGAACGGTTGCCGAGGCGACTGAGTTTCTGATGCGTCAGGGAATTTTCTCGCGAGCACCTTGGCCGGATCTTTTGCTATTGGACATGATGCTGCCCGATGGAAGCGGAATCGACGTGATTGAAAAGCTGGCAGAATTGGATTGCCCCGTGGGATCGGAACCGCCGACGACGGTTGTCTTGACGGCGTCGACCGACGAGGGGCTTCGCCAGCGATGCAATGATTTGCAGGTCAGTGACTTTATGAAGAAGCCGGTCAGTGAAGCAGACTTCATGAGGGTCGTACGCGAGCACAAGCGACTGATGGTCCACCGAACGCCAGTCATGTTGCCGGCGTAGAGTCATCTCTTTCGCTGTTCGACCGCTTTCTTGCAAAACATCGGCGCTGTGCCGGGGTTTAAACTGACATGCACCAAAAAACATTCATCGCTCTTTTTCTCTCTCTGGTCATCACCGGATTTGCTTCCGCACAACGCCCCGGTGGTGACAGGGGCGACCGAGGTGGCCGCGGTGACAGGGGTGATCGTGGCGACAGAGGCGATCGCAGAGGCCGCGGTGGATTTGACCCCAGTTCCTTTCTGGATCGATTGGACAAGAACGGCAATGGTGTTATCGATCCTGACGAACAAGAAGGCCCAGCTCAGTTTATGATCAAGCGGCTCGCGTCAACCGATTCCAGCATCGTGGCCGGGCGTCCTATTTCGATCCAAAAGATCAAGGATGGGTTTGAAAAAATGCGAGGCGGCCGTGGATCAGACAATGACCGGGACAGAGATCGCGGTCGAGATCGTGACCGTGATCGCGGTCGTGATTCAAGTCGCGATCGACGCGACAGTGACGAATCGCTGATGGCCGAATTATTGGTGCCAGGGTTTGGCGATGAGCAAGCCTTCGATGATTTGATCCTTGGGTTCGGACCCAATGCCGAAATGATGACCGCAATCGTCACCGAGGCGGATCGTAACGAAGCGAGGCAGAATATGGGTCGCTTTGACAGAAACAAAAATCAGTACATCGATCGTGACGAAATCACCAGCCGCTTTGCCGGGAACCCGTTGGACTTTGATCGCAACCGCGACGGCCGATTGTCTTTGGAAGAATTAGCCGTTCGCTATGCCCGGCGACGAGAAGGCAAAAGCGATCAGTCAAACAAAAAGAGCGATGGGAAAGGTCGAGAGAAAACAGAACGGGGCAGCAGCGAAGTTCCTGACATTTACAACGGTCGGCGATCTTACCGAACGACTGCCCGTTCAACTTCCACCGAAGGATTGCCCGGCTATTTCACTGAACAAGATCGAAACGGTGACGGCCAGCTTTCGATGGCCGAGTTCATGCCGGAGAATCCAGAAGATTGGAACGACGAGGAGTTGGCAAAGTTCTTCGATGTCGATTTCAACGAAGACGGCGTGATCACAGCCTCTGAATCGCTACGCAGTGTGGAAGAAGGCCCGGCGTCATCGTTGCGGGCACAGGCGGCTGGACAAACCACGCCCGGAACATCCACCGCATCGTCGGCTCCGCCAGCAGAAACCGGCCCCATCGATCAAAAGTACGTCGATCTAGCCAAACGGATCATTGGCCGACGAGACGCAAACGGTGATGGAGTTCTAACGGGATCCGAATGGAAAACAATGTTGATGAGTCCCGCAGCGGCGGACGCCAACCGAGACGGCAAAATCACGGCTGACGAATACGCCCGATGGACCAAGTCCCGCGAATCGGGTTCGTAAGCGGGTTGATCTTGTGAGTCTTGGTCTTGTGAGCCTCGGCCGCGTAAGAGAACGTCCGGCTTAGATCCGGATCATGCCGACGGTCAGGCTCCGCTAGTCCCGGCGGGACGGAAGCTCTCTGCCGGGGATGTAAATCCCCGG
>NZ_LWSK01000047.1 GCF_001642955.1 Rubripirellula obstinata | reverse complement strand
AAATTGACCAGCAAATACCGCTTCCCAAGAATTTTCAATTTGCAATGTTCATTTTGCAATTTGCAATGTTCGACTGGTTCGCGAATAACATCACCCACCGCATTTTCATCAGCCCAGGCATCGCCCCGCGCGTCTGGGTCAGCACGACGCGCGGGGCGATGCCCACGCGGCTAAACGAACTAACGCGTGTTTCCGGGACCAGAACTCTTCGCGGCGCTCGGGTGAAATGGTTTCCCTTCATGCCTGGCAAAGAAACTGAATTGGCGTCGCCTCAATGCAAGTTTCTTCAACGCGTTCGTGTTGGCCGACACAAATGCAGTGCCAAATGCATCGCCGTCAAACAGACGCTCAAAACGACTCACCAACACTCGCGATCGCTGATTCAGTTCAAAAGGAGCTGTTGGCCAAGATCGACGACCAAGGTTTGATCAAACGGTTCGGCACCTTCGGTCGTTTCGACGTGAAGTTTCAACTGATACTTGCCAGCGGGTAGCGGTTTGCGTGGCTGGAATGCCAATTCACGAGTCTCGCCGGGACGCAGCCATCGTCCGTAGCCATCCGCCAATTCGATCGCTTGTTCCTTGCCGCTGGCAACTTGCAGTTGACCGTGAATCGGTACATAGCCGTGCCCGTTGTTGGTGACCGACAATCGGAACGATGTCATATCGCCTTCGACCAACGATTGCAGTTCGCCCATTTCGATGCTCTCTGCTGGTCGCCCGCCAACCACCAAAGCTAACGGCAACTCTTTGATCAATGTTGCCCCTTGTTCGGAATCCGAAATCGATAGCCGGACGGTGCCGAACTTGGTGGTTTCGCTTTTACTGCGAGTAGAAACCGAAGCTCGAATCGTCTTCGTTCGACCTGGCTTGACTTCAAATTCAGACGAAGACAAACGAATGCCTTCGATTGGCTGTCCGTCCAAATCGATCAATTCAGCTTTGACCATTTTTTGCTTTTCAGAATTGTTACTGAATCGCAGGTTACAAGATCGCTTCGCCGAATCGGAATCGCCGACTTCGATCTGTGCTGGCCCGACTGACAATTCTTGGTCCAGGTAAGCATGGCTGACTTCGAGCGCCGGAAAATCACCGCCGGCAACGGAAACGGGATACGTTTGCTCGGCCATCGCGCGACGTCCGTTGGTGACTTCCACCTTGAACGTTTGATTGCCGGGGAACAGTGTTTCTTCGACCGGTGCAGAGACTCGCACTTTGCTGTGCGGCATAATTCGGACGATGTATTTCTTTTCGTCGTTAAGGCTTGAACGCGAAGACATGCTCAACCGAAAAGGCCTTGGCCTGGATGAGCTTGCCGATTCAACACTGCCGCGAACATTGCACTCAAACGCAAACTCGGTTGGATTAACCAAGACAGCTTCGGCAACAGGCATCCCGGCTTGGCTGTCGATCAATCCGCTCTCGAATGCCAGTTGGTTCATTTGCGATAGATCTTTCACACCAGTTTCGATGTCGATTCGCAGAACATATTGAGTCACAAAACGCACTGCCGCGCCGATGCGTTGCCCGTTGTTGTCGGTGTTGTCATCGGCGGATCGCTGGCCGTTGTCACGCACCAGAACGCCGAACGATAAGTAGTTCGACTTGGCCAGCGGTACGGTGACTTCGCCTTCGATGAACGTCGTTTCACCGGGAGCCAATTTGAATTCGGTGGGTGATGTGAATTTGATTTCGTCAGGTGCTTCGCCAGTGGCGTCATGCAGGATGATGCCCGACATTTCTTGCCTCAGTTTGACCGGCAAGACGGACACGTTCATCGCCTTGCCCGTCGAGCGAATTTCAAAACGGAATGGAATCGTTGTTCCCCGCCGAGCAGCAAAACGATGCACGATCGGTTCGATGTGAAAGGATGGTTCGACGGTTTGCGTCAGCGTGACTCGCTGCTGACCATCGCCAAGCTCTTCGACTTTGCCAGCAGTTTCAGCAAGCGCCGGCGATGCGCTGCTGAACGTCAGTGTGACAACAAACAAACCTAGAACGAAACCAAGAAAACTCGGTTTGCGGGTGGGGCAGATCAAGTACATAGCAATCATCAAACGCTGGCAAGCCAGTGTTTTTTAAAGAAGGTGGGGCAAAGTGGGTGGGCTGACACCGAACGGGCAACTGATGGGAACCAGTTGCTAGTGAGTCGGTGTCACTATCTTGGGGGAGATAAAGATGACAACTTCGGCATCGCGTGTTTGCCGCTGTGTCGTCTCGAAAAGATAGCCCATCAGAGGAATGTTGCTGAGTCCCGGAACACGATTGACCCGATCAATCGTTTCTCTTTGAACCAGTCCTCCGATTACGATGGTTTTTCCGTCTTTGACGTGTACCGTCGTCGAAACCGATCTGCGATTGATGATTGGGAAAGGGTTAACGGCCAATTCTGCATTGGCGTTGCGGACATCCTCACTGACTTCGGCCTTTTCAATATCGATCGTCACGATATCGCCGCGAATCCTTGGCGTGATATCCAACGTGATTCCTGATTCAACGGTTTGAATGTCTTGCTGAAAAAAGAAGGCACTGTTGTCCGCATTGTTGCCGGTGTTCTGCTGCTGAGTGCTAAAGAATGTCTCGCGATTGATTGCGATGTTCGCCTGTTGATTGTCCTGCGCCATCACGTGCGGGGTCGCTCGAATCGTTAGATACCCGTGCTCGGAAAGCAATTTCACGAATGTCGATGTGCTGGCGAAGTCATCGAAAATGGCATTCGCTCCGGCACCGCTGTAGGTTGAATTAAGCGCTAGTCCAGTCGCCCCCAGTTTCAAGGCGTTGGCTCCGTTGAGTTCGACTGCGTGTTGCCAATCCAAGCCGAACTGAAATCCAGTGTCGGGGGACACGACGCAGATAATGGCTTCCAAAATGACCTGGGGAACCGGTTGGTCGATCGCGGCAAAACGATCAACGATCTGTTGGGCGATCTGATGAGGTGCTTCGATAATGATTAGGTTCGATGTCTTAATTTCCTGAACAAATGGTTTGGTCGCATTGCTGACGGTTTCCAACAACACCGATGTGTCCAAGTGACGTGGCCGGTACTCTTGACGTTCAGAAATGTAGGCAAACAGCGGGGATTCAGGATCCGCTGGGGCAACGTAGTGCTGGTCTCCGCGTTGAGAGTAGTGATATCCAAGCGGCATCAACACTTTTTTGATCGCGCGATCCAAAGGCATGTTTTCCAGCCTTGCGTTGACGACCCCGCTCACTTTTTCGTCCACGATCAAATCGATGCCAAAGTCTTCGGCAATGATGGTCAGGACTTCGCGAATATCGGTTTCGATAAACTCTTCGCTAAACAGTCGGGCATCCGAATCGTCGGCGTCGGAGAGATGAAAGTAGGCGTCTTCCGATGGAGTCATTGCCATCGTTGGCTCAGGCGTATCTTCGTAGACCACGCTGCCATCGACAATGAACTCTTCGTTGATTCCAGCAGCCCCAAATCCAGCAGTCCCAGCATGCTGGTTCATGTGTGCCGAGTCAAAACCAAACTTAGATTCCGCATCTTCAATTTTCAAATCGCGAAGCGAACTGCCCAACGATTCTTGAATCAATTGGTCAACCGTCGGACGGTCCGGCAGCGGCCTGGAAACGCAACCGCAGATGGATACGCACACCCATACCAAGCACACGATCAATCGATGATCGTGGCGTCGGTGTTTGCCTTGAAAAAGGCTTCGTTGCGGCATCCCTGCTGCGGTCAATTCAAATCCTTTAATTCGCGGTCACCGTCATCACGACGGTGGTGCAGTGACGCCCGGCGTGGGCGTTGTTGGCATCAATACCAACTTGCAGTTGCACCTGAGCACGCCCATTGCCGCTGACCCCGACAGCAATGGTGGCTTGTTCGTCATCATTTGAAATGTTTGTTCGGTCGGCAATTGCCTGCGGTGAAACAACGATCTGTCCCAATTGCCGCGATACCGTTGCCGATAGCATCGCGTTATTTTTGATACGTGAATCATCGACGTGAACGAACGGAGTTGCAGCGAAATGCAGCATCACCTGCCGCTGGTTCACTCGAACGTTGCAAGTCGCCGATGCAATGGAATGATCGGATTTTCCATTGTGTTGATCCGGCACCATGTTGACCCGAACGCCGCGGTCACTGAGACGAATGCTATCTGCCAAAGCATCCACGGTGCAAAGAGACACGCCCGCAGTGCAGAGCAAAAAAGCAGCGCAAAGCAAAAAACTTGCACTGCTAAATGGCAGAACAAATTGGCGAGCGATCGAATGAAGACGGGAATGAATCAAGTGGAAACAGTGGGTGTCGTTGGAAGTCGTGTTAAACGCAGCTACCGCCGCGGTCCTTTTGGATCGCAGCGGCGGCTGATTTTCGTTGGCTCTGAAAGAGCCTTTTTCAGTGGGGAGTGTTCATCCGAGGATTAGCACTTAGTTGGCGGTCACGGTACCGGTCACGGTTGTTTCGTAGTCACCCGCTGGGAACGTTCCGAAGCCGTCGGTGATGAAGCTAACGGACAAGTCCATCGTGGCACGACCGAAGCCGTTGCTGCTGACTTGAACCGTTGCAACGCCATCGTTGTTGGTGTAGTCGGTTTGGTCATTCACTTGAGTCACGTTCCAGTTAGCGGCTCCAACGGATGAATTAACAGCGAGGGCAAGGCCTGCGTCGCGTTTGGCAGTCGAGTCAACGGTGTGCGTGAATGCGGTGGCGGTCGAAAACGATGCGGTAACACCGGAGAGCGAGTTGCCTTTGACGACCCAAGGTTGGACTGGGAAAATTTGGTCGTTTTCACTTTCATCGTGAGTCAAGTTCGCGTTGACAGGTGCAGTAATGGAAATTGCACTTGGAACGGTCACGGTGAACTTTTGAGTGTCAGTGGTAGCAGCGTTCACGTTGACAGTCGTAGCAACAAGCAAAGCGGCGATGGCAAATCTAATCTTCATAGTAGTGATCCTTTGTCTAAGCTCGATTGGGGACAACGCAGAGACTGCGACGAACTTAGGATGTTAGTGGGGTGTAGGTCAACGCAGTCCGACACGGAAAACGTTGGTCTGATCGGCAAATACTTCGAGCGGCTTCGCTGTGAAACAACGTGTTTCATACGGTGAGCTTCACGTCAGTCGTTTGCGTCTCAGGAACGAAAGAACACTATGTCGGGAAAGTGGCTTAGCAAACGATTCGCAAAAGAAACCATGCTTGTCCTGACAAATGAGCATTCCGGTGTAAGGCTTTTCCAAGAAGTCGATCAAACTGAAGTCAGGGAAGGCTCGTTTTGAGCATGTGAAATCCCCGACACGCGGTTGCAAGTCAAGCTGATCGGCTGGGGCCCAAAGTAGGCCGTAGCGAGTAAAGCGAGTTACGGCAGGTGTTCAAGTTCCGTAACTCGCTCCACTTGCCACGCCCTACAAAAACGTCTGCCGATTAGCGTGCCTGCACCCAACGCCGTGAAGGGTTTCTAGATTGTTTAACCGCGTGGGCATCGCCCCGCGCGTTCGGGCCAGCGCAACGCGCGGGGCGATGCCCGCGCGGTTAAACGAACTCATCCGTGTTTTCCGGGACCAAATCTCTTCACGGCGTTGGCCTGAACCCCCGACAAGCTGGTCAGACAATCATGGCTAGCAATGACTAAGCTGCTCCTCTTTCAAGGCTTCGATTGACGCAGCAAATTTGAACAAGGCGAGACGATCCTTCAGTCCGTGCTTCTTCATGATTCGCGATCGATACGTTTCCACGGTCTTCACACTTAGAAACAATTTCTCTGCCGCTTGTTTGTTGGTCATCCCCTCAGAAATCAGAGATAGCACTTCGCGTTCACGGGCTGACAAATCGATACTGCTTTCAGTGATTGTCGAAGCAAAACTAGGAATCTGATCGCACTTAATTTTCGGAGCGGGAGTCGCTGCATGCGAGTGGCTGATAAAGATCCGCCCCTTCGCGATGCAACGAATGGCGACCACGATTTCTTCCAGCGAGCTGTGGTGGGTCAGATAGCCCGACGCACCTGCTTGCGGCATTTGGATAGCGACGTCTACTTGGTTTTCTTCCGCCAAAACCAAGATCTTCGTGTTTTGCTGCGGATTGGTCGCAACCAAACGCTGAAAGACCTGCTGAACCGGCCCTTCCACGGATGACATTTCGACAATCACGACATCGGGACAATGGTGCTGAGCCAGTTCGATCGCCGATTCTTGACTGGCAGTCTCACCAACGACTTGCAAGTCGTCATGTTGGCAACAAATAGATTTGATTCCAGCGCGAATGATTTCGCGCTGATCCCAAAGGAGGATTCGGGTGGGCATGTTGGGGCGAGGTGGGGCGTGGGGCGTGATCGTCCTGCCCGACGATCGATTGTTGTGGGGATGCGTGAAACTCGATCGACCGATCATCAATTTGATCGGGCATCAGTGCCCCTGATTCGGGTTCATGCAATAGAACTGTTACCGCTGAAAGAAGTTTTGACGAGTCAATGCCGCGATGGGATGAAAGTCCGGGCGTAAAAAAGATCCTGACAGGCAAATTTGAACGGTCGTCCGGTTTGTAGGGCTGTTTCATCAGCAAAGAAAAACTGACAATGGATCATTCACCTTCAAAAGATGCACACACCCGACAAAAACGGTCTCCTATGGCGATTGAGTTTACGGAAGCTTGCGACATTCGCCTTGATCCCTACCGCGATGTTAAAGAGAAATCGATTTCGCCCGAATCGCAGCGTCAGTTCATCGTTGAGGGCAAGTACTGCGTTGATCGACTCGCAAAGAGCGGCATTTCCGTCCATTCGGTCGTTGTCCGCGAAGGACTGCAAGACGAGGTTGCAGACTGGTTTTCGCAATCGCCGCTTAACACTGAAATAGATATCTATGTGCTTTCGACAGCCGAGATCCGCAAACTGGTGGGCTTCGATTTTCACCGCGGAGTCATTGCCTGCGGTATTGGCCAGACTGAAAACACGACGGACGAATTGTTGACGTTGCCCACGAAACCGAAGATCGTCTTAGCCGCTTTAGGTATCGGCGATCGAGACAACTTGGGCAGCATCATTCGCACGGCGACGGCGATGGGGGTTCATCATTTGATCCGCGATCGCGCGTGCGTCGATCCGCTTGCTCGCCGAGTGATTCGAACCAGTATGGCGACGGTGTTTTCGCAAACAATCTACTTGGCGGATGACGCGAATCGGGATCTAAAAACCTTGGTTGATCAAGGAGGTTTTCGAACGATTGCAACAACGCTTTCAAACGAAGCAACGCCAATTGACCAGCTTCGGCCCGACCATCGGCCCATCATTCTGATGATGGGCAATGAATCGACCGGACTGAGCAAAGAACTGCAAGAAACGGCAAGCGACCGGGTCACCATTCCCATGAATGTGGCCGCTGATAGTTTGAATGTATCGGTCGCCACCGCGATATTTCTCTACGAGCTAACGCGAGTTCGATCGTAGTGTTGCACAACCGATCGATCAGAGCTTCATTCATCAAAAAGCCGCCGGCAGATTTGCATCTGCCGGCGGCTATGATCGTTTTTCAAAATTCAGCAATGGCGAATCAGATCGCTTCGCTACTTTCCAGGAACGTGATTTCCGCTCCATCCAAGAAGCTTACCAACGACGCGGCCCGGTAAGGTTGCTGAAGTTTTCGCACTGCTTTGCTCTCGATTTGGCGAACACGTTCTCGAGTCACTTGGAAGATTCGACCGACTTCTTCCAAGGTGTAGGTGTAGCCATCAGCAAGGCCATATCGCAGGCGAAGGATTTCGCGTTCGCGATAATTCAGTGTCTCCATTGCCGTGTCGATTTGAGACTTCAATGCTTCACGGTTCGTTTCTAGCAACGGATCAATCGTGCGATGATCTTCCAGGAATTCACCAAAAACGCTCTCTTCGTGATCACCGATCGGCTGATCCAACGATAGCGGTTGTCGGCTCATTTTCAGGATCACGCGAGTGTCGTCGAGGGACAATCCGCTACGTTCGCAGACTTCTTCGGGAGTGGGTTCGCGCCCTTTTTCCTGAACCAAATCGCGAGTGATCTGGCGGATTTTGTTCATCGTGTCGATCATGTGAACTGGCACACGAATGGTTCGACTTTGATCAGCAATCGCACGTGTGATCGCTTGGCGAATCCACCAAGTCGCATAGGTGCTGAACTTATAGCCGCGTGCATGCTCGAACTTATCAACCGCTCGCATCAACCCCGTGTTGCCTTCTTGGATCAGATCCAAGAATGAAAGACCACGGTTGCGATACTTTTTGGCGATCGAGACAACTAACCGCAGATTACCTGCTGAAAGAACTCGTTTCGCAGCGTCGTAGTCTTCGCGGTAAGCATCACAGCGACACACTCGGCGACCAACGGTTGATTGCGTTTCGTAAGTTAAACGCATCAGGTAACGCAGTTCGCTTCGCAGTTCAGCCTCGGTCGGCATGCCAGGAATTTCTGGTTTGTCGGTTTCGTTTAGGGATGCCTTAATCGCTTGCATGCGATCGCTTGCTTGACGCAATTTTTCAAAGAGCGGTTGCAGTTTGTTGGTCCGAAGATTCATTTCTTCGATCAACCGGACAGCCTTGTTGCGCCGAATCACCAAGTTCTTCCAAGCGGCGCGACGTTGTCGCATCGGGACTTTCTTGTTGATCGACGTCAAGTAATCTGCTTTGTTGAGCGACAGCAAGTGCTGAAGCGTTCGGACGTTGGGAACGATCCGTTTCATGATCGCTTTCTTTTCGACCGCGTTGGTGACGCTGACTTCGATGGTTCGGTCGAGTCGAAGTTTTTTGTCACGAACCTGTTCCAGCAACTTCAGTGCACCTTGCAGCATAAAGTCGGTTGCCAACATGGTTTTGCGATAGCGTTCGCGAGTTCGCTCGATTTGCTTGGCCGCGGAGACTTCTTGATCGCGGGTCAGCAGCGGGATTTGGCCCATCTGCATCAAGTACATTCGGACTGGATCCTCGGTGGGATCAGCACCGGGCTCGTCGCGTCGGCGGGGCTGTTCGTCATCGCCAGCGGCGTCGTCGATCGAATCAGCGAATTGCTGACCCATCACGCGACTCCGCCTGTTGACGGATTCCTCCGCATCGAAGGCATCATCTCGTAACGATCGTTGTTTAGACTTCTTTCCCACAAGCGGCTCCTCAAAACCAATGTCAATTCGGTCGGTTAGGTTCGGAAGAGACCAAGCAGGAGTGGTGCCACCATTCCATGTGGGCATTGCGTAAATCATGGCAAACTGTTGTGTACGAAGAGGTTGCGTGAAAAGAGACCGAGAACGAACCCCACGGTGTTTCGCGAATTTGTTGCGAAACACCCACCGTGCGTTGCGAATTCACAACCCTCCGATGATGCGATAAAGCAACACAAAGAGCCCAAAAACGCTCCGATGCTGTCCTTCCTAAACAAGTGGTTCGTTGAATCACGCTTGCCGGGGAAAGCCAGATCGGCTCAGTAACCAAGGTTAGGTTACGGTTGACGACTACACTTAGCTGCGATTGGTATTTACACTGGTTTTTACTGGTTGGCCTGATTGGTCCACACTCCTGGCCTAGTGCTTGGTTCCCTCTGCTTGATTGCTTCATGGACGCTGCGACCCCTTCTGAATTAGTCTCGGTTGATCAAGTGCTTTCTGATCTTTGGAAGGCCGATGACCTTGTCCAGGCCGCTGCAGTGATTCGCCGACACTTCGGAAACGAATCCGAGCGAATCGCCCACCGCGAGTTCAGCGATGAGCTTTCGCCAGATCAGGCCAGTCGCGAATTGAGCCATGCGGCGGACACGCTGGTTGAAGCGGCGCGGCGGTTTACGCTAGATCGGCTGGCAGAAAAACGAGGCATGCCGATGCGAGCCGATGGAACGCATCCAGAGATGACGGTCATCGGGCTGCGAACGCTAGGCGGCAAAGAGCTGAGCTACAACTCGCCGCTTCGTTTAATCTTCCTGTTCGACGCCATTGATCCTCGCAATGTTTGGCACCGTGATTTTTACGAGACGCTGGTCCGAGACATGATCGCGCTGCTCGATAGCGCGCCGAATCAATCGAACAGCATCCATATTGACCTGCGTGGGGGACCGAAGCACGAAGTGGGCGTTTCGATCTGTAGCGTCCGCGAAGCAGCAAAAATTTACGAGACAAGCGGACAAGTGTCGCAGCGGATGGAATTTATTAAAGCGCGTGTGGTCGCCGGATCTGCGTCAGTTGGCAAAGCGTTTTTAGATCGATTACAGCCATGGATTTATCGCCAATTCAACGGTGTTGCCGAACTAGCCGAAATGGCGGCGATCCAACACAAACTACATCGACGAGCCGATCAGGAACTTGCCGTCGTCAATGATTTCGTTACCGACCCAGGCGGCATGGACGATGTTCGCTGCATCATTGAGTGCTTGCAGGTTCTGTACGGAGGCCATTTGCCCAGCGTGCGGCAAGCCAATCTGTTTGATGCGATCGTAATGCTGCAACGCGAAAAATGCTTAACTGAAAACGAAGCGTCCGAATTGTCGCAGCGTTACGCGCGGCTAACGCGGCTTCGACATCAGATTGCGGTTACCTTCGGAGGTCTTGGTGGAAAGATCCCAACCGATACGCAATCGAAACAACAGTTGGCGTGGGAATTGGGCATCCGAAATGCTGATGGTGACATTGGTGATGTCGAACGATTCGAGAAAATGCTCTCGAAGACACTCGCCGATAACCGATCGTTGATCGCTCAGTTGATGCAAGAGGATCGGATTGACCCAAGCGAGCCCGATGACGAAATCGAATTATTGCTCGACCCAAATCCCGACCCAACCGCATTGCAAAACATGATGCGTCGCTATGTGATGGAAAACCCTCAGGCAGCGATCGAACAGATTCGTTCCCTCAGTATCGAAACGGTTCCGTTTCTTTCTCATCAGCGATGCCGTCACTCCTTTGCTTCCCTTGCGCCCCATTTGTTGGGTGAAATTTCTCAAACACCCAGCCCCGACGAAACGCTGCAAATGCTGGTCAAGGTTACCGATTCGTTGGGTGCAAAAGCTACGTTATGGGACTTGCTTCTATCATCCAAAGCGACTCTCAGTTTGATGGTTCGACTTTGTGCAGCCAGTCCGTACCTAGCATCGATCTTGATCGAAAACCCCGGCATGATCGACGAATTAGTCGATTCCCTTTTGATGAATCAATTGCCCTCGGCTGATCGGTTGGACGCACACAGCATCGAGCTTTGCCGCGGTGCCAGCGAAATCGACCGCGTGTTACGAGAGTTTAAAAACAGCGCTGACCTGACAATCGGCGTACGTGACATGCTTGGCAAAGAAACGATCGAATCAACCCGAGCAGCACTCAGCGATACTGCCGAAGCCTGTCTGCGGCGAGCACTGGAATACGAACAGGAATTAGTCGCCCAGCAATTTGGCGATCCCATGACGGATGCAAAGTCGCCGGGCGAAATGATGCCCGCGGAAATGGTGATGGTTGCATGTGGCAAGCTCGGTGGACGCGAACCAGATTACCGCAGCGACCTCGATGTGATGATGCTCTACAGCGGCGATGGTGAAACAAAACGACGCGTTGGCGGCCGACGCCACACCACCACCAACGACCTGTTCTTTGATCAAGTCGCAAACCAGATCATGCACCGATTTAACGATGTTGAAAAGGCAAACAGACTTTATGACCTGACTTCATTGTTGAGCGAGACCGGGGAAAGGAAGATCGCCGTCAGCACGTTCGATAGCTTCCTAACAGCTTTCCAAAATGGTGACGCGTCCTTGGAACATTGGTTGGATCTTTGCAAAATGCGAGTGATCAGCGGGTCGAGTCGCAGCCGCCGTGCCTACCAACAGGCCATCGACGACACGCTCGCATCCTTCCAATGGGATCCGTCAATGATCGATGAGATCCATCGGTTGCGAAGCCGAGTCCAGGAAGAAGCTTCGCCAAGCAATCTAAAACGAGGCGAGGGAGGCACGCTGGACACTCAATGGATTGCACACTTTTTGTTGTTAAAACACGTGGCGGAAAACCCACTTCTTATCCGCCAGAGCACGACCGAGTGTATTCAGAAGCTGGAAAAAGCTCGCCTGCTGTCACAGCAGGATGCATCAACTCTCGTACGCAATTACCGGATCCTAAGTCGCACGAATGCGAATCTTAGGCTGATGAAAGCCGATGGACGTCACGAATTGCCGGAAGATGATCGGCAAATGAAAAACCTGGCCTACTTGATGGGCCAACCTAATGCCGAATCGGTACGGCAAATGTGCGACGCCGCTAGAAAAAGTAATCGCACCTTGTTTAATCGATTGGTCACCGAGTAACGATGACATAGAGTCGCCTTTCGCTCAGCGTGTAGGCCGTAGCGAGCCATAGCGAGTTACGGCAATTCGCGCAACGCCGTAACTCGCTATGGCTCGCTACGGCCTACTTTCTGGTTCCCAGACGCACCCTGGCCTGATGAAAATCATTGCATGGCAGCGAATTGGGCAAGCTGCACCATAGCAGCGAAAGGCGACCTTAGATCACGCTCGATCCTTAGCGACTTTCAACCTTTGCAAAGATCATCTTGCCGGCGTTGGTCTGCAGCGTGCTGGTGACTCGCACGTCCAGTTCTTGTCCGATCTTGTTGCGAGCGCCTTCGATGACCACCATCGTGCCGTCATCCAAATAGCCGATGCCTTGTTCGGCACCTTCGCCAGCTTTGATGACCTTGGTTCGGAAAATTTCATCAGGCAGATAGACGGGGCGTAACGAGTTACTAATTTCGTTCAAGTTGATCACAGGAACATTGTGCAACTTGGCGACCTTGTTCAAGTTGAAGTCGCCCGTGACTACTTTCCCTTCCAGATGCTTCGCTAACAGGACCAGTTTTAGATCGACTGTCTGACCGGCCAATTCGGGTAGCTCGCGATCAAAAATCACCAAATCGACGTTGTCGTCCGCTCGCATACGATTCAG
The DNA here is from genome assembly GCF_001642955.1 of Rubripirellula obstinata. GTDB lineage: Bacteria > Planctomycetota > Planctomycetia > Pirellulales > Pirellulaceae > Rubripirellula > Rubripirellula obstinata. The sequence continues at coordinate 29,956 of NZ_LWSK01000047.1, read as the reverse complement.
AACGTCCAGGCCACGACGGCCGCGAGTGCGACGTAACTTGTCACTGCTATCGGCAATGTTCTGCAATTCGCTAAGAGCGAACCGTGGCATGATTAGCTGGTTGTCAAAAACACCAGTTCCCACAACATCAGCGATACGGCCGTCAATCACGACGCTGGTATCCAAAATCAAAGGCTTGAAACCTTTAACTTCGCGTACAAATTCGACATACGGAATCAGAAACCTGAAATCGTCTTTTGTTTGCAAAAGCACACTGGTACAGAAATAACACAACACCAACGCGATGATCATCTGCACCGCCCGACCATTGAATGACTGGGCAATTAGCGGCGCTAATGCGATCGACAACACATAGGTCAGCAGCACGCCAATCAGCACGCCGAAGTAGACCGCTGAAATCGTGTCAATCCGCTTGCGAGGAGCGTAAATATCAGCCACGACCACAGCAAACGCTAGCGCCATGATGCCACCAAAGATGAGGTACGGCACCAACGGACTCTGAGTAGACCCTTCCGTGAACGATGCGTTGATGATCGCTGAAACGCCACCAGCGCATAACAGAAAAACGCAGCGAAGAATAATCAGTGCCATCGAATCAATAACCTCGGTCCAATGCCAAGGCCTTGATTGGGGCACCCGGCGGTAAATGCAAAGACATCTAAAAGATGCCTTGTAACCGCCCAATAGTCTAATTCAGAAATCAGAATTTCCGTAAGGGGAGCGGAAAGAAATCCCCATCAAACGGAAACGCTATGCCCTAATTGGACTCGGCAACCATCGGCACAACCTCGTCAATCTTTGGCTCGAACGAATCCGAAGTCATATCGCTATCACCGAGTGTGAAGATTACGAAAAGACCAACAAAAATGAACGATCCAACAAATACAGCAATGTTGAATGGCTTATCCCAGGCCAAGTGCATAAAGAACAAGGCGACCAAGGTTGCCTTGAGCGTCGCAATTGCCATCACAACTAACACGTCGTAACTGCCAAGATCAAAACTGGCCTGGGCAACCGTAACAACTGTCAAAATTACGAGAGCAAAGAACACCGAAAGCAGCATGGAAACTGGCATTGGGTGCGCAAAGTCGTGACCGTCGCCGCCGTGGCCGTCGGATGAATGTGCGTGGTCAGACATTATCGAATCAAGTAGAGCAGAGGGAACAAGTAAATCCAAATCAAGTCAACCAAGTGCCAATACAACCCCACATAATCAACGGGGCCAAAGTACCGGCTATTGAAATCTTGGCGAACGCTTCGAATCAACAACCAAACCAGGACTGCGATGCCCCCAAGGATGTGAATCGCGTGAACACCGGTCATGCAGTAGTAGATACTGAAGAATTTACCGGCCTGACGCTGTGTCAAAACATTTGCCGAAGCTTCCGAGATTCCACCTTCAAAGTTGGTGTCATCACCGCGAACGACTGCTCCGCTGGCGACGGAAGCCTGAGCTTGTCGTGCCGCGACATCACTCATCAAACCGGTATTGGTTGAATCCGTCGCAAGTCGCTCAAGGACGCTCGTTTCCGACGCGTCGTCATTCAGCGCCGGTGCAGCTACTTTGCCATCATCGATGACACTCGGGACCGCATCGGAATGGGCAACACCTTCGCCGTGGTGACCGGCGACATCGTGAGCCGCACCGTGGCCTTCTTCGCTGCCGCTTTCGAGGATTACCCCAAGTCCGACACCGCCAAAGAAGCTCAAGCAGACGATCGTCAACGGCATCGCACAGGCAGTTTGAAACTTGTTGCCTTTCACGATGGACAAAATCAACCAAGCAACCACACCCAGCAATACAATCAGAAACGGAGCACACAGAAAGTACAGACTGTTGTGCAAGAAGAACGCGGTACCGCTGGTGAAGCCGAGTGTCTCTAGCTGATCAGTGGTCGGATGAGGATTCGCGGGGTCGTAGAAAAAGGTTCCGGCAGGAAGCAATCCCATGCCCCATTTATGTGAATACTCAATCGCTTTCACGCCCAAGAAAACCATGGAACAGGAAAGCGTTGCCGCAAGCATTCCGGTCAACTTCTTGTGTTCGCCAGTTTGCGAACAGCGAACGGCCCAAGCCATGGTCAGCGAACTGAACAACAACACGCCGGTGTTGATCGCACCCAACTTGGTATTCAAGAATTCGCTTGAACCCACAAACACGTCAGGCCGCAAATTGCGGAAGATCGCGTACGCGACAAACATCCCGCTAAAGAACAGCACTTCCGTCACCAAAAACAACCAAATCCCAAGCTTACCGCTATCGAATTGTTGCTCCGGCGTATCAAAGTGGTGGGCCAAAAAGGCCGGATGGTCGTGATCATGACCATGTTCGCCGTGCGACGCATCGTCGGAAACTGGATCAGCTTGAGCCGTGGACATTGACGAACAAAACTTGATGGGTGTGAATTGGGAAAAGCCAGCAGTGTGCTGGCCTTAAAGGTTACAAAGTTTAACGGATTCTGCGAACCACAGTTCGGCCTAGTGAGCCGGTTGGATCGCAGGTTTTTCCTCAGGCACCGTTTCGCGTTCTGGCTCAACCGTAACGTATCGCTCGTTTTCGCTGTCCCATTCGATTTTGCTGAAGTCGTAGGGGTCGCCGACGACCGGAGCACGCTCGAAATTGTAAAACGGTGGCGGGCTGGTGCATTGCCATTCCAAGGTTGCTGCACCCCACGGATTAGCCGGTGCGTCTTTGCCACGGAATAGTGAGTGCAATAGCACGACCAAGGCAGTCAAAAGACCGATTCCCAACAACATTGCACCGTAGGTACTCATTTGGTGCAAGTACGCAAACTCGGGATCGTAGGTGGCATAACGACGCGGCATACCGCGGCTGCCAAGAACGAACTGAGGCAGGAAGGTCAGGTTGAAACCGATGAAGATAATCAACGACGACAAACGACCGCCTGCTTCGCTGTACATCTTCCCAAACATCTTGGGCCACCAGTGGAAAACACCACCAAGGAAAGCCACCAGCGTTCCACCGACCATCACATAGTGAAAGTGAGCGACCACAAAGTAGGTGTCGTGCAGGTGCATGTCGGTCGCAAGCGTACCGAGGTGCAAACCAGTCAAACCACCAATCGTAAACAGGAAGATAAACGCCAAAGCAAAGCACATCGGCGTCGTCAAGCTGATCGATCCTTTGTACATCGTCGCCAGCCAATTAAATACCTTGATCGCTGACGGCACCGAGACCGTGAACGTCAACGCACTGAAGATAATCGTCGTCATCGGGCTCATGCCCGCGGTGAACATGTGGTGTCCCCAAACCAGGAAGCCCAACAACGCAATCGCGATCGACGAGTACGCAATGAAGCGGTAACCGAAAATCCGTTTGTGCGAGTGGACCGCGATCAAATCACTGATGATCCCGAAAGCCGGCAAAATCATGATGTATACGGCTGGGTGGCTGTAGAACCAGAAAAAGTGCTGGTACGTGACCGGGTCGCCGTTGAATTCAGGATCGAAAATCCCGATGTGTAATGTTCGTTCTGCGATCAGAAGCAACAACGTGATACCCAGAACTGGCGTGGCCAAAACCTGGATTATGCTGGTTGCGTAGGTTGCCCACAAAAACAATGGCATGCGGAACCAGGTCATCCCCGGCGGACGCATCGTGTTGATCGTGACAATGAAATTCAGTCCCGTAAAAATCGAACTGAACCCAAGAATGAACGCGCCCATCGTCGCCGCGATCACCGACGTATCAGTCGTCGTACTGTAAGGCGTGTAGAAGGTCCAACCCGTATCGAGCCCGGTGCCGAACAGTGCCGCAACGAAGAAGATTGCTCCAGCACACCACAGATAGAAACTGGCCAAGTTCAGCCTTGGAAACGCAACGTCTTTGGCTCCCAACATGACTGGAACCAAAAAGTTACCCAGTGCCGCAGGAATACTCGGGATGATGAACAAGAACACCATCACCGCACCGTGCAACGTGAACAACTGGTTGTACATGTTGTTGGCGTTCGCACCCTTGAACAGCTTGCCGTCCGGCTCCATCAGGTGATAGCGAATCAACAGAGCCAGGATGCCTGCGAACAGGAACGCCAGCGAGACGCCGACCAAGTACATTACTCCGATCCGCTTGTGATCGAGCGTGAACATCCAACTGAGAATTCCCTTGGAATTCGTCAGGTAGTTTTCTTGCTTGGTGGGGAACCCAGGGTCTTTGACGACGCTGCCGGGGGGAATTGAACCTGATGACATAATTTCTACCTCTGATACGCGTAATTGCCGCGAAATTGACTTCGTTGTTGTTTCGTTTCTCTCTACTCTTCCGTCTTCGCAGCTTCTTCTGCTCCGCCTGCTGCGTTGGATGAGATTGATTTCATCCATTCGACGATCGAGTAGATATCGTCGTCACTCAATTGACCTTTGTAACTAGGCATCACAGGCTGGTAGCCAGCAACGACCTTGGCTTTGGGATACAAAATCGATTCACGAATATAGTTTTCATCCGCAAGGAACGATTCACCGGTAACCATCGCTTCTTGGCGACCGTATAGGTTTTGGAAAGACGGCCCCACCATCTTCGTGCCGTCGATGCTATGGCAGCTCTTGCAACCGCGGCGATCGTAAAGCAATGCACCGTATTCCGCAGGCGTCGTCCCGTCGGGCCGAGCACTGTACTTCTTGATCCAAGCGTTCAAATCTTCCAGCGTTTCGTGGACGACGACGACGGTTTGCATTTCAGAGTGATTGGTGCCGCAGTACTCGGTGCAATACAGGTCGTAAAAACGGTATCCATCAGGAGTAAATTGTCGTTCGTCGAAATTCCATTCCTCGCCCAAGTCCTTTGTCTCTTTGAGCGCCTTGGCGAGCTCTTCATCGGAAACCTTTTCGCTTGCAACGGTGGGCTTGAACCACATGTAGTTGTAACGGCCAGGAACAATGTCCTTCTTGGCTCGGAACGCCGGAATGTACAAACTGTGAATCACATCGCTTGACCGCATCGATAACTTGACGGGTTCATCCTTCAAAATATGCAATTCGGGATGGTACACACCACCGCCGTAATCGACCGTCCAACCCCACTTGAAAGCCTGAATCCCGATCTCGTTGGCACCATCGGGAACCGATCGCTGATCCAAGTAAGCCTTGGCACCCAAGACGAACATCCCAACCAAAACGAACGAAGGCAAAATCGACCAAGCCAATTCCAGCGGCGTGTTGTGCGAGACATCACTTTCGGCCTTGCCGCCTTTGGGCTTCCCGTACTTAAACGAAAACCAAACCAGGCAGCCCGCAATCGGAACGAAGAACAGCACGCTTGTCCACGTAATGAACATGAACAACCAGTCATTGTCCTGAGCAAACGTAGACGCTTTCTCAGGGAAGAATGCGTAGTCTTCGGTTAGGTCACCAAGCAAGTTCATGGCGTTAGCAAACATAGGTCTTTGACTTTTTAAGCAGTCGTAAAAATGGTTTCTAAATTATGTTTCGTCGTCAACCGCGACATCTCGATTGGGCATCGCTCTACGCCCAATCCAATACGGTGCCAAGCACGCCAGCATTAAACCGACAGTTACCGCTCCACCTAACCGCATCATCTTCCAGGCCTGGGCAGTGTAGCTGTTGCTATCAGGATCAAAACTAAAACACCACATAATGATCTGATCGACTGGCGAGCCTACGGTTCCATCGCCAGATTCAATCAACGCCTTGCGAAGATCCCTGGGTTCAAACGAAAGAGCAAGCGAATATCGAGTGATCACGCCTTTGGGTGAAACGAAGGCCAGCATTGCGGGGTGATAGTACTCACCAGCTTTCGCGTTGTACGTGTATCGGAATCCTAAAACGTCGGCAATCTTTGTGATGATCGGTTGCTGAGCGGTGCAAAAGGTCCACCCGTCGGCCGCACCTGGATGCGTGCTCGCCAATTGCTCGACGTAATTAGCTTTTGTCTCGCGAATCTTTTCAGTCGTTTCTTTGGGGTCGATGCTGATCGTCAGAATCTGAAAGTCTTCTCCGATCTGCAAATCCAACTCTTTCAGTGACTTGCACAACTGGTTTAGCTGCACGTTGCAAAGCATCGGACAATCGCTGTAGTTCAGCGATATGATTGTCGGCTTTTTTCCGTCGATGAAGTAGCCGGTCTTGACCTTCCTTCCAAAGGAATCGGTCAACGGCAGGTTGAACGGGACAACGTCGCCAAGCTTCTGCTCAACCGTGACGTTTTCGACTTCTTTCGGCACACCGTCGTTCAGCGTGACATCGGCCCCAGTCCGCATCGAGTCCCGAGCATCGGCGGGACAAGACAAGACGACCAAGGCGACAACACAGCACCCAAACAACCGAACAGGCATATCGATCCAAGCAGCTCTCGCGATGCGAAAGCCGGCAAGCGAAGCCTGGCGGTAATGGGAACTAAGTTTTGTCACTATCAGTATTTTTCGAGTCGTTGTTTTTTGAAGCTTCTTTATTCTCTTTCACCATCAATTCGATGGCCTGATCAATCGGAATCACAACGTTGCCCGTGTCGGGATTGACGCCGTAGTTCGAAATCTCAGCCGTCTGCTCGCTCAAGATTGCTTGTTGCCGTCGGTAATCACTTTCCGCCGCTGTTTCAGCTTGCTGAGTGGTCAGCATGGCGTAGTACAGTACCTGAACCGCTAAAGCAGTCACCGCGAGAACAAAGATTGATAAAAATCCGACGACAAAGATGCGTTTGACGTCCAGATCGTCGTAGGCTGCCATGGCACGTATTCTGTTCGATTGTAGGCAAAAAGGGGAGTAAAACTTCAAAACTGCGTCATCGCGACGCAGCGATCAGCGAAATCAATCGCGGCCGGAAAAAGCCGCTGGTTTCATACTAAACGTTCTCGAAGGCCATCGATTCGGCCAACCTTGGATCACGAACGGCAACGACTTTCGATCCGCCGGCGACTCGGAAAAGCAGTCCCAGCATCAAACCAACCATTCCAACAACACACATGACGCTGGCGGCGACCGCGATGGGCGTCGTCGCAGCGGGGGCTGAATACGGCACCGCAGCGTGGGCTTCGGGCATGATCATCCAAAACACATCAACGTAGTGCATGATCAGCAAGTATCCGGCCCAAAATGCGATGATCGCAGGGCGACGCCGGACAAACATGCTCATCAAGCCCATAAATGGCACGATCCAGTGGAACACCACCAATGCGATCGAAACGTATTCCCAACCTGCTTCCTGCCGATGATAAAACCACTCGGTTTCTTCCGGAATGTTGCCGTACCAAATCAGCAAAAACTGGCTGAACGCGATGTAGATCCAAAACAGCGTAAAGCCGAACATCAGCTTGCCTAAATCGTGGTAGTGTTCCACGGTGACCTCATCACGCATCGCGCCTTTCTTTTGCAACAAAAACGCGGACAAGCAAATCAGACAATGTGCTGACAAAATCGAACCGGCGAACAGGTAAACGCCAAACATGGTCGAAAACCACATCGGTGCCAGACTCATCACCCAATCAAACGCGGCCATGGTTGTTGTCAACGAAAACAGCATCACGGCGGGGCCCGACCAATACTGCAACCGATCCGTCACGCTGCGTTGACCGGTTTCGTCCTGCTCGGTGCTGCCGCGGTAAAAGTAAACCGCCAAGCCGATCCAAATCGCGAAGTAAATCACGGACCGGAACATGAACCAGTACTGATTCAACCAGCCGGCCTTGGCTTCCCAAACGTTGGCGTTCAGATGGTTCGCCACGGAGTATTCAGGATCATCCCATCGGTAAAGCGTCCCTGATCCGGTGAGCAGACTCATGACGATGGGAATGAACAAAATCGCGAGCGGTACAATCATCACCATCACCAGCTCGGCGATCCGGCGAACAACCGTGCTCCAGCCCGCACGAACTAAGTGCTGAATCAGGACAAAGAACAGGCAACCGATCGTCAGCGTCAAACAATAGATGAACGCAGCTAGGTAAGCCGACATGCCGACTTTTTCGGAAACCATAAAGTTGGCAATCGCCCAGCCAGCAATCATCAAGATCAAGCCGCCGCCGCACAGCGGAACGCTCAATGCGGACATCGAAGCTGGCAACTTGAATGCCGGATCGTCAGCGGGTTTGACTACGGGTGCTGGGTGATGAGACATCGGAAAATCGATTCAAATGAAATTGGTTGGGTCTGGAAAGAATCAGTTGGTCGCCGCGGCGTTAAGCTGATTCGTCTTTCGCATCTTCGCTGGTTTCAGCATCGCTGGTGTCAGCATCGGTTTCCTCTTCCGCAGATTCGGCACCCGCATTGGCCTTATCGGCTTCCGCCTTCAAAGCCGCTTCCACCTCTGCTTGCTGCTTCTTGATCTTTTCAAGCTGGTCCTTCGGCACCAAATCAATCGACGCATCTTGGCTTCGCTGCAGAGCTCGGACGTAAGCCACAATTGCCCAACGGTCTTCGGCTTTGATCTGTGCCGAGTAACCGGGCATCTTGCGAATGCCGTTGCTGATCGTGCTGAAAAGCTTGCCATCGGGATAAACATCCGCATGCAAGCTGGCATCGTGCAGTTTGGACGGCGGCACCCAAGTCGCGGCAAGAATTCGCTGAGCACGGCGATTGACCAAACCGTTTCCACCACCGTTTAGGCCGTGACAAACCGAACAGTAAATCCCGAATTGCTGCTTGCCACGCAGCAAGGTTTCTTCAGAAACATCGACCGGGTTGTCCGTCAACCAAGGCGTCGTATCCATCACACTCTTGGTCGTTTCAGGTGCCGATTCTTCTGATTCGCTGGCACTTTCGGGCTGGTCATCATCCAACATGCGTACCAAACGCTCAGCACGAACGCCATCAATGCTGGCCATCGCGTCCATGTCGATTCCGGTTCGGAAATTCACGTCATGCTGGCCACGAGCAACCGTGCCGGGAACGTCCGGACGCATCGCACGCGTGTCCGCAAACAAGGTCGTGTTTTGCTGAGCATCTTTCGACGGTGAAAAATCCATGTCAAAGAAGATGTGGAAACGAGGCTGATCACTGTTGGTGACCCGCATCTTCAAACCGATCAGCAGCGGAATGATTGAAACCGCTGCGACGGCGATCCAGACTTTGTACATGAAGCCCGGAATCTTTTTCTCTGAATCGTCTTCGACGACCGACTGGATATAGTCGCTGCCGAATTCACCGAACAGCTTCTCAACACCAGCCTGGTTGTACTTCGGATCCTTGGCGTCGATGTACAAAAAGAAACGGTCATCAGTCACACGATCGAAACGCGGATCGGTGAACACCGGGTTACTGAACTTTGGCAGCCCGTTCAAGATCCACATTCCAAAGAATGTACCGAACGATGCAAACAAAATCGTCAGCTCAAACGCCACTGGAATGAACGCCGGCAACGAAATGTAAGGCTTGCCCGAAATGATATACGGGTAATCGATCGCGTTCATCCAGATCTGCATCGTCAACGCGACTGCGGTTCCGGTCAATCCGCAAACCAAAACGATCCAAGGCAAAATCGTCGGCTTGATGCCAAGCGCCTTGTCGATCCCGTGTACGGGGAACGGCGTGAACGCGTCGGTTTTTTGGTAGCCCGCGTCACGGACCTTGCGGCATGCGTCCATCAACGAATCGACGGTCGTGAACTCCGCAACCGTTCCGTGGACTTTCTTATCGCCAGACACCGTGTTCATGCTCGTGTCGTTGCTGTCAGTGTTGTCAGACATTAGTGCTCCTCTCCGTTTGAGTGAGCGATGTGAATTTGCTTAGCCAAAGTTGCCTTGGTTTCAGCCATGTTGATGATTGGCATCAAGCGACAGAACAACAGGAACAATGTGAAGAACATCCCGAACGATCCGATCAACATCGACCAATCGACCCAGGTCGGTTCAAAGTATGCCCAAGCACTGGGCAGGTAATCGCGAGACAAACTGGTGACGGTAATCACGAATCGCTCGAACCACATTCCGATGTTCACAAAGATGCAAATCAGAACAATGATCCATGGCGTCGTGCGGAATTTCTTGATCCAGAACAACTGCGGACTAATCACGTTGCAAGTGACCATCGTCCAGTAAGCCCACCAATAAGGTCCGAACGCACGGTTGGTGAACGCGAACTTCTCTTCGCGTACTTGACCGTACCAAGCGATAAAGAACTCGGTCCCGTATGCCAGGCCGACCAGCGACCCGGTCGCAAGGATGATCTTGCACATGTTGTCCATGTGGCGAATCGTGATCAGCTTTTCCAGGCCCAACATCGAACGGGCCGGAATCATCAGCGTCAGCACCATCGCGAAACCGCTAAAGATCGCTCCTGCAACAAAGTAAGGCGGGAAGATCGTTGTGTGCCAACCAGGAACCTGCGAAACCGCGAAGTCAAACGAAACAATCGTGTGTACCGACAAAACCAGCGGTGCGGCGAAGGCGGCCAGCAACGCATAAGCCTTTTCGTATCGCATCCAGTGACGCGACGAACCCGACCAACCAAGCGACAGCAGCCCATAAGCCATTCGACGCCATTTGTTTTTCGATCGATCGCGGAAGGTTGCCAAGTCGGGCACCATTCCCATGTACCAAAACAACAACGACACGGTGCCGTACGTACTGACGGCGAAAACGTCCCATAGCAATGGACTGCGGAACTGAGGCCACATCCAAAGGTTCAAACTCGGGTACGGTGCGAGCCAAAATGCGAGCCAAGCACGACCCACGTGGATGCCGGGGAAGGTTCCCGCACAAACCACCGCAAAGATCGTCATCGCTTCGGCAGCACGGTTAATACTTGTCCGCCATTCCTGACGAAACAGAAACAAGATTGCACTAATCAGCGTTCCCGCGTGACCAATCCCGACCCAAAACACGAAGTTGACAATCGGCCAACCCCAGAAAACGGGCGAACGGTTACCCCAAACTCCAACGCCTTCATAAAGCAGATAGAGAATGCAGACAACGAACCATTGCAAAACCAAGAACGAAATCAAGAACCCGATCACCCAAGCTTTACTTGGTTTGCGTTCGGCGACCTGGCACACCGTTTCGGTGATGTCATGGTAGGTCGTATCACCGAGAACCAGCGGGGCGCGTTCGCCCGGTCGTTCGACAGTGTTATCCAATCCGTTGGGAATGGCGAGGGACATGAATGATGCAGGGGTGAGGAGGAGGTGTTAGGTATTAGGCGTTAAGTTTCAGGTCTTAGGTTTGGTTGCCTAATGATCTTCGTCGTACTTGTGGTCGTCGTGGCCATGATCGCCGTGCCCATGATCACCGTCGCCGTGCAAATCATGTGACTGGTCGTGTTCGTTATGGTGCGGCGATTCCAAGTCAGCAAGATATTCCAACTGGAACGTCGTCATCAAACGCTTGGGTGTATTGCGAACGCGAGCCAAATACTCGGTGCGTGGCTTGACGTTCAACTGTTCCAACATGCCATAACTGCGAACATCTTTGCGTTTCTTCGCAACGATTGATTCAGGATTTGAGATGTCGCCGAATTCAATCGCACGAGTCGGACAAGCCGACTGACAAGCCGTAACCACATCGCCTTCTTGGATCCGACGATCTTCCTTACGAGCGGTGATCTTGCCCTTTTCAACTCGCTGAACACAGTAAGTACACTTTTCCATGACGCCACGACCGCGAACAGTCACGTCGGGGTTCATGACCAGCGATTGCAATTTGCGGTTCGCGTTTTCGATGTTGCCAGGGAAAGCGTCAACGCCGTAACCCACGCCGATTTCTTCGTTGTAGTTGAAGTAATTGAAACGACGAACTTTGAACGGACAGTTGTTCGCACAGTACCGAGTTCCGATGCAACGGTTGTAAGCCATCGCGTTAATGCCTTCGTCGGTGTGAACCGTTGCCGCGACAGGACAAACCTGTTCGCAAGGTGCGGTTTCGCAGTGCATGCAGGCAACCGGTTCTTGCACGACATCAGCAAAATCTTCGTCGCCGCGGAAGTAGCGGTCAATGCGAATCCAGTGCATTTCGCGACTGTTCAGGATCTGCTCGCGACCAACAATCGGCACGTTGTTTTCACTTTGGCAAGCGATCACGCATGCGTTGCAACCGGTACACTTGGACAAGTCAATCGACATGCCCCACTGAGGCAGGAATTGCAGGTCTGGATCATCTTCGATTTCGTTGATCGGTTCACGCCAAGGCGATCCGGTCTTGCCAACATGCGGAACGTGCGGGCCCATCGCTTCGGCAAACTCCGGCACCTTTTTCATCAAGGCAACCGTGCCTTCGCGAACCAGCGTAAAGCTTCGACCGGCGGTTTCTTCGCGACCGCGTTCATCGATCGCCCAGTGATCCTGAGTCGTTGCAATGTCAACTTCGCGAAGTCGCGGACGACCTTCGACACCAGTTTCCAACAGCATCGCATCGGACGTTCGCATCGGCGAAACATCAATACCGACCACGGGAATATCACGCTCAGTGAATCCGCCGACCGCACCGACGCGTGTTCGACCGTAACCAAACACAAGCGACACCACGCCGGGAGCACAGCCTGGCATTTCGTAAACAGGCATTTCGACTTTGCGATCGCCACTTCGCAACGCAACCACCAATTCGTGCTTGACGCCCAAAACCTTCGCTGTCTTGGGGCTCATGATGGCGGCGTTATCCCAGCACATCTTGGTCAGCGAATGCGGCATCTCTTGAAGCCAACCATTGTTGGCAAACCGGCCATCCAAAATTCCGTCAGCAGGCACATACAGAATCTCCAACTGATCCTTATCCGCATCGCTGGCGGCAACCGGCCCTTCACTCGGAAGTTCCAGGTCAATGTCCTTCGCCGACAATTCACTATCGCTGGCAACCAGATCTTTCGCAAATCCATCGTGCAGCAACTTGCCCCATTGGCGATCACTCAGCGATCCGCCCATTAAATCAGCCGTCTTGCGAACAACTTCATCGCCCGCGGTCTCTTTCTCGCCAAGCATCAACGCCAGCACTTCGACCACTGCACGCCCACCAAGCAGCGGCAAAATTTGCGGTTGACAAACGCCATAGTTGCCATGGGAATCGATCACGTCACCCCAGGATTCCAGCGGGTGCGCCAGCGGCAACGACCACTCGCAGGCAACGCCGGTTTCGTCGTCGTATTCGCCCAAGTAAATCGAATGTTCCAGCTTGCCAATCGCACCTGACAAATCAATGTCACCAGGAGCGGTGAAAACCGGGTTGTCGCCGAGAATCAACAGAGATTCAACGTCGCCCTTGTCAATCTTGGCAACCAATTCCTGCAACGATACAGCATCAGAAAGCTCTGCATCGGCCGCGGCGCGATACTGAATCGCCTTGCCAAGCGAGCCCAATTTCTTGTTCATCGCGATGCCGGCGGCGATCGCATCTTCACCCAACGCATCGCCCACGATAACAACGGCCTTGTCACCAGCATCGGCAATGTCGTGAGCCAACTGGTCCAAGAACCGTTCCAACCGTGCATCGGGTTCCAGCAGATCAAACGAGACCGTTTCGTCACTGTGATCATGCTCTTCAGTCTTCAGCGCCTCGACCCTGCGGCCCAATTCAGCCAAGAACGCCAACATCTGGCTAGGCTGCAGCGGCAGTCGCGTGTCTGCACTGGAACCGGTGATCGTGTAGTTGCCTTCGACTGCATACAGCCGATTCATGTTACCTTCGACCGCATCACGGCGTTTCGCGAACCCGGCTGCCGTGTTGATCATGCCCGAGTCATTACCCAGAATATCCGCCTGCAACGTCACCACGACATCGGCCTGTTCCAAATCAATGACCTGATTCGCAGGCTTGCCAAACACCTTCGCAGTTGCCGCTCGCATCACGCCCGCACTGACCGCGTCGTACATCGCCAGCGTCATCTTCGGCAAACGTTTCTGCAATTCGGACAACAACCGAGCGGTCGTCGGCGAATGCGTGGGCGACATCAAAATCGCAAACTTGGATCCACCGCCATCACCTTCGCTCGCCTTAACCAAGCCCTTGGCGAAGGTTTCAAACACGTCCCATTCAACATTTTCGCGGCGATCGGTACTGCGACGCAGCAGCGAGGCATCGTCGCCGCGGGCGCGATCGGGATCGTAGAGCCCCAGCACGGAAGCCTGTGAGAAAACATCGGTACCGCCGCCGGCAGGATGTTCTGGATTGGGCTCGATCTTTAGCGGGCGGCCGTCAAAGCAAGAAACCAGCAAGTTGTAAACGCGGCCAGCGAGCTCGAAGTTCGTCGCACGACTGTACGTTTCGCCTGGCACGCGGCCTTCGGGGCGAATCACAAACGGCAAGATCTCTTCTTCGGGGTATCGGCAACCCGCAGCACCCACCATCGCCAGCGACGCACCCATCAACTGCATCCAGCGACGACGCGAAACGCCTTCGGGGAACTCCGACGCGGCAACAGGAAACTCGCGATCCAGATAAGGATCAAACCTCTCGCTACCACGCAACTCGGAAAGACTTCGCCAATACTTCGGCGGTGACTTAGGCGTCTTCGGTTCCGCCTTCTTATCTGAATCTTTCGCATCCAAACCGGGGCGGACCGACAGGGAATAAGTCGTCGGGGCTGAATCGTGAGCGGTCATATTGAAAAAGACAGGTATTGGGATGCTAAAAAAATCAAACGTCAAACATCGATGCCAGGGCCAGCGAGATTACCGAACCACTAGCGATGACAAACTGCACAATGAACTTGCGGGTTAATGTTGTGCTCTTTTCGCCATTTCGCAGCGAATTCAGCCTGAGCTTCCTCGCTCTCGAATTCCCAATCCAACTGGGTCACCTTATCCTTGGGACGAAGGTGCGGTTCGGGATTGCGGTGGCATTCGATGCACCAAGCCATCGAAAGCTCTTCGTGCTGATAAACCACTTCCATCTGATCGATCCGCCCGTGGCAACTCTTGCAACTGACGCCTGAATTGACGTGAGCGGCGTGGTTGAAATACACGTATTCGGGCAAGTTGTGGACTCGTTTCCAGCTCACGCTTCGCCCCGTTTCCCAGCTCTCGTGAATCGGCTTCAACTTGGGACTGGCAGCGTGGACCGCGGCCAGTGCAGCAACGCCCTGATCGTCCGCCGGGCTGTGGCAATTGATGCAGGTCGCCGTTGGTGGCACCGCCGCATGAGCCGCTTCAAAAACCGTGTTGTGGCAATAACGGCAATCCATTTTCAACTGACCCGCGTGAATCGCGTGGCTGAAAGGAACCGGTTGCTCGGGCTGGTAACCCACGTTCAGAGTTTGAGGGTCGGTCAACAGACCGCCCATCACTCCAGCGAACGCGCCACCTGCGGCAACTGCGACCGCAAGCATGATGAGGAAGGGATTAACCCAGCGTGGAAATAGAAACCGTTGCATGATTTTGCTTGTATTTTTGCCTAGGAAAACTCGGTACAGCCAAGCTGTTTCGAGAGTCCAACGGGCCGCGAAAAGCACGAGAGGAGGCCAGAAAAACCGAGCGAACTTGCCCGGGGCGGATAGTATGACCGTGGATGCCGTTTAAAAGCAATCCCGGCAACGTTCTGAGCGACATTCTGTCGCAGATTTCCACCCGTTGGCGCGGGGTTCGCATGGCTTTGCTCAATCCGAACACTGCGCTGACTCATCGAGCTCTATGCATCGACACTTTCAAGCGGCAACTTCACCCCTGAAAGTTACTCTGCGATTTCACTGTGCTTTTACTCTGCGATTTCAAATATCGCTTCGATCTCGACCGCCATCCCTGCGGGCAACGAGTTCGCACCCACGGCGCTGCGTGCCGCTACACCAAAGTCATCGCCAAAAACATCGCGAAACAATTCGCTGCATCCGTTGATCACCGCCGGTTGATCCACAAAGGTGTCCGTGCAGCGCACCAGCCCGAACAACTTCACCAACCGCCCAGCTTTGTCGAGGCTGCCCAGGTTCGCCTTCAACGTCGAAAGCATCGCCAGCCCCGTCAATCGAGCCGCGTCGTAGCCCGATTCAACATCCATATCCAACCCAAGACGACCAGTCACCAACGACCCATCCTCCTTCAACGGCCCATGCCCCGACAAATAAGCCATTCCCCCCGCCACCACCATCGGCCGATACAGCCCCAGCACTTTCGGAGCAGCAGGCAGGGTAATGTCGAGTTCTTTAAGTCTAGTTTCAGCGCTCATCAAAAAATTTCTCTTTCAGTGCCGGGAAAAGTAGGCCGGAACAAGCAAAGCGCAGTCCCGGCAATCAATGGATCAGGCAGTACGCAAGAAGCGCCGCCCTTTCACCCATCGTACACCGTCGCCGAATCAACCACCGCAGAGTCAAACAATCGAGTTCGCAGGCCGCGAGCAATCCTACTCGGGATCCACCATCCCTGGTGTTCTGAAAGGGAATCTTTTTGGCAAGACCATCGCGAACGGTCCGCCGCATTCACAAAACCTCATCCCCGCGCATCATGGTCTTGCCAAATTTCAGCAACCCAAACCCCACGCCAAGCAAAGCATTCTCAAGTTTGGCAAAAAATGGTGGGCAAAAATGTCCCCATCGAATTCAGTATTTTTCGCCCCTCATTTTTTGCCATCTTTACGACGCGGGACGGCGTCGCCCTTCGAGTTCAAGTGGGCCAAGTCTCGTTGTTTCGTCTCGCCGTTGGTTCACAAAGTTGAGGGATTTGTCTTTCCTTCGATCGGAACAATGTAGTCTGCCCCGCTGGTTGAACTTGGTCTGAACCTTGGCGGAACCAGTCGCGGTACGCTGCTCACCAGACGGCTTCGATCATTTCACCTTGGTTTCGCGTGCCCATCGCGCCCCACAGTCCAAAGGGACTCTCGGCACCGGGGGCGTATTCACCTTTGCCGTTTTCGACCACGGTTCCTTTCTCGAACCCGACGTCGATCGAATCGGTTATGAATTTGATCGACCCGTCGCCCATTGCGACGTGCGCGCCGCCTTGATGTCGGCTGCTGATAGTCAACGTACCGATGGTGGTTTCGTCGCCACCGAAACACCGTTCCGCGTTGGGCGGAAGGGTCGGTTTAGGAAAAGGGGAGCGGGGTAATTCATCGGTTTTGTTAGTCAATGCGGGTTGGGATTTCAGTGCTCAACACAGATTGGAAAACTGAGCTGCCCTGGTCACGACGCGTGGACGCAGGCCTACGACGATCCCGAATTGTATGCTTGGTTGCTGCAGCAAAAGTGGACCGAGATCGCGAAGTAGCCACGTGGTTGTTGCTCGATGTTTTTTTGCCAACGTGACTTGCTTGTTGGCATCGCAAATCATTTTCGCCAACCGGCACGCGCTCACGCCGTTGGCAGTTTGGCTTTGACTTCCAAGATGCCTTTGACCTTCGAAGCAACCAAAACGGTACCTGACACCTTTGACCACAGGCACCTTTGTCGACGTTGGTCTTGTTTCCGAGAATCAACGATCATCGTGAACCTATTGTTTCTGATCGCTAATGGTCCGCCATCTTGCTGCCGCTCGCGTGCGTACCGCACTATTTGCATCGATATCCAATCGAGGGCCGGCACCGTAGAACGCCACCAACAGATAATTGGCCGCTACTCGAGTCGCGGGATCTGCCGAAGTGAACAGGCCAAGCAGATTGTCTCGTTGGTTCGTTGTCGGACGATTGCCGGACCAAAGAATGACAAAGAAACTGCGAATGGTTTGCACCGCCCGAGGGTTGCGCACTTGATTGGCAATTCGCCTCCACAAACGTTCGTGTCGCGGGTCTTGTGGGGAAACCACTCGAAGGTAGTTCATCGCTGTCTCGCGAATCAGCGGATCTCGAGCCGTTATCAAACGCATGATGTTGTTTTCGTTGGACGCGACCAACCAGCCACGAAGTGTGGCCGCGGTAGGCCCGCGAACTGTGCCGGATTGCAAAGTTTGCATCATGGCAGCGGAAACGTCGTCACTCGATGCGATCTGTGCCAAAACAGTGCGACCGACTTCGATCCGGTCGATTCGTTGCCGCGTCCAACGCGGAAGTCGATCGGGAACTCCACCCGCAGTTTCGACAGCCCCTGTTGCGGCATCGATTTCCAAGCGAGTATCGGCGTACTGCTGATTCGCAATCAAAACGCCACGATCCCGGGTGTCGATTTGATAGCCGCGGTTGGTTCGGGACAAGACAAACGAATTGCCTTGACGGCTTTGAATCGGAACACTTTGTTGACCTGTTTCACTCAGTCGACCTGTTTCACTCAGTCGAATCGTTCGCTGGTTCGTCTCCATCATCGCGATCGAACCGTGCAGCAGTTTTATTGTTCCATCGCTGGCGAATTCGATTTCCGTATCAGCGGCGATCACCAGTTTGCCACCGCCATCGATCGAAGCGACGGCACGGCAAAGTGGCAGTGTTTTGATTCGGATCGGGCCAGCCAGATTCATCGATTCATCCTTCGCCACGCCACGAAAAACCGTTGACAGTTCCGATCGTGAATCGTCGGTCGAATGACTTTGACGCGTCTCCACCAACAAAAGCCCATCGATCTGATCCCAGGTCACCGCAAGGCTGGACGGTTTGACTTGCGGCTGATCCGTTTTCTTTTCCGCTGCCCCGTTGTCCTGCCTCACGCGCTTCGGCTCCGGAACCACTGCGACCTTGCCGTCGGAATCATCGTCGTCGCTTTGGGTCGAAACCGATTCCGGCGAGTCGCTTTTGCCACTTGATTCGCTGGCGATCATACCGTCATCTGGCACCGAGTTGCGTAGGGGGAAATCCGGCTGCTCCAACTGCTCCGACTGTTCCGGCTGCCCCAACTGCTCCGGCTGTATAGCGACTCGCGGCTCCATGTCTTTTTCTTCGCGAACGATTGCATCTTCATTGCTACCAAACCGGCTCCCCAGCCAAGTTCCCACGGCCAATAACGTGGTCGCGGCGACCAAGGCAACCGCGGTCGCCAGCAAACGGTTTTTGGAACGCGGCGGTTTTACGGGAACCACGGGAACAATTCGCACGCTGTCCAGCGCCAATGTATCGTTCGCCGTTGTCGCCTCTGAATCGTCCGATGGCGACCGCAGACCAAGCAAGCGTGATCTCAAATCCGCCGACAGTTGGTTTGTCTTGATTTCCTTTTGACTCTGGACTGCCGAAACGATTTCCATCACCAAACCAGGATCACGCATCGCGGCCTGTGTGATCGCTTTTGCTTTTTCTATATCGTCAAGTGTTCCATCGACATAGGCAGCCACATCAAACAAGGGAACTGGCGATGATTGTGCGGACTCGGGCACCGAATCGCTTTCGTACTGTGCCAGATCGTGGATGACTTGCCGCACCACCACGCCAAGGATTCCCTCGCCCGATGAGGTTCCCCTTTCGCGCACGGCTACCGCTTGATCCAAAGTGTTTTGGATCATTTGCAGAAGCGATTGACGATCGATGCGGTTACTAGATTTCATGGTTGTTAGGGAGATTCATCGGTGATCCATTGTCGCAGTCTTTGTTCGGCTCGACGAAGCGTGGTTCCGATCGAACCGATCGGTATTCCTGTTCGCTGGCTGATTTCCGCGTAGGTGTCGCCTTGTTGATAAAAGGCGACGACCAATTCTCGTTGCCGTGGCGGCAAACGGTCGACCAAAGTCAAAAGTCGCTGAATTTCTTCCTGGTCGATGATCCGTTGCTCCGCATCGACCGATTCATTGAAGTTCGTCAAATCGTCTATCGCGTCAGTTTGTTTCGTTTCGCGGGAGACGATCTGTGCAATCACGCGCCGCGAGACACGGGTCGCGATGACGGCCAGGTACGTTTGCAGCGTGCAACGTCCTTGAAAACTTCTCAGCACGGCCGCGTCTCTGGCCAACAGCGTCGTAAACACTTCCGCCGTCACATCATCAATCATCGACCAATCATTTTGTCGCCCAAAAAGTCTGGCGACTTCGATGATTCGGCTACGCACCAGCGGGCCGTATTGGTCCACCAAAAGCGACCAGGCCTGCGAACACCCCGAAACCAATTGCTGTACAAAAACAGCGTCGCCATTGCTACTAAAAACGACAAAATCCTCCGACGACTGATGGTCGCCGGAGGCATCGCTCTTTTGTTTAGAAACACGCGAAGGTTCGATCGTTTCGTAGTCCTTGGTTCGAGGAACTGAAAGACTGTTTGCTGCCGCTCTTTCAGTCCAGCTTAGATCAGCTCGGCGACCATTTCATCTACTTCATTGGCACTGAGGCCATCGTCCACCACGATCCGGTCCAGTCCATCGCTAATGATTTCGTCCAGCGAGTCGGCAAAAATGATGTCCATTTCGCCATCACGAGCGAGGAGGGTGTCCGCACCGCGTCCTCCATTAAGTGCGTCTTTTCCTTCGCCACCGATCAGCAGGTCATCGCCCAGGTTTCCTTGAATCCGGTCGTTGCCTTTTCCACCGAACAAGATGTCGTTGCCAGCGCCACCGCGAATGTGATCATTGCCTCGACCGCCGTGAACCACGTCGTTGCCCGCACCACCATTGATCACATCGTCGCCGCGATTGGTGTGACCGTACTGGCGAGCGTACGCCAATGGATCGGTCACGTCAGTCGGCAGCGAATTGGTACCATCGCCAAAGATCCAATCGTCCCCCGCACCGCCGTTCAATTGGTCGTTGCCCGCACCGCCAATCAAATAGTCGTTTGCCGGTCCACCAAAAATGCGATCGTGACCAGCACCGCCAAACAGAATGTTCACGCCGGCTCCACCCTGAAGTCGATCGTTACCGTCGCCACCTTGGACCCACGATGGCCCGCTGCCCGCTTGCAAAACATCATCGCCAGCTCCGCCGAAAACTTGCGCTGGCAAGTCGACATTTCGAGCAATCCGCACCACATCATCTCCGCCGCCTGCTTGCACACGAAGCAAATTGACCTCAGCGACATCAAAATCGTTGTGACGACCATCGATCGATACTCTCAATCGCTGATCACTGACTTGGGCGACCCAGACACGATTGGCATCCGCATCGCCGCTGATATCCAAGACACCATCGGAGGACAAGTTGATTGCCGCCGCCATAACACGGCGATTTTCCAGTGATTCGCCTCGCAAACGACGAGGCGATCGAGAACGGCAAGAAGAGTTTTTTCGAGAAGTCACAGCAGCGTTCCAATAAGGCGAAACCAACAAGCGACCCGAACAGTTCGGTTCGCACAAAGGGTTAGTGACAAAGGAGACACCCGCGCTTACAGATTTTTCAACAATTTTTTTAGCTCGCCGCCAGATACCGACGATTGCGTTTTCACCGCTCCCGATTCGACCTAGCGGTCGAGCCTTGGCGGAACCAGTGGCGGTACGCTGCTCACCAGACGTCTTCGATCATTTCACCTTGGTTTCGCGTGCCCATCGCTCCCCACACTCCAAAGGGACTCTCGGCACCGGGGGCGTATTCACCTTTGCCGTTTTCGACCACGGATCCTTTCTCGAACCCGACGTCGATCGAATCGGTTATGAATTTGATCGATCCGTCGCCCATTGCGACGTGCGCGCCGCCTTGATGTCGGCTGCTGATAGTCAACGTACCGATGGTGGTTTCGTCGCCACCGAAACACAGTTCAGCGTTGGGCCGAAGGGTCGTGTTGCAGCCGGTCATCAGCGGCATCGCGTCGGCCCAGCGAAAACCGCGTCCCGCCGCTGGGCTGCCCGGCAACTGAGCTGAAACACCGACACTGGAATTCAGGGACCAAAACTGCGGACGATTTGAATTGACCTGGCCGCGACACTTTTGAACATCATCCAGCACACCACCCGTCCAGCCATTTTGAAGCGACGGCTGAGTCCGAGTATCTGCGTCGCCCAAATCGGTGGCGATTTCGCCCAACATGACGGTCGTCGATGTGCCATCGGTGACATCATCCAGCGACGTCACCATGCGGGGAACAAACATTCCGCGACCGGTCGCTCGCATTTGTTCTTTACCGCTGGGCATCCATCGGCTTTTCGACACATCGTATCGCCAGAGGCCATTGTCCAATCCTTCGATTGCGTCGCCCAGGCACGCGGCGTAGTTGGTTCGCCCCATCGCTGGCATTCCAAACCCCGGATCGGAAGGGCAACGATAGGTTTCCGATTCGACCAGCCAGGGTTCGTATTCGGAAACCGACGGCGCCGGTCCCATGCTTGGATAAGGATAGGTCGCCAGGATTGGATCACCAACCTTGCCACTGCCGGGCGGATAACCTAGGTGTGGTTCGCTGATTCGGTTCCAGATGGGCGTTTTGCCGACAAACGGACTGATCGAAACCAAAAAGCTGAGGCGAAACTGATTGGTGTCGCTGGGATCATTCGCGTTACTGAACGTGCCGGTACCGTGCGGGGGCAGATGGTCGAATGCGGCATGGTATTGCAACGCACCCAGCGAGACCTGTTTCAAATTGTTGCTGCAACTCATCCGCCGCGCCGCCTCGCGAGCCGCCTGGACTGCGGGCAACAACAATCCGACCAAGACACCGATAATGCCGGTCACCACTAACATTTCTAGCAACGTAAATGCGTTACGATAACAGCGTGATTTCATAGTTGACTCAATGAACCCAGTGGGTCGCCACGCGGAAAGGCGATACAGAATTTTGTCTGCCAATTCTAACATGTCTGGTTCCAGTCTACCTGATGTCGTCGATCCGCAATCGCTGGCGATGTTGCTGGACGAAATCGCTGCGATGGCGGACGCAGGACGTTCGTTGACGACTGGCTTGGTTGACTTGGACAACAAAGCGATGGGCAAGCTTGCGAAGGCTGCCAGAGAAGTCGCCAACAAAATTGATCGTGGCGAGCCGCCGGCCCAATCCATCGCTTCGCTTTCGGCGCGATATAGCACGCCGATCTATGATGCCATGGAAACACTCGCTTGCACCGGATCGATCCAACCCATCATCGCCACGGCTTGCTTGATCCGCCGTGAACGTGAACACCGCGACCAAATGTGGTTCGCGATGATCAACCCGATGATCAACATCATCGTTGCCGCAGCCGTCGCATTCCTTGTGCTGCCGTGGATCATGATTTCGGTTTCTGAAAGCGAAACAATCAAGTCGGCGTTTTCACCGACGACGATGGAAATTTGCCAAAGGTTCGCACAGGATTTCTTCGTCGCAATGTTGGCAATCATCGCCGTGGTCGGCATCGCCGGCGGAGTGCTGTACTGGACTCTCAGCCGATCGAATCGACGCATCGATCACGTCCGCAATCATGCGACGTTCTGCGAGTGGTTGGCGATGCTGGTCAGTTCTTCGCAGAACACCATCGATGTTGGAAAAGCGATCCAGGGTGCCGCCAAAGTTGTCGGGCCAAGGTTTGCCGACGCGTGGGCACCCGCCGTGCAGCGCATCCAAAGCGGCGTGAATGACACGGCATCATTGGCGATCCCCGAATCAACACCAAAACCGGTGCAGCAATGCGTTGTCGATCTGGCATCCGGCAATCGGTTGGCAAACGAAATCACGAATGATTTGCGGCATCTCAGTGAACTGTACCAGCGGACAGCGGGGCGTCGTCGCGGTTGGTGGATCGAGTCGCTGCCGCGTTGGATTTCATCGCTGGTGATGATCGCGGTCATCTTTGTGATGATCCGCACCATGGTGATGCCGCTGCTTGATGCCGTCGGCGAGGTGGCGAATTGAACGCGATTAGCATTACCAAACAAGCCGAATTGGAAATCTGGCGAGACGTGCGCCGCGAAACTTGCCGGCGATTGACCAGCGCGATCACGATCGGGTTTGTTTATCTGTTAGCGGCACTAGCCGTCGGCGCGTTCCTGTTTCTAACGATCAGCGAAGTCGGCAACGATTTTGTCTATCTCGAAAACTGGGAAGAACGTGACCTGGGTTTGGGAACCATCGCAGGTGTCGCGAAGTGTTACCTCGGATTAGCCTTCGTTGCGATCGTCAGCTATGTCTTGGTGTTGTTGTTCATTCACCAAAAACTACCCGCTGATCTATCGCGGATCTTTCACGCGATCCCATGGGTTGGTTCCACGATTAGCATGATGGGGATGGCTGAATTTTGCGAATCGTATTATCGATCGATGCTGGCGCAGCGCACGGATGTTGATGCGCTGGCTGCGGCGTCATCCGATATCGGCGATCCCGTTTTGCGCCGATGGTCCAACCGGGCTGGCCAACGCGCCGATGCGGGACAACCGTTATCGTTGATCCTGCGATCGTCACCAATCGACGACCAACCTTTGTCAATTATCGCGGCTTTCATTAATCAAACAATATCATCCGATGAAGCGAAATCCATCTGGCATCATGCGGCAAGGGAATGTCACACATTGGTGCAATCCCGCCTGCACCGGTCGCTGCATTTTCTGCACTTTGGGTTCATGTTGACGTCCGTTGCCTTGGCGGCGCTTGCGATGATGATGTCGACCACCTTCATGGCCACCATGATCAACGGGCTGATTTGATCATGGCAAATTCGATAGAAGCCCTGATTGCTGCGATGATCCTTGCTCTGCTGGCAGGCACCTTTCGCACGATCAAACGAAACCTAAAACGACGACGACCAGCGGAATATCGCCCCCGCATGATTTTAGTCTTCGATGCAATCGAAAGCGTCCTTTGGATTTTGTGTCTGCTTGCCGTGTTGGCTGCCGCGCCACACACGGTGGGGATTCTGATCACGATTTTGTTTCTCGTTTCGCTTTCGATCGCTCAACACCTTCGGTTCCATGAAGAAAAGCAATCGCTGAACCGTTGGCTGCGAATTAGCAGCGAAATGGCTGCACCGGTTGCCCCCGTGGTCGCTGGTTTTGGCGAGGGATGTCGAAGTTCGATGATGCAACGATGCAGGCGGTTTGTCGCAAATTTTGATCTGGGGCAAACCTTCACCGATGCCGCCGGTCGATCAAAGTTGCCCGTCGATTCTGATACGATCGCAGCAATCATGATTTCAAAGTCAACGTCCGAGACGACGTCCGAGTCAACGCCCGAGTCGCCCGCGATCGATTCGCATGAAATGGAACGACGCAGGCACCAATCGACCGAATCGATGACGTTGGTCTATCAACAATTGACCTATGTGGTGGCAACAGTGCTGTTGGCTTGGCTGCTGGGACAAGTGATACGGAAAATCATGTTCGAATCGTTCGATTTTCTTCTGGCCGAGGCGAATTACCAGGGCGGGATGGATGCGAAAGTTAAGTCAGCGCTGCAGTGGACGGCGTCGATTGGCGATGTCGTTGTGGTGGTCGTGTTGGTTTGGTTTTTGGCATCGACTTTGGTCCGTTGGTTACCGTTTGGAACTGCACGATGGGTGCCATGGTTTGGGCGCAGTTCGATCGACCGATGGCGGCAAGATATTTTGGGCGCGATGCATCGAGCAATCCGGGTGCAACGGCCTGCCGATGAAATGTTGCTGTTTGCCAAACAAACGTCGGGCGTTCGCTGGGTTCGCCGCCGATGCGCCGCTGCCATCGAACGGGTGGATCGTGGCACGTCGCTTCCCACCGCTTTGCGACAGGCTGGAATGGTTTCGTCACGCCAAGAAACTTGGTTGGCAACCGCGACCAAGAACGGACACCTGGCCGATGCGATGCAGCGATTAGCCGAAGACATCGGCCGGCGACGCACCTTATCATGGCGGCTTCGCATGGCCTGGCTATTGCCGTTGGTAACCGTCGCCGTCGGACTGTATGTACTGGTTCACGCCGCCTACATTTTCTACTTCCTTAGCGTCCTCATTCGCGGTTTAGCATGAACAAGTTGATGTTCCGCAGTCATTCAGTTCAGCGACGCGACCGCGGTGGCTTTACGTTGCTGGAAATCGCGGTCGCGTTGGGCGTGCTGGCCGTTGCGACAGGTTTGGCAGTGCAGATGATTCAGGTGCAAATGAAGTTGGATCGATCATCGTTGCAGCATGTCGGTCACCAGATCGCGATCGACAACGTTGCCCAGAAATTGTCGGCAGTTTCGTTTGCCCAGCTTCCTGCAGAGGTTGATCGATTGTCTGCCGATCGGGAATCAATGTTTCAAATTCAAGCAGAGCCCTTTGACACGGATTCGCATACCGGATTGCATTTGACGATCTCCGGCAAAGTTGCCAACACGCAGGTCACGCGGCACCTTTGGCGATTGGAGCCGCAGCCATGACGGTCGTCGGCAAAGAACGATTGGGGGCCGATCGACAGGCCTACACATTGCTAGAAATGGTGGTGGTGCTTTCGCTGATGGGCATGCTGCTTGGCGGAACGGTGATGTTAATGACAGTGATTCGTCAAAGCGAACGTGACGCTGCCAAGGCATTGTTGCACCGACGCGAAATCGTTCGTTTCGCTGATGAGCTGCGCGGTGACGTCTTGGTTGCCAGCGATGTCCAGATTGCCGATGACCAAGTCACGATCGAACAATCGACGCGGGACAAGACCATCGTGTATCAAGCCGACGGCTTAACCATGATCTCACGAAGCGTTTCCAGCGGTGCGGATTCGGGCATTTCCAACGATACGTACACGGTCGGCCAACGATCTGAATTCAGTTCGACATCCTACCTTGACCGTGACGGCTTGGTCTGGACTTTGACCGCAACGGATCGACCCGATTTGGCGATCGAAATTTTGGCACTGCGAGGTGCCCGCCGATGATTGAATCTTGGACACACCGAAGTCGGACGAGGATCGCGGTCACGGAAATCGCCAGCGTTCAGACCAAGCCAACTGCCCCCTGGCGGGCCCAGTTACGATCGGGTTCGGCTGCATTGGTCTTCGTCTTGGTCCTAGCACTTCTGGTTGGCACATTTGCGACTTCGGTTGGCCGTCGGCAATGGCATTGGCGGCGTGCTGACCAAGAACGGCAAGTCATGATCAACCTGCAAGCCGCTATCGATGCAGTCATGCAAACGTCGGCTGAATCCGAAAGCGATGCGAGGTCAAGTTTCCGGCTTCCAGTGGACCCTGCATCGAATCACTGGATCGAAGTACGTCCCATTTCGCCGTCTGCCGCCCAATCCAATTTGGACCTTGGGTGGCAGGCGACGATGTTTCGCGGCGATCAGCCCGGTGCTTCGATCCGACGCCGATCCATTTCCCAATAACCCCACCGAGTCTTTCCATGCTAACCAAACGTCACGGCTTCACACTCGTCGAACTGTTGGTCGTGATCGCGATCATTGGTGTCCTGGTTGGGCTGGCAGTTCCGGGGGTGCAGGCGATGCGAGAAACGTCGCGACGTGCCCTGTGCCAATCACGGCTGGTGCCGATCAGCTTGGCAATCCAAAGTTACCACGATCGCTGGCAGCACTTTCCAGTCGGCACGATCAATGATTCGGGGCCGATCGAAAGTGCCCGATCAGGAAATCATCACAATTGGTTGGGCCGGATCATGGATCTGATGGACCAGCCCGTGATCGCAGATAAGATTGACCGAACCGTCAGCGTTTACGATTCGGTGAACGCACCGGTTTTGGAATTGAGTTTTCCGAGCGTGCATTGTCCATCGGCACCTCGCTATCCAGCCAATGCCAGCAGTTATGTCGGGCTGCATCACCCAACCGAAAAGTCGATCGACGAAAACGACCACGGTGTTTTCAGACTCAATGTTCCCGTCGCTCGCGAAGACGTGACCGATGGTTTGACTAACACAGCGTTTGTGTCCGAGAAACTGTCGAACCCCGATGACCTGGGTTGGCTCAGCGGAACGCGTGCAACCTTGCGAAATGTAGGCGGTGGTATCGCGACATCGGATGGTTCGTTTGCATCGCCGGCACCGGGGTTCGTTGGATCGATCGGCAGCTATCATCCGGCCGGTGTTCACATTCAGTTCGGTTCGGGTGAAATTCGATTTCAAACCAGCCAAACAGATCCGCGAGTGTTGCAGCAAATGGTGGATCGACGCGACGGTGGGCTGCCGCTGCAATATCAGTCGCTGGAAATGCAACGCCAACAAAGCGTTCAATAATGGATGCTGCATCGGATCGCGAAAACACCGATGTCAGCCTGCTAAGCTGGGTGGGCGTTTGGTCAGTTGTCGAGGTCTTGGCGATTGCGGCAGTGCTGGACGGAAGAATGCTAGGCACGCTGTCCAGCGAGTCGCAAACAATCATTGGCTTTCTGCTGGGAAGTCTATCTGCGGCTTGGATTGCCGTGGGCACCTGGTTGTACCTGATCGATATCACCACCTGCCAGCCGAGGCCACTGATTCGTCTGCGAATCGTCGTGGCATTGGCTTGGCTGGCTAACATCATCGTCTTTGTTTTTGTGACATGGCAGTCGCCTGTTTTGTTCGGGCGGATTGCGTTGATGGTGGTACTAGGAATCAGCGGCCCATTGATCGTTTGGCATTGGAATCGTCGCCGGATCAGCCGCCTTAGGTCGCACGCATCAAACCAACACAGCATTGGACAGTTGCTTTGGGTTACATCGATCTTCGCCATCGCGATTGCTGTTTTCAATGTTTTGGTTCGATCGTTTGAAATGACCAACGCATTCTCGGCACTCGCGGTTTCCAGCGGCGTCATGTGGTTGATGCTGCTATCGATCTTGCTCGGAAAATGGTGGTGGATGATTCTGTTTTCCACCCTGATGATGATCGCCCAGTTGATCGGGATTTCATCCATGGTCGACATGAATGGCCCTGCCCCTGACACAGAAATCTCGGTCAACATCGCCATGATTGCCGGCTTTTATCTCTCGGCAATTTTGTTTCTGTTGCTGCTGCGTTCCAGCGGTCATCGATTCCGGTGACAGTCAATCACCCAATGTCCCCCTGGGCTGACGAAGCCTCGCCAGCCAGAAAAGGTGTCAGGTACCAAAAAGTGAGAATAGGCAATGCGAGAATCTCCCAGGCAGCCAAAAAGGTACCTGACACCTTTGTCTCTATCATACCTACATGTCTCACGAACCCGCAGCGTCAGCAAGCGTTTCTTGTTGGGCGCGGGCGAAAAAAAGACGTACAAATGCACCGGATGGGATTCGCAGATCGCCGCGAATAGCATGGAGCGGCACCGCAGTTCCTTCGTCACTCAAGCAATCTCAATGAATTCACTCGCCTCCGTGTCTTACCCGGCGACGCATCGGCCGCGTCACCTTTGCCGGCTCGCCATCCATCTGATGATCGCGTCTTGCATCCTGCTGGCCAGTCTCCCGACGACGTCGGCAGCGGAAATGGTTTTGAAAACGCAGACGACCAAATGCGACCCACCGCTTCGCTATTGGATCTATTTGCCCGACGAAGTAACGGAGGTTGCACGGTCATCCAAGAAGGCGAAATCGTTTCCGCTGGTTTTGTTTTTGCACGGTGGCGGCGAGGGCGGCAGGAATCCGGAGAAAGTGAAGAAAAACGGATTGCCGAAACTGATCGCGCAAGGCAAGTCGTTTCCGTTCATCATGGTCGCGCCGCAGAACCCCAGCGAGACGCAGTTTTGGGACGACCAGCAATTGATCCGGTTGGTCAATGAAATCGAAACCAAACACCCGGTCAATCGTTTGCGTGTTTATCTGACGGGGCTCAGTCGCGGCGGCTATGGAGCTTGGCGGTTGGCGATCCAAAATCCGAATCGTTTTGCCGCCCTGGTACCTGTCTGCGGCGGCGGGCCAATGCCGTACATGAATCGCATCAAGCATCTGCCGATTTGGGTTTTTCACGGCGCGAAAGACACGGTGATCCCGATCAGCGAATCGCAGCGGTTGGTCGAAGCGCTAAAAAAGGCCGGCGGCGATGTGAAATTCACGATCTATCCGGATGCCGGTCACGACGCGTGGACGCAGGCCTACGACGATCCCGAATTGTATGCTTGGTTGCTGCAGCAAAAGCGGACCGAGATCGCGAAGTAGCCACTTGGTTATTGCTCGATGTTTTTTGCCAACGTGACTTGCTTGTTGGCATCGCAAATCATTTTCGCCAACCGGCACGCGATTACGCCGTTGGCAGTTTGGCTTTGACTTCCAAGATGCCTTTGACTTTCGAAGCAACCAAAACGGTACCTGACACCCCTGTCTTTCGCACCTTTGTCTTTCGCAAGAATTGAAGTTGATCTCTCTAGTGAATCGTCGCTGGAAACGGCAGGGCGATTGCGCCACGATAGGTAATCTGGGAGACTGAGCGAAGGTTCGTGTTTGGACGGCTGATTTGCAGTTGTCGGGCGAATCGCTTCGTACTGGTGACCTT
>NZ_LWSK01000046.1 GCF_001642955.1 Rubripirellula obstinata | reverse complement strand
AGTAGGCCGTAGCGAGCCATAGCGAGTTACGGCGTTGCGCGAATTGCCGTAACTCGCTATGGCTCGCTACGGCCTACGTGCTGGCGATCAGGGAATGTGCCGTTGTTCCAATTCGTGTTGTCGGCCATGGTGCAGCTTGCCCAATTTGCTGCGTCGCAATGATTTTCATCAGGCCACCCGCGGGGCGGGAGAGGTGAAATGGACGAAAACACTGCATTGCACCGCCTCAAAGACAGGCGGCTACGTTGTTGCTGGGGACGCGTCTAGCAAGCTAATGATCAGCGGCAGCAATTGTTTTTTGCGACTGACGACCTGCTCGAGTTCGTACAGTTTCTCCTCCAGTTGAGGATAATTGATCTCTTCCCAGCCATCGGGTTCGCTGCTCATCAGCAACAAACTTCCGTTGCTGGAAATGTCGGTGACCAATAGAGCTGAAAAGCCAAGACTGTGTTCTCGGCACAGGCCTTCCAGTGCTGCGGTCAGCTCGTCTTGCCGATCCCAGAATCGGTCGAAACCAATTTCTTCGATTTGAGAAATGGAAAAACGGATTCCGTTCTCCTCGAACTCTTTGCAGTCTTCACGCACAACTTGTTCGGGCGTGCAATTGCGAAGCGCCGAACCGACTCGGAAGAACTCATGTGCGTACTCTTCCAGGCTACAATCACAAAAGCCTTCCAACCATTCCAGTATTTCGCGGTCAACATCGGTCGTCGTCGGTGAGCGTAGAAACAGCGTGTCGCTGATCATGCCAGACGCCATGCACAACGCGATCCCCGGCGATGGATCGATACCGGCTTGTTTGAACTTTCTAGCCACCAACGTGCAAGTCGATCCAACGGGTTCCATTTGGAAAATGATTGGATGGCTTGATTTTAGTGAACCGCCTAATCGGTGATGGTCCAGCACTTCGATGATCTCGCAATCTTCGGCACCAATCACGGCTTGGGAAAGTTCGTTGTGGTCGACCAAAACCAATTCAGGTTTCGGTGGATTGACCAAGTCGCTCTTGCTAAGAACCCCAACCAACTTTCGACTATCGACCACAGGAAAAACAGTTTGGTTGGATCGAAAAACTTGAGCCCGGGCGGCCGCCACGGGCAGCTTCGCTGATAGCGAAAGAAAGTCGTCTTCAATGATCGATTCAATTCGCTGCGCCGCCTTGATCCGCATCGTCGTCGTCGCGGTATCAAACGGGCTGCTGATCACCGAGACGCCTCGCGCTTCGGCTAATTGCATCAACCCGCTGGAAAGTGCGTAGCCACCGGTCACGACTAAACCTCGCACACCCATTTCAAGCGCGGGCAACTGAATTGTGGGCCGGTTGCCGCTGACAACCAACAATCGATCGGCCGGGAAAGCTTGCATGCGTTCGGTGAACCCAGTGGCACTCATGGCACCGACGGTCAAGATAAAATCATCGGTTCGATCGGGATCGACTGCATGCTGGAATCGTCCATCGACCACCGAATTGACCTTGCTGAGCGATGTTCGGACTTCACGCGAACGTTTGGGATCGACGCCGCCCTGCAACATCAATTCAAGCAGATCCAAGAGCGTGACAATGCCGGTGACGCAGCCCTCTTCATCGAGCACAGGGATCGAACGAATTTCGTGTTCGTGCATCCGCTGGTAAACGTCATAGAACACATCGTCACGGCTGGCCGTCACCGCAGCACGATTGCAGACGTCTTCGAGTTCAGGACGAATGTCCATGATGATGCGAGGCGGTTGTACGCCGGCGCGTTTGAGTGCAAATTCGGTACGTTCATTCGGCGTGCCACAACATGCCGCAACGGCGTCCGGGCGTGTCGTGCGTCGCAAGAAATCAGCGTAGGCCAGTGCGCTGCAAATCGCGTCCGTGTCGGGATTGCGATGGCCAAATACAAAAACGCTCATTCGTTTTTTTGATACCGTTTGCTTCGAGATTTAAAGTTCAATTTGACCATCGCTGTCAGGCAACTTTTCCGTCGATTACCTTCCTGATCGCTTTGGCAATGCTATCAGGTTCACTCATTCGACCTTCGCCGCGAACCCGGCACGACAGCCATCCTGATTCAGGGCCGATGATCTGACAACCATCTTCTCGAAGTTGCCCGACGTTTCGCTGAGTCGATGGCTTGCTCCACATCGGGTCGCTCATTGCCGGTGCGAGCATCACCGGGCAAGCGACTTGCAAATACAGCGTCGAAACCAAGTCATCGGCGATGCCGCAAGCGAATTTTGCCATCACGCCAGCGGTCGCTGGGGCAACGACCATCAGATCAGCGTCCTTGGCCAGTTCGATGTGAGCCCCCAAGGGATAGCGAGGGTCAAACGAATCGATCGCAACCGGACGCCCCGAAAGTGCGGCAAGCGTTGGCGGGCCAATGAACTCGGTCGCCGATCGCGTCATCGCAACACGAACCGTGATGCCGTCTTGTGACAGTTGGCTGCACAGCATCGCGGATTTATACGCAGCGATCCCGCCGCCAATGGCAAGCAAAACAATCGGTTGGGTTTTGCTCATGGGTAGAAATCCGACAAGTTGGGAAGGCTGCTACGTGGCGTTGGATCCAGCGCCGTGAAGGGTTTCTAAACCGTTTAACCGCGTGGGCATCGCCCCGCGCGTCCACAAGGAATGTAACGCGCGGGGCGATGCCCACGCGGCTAAACGAACTGACACGTATTTTCCGGGACCAAAACCCTTCACGGCGTGGCGTTGGATCCGACTCTTTTGCAGGGAAGGTCGTGCAGGATGGAAGTGCTGTTTCGCCAACACTTTACTTCAATCTCCCTCCGGACGTCGCATTAGTTACTGCCGGATTGATGTCGCCACTTTTACTGAGGCCACTTTTCCTGTCGCCACTTTTGTTGAGGGACGTCGAAAGGTTCAATGCAAATAGTCCTTGATCGCTCCACGATCGGAACGTTCGTGAATAGTCCCGGCGGGACGGAAGCTCTCTGCCGGGGATGTAAATCCACGGATGGCGGCACTGAATTTCCCATTTTCCTTGCTCGGTTTCGCGGCATAGCCGCGAAACCGAGCAAGGATAATGATGTGGACGGCAGTCATCCGGGTGCTCGCGCACCCGGCAGGGAGCTGCCGGCCCTCCGGGCCTAAAGTGCCGTCATTAATGCGGCGTCAATGAATGCCGCGTCCTCCGACCCTCACGCTGTCCAGCTAGGCAAACCAAAATCTGCCTGGTCGCTTACAGATCCGACGGATCCAATTCTGGACCTTCCGCGGCGGCCATCGCTGCGTCCAAATCGGGAACGGTTTCGACTTCGTTTTCCATGTTCAGAACGATCTTGTCCTGCACAATTTCTTGCAACACGATCGACATTTTGTCGTGAGTATCAACACTGACCAACGCACGGCTGCCTTGGTTGAGTTGGACCAGGCGTTTTTGGATCAGCGTGCTGAGTTTGAAACGGCCACCGACTTTGTTGACGATTTCTTCTTCTTTTAGCTCTTCGAGCATGATTGTTTTCCCTTTTTCTCTTTCAAGATTTCGCAGATTTCGGTGACAGCAATGTCAACGTCGCCATTGATGATTTCGTATTGATAATGATGCATGAACGCCATTTCGCGGCCCGCGGTTTCCAGCCGGGCGGTGATGGCGGCTTCGTCTTCGGTGCCCCTGGATCGGAGCCGGTTTTCGAGTTCTTCCATGCTGCCGGGATGCAGGAACAAGGTAACAGGGTTGAACAGATCGTTATCCAGAATCGTCATCGCCCCCTGCACATCGATCTCCAAAATAACCCACTTGCCTTGATTTAGGCCAGTGGCGACCTGATCGCGAAGGGTTCCGTACCAGTGCCCGCGTCCAAAAACCTCTTTGCATTCCAGGAATTCGCCGTCTTTCCTTCGCTGCTCGAATTCCTGGGGAGACAAAAAGAAATAGTCAACTTTGTCGATTTCCCCGGGCCTGGGCTGACGCGTGGTCGCTGAAACGCTGACCGCCAGCGGCAATTCGCAGCGGCTCCGCAGCTCGCGCAACACAGTGCTCTTTCCGGCTCCACTGGGGCCGGAAACAATGATCAAACGTCCCTTCGATTCACTTGCCATGCCAGATCTTACTCTAGATTCTGCACGAGTTCTCGCATCCGTTCGATCGCACACTTGATTTCGACCACATGAGCCGAGATGGATGAATCGGAAGCCTTACTTCCGATCGTGTTGGTTTCGCGAAACATTTCCTGAATCACAAAGTCAAGTTTCCGCCCCATCGGTTCAGGACGCCCGCCGGATTTGGCGTTGCCATTCTGTTCGGCTTCGCCCGCAATCACGCTGTCAAACATCTGCAAATGACTTTCCAGCCGCGTGATCTCTTCGCTGATATCGACCCGGTCGGCGTAAATCTGGACTTCCCGCAACAGATCAATCGGCTGCGATTCGATCTCTCGCTCGGTCAAAATTCGCTGGATTTTGGATTCCAAGCGATTGCGATAATGATCGGCCGCGCCGGGGGCCAGCTCGCGAATCTGTTCCAATCTTTCAGCGATCACGGCCGCATCGGATCGCAGGCTGGTCGCCATGTTGCTGCCTTCGGTTTGCCGCATCTGATCCAAGTTGCTCATCGCTGCATCGATCGCGCCACGAACGAACTGCCACAAACCTTCGTCTTCACTTCGTTCGCCGCGGTCCGACGAAATGACGCCGGGCAATGTCATCAAAGATGCCAAGTCGATCGAAACAACAGCGTCGCCGACAACGCCCGCTTTGACTTCCGCTAGCTTGTTGGCGTAGGCAGTCAGAACATCCACATTGATTGGCGGAATGCTAAGCCCCGCCGGTTGGCGATAGGAAACTGAAAGAGAAACACTGCCGCGAGAAATCAAGGATCGCACCAACGCATCGACTTTGCCCTCCATCGCTGAGAGCGAATCGCTGAGCCGTAGATTGCATTTGAGTCCGCGATTGTTGACCGTTCGGACTTCGACTCGGATTGTACCGAGTGTCCCTTCGTCGCTCGCATGACCTTGGCCGGTCATGCTGCGAACACCATCGCAAGTCGAAAGAGACACTAAGGTTTTGCTTCAGTTTCGGGTGCGTTGGTGTTAGCTTCTTCCGTGTCCGCAGACTCACTGTCAGCAGGCGTCAGTTCAACCTCTTCAGCGTCGGACGATTCCATTGCACCTTCTTCCACTGCAGCTTCTGAACCTTCGCTGGATTCGGCATCCCCGATCCCGCTAAGTCCGATGCCGTCGCTGATCGAACCGGCTTCGCCACCGTCCATCGGTGGAACGATCAATCCGCTGTCTGCGGCTGCATCATCTTCGCTGGGGCCAGCCGACATTGCTGAATCCGTGATCGCGGTGGTGGGTGCATGCGTCCCGAGCAACCACATCGTGAACGCACAAGTGAATCCCCAGATGCTTGCGACGACGACCGTGATGACGGTGAACGTGTCGCCGGCTTTACTGCCAAACGCACTCTGTCCGCCGGGACCGCCAAGAGCACCGCTGAGCCCGCCGCCTTTACCGCGTTGGACAAGAATCAACAGGATCAAGAACAGGGACAAAAATCCCATCAGCCATCCGAGCAACATGCCCGAGAGCGAACCAAGTAAAACGATTGACATAGTTATTTTGCGTGTGAGGGTAGTTGGAAATTGTAGAGCCGGTTCCCACCGGCCAGTGTTCGGTTTGTCGATTAAAGTGAGCCGCGACGCGTAAGCGGCCGGGCATACACTGTTGCCCTTGGGGGCGTCGGTATGTAAATGTCAAAGTGAGCCGCGACGCGTAAGCGGCCGGGCAAACCGAGCAAGCCCGAGGCCTTACGGTCAGCGGCTCACCATTGCGATTGGTTTATCGTTTTCATAGACAGGCTACTACTGCAAAGGCCAAGCCCTAAGCAGGTTCGATGATTCCTATAAAATCTTCTGCCTTCAGTGCGGCACCACCAACGAGTGCTCCGTCGATATTCGGTTGGCCCAGCAATTCCTTGGCATTGCCAGGTTTGACGCTGCCGCCATACTGAATGACGATTTGGTCAGCGACATCGGCCGAAAAGATCTCGCCCAGCAACTTACGCAGGAACGCGTGAACTTCTTCGGCCTGCTCCGGCGACGCTGTCTTGCCAGTTCCGATTGCCCAAACCGGTTCGTAAGCGATCACGATCCCAGCGGCTCGGACTTCATCCAGCCCCGCAAGCGATCCGCGGATTTGCGTTTCAACGACCTTTTCAGTGTTGCCAGCTTCACGGTCTTCCAGCGTTTCACCGACGCAGACAATCGGCACCAAGTTACCGGCCAGTGCGGCGTGCAATTTCTCGCTGATCATGGCATCGGTTTCGCCCAGGATCGCGCGGCGTTCGCTGTGGCCCAAAATGACGTAGCGACATCCGACATCGGTCAACATCGATGCGTTGACTTCGCCGGTGTACGCACCATCGTCGGCGGCGTAGACGTTTTGCGAACCCAGACCGACGGGTGTTCCCGCGACGACGTCCGCAACAGCGGCTAGGTAAACCGACGGCGGGCAAAGCGCGACATCGACCTTAGGATTTTCACCAACCTTGGCCACGACAGCCTTGGCGAGTTCAACAGCGCTGGCGCTGCGGGTGTTCATCTTCCAGTTTCCAGCAATCAAAATTCGACGGGTCAAACCAGTGTCTCCGGTAAGGGGGATATTTGCTTGCCAAGCAGCTCTGCCATCTTTCTCATTTGGCCAGCCAGTTCGGCATACTGTTCAGGTAACAATGCTTGCGGTCCATCGCTCTTGGCGACTTCGGGACAGTCGTGGACTTCGACATGGACGCCGTCCGCACCAGCGGCAATGCCCGCCAATGCACAAGCGGGAATCAAATCAGGTCGGCCAGTCGCGTGCGACGGATCAACGATGATGGGTAGGTGCGACAGGCTATGAACCATCGGCACCGCGGCAACGTCAAACAGGTTTCGCGTGGACGGATCAAAACTCTTGATGCCTCGTTCGCACAACACGACATTCGGGTTGCCTTGCGACAAAATGTATTCAGCACACATCAACAAATCAGTAATCGTGGCGCTCATTCCACGTTTCAGCAAAACCGGTCGCTTGGTTTTCCCGACTTCGGTCAACAGTGCAAAGTTCTGCATATTGCGAGCACCGACTTGCAGCATGTCGGCGTAACCGGCAACCAATTCAACCAGCCTGGGGTCGGTGACTTCGGTGACAACCGGCATCGAAAACTTATCGCCAACTTCACGCAACAGTTTCAAACCATCTTCGCCGGTGCCTTGAAACGCGTAGGGACTGGTGCGAGGCTTGTAAGCTCCGCCGCGAAACAGGTTCGCTCCCGACTCGGCAACCGATTCAGCGATGCGGAACATGCGGTCGGGCTCTTCGACGCTGCACGGGCCCGCGATCATTCCCAAGTTACCGCCACCAATTTTGACGCCTGAAACGTCAATCACGCTGGGATCAGGATGAGCGTCGATGGAGGCGAGCTTGAAGGGAGGTAGCACAGGAATGACTTCAGCGACCCCGGAAATAGCTCGCAAAGGTTCTTCGCGGAGCTTGTCTTCGTCACCGATGATCCCGACGATCGTTCGGTGAGTTCCGCGGCTAAGGTGATGCTGCAACCCTAGCTCTTCCACACGAGCCAGAACATGGTCGATCTGCCCGTCGGTAGCTTTGTTTTTAAGGATTAAAATCACGGCAGGGCGGCCAAGCGCTAAGCAGCATTCTAGGAGGGGAAAATGGTAGCCCGGTAATGTAGCAGCCAAGGCTGGGAATCGTCGAGGCCAACAGCGGACCAGTCATGGGGGCATGGAGGCGGGTGCAGGCACGCTAATCGGCTGTCCCGAAATAACTGCCCGATTTCCCAATCCACAATGCCCAATGTCACCCGCTCTCACTCCCATACGGCGAAGAACATTTCCTTAAACAGTGTCTAACGTCTCCTTAGCGTCCAAAGACCCGCCGTAATTGCAATTGGGTTGCATTAAGCCGCATTTTCGCTATAGTCCGACTCAACTTGGGGAACTTTTGACTGCAGTGAAACTTGCCCCAAGCTGCTTGGTTCTTTCCCCAAGCCATCACTGAATTGTCCCTAAAACGCATCCGATGTTCCCAGTAGCCCGCGCAACTGTCGTCATTCTTCTATGTGGGGCGGCCTTCATTGGCCGTGCTCCCGCGTGGTTGCATGTCAATGGATGTGAATCTGGATGCGACTCCGCAACGCAAATTGGTGTGGACAAAGGTTTCGTTCAAGCGAACCGTGCTTGTTGCCATTGTCCCGATGCACACGGTGCGACAAGCGAACGCGAATTGACCAAGCGTGTTGCGGTCACCGAAACCCAATCGCAGCATTCGCACGATGATCATGGTTCGGGCTCATGTTCGCTTTGCCAGTACTTGGCAACATCCAATGGCGTCGCTTGGCGGTTTGAAACCGTTCGACCAAGCATGCTGTTGGTTGATTTCGCGCAGGTCGTTCACGCCGTTTCCGCCAAATCAACGCCCTTCTCGATCCCATTTTCTCGGGGTCCACCGGCGGACTGCTTCTAGATCTTGTTTAGATCGAGAGTCAGAGGACTGCTGCGCATTATTCGTAGGCCCTGAATGCGACTGAACTCTCTCCGTAGATCTGTTGCGCCCATTTGATGGATGCTGCTTCGTTCCACGAATGCTTGTGAAGCTACTGCTTGTGAAGCAATCGAGGTGAGCGGGCTATTCCTGGGCCTTGCTTTGCGGGAAAGAGTTTCAACACCAACAAACCACGCCGATGGATCGTGAGTCCCAGGGTTGTTCCTGGTCTCTGCACCGGAGGCATGATTACCACACGCGGTAAGTAACCGTTGTGATGGACTTCCATGATCGGCGACGCCCCCAAACAAACGTCGCCAACAACACTTTGAATTTAACTTCTATTGGAGAAAAACATGAGAAACCTGTTTACAAAATCAATTCACCTCTGCTGCTTTGCAGCTCTAAGCCTGCTTGCCAGCAACGCTTCGGCTGCGGTCACTGAGTGGTTCGAGGAACACGGTGACATTGGAATCGGCTACGAAGGTGGAAACGAACTCGAACTTCACTATCACTTTGAAGACGGTGTGAACGGTAGTGATCCGGGCAGTGATTTAGAACTTGAACCCAATCAAGCCTACATTCGCGTAGCAGACAACGCTTTTCGAACGAACTCTCTTGGTGGACAAAACTACTGGGTTCTCCCTGAGTCCAATTCCAACGGCTCAATGACTGGAGCCGAGGATTTGGGTCTTCCCTTTGTTGGCCTTGCCGCCGAGGAACTGGAAGCCAGTGATTTCACCTCAGACATTACGCTGACGCTGACGGACTTCAACGGTCCCGGAGATTTTGCGTTGTGGCGTGAAGGGTCTGTGCCCGGAGACGAAACGGTGTTCATGCAAACCAACGGTGGGACGATTTCTGCTGATACATTCAGCTTGATGGTTGGAGAGCACGGTCACGCCAACTTCGGCTTCACGCAGGAAGGTGTTTATGAGATTGAGCTGACGGCGTCTGGAAATCTCGCCGGAGGCGGTACCGCAACCGACACAGAGACGTTCAGGTTTGCTGTGGGTAGTGCCACCGCGATTCCTGAACCGACCAGCTTTGCAATGTTGGCATCGCTGGGGGCTTTCGCTGGTCTGGCAAGAAGGCGTCGATCCTAAGTCTTTCAGATACGAATTTGATTGAAAACTTAGGAAGGATCGGGGGGCGTTGTTTGACGTCACGACGAATGCCCCGCCCCCCGACTTCGTTCTCCCGACTTCGTTACTAATCACAACTGTAGGATTTGTCACGTTACATCTTCCCGGTTTTGTTTCCAGTAAAACATGATGCCAAACCGTT
Organism: Rubripirellula obstinata; assembly: GCF_001642955.1. Taxonomy (GTDB): domain Bacteria; phylum Planctomycetota; class Planctomycetia; order Pirellulales; family Pirellulaceae; genus Rubripirellula; species Rubripirellula obstinata. Next base: position 33,395 of record NZ_LWSK01000046.1, on the reverse strand, counting down.
AAGCCGCGTGGGCATCGCCCCACGAGTTTCGCACCGCAAGACGCGCGGGGCGATGCCCACGCGGTTTAACAATTTAGAATTGCTTCACAGTGTCAGCATGGCGGCGCTGCTGCGAAAGATATTTCCAAACGTGGAAATTATTTCAGGACAATTCATTTCCTTTCCTTACATCCTTTATTGAAACTCCTTCAGGAGGTTGAGATGAATCATCTCATTACAAAAGCAGCTTTGATCTACTGCGTCTCGGCAGTGATCGCACTATCGTTGAACAACGCCGAGGCAGCGCTTACCGAATACTCTGCAGGACACGCTGATATTCGTGTCGCTTACCGAAGCGGAAGCGACATTGATTTAGTTTTTGAATTCGGTGAGGGCGCGGTTTTGGACGACGTCGTGCAAACGAGCGTCTTTGAAGCTGATACGAGCGATTACTTTGTGCGTGTCCCAAGCTCAACAATGACGAACTTTTCGGTTCCTTTGGGCTTCCTGGGTTTGGAAAGCAACCAGCCTCTTTGGATGTTGCCTCGAAGCCAAGATGCCGGCGTACCGTTTTTGGGAATTGCTAGTCACAACTTTGGGTCGTCCGGTTTTGCGTCCCTCACGCTCAGCATGACTGATGTCGATGGTCCAGGAAATTTTGCTCTGTGGCAGGTCAACAATGGTGCATTGGACGTTTTCTGGCAGACTGCGGTTGTTCCTGGACAGCCGCCGAATGACAACATGCTGAACGTCGGATTGACCGGTCACGACCATTACCAGTTCGGTTTTACTCAGGAAGGCGTTTACGACATCCAACTGACAGCCAGCGGTTTTCAGAACGGAAACTTAGTCGAAAGCGATCCCACAACATTCAGGTTTGTTGTTGGCGACTTAACTGCTATTCCCGAACCGAGCAGTCTCGCGCTCATTTCGTTTGGTGCATTGGGCTGGTACGCGCGCCGCCGACGCAAGCCGCAAACGGTTGTTCTGCACTGATCTTGCGAAGTCAAAAGTGACTTCTCGCCATTGGAAAATTGTTGTATGCCCCAATTCCCTCTAGCTCTTGGTGAACGGAAGTCCGGAATTCTTTTCGGGCTTCTGGTCTTCCTAAGTGGGATGGCGGCGCTGGGGCATCAACTGCTTTGGACCCGAAGGCTGGTCGATTTACTGGGCGCAAGCGCCGAGTCATCGGCACGAGTGTTTGGAACATTCTTTCTGGGGTTGTCGATCGGTTCTGCCGTCGCGGCACTTTTGGTTGGCCGCACGAAAAACCCGCTTCGATTGGCTGGTTTGGTGCAGCTATGCATTCCATTGCTGGTGCTGCCGGTGATCTTCCTTTCTGAATTAACAGAATGGATTTGGCCGCTCATCGGCTCGCAATCTTCGCTGGGCAATAGCGAAGGCGTCATCAAGTCGCTGTTGACGCTGGGGTTTGTATTTCCGCCGTCGGCATTGATGGGACTTTCGTTCCCATTGATCGTTGCTGGTGTGTTGCGATTGGGCAGTGGCGGTTTGGGTCGATCCGGCATCACCCTTTATGCCATCAATACCTTGGGTGGCGCATGCGGTGTGCTGCTGACGGTGATGGTGGCTCTACCACAACTGGGTAATTTTGCCTCGATGTTACTTGCAGGCGCCATCGACGGCGCGGTTGGTGTCGCGTTGCTGTTTGTCGCCAGAGCTTCCGCAAACGTGACAGACGGCCAAGAAAAAACACTGAGAAGCGAATCAAAAGACAAGGAAGCTGCGCCAACGCCAAATCCGCTAAGCCAGCAGATTGGCTTGGCGTTCTTTTCTGGCATGGCGGTATTGTCGCTGGAGGTTGCTGCGTTCCAAATGTTTCAGTTGGTGGCAACGATCTCACTGTTTTCACCGGCAGCGGTTCTGTTTTGCGCGATCACTTCGTTGGGGACCTCCGCCGCGATTTTCGCCCGCTTTGAGTCAACATTTGTCTCGAAGTCAAAGGAGCGAACGACCGTCCTGATTCTGGTTGCTTGCGGAATCCTTGTCGTGCTGGCTCCGCAAATTTTCATGGGCATCGCCGAGCGATCCAACTGGTTTGCTGATAACGGGGGTGCCACGCAGTTCTTCATCAAGCTCGGCTTGCTGGCATTGTTGTCGATCGGTCCCGCGTGGCTGGTTTCCGGATTGATCTTTCCGCTAGCCGTCGCGGTCGCCGGTCGCGACTGCTCACCCAAGCAGGCTGGCCAACGGCTCGGGTTGCTGCTGGCGGTTAATGGTTTGGGTGGATTACTGGGCGCGGAACTTACTTATCGAGTTTTGCTGCCCCGACTAGGCGTTTATGGCGCACTAGCCGCGATCGGTTTGGGGTTTGTTCTGGCCGCCATTACGATCTCTCTGTTCAGTAAACCGTCGCAGTCCAGGTATGGCAGTCGGGTGCTGGCTTCGATGTCGGCGATGGTTGTTTTGACCATGGGGCTGATCAATTCCTTCCTGCCAGTCGTCAATCCACCGCCGGGCATCGAAGCGATTGATATCCAATCGGGCCGCGAAGGGACGGTTGCAGTGATGGAAACTCGTGACGGTGGCCGGTCGATCCTGGTCGACAATCAATACGTGCTTGGTGGAACCGCAGTCCGTTTTGATCAAGAGCGTCAAGTGTTGCTGCCAATCGTGCTGCACAAAAATCCGTCCAGCGTCGGTTGCATCGGGCTGGCCACCGGCATCACGCCCGGTGCGGCTTTGGCGATTCCGTCAGTCAACGAAGTCAAAGCGATTGAGATATCTGCATCGGTTGCCCGTGCGGCCGAACGTTACTTTCAAGATTTCAACCACGACATTTTTTCAAATCAATCAGCTTCGGTGGTGATCGGCGACGGTAGAACTTACTTCGCTTCGCTGCCGGATCGTTTTGATGTCATCACTGGGGATCTGTTTCTTCCCTGGTCCCCGGGGACATCGCGTCTGTATAGCATCGAGCACTTTTCGTCGGTCAGGGAAGCGTTGAAGTCTGATGGCATTTTTTGCCAATGGCTTCCGATGTACCAATTAACACCGGAGCATTTCCGCCGGATTGCGGAGACATTCGCCAGCGTTTTCCCAGAAACTCACCTGTTCATGAATCACTTTCGTGTCGGTGCACCGATGGTGGCGTTGGTGGGAAGTAAGCGATCGGAATGGTTGGATTGGAATCGAGTGCGTAATCGATGTGACCAATTCCGTGAGTCCAACAGCATCAGCGACCCGTTATTGCGACATCGTTCAGGCGTTGGATTGCTATACTTAGGTCAGTGGAAGTCCCAGCAGAACCAATCTCGGTTGGTCTCGCTGAGCGATCCATCGCTGGAGTATTCCGCAGCGACAGTAAGGCTTTCACCCGACCCTGGAAAAAAGTACTTTAACGCTGCGAACTGGATCCGTTTTTGCCGCTCGCGTGCCAAGGAGTCCGCGAAGGAACCGAACCAAGATTTCCCGGAAAAGTCCGAACTGATGACGCTAGCGACTGGCCTGTTGGAGCTGGACTATGCGAAACAAAACAAACACAAACTGACTGACTCAATCGCTCGGCGAGTTTCGCAATCATTACCAAGCTGCTTTGCCGACGACGACAGGTCCGATAGGCAGCGCTGGCCTGGCCCCAAAATCGTCCCTCGGTTTAGCGATTCCGAACAGTCCGATGCGTTGGACAAACGCCTAAACGTTTCAAAAAAATACAATCATTCAAACGACATCCCCAAGGACAACTGACATGGACTCCTCCAATCGACGCGATTCCCGAATCGGCTTCACGCTGATCGAATTACTGGTCGTGATAGCGATCATTGGTATTCTGGTTGCGCTTTTATTGCCCGCTGTCCAAGCGGCGCGAGAGGCGGCGCGACGAACCCAATGCCTCAATAACATGAAGCAGGTCGGACTAGGATTGCACAACTACCATTCGGCACACCGCTCGATTCCAACCACCACGACCGGACCCGATTCACAAGGCGGCACGTGCGGGCACGGATTCTACAGTTGGCTTTCCATGCTGTTGCCATTTGTCGAAGAAAGCAGTCTGTACGACCAGATTGACTTCGAGCAGTCACTGTCCAACCATTGCAATTTCACCTTCAGTGGCGAGTACCTGAATTACGACATTGCACCGAGTCATCCCAACGCGGTAGCCGCAAGAACGCTCGTTCAAACTTACTTGTGTCCCTCGGATCCAGCGGCAGTTGTCCAATTACACGAAGATGGGGAACAGTTGGCTCCCGGCAGCTACGCAGCCAATGTCGGATGGCCGAAGGACTCCCACTGGCCAGGTGACACCCATCCGCTTGCTCGACAGAACGGTGTTTTCGGTTTGTACAATCCCTCGATCGTCGATCCTTGGCACGTTCCCAACGTTAAGTTCCGGGACATCACTGATGGCTTGTCCAATACAGCAGCAAGTTCGGAACGGAAGATCAGTGTGGCTCCCGTCGTAGAGAGTCCATTTGGCGGCTCCTACGTGCCTGACAGTATTGATGAAAACATGCAGTCTTTTTGTGGTGGTTCAGGTACTTCACGGGCACTCGACAATTGGGTGAATTATTGCGGATCGGTAACGCAGAGTGATCCCAGCTATGCAGAAAAGCATGGACATGCTTGGATCAGCGGATGGACTTTTGCTGCAAACACCTACATGCACGTCATGCCGATCGGCAAACGAAACTGTCACCTCTATGGCGGTGAAGATGACGGAAACAATATCGTCACGCCCGGAAGCTATCACACCGGCGGCGTGCATGTATTGATGGCTGACGGAAGTGTTAGCTTTCGATCGGATTCCATTGATTTGCCACTTTGGTGGTCGCTCGGTAGCATCAACGGTGCCGAAAATATCCAAGGGAATCAGTAGCTTTATTGCAGCCCATGATTCGGAAAATCTCGCTCGCCCTGATCCTGCTCGCACTGCCGAGCTGCGGCCGGGGCAAACCTGAACCACCTTCGCTCCAGCAACTCGAGAGCATGCTTTCGATTTCGATTCCGGGTGATGCTGCGCTGATCGGAGGCCAAGAATCCTCGGGAACCGCCGACGACACTTTGTCCTCAGGAACCTGTTCCGTATGGATCATCGCCAGCACCGAACCATTACCGCTACCTTGGCAATACGGCCGGACGTCACAGCGCCGATCAAAGCCACCGATTCGCCCCAAAGGAACGCCGTTTCCCACGTCCGCGCTCGCAAACTTGATGGCAGCTTGCCAGGTTTCTCCTGACGATGTCAAAGCGTTCGCCCAAACAAAGGGCGCGTCGCACACTGGCGAAATAAAAGAACTGCAAGTCTGTTATCGCGAAGCACCGACCGACAGCGGTTGGTTGACTGCGATAGAGATTCATTCAATCGTCACGATGGACGGCTTAGATTTCTCTCGATAATCAGCATTCTCGCTGAATGTTATCATTTGTTGCCAATTCACAAGCGTTGGCCGCTCGCCAGACGTGTCCGATTTCTTGGCATTTTCTTAGCGTTTCTCACGCAAATCAATGTCCCCAACGGTCCATGGCTTCGCATTGGCTCGTTAAACTGGGCCGCTGTTAAAACCAATCTCGATCTGCCAGCGACCCAAACGATCATCGAAACCCCTTGGGACGATTCGCTGCAGCAAAGTCTTTTGTCACACCGGAAATGCGTGCTCGAAGAAATGGTGGCAGACGATTTGACAAGAGACTTGCGCCCGAAATCGATTCCCGCGGCACATTGACCACCGAGAGCCACTGGACGCGTAAGAGAACGTCCGGCTTGGAAACGTCTGAACGATTATTGGCGGGAAAATTGGTAGCGAAAGTCGCCAAGACTTTCGGTTTGTCGAGTTGCCGAAACTCTTGGCGGCTTGTTGATTTATTTAAATAGTCGTCACGTTTCGTTTAACAGTTAGCCGAAGCAATTTGCTGCGTTGCAATGATTTTTATCAGGCCAGGCATCGCCCCGCGCGTCGTGCTGGCCTCACGGCGCGCGGGGTGATGCCCACGCGGTTAAACAATTTAGAAACCCTTCACGGCGTTGTGCTCCGCCCCCGGATCACGCGGCCGGATCACGCCGCCCTCTGTATGTTAAGTTTGAGTTTAAGTTTAAGTTTCAGTTTAAGTTTGAGTTTGAGTTTGAGTTTGAGTTTGAGTTTGAGTTTGAGTTTAAGTTTAGGTTCGGATCACGCCCCCGGATCATGCGGCCCTCTGTATGTTTGAGCCTCGATCGATCGAGGCTCAGAGTTTTTTTATGGCAATTCAAAGCGTACCAAGCTTGTTCCACGCCCTGGCGACAGGATTAGTTCGTGCTTTCCGGGCACGATTTTGGGGGACGGCAGCTTTGTTCTGTCAGGTTGCAGTTCATTTCTGGCGATCATGCGGCCGTCAAGATCCATCCAAAGCAGAATGCTATTTCCGATCACGGCGAGGTATTTTTCTCGATAGTCAAATTTGGGGGAGTCACCAACCTCTTTCGGTAACACAATCACCTTTTGCGGATTCGCTGACGCGTCAAATAAGTTGATCGAGCATTCCTTCAGCGAATCGCTTTCAGCCAACACAGCGAAACATCCGTCATCGTCAAAACGCACATCGATGATTCGTTCGAACCAGTGACCATCGGGACGGGCTGTGATTTTTTGTTTGGTTCGCTTGCCAGAGTCGTCAGTTTCGATCCAGAACAACGAGTCATAGTCTTCGATGATTCGCGTGCGGGTACCTGGCCCAGGTCTTCCCTTCCATTCCTGCGATGGCGGGACGACTATAGGTTCACCTGTTTTTGAAAAGCGAACGAAGTGCCCTCTGCGTCCAACTGTTGATACGCACACTGATACGTCTCCGTCGTCGGTAACGGTCAACAGCGGCTGAAACAACTCGCCACGAAAGTCGTCAGGGGACACCACGCATCGGTGCTGAAGTTGCCAGTCCGCGTTCATAACGTGGATGGTCGCAGATTGCTGATCGACAACATATCGCTTGCCCAAACGATCGATTTCTAACATCGCGACATTGCGAAGTTGATTCGGATCAGGCTGGGCACCGATGATTCGATCCACGACGCCTTGGGAGTCTAAACGTAGCAGTGCATGCCGATCCGTCACCCAAACAAAACCCCTCGAATCCGTCTCGAAATCAGCACAGTCAACGACTCGTCCATCAGCCTGACGTGGTTGAAACCAGGACTGTTGCTTACCTTCGGAATCCACTCGCACATACGGTTTGGCAGCGTCGAAATCGTAAACGACTAACCCATCGGGTGTTGTTGCCAGGTCGGTTGGGTAGTTCGGCTCGCGGCCCCATGCTTCTTTCAAATCGACGGATCTAAGAAACTGACCCTGGGGCGAAAAGTACTGCAGCGAATCTCGAATGTTGTCCAGAACAGCGACTTCGCCCGATGATGTCAGCGTGATCGCTTCCGGGCTGAACAAGGCTTGCGGACCTTTTGAGTAGTCCTGCTCGATATGCCAACGCGATCGTCCGTCAGGGGAAAATCCATGCAGGCCCGACACCATCGTGTATTCATATCGAGCAGTTGCCAAGGCTGCAAAACCACCATCGGGTAGGCGAGCAAGGTCATCGATGGAATCGCAATCAAATGCATCTAGTTTCGAGAGTGATTCACTCTTAGTATCCAAAACCCATGCGGTCGACTTTTGTTCCACTCCGTACGGCGAGACGGTAACTAAAAACGTATCTCCTTGTAGCCAGCAAGTCTGCCACCGACCTTCGGCGGGATGTTCAGGAAGTTTGAATTCCAGCACCAACTCGCCATCGAGACCGACCAACACGAACACGTTCTGGCCGCCGGGGATTGATCGGATGAAAGCTAGCCGGCCCGGTCCACCGCCCGCGAAATGATAGATGCTATGGATTGGTGACTCTGGCTCGCGCTGCGCCAGTTCGATAGATGACAGTGGTTTCAATGACGGAAAATTTGCAGCCACGACAGCAACTTGGATTCGTGAATCCTGTCCGATTCGCAACGTTTCGCGAAGTGCTTGATCCTGTTTCGCTGTTGCGATTTGCGGCAGACTCGATGGCTCGTTGGCGACTTCGGTGACGTTCCAGGCTAATTGTTCCGAACTGTTCGTGGTGGAGTTCTGTTCTGCGGATCGTTCCACACGATAGGTGACCCGCCGTGAATCGCGTGCAAAGTAGAGTTCGAACTCCATCGATTTTTTGTCTGGAAGGATACCTCCGAATTGGAAAATGCGATTTCTTACTGACTTGTTAATCTTTTCATTTTCACCGTCCATTTTAGCGTCGCTATCGGTATGGGCGACTTGATAGTCGTGACGTAGCAGTTTGTTCCAAATCAGTCTTCCTTTCTGGTCGACAACAAAGAATCTCGCGCCGTATTCGTCATTGCCGTCGCGGCCGTAACCTGACCAAGAATGGGATTGATGCACGATTGTCAGCGGCGTGCCAGCAATCGGTTTAGCGGCAATCACGAAACCATGCGACGAATGCTCATCTCGCATGGTCGGTGGTTGTACTTCAGCATTTTTGGTCCCGGTCGAAATCTGGTAAGACCACCAAGTCGGTTGACGTCGATTGACGTCAGGATCCAACAGTTGCACAAAGAAATGATCGTGTTCCTCATGCACAATCAACCCATCCGCTATTGGACTGGGAGGTTCATGCAGGAACCGGCTTCCCGTTCGCTCGACGCGGTCTCTTAGACGGACCTTTCCTGAACGATCCAGGATCACGACCTGAAAATCCCCGTAGCCATCCCCATGTACTCGTCCTTGAATCCCGTGGCTATAGGCGTAGCCAATCGCTTCACCCGCTTGGGTCAGACACACGTTCACAAGCGTGAACGGATGTTGCATTGACCAAAGCGATTCCGTTCCAGTGCGTAGCTTGTACGTCGCCCCACCTACGCCATTTTGATCACTCGGCCAAACCTCAAGCGAAAACTGACCGTCGCTGGAAACAAATGCCCGCGGCGAGACGACTTCTTGTGGACGTGGCAACAACGGCAAGAAGGTCTCATCCGATTTCGCGGTAGACTCGCCAGACCCGCCAACGGCCATCCAACAAACCGCAGCTATGATGAGTGCGATGCAAGTGAGCCAACGGATTGACGGTTTTCGGTACATCCCCGGATTCTACTGTTGGTTCATCCAGAATCAAACAACAATCGTTACCTGCCGAATGCTTGGCGGAAGGCTGCGAAGTCGGTTAGGCTTACTAGGCCGTCGCGGTCGCTGTCGAGGCTGCTGTTGAAACCGTCTTCATTGATTTTTTTGCCGAAACTGCTGCGGAAATTGGCAAAGTCGGTGAGTCCGACTAGGTCGTCGCCTGAAGCGTCGCCGTACTTGCGGAAGAAGTTGTCGATCGGTTCCGGTGCAACACTGGCGAAACTGCCGCTGCGTTTGAATTTTAGTTCGTAGTTTCCGTTTGATAACGTTGGTTCGTTGTTATCGCTTAAATCACCCGCGACAGAATCGCCGCCGGTGAATGTTAACGTTGCGACTTGTCCGGCGATGTTAAGTTGCACGCCGGTGACAACTTCGTTGGTATCAAGATTGGTAATTTGAAAGTCGTCAACTGTTGCATCGACCGAACCGTCGAAGGAAACGGTGATCGATGTGATTTCGGATCGTGTTTGTCGATCGTTGTTGATAACGATCGAGCTGATGTTTCCTGAGCCTTGATACTGACCCGGCGTCGGTGATGAACCGGTCCAACTATCGGAGAAATTGCCGAGCGTTGTTGATGCGATCCGGTTGAGTGATTGACCGTCGCCATCGGCAGCGATCGCCCACGGTAGTTGGTCGTCGTAGAAGACTTCGTCGGACAGGACGTTGGGGATTTCCGTCTCATCAAGTCCCGGGGTATCGGGGCGCAGCAGTTTGACGATTCCATGGCTGTTATTGAGCGTGTCACCGAGCGGCCCAACCAGAACCACGTTCTGGTCGATGCCGTAGTGACTGCGAAACGCGTCTCGCAATCCAGTGTTAATCACGGGATCAAAGGTGACGGCAACCAGTGTTTCGCCCGCTGGAATTGACTGCCCATCGAAAACAAAATTCAAGTCGGTGTCACTGGTGACCGCCAGTCGCCAATCGGTCAGCAAGACGTCGTCCGATCCGGGATTGTACAGTTCCACAAATTCAAGGTCTCGATCGGACACGCCCGTAATGTCTGGATCAGTTGGGTGATAGTGAACTTCGCTGATTGTGATATCCGACCACGCGAATCCGCCATTGATTCGGCCGATCGATTCGGAAGCCAGCGGAGCTAGACGCGGCAAGTTGCCGGGGATTCGCCCCAGGCTTTGGCCGTTGAAGGTTGCAGCAAACTCGATCGCATCTTCAAAGCGACTGACGGTGATGCCATCGTCACTTTGCGAAAGCACGGCCTGTTCGCCGCCTGAATTAAGCAGGAACGGGATGGCTCCGGTGTTAAAGTCTGTTTCGTTAAAGCTAAGGTAGCCGCCCGCGGGAATGCTGGTGTTCAATGGGATTCGGTATTTAAGCGGTGCTTCCACGTCATCGCTTAGGTACCATCCGCCGATGTCGATCGCTGTGTTGGTTGGATTGAACACTTCGATTGAATCGAATTGCGGCAAGTCCGTGTGTGCCAAGATTTCGTTGATCACGATTCCCTGTGGAGCGACTCGTGCGGCACCCGGCGTCCCGCCAACGGTCACGCTGCCGCGCCACGAATACGGTTTGGACGCCAAGTTGTCTGGCGTGTTAACGGGATCCACCAATTCCAAGCTGGCACCGTTGCCGTCCGCCGTTACTGACCATAGATCACGATCGTCATAATCCACGTCCACAATTTCGTTGCCTGACGCATCTTCCAACCGAATGTTCTCGCCCCCGTTGGATAACGCACCCGTTGCCCATTGTCCGATGACTTTGTCGCCAATGTCGGTGGAATTGGCACTGCGGAAAGCTGCTTCGTTACTGACGATCAAAGCAAACTTACCGGGGCCAAGTGAAACACCTGACGGGATCACAAAATCAGTCGATGGTCCATCGGTCAGTGTCACGCCGCCAAGGTCGATGGTGAAGTCGCTGATGTTTTGAAGCTCAAGGAATTCAGCGTTGTTTCCTTCAACCGGGTTGTAGTGAATTTCCGTCAATCGAAGATTGCTTGCGTCGGCGGGCACCGTCGCGTTCACGTCGAACGTCGCATCGGAAAGTGCTGACCAGGTTCCGTCGTTGGTCAAAACACGTGCCTTGATTTGCGTCGCTTGATCGACATTGATTGACGAAGCCGCTGCATCTGAAAAAGTTGCGACTTCTAATGAAACGTCGAAACCAATGTCGCTGCTGGTGCGGCTGACTTGATGAATTTCCACCGCGATGGTGTTGTTTCCTGGAACTAAATAACTGCTGGGAATTGCAAACGAGGTGAAGGAAGCGTCGGTGATGACTCCGGTCGCAAACTGATCAAAAGCCGGGTTGGCGGGCAAGTTTCGTCTCGCTTCAGTGACCTCGACCCCATTGATGTAAACCGCAACGCCATCATCAAACTTCAAGTCAAGTGTCGCCGAAGCGATCTGCCCAGCGGGAACCGTAAACTGGTTTCGGAAATAAGTCGTAATGTGCTTGTTGTTGGCGTCCCCACCAAAACCTACCGTCGTGACTTCGCCATCGTTCCCGTAACCCAGCGGCGCAGGCCCCGATTGCCAAAGCGAATCATTGAATCCGGTCGATCGCCAAGTCGTCCCAAGATTGCTGCCGGTGTCGTCGTACTTCCAGACGGATCCTTGTTCGATCAGCGTTAGGTTTGTCGTTCCAGTGGCCACCGAAGCCGCAGCGGGATTAATGCCGCCACCAAAGTCACGTGGATCGCTGCCGTCGGTTGTGTAATGAATCGTGCCTTCGGATCCGACCAGAGTGACTGCGGTCCCGGGTTCCACGACCCCGCCAAGTTGTGACGTTCCTGCGACAAAAAATTCGGGTGCATCGGTGTCAGGAAATAGTGGTGCGGGAACCTGCACCGTGTAATTTCCTGCACCGTCTTTCAACCTAAGCTCAGTGTTCTTGAACTGCTCCAACGCCACTGGAACGCGTGTTGGAATGAAACTGTTCCGGAGGTCGTTGATCGCGTTTAGAAAATCACTTCGTAAACGCGGTGTCCCCGATTGTGCATCACCCCAACGTGCCGAGTTAGCGATCACGGCCAGGTCGATTTCGGACGTTGCCTGATCGATTCTCGCTTGAGTGGCCTCGACAGTTAGCAGTCCATTGTTGAAAAACGTTTCTTGAATCTTGTCGGCAAAAGCAATCCGATACTCATCGTTGGCCATCAACTGTTGATGCAACCACTGCGGGTTAAAGTAGGTCGAATCGTTGTCGAAGTTGGGTGAATTGAAGGGGCCGTTTCGGTCGATGTTGGGATCGCGCCAGGCGTGTTCGGCGTCATGCTGAAAGTACTTAAATCCTTCGCGTGCGGTGCGGTCTCGTATCGCAAAAAAGTTGTTGGGGCGTTCGTTGCCCAGGAAGTTGGAAATCGGCGCATCCAGGTTGCCTGATCGCAATGTATCAACCATGTAAACGATCAGATTTTCGACGTCCAACAACACTGGATAATTCAGGTTGTCGGATCCGTCGGGGTTCTTTCCCTGAGCCTTCAAGTAGTTTGCGTTATCGACGAACGCGGGCAAGTTGGTGTTGCCATCGCGAGCGGCAGCTTGCTGCCACAGTTCGTCGAATGCGTCACGGTTTCCATCGGTCGCTTCAACGGCCAGTCCCGAACCGCCTTCGGGTTTGAGCACGTCGTAGTTGTTTGCGTCGCCCCCAAAATAGGATTCGGCAAAATTGGCGTCGGCCCGTTCTTGAGTCTGATACATGCCCCAGTATTGGCCGTTGAGATACAAGTGAACCCATTTGCTTCGCGTTGACGGTTGACCAAGTTCCAATTGCGTCGTTCTGGCGAGAGCTTCGGTGACAAATTGGTTGCTCGGATTGCCCTCCCTGCTCCATGCGTAGTTTTGCGGACTGCGTAGATCTAGTTTTTCGAACTCTGACACACCTCGATCGCCATGAACGGGATACTCCAGCGTCGAGTCGCCGTAGACTCCGCGAAAGAACAGTTTGAACGAGTGCTTGGGGTTATCGAGATTTCGGCTGAATCCGCCGCGAATTCGCAGCCCCGCATTGACCTGGAATCCTTCGCTGCCGTCCGGGTTGATCCATTCGGCCGACGCAGGCCGTTCCCAATCCCGACCATCTTGCTGCGGGTTGGCGTAGATGCCGGTGTTTGGGTTGAACAGGTTGTCCAGGTCGGTGGTCAATGAGATCGTGGGCAGATCCAGCAAAGCGGCTTTGACCCGCGCCGCTGTTTCTATGTTGACGACTTCCGGATCGATCCCAAAGTCCATGGCGCGGTTGCCGTAATCGGTAGGCCAATTCGCTGGGGTGGATCCGTCGTTGGATTGGGTCAGGACATCGTCAAGAAACAGATAAGTGCGAGTCACGCTGGGTCGCGAAAAGAAGTCTTGCTTTGTCCCAATCGCTCGCAGCGTGGTTGTCGAGGTTATCGGAATCGGACCACTGTAAAGGGTTCCGTTAGTCGCTGATGGTTCACTCCCATCAGTGGTAAAGCGGATCGTTGCACCGGGGGTCGGTGTGGAAAGAGCAACCGTTTGTGGTGATTGATAAAAACCGGCTGGCAAGCTTACTTCGACTCGATCGACCAAGCCGAGCACGGGATCCACGTTAGCGGTTCCCGGAGTAGGCGTCGCGAAAAAGGTGGGCGACGAATCAAGAACTGATTGGCTAATCAACTCCGGTGCAATTAGAAAACTGCTGTCCCCAGCGGCAGAATTTAGCCCCTGAATCGCCAACACATTTTCGCCGGTCACGATGGCGTCGAGCGAATCGCTGGAAATGGAAATAGGCTCTAGCGACAGGACGTCGCTGGCCCGTCGATCCGCGGTTGCTGAGGAATTAAAAGCCAGCGATGTTGGTGCATTTCTGCGAGCCGCTTCGACTCCGTTGATGTACGCCACGAATCCATCGTCGTACCGCATGTTCAACAACACGGTGTCAATATCATTGCGATCATTGACGTTGAAAGGGATTCGCATGAATGCGGATGCATTCGCACCCTGCATCGTGGATTCCACGTCGGTTTGAACCAGGCCGGGTTGGTCGAGCGGAAGCCCAGCCAGTGACGTCAATCCGCCCGATGCGACATCGCCTACCAGTTCAAACGAATTGTTGAATGATGGCTGATTGCCTGGTGCAGCGAACAGTTCCACCGACCCGCCAAACGCGGCGTCGAAAAAGACTAACCGCAGGCTGTATTCGCCTGCGGTTGGCAGGTTAAAGGTTTCAATCGAATCTTCGTCACCGCGTGTCCCAGGCCATTCGGATTGATAGTCCACTCCGTCTTTGGAAAGCGTTAATCGAAATCCATCATCACTGTTGACGCCAAAACTCCAAGGGCCGGCCGATGGTATTTCGATGATCGACGTTGCCTCGATCGCAAAGTGATCGACGTCTTGACCAATGGTCAACGAAGGAAACGTCAAGTCGTTACCAAAGTTGCCACCAAGACCCGTGTTTAAAAAGTTGATAACGCTGACTTGATCCGTCGCCACGGACGCTTGATAGGCCGGTGTCGCCAACAGCGTTTCCGCTTCGGTGATGTTATCGAGCCGCCCGTTGTATCCGCTTGCCGGTTGAGCCTTGACGTAGCGGACATCAAAGCCAGGCGTGGCAACGCCAAAACCGATTCCGGTGTTGCCCGAATTCCACCCGCTGTCGTTAAAGCCGACGCTTTGCCAAGCATTCCCGATGGATGCATTCGGGATCAGGTAACTTGCTGTTGCACCAAGTTCGACCAGTGTGTCGGTTTGGAATTCGAATCCATAAGACAAGTTGTTTGATTGCGGCGGGTACTCGGGCGCGAACTCCGTAGCGATGGTTTGGTCGGGCTGAACGAGTGCTAGGTATTCACCGCTTGAAGACAAGCCGAAGTTCGTATGTAGCTGCTCCGATGCAACGGCTCGATCTTTTCCCGAAGCAAAAACGACGATGGACTCGCCGGCTTCTAAATCAACGGCCGGGAAAGTCCACTTGTCCGGTTCGTCGGCGTCATCGGTTAAGCCCCATCCATCCAGGCTAAACGTCTCACTGGTCGGATTGTAGATCTCAATCCAATCGCTCGAATCGCCGTCAACGTCTTCCAGGCCACCCGAATTTGATGCGAGGAATTCGGAAATGATGGGAGTCGCCGCCATCACTCGTCGAGTTTCCAGTGTTTCAGAAAATAGCTTTCGACGACTGAATCGGCGGGTTGCATTGATCATGAACGAAGAGATCGCGATTCGGGAAAAAGAGTGTTTGTGCCCTGCAGTTGCACCTTGCAGCATACCTAACGCGACAAACACATAGCATTATCCGCAATAAACTCCCGGTTTAATGATGCGACAAAGAGGGGGTGGGAAACGCCCTTCGGTGTGGTTAGCGACTGGCATCGCAACAGCTTGTTGAGTTAGAAACGGTTCCCCGTTTGCCAACCCGAACGCGTAAGCGAGGGATCTTGTCTGGATAGAAAATCCCTCGCTCAGAAAACCGATTAGTCCAGTGTCTTGCCGGGGTGCTTTGCCAGTGTCTTTAACAGTGTTCTTTAACAGTGTCTTTAACAGTGTCTTGCCTCCACGCCCGTGTTTCGCTAATCTTCGCATCCCAATTACTGCGGGAATTCCATGGACTTTCCTAGGGACTCGCAGTTTTTTACACCCAAATCCTTCGCAAAAGGGACGAAGGGCGACCGTGAGTTAGGCGTCGATTGACGTCCACGAATGCCCTGGAGTCGGGATTTCGCGTCATTTTGGTTCACCGAATCTGATTAGATTCACCGAATCTGATTCCGCAAAGCTCTCTCTCGTAGCCCGCGACGGGAAAAAAACTAAGGAAACTACGCTAGTGTCAAATCCGATCGTCAAAGAAATGATCGAAGCCGGTGTGCATTTTGGCCACCGAACCAGTTTGTGGAATCCAAAGATGGCTCCGTACATCTTTGGTCGCAAAAACCAGATTTACATCATGGACATCCGTGAAACGCTTCGCGGAATGCTCCGAGCCAAAAAATACCTCAGCCAAGTCGCCGCTGGCGGTAGCCTGATCCTGTTTGTCGGTACCAAGCGTCAAGCTGGTGAAGCCGTCGAAGCCCAGGCAACTCGTTGTGGCATGCCGTTCGTCAGTGAGCGTTGGCTTGGTGGAACGCTGACCAACTTCCGCACGATTCGCAGCCGATTGACCCGCCTGGAAGAGCTGGAAGAATTGCGAACCAGCGAGCGGATCAATGAGTACAGCAAAAAGATGCAGTCGTCGCTCAACCGCGAATACCGCAAGATGTACCGCAACTTGAACGGTTTGCGCAGCATGAACCGCCTTCCTGAGTGCTTGTTCATTGTCGATCCCGGCAAAGAACGCAATGCAGTTCGCGAAGCCAAGCGATTGGGCATCCCAACGGTTGCGCTGATCGATACTGACAGCGATCCCAGCCAAGTCGATTTGCCGATTCCCGGTAACGATGACGGAATTCGCAGCGTCGAATTGATCCTGAAGCAAATGGCGGACGCAGTGATCGCCGGCAAGGGCCAGCACGCGATGAGCAAGGGCGGCGACGAGAAACCAGCTCCAGCAGCAGCCGCGCCACCGCAACCTGCTGCGGAAGCCGCACCTGCTGCCGAAGCCGCACCTGCTGCAGCGGAACCAGCGGCCGAGGCCGTTGCGGAAGCAGCACCGGTTGCAGAAGCTGCCCCTGCGGCGGACCCACCAGCCGAAGGCTAGGCCATTCCTGGTAAAGCGGCCGGCGACGAACGCGTTCGGTCAATAATTTAAGCGAACGCCGAGCCAAGGCATTGGCCCGGCGTTCCTCTTTTCGGTTCAGCGTGCCCGAACCTTTCGACGTCGGGGCTGTTCCAAGAATGTTTCAATCAACGAAAATTTAAGATCTTGTAGGAAGAAGAAATATGGCTATTTCAGCAAAAGACGTAAGCGAACTGAGGAAGTCGACCGGCGCTGGCATGATGGATTGCAAGAAGGCGTTGCAAGAATCCGGTGGCGATTTGGAAGGTGCTTTGGATTACCTTCGCAAGAAGGGCCAGAAGGTCGCCGCCAAGCGTGCCGATCGTGAAGCCAACGAAGGCGTGGTCGTCGCGATGACCGAAGGCAACAAAGGCATTTTGTTGGCACTAAGCTGCGAAACTGACTTCGTTGCCAAGAACGAAGCGTTCATCGAATTGACCGAAACCGTTGCCAAGCTTGCGATGGACGCGGGTGCGAAGACCAAGGAAGACGTTATCGGTCTGAAGATGGACGACACCACCGTCGGCGAACGTTTGGTTCTGGAAACCGGCAAGATCGGCGAAAAGATCGAAGTGTCGGACTTTCAAGTCATCGAAGGCGACAACATCACCTCGTACATCCACGCGGGCAGCAAGATCGGCGTTTTGGTTTCCTACAAAGACGGCGGCAAAGACGAAGCGTCGCAGTTCTTCCGCGGTGTCGCGATGCACATCGCCGCGATGAGCCCATCGATTCTGCATCCCGATGAATTCGAGGCAGATTTTGTTGCGAAAGAGTGCGAGTCGCTTCAAGCACAGATCATCGCCGAAAATGAATTGAACGAAAAGGAAAACCTTGGCAAGCCAGTCAAGAATGTTCCTCAGTTCGCCAGTCGTCGTCAGTTGACGCCGGAGGTTTTGGCCGCTGCTGAGGACGCGATCAAGGCGGAACTGAAAGCCGAAGGCAAGCCAGAGAAAATCTGGGACAAGATCGTGCCCGGTAAGATGGACCGCTTCATCGCCGACAACACGCTGTTGGATCAAGAGCGTTGTCTGCTGAGCCAGTTCTTTGCTTTGGACGATAGCAAGACAGTGGAAGCTGCTACCAAGGATCTTAGCTCGGAAGCTGAAATCGTTGCATTCCGTCGCGTTTCAGTAGGTTAGCACTGAATTTTTCGCAACCCGAATGCGTAAGCCGGGGATTTCACGTAGATCCCTCGCTTACGCGTTCGGGTTGTGATTGAAGGCCTGTCCTGGCCGAATCCAAACTACAAAGAAACCTCGTTGGCCCACTCGGTTCAGCGAGGTTTTTTTGTTTATGATCTAATTCATCGGCCACTCACTCATCCTGTTACTTTTTTTGCATACCGCTCATGTCAAACGATCCTGAACCGTCATCGCTTCAATACCAACGCGTCATTTTGAAACTCAGCGGTGAGAGCTTGGCCGACGGTGGTGGTCGTGGGATTAGCGGTGTAGAAGCGGGCCAGATCGCGGCCCAGATTGCAGACGCTCACAAAAGTGGATGCCAGATTGCGATCGTGATCGGCGGCGGCAACATTCTGCGTGGTGCTCAGTTTTCGGGTAGCAATTCGTTTGTTCAGGAATCGACCGCCCATTCAATGGGAATGCTGGCGACCGTCATCAATTCATTGGCAATGCAGGATGCCCTGGAAAACGTTGGGCTGCAAACCCGAGTCATGTCGGCTGTCCCGATTGAAAAGTTCGCCGAAACCTTCATTCGCCGTCGAGCGATTCGCCACTTAGAAAAAAATCGCGTCGTGATTTTGGCCGCGGGAATCGGTAACCCATTTGTGACCACCGACACCGCGGCAGCGCAACGCGCGTTAGAATTGGATGCCGACGTGATCCTGAAAGCAACGCGAGTCGATGGCGTCTACAGCGATGATCCGGAAAAGAATCCTCACGCCGTCTTGTACGAATCCTTGTCGTACAAGGATGTGATTGAAAAAAACTTGAAGGTCATGGATGCTACCGCGATCGCGCTTTGTCATGAACATGCCAAGCCAATTTTGGTCTTTAACTTCAAGAAAGATGGCAACATTGTCAAAGCAATTTCAGGTGATACCGTTGGCACCTGGATCGGCAAAGCTTGACCCAGATTTTCGACTCAATCTTTACCCTTCACGTTTTTACTTTTAGCAACAGCACTCGTCAAAAAGAGGACGCATCATGTCAGTCGCAGAAACATTGATGGACGCCGAAGAACGCATGGAAAAAGCAATTTCGGTGTTGCAAAACAATCTGTCTGGAATCCGTACCGGCCGCGCCACGCCCGGATTGGTCGATTCGATCAAGGTGGATGTTTACGGCTCGTCAACTCCGCTGAAACAGCTAGCTTCGGTCGGCACGCCCGAGCCTCAGCAGATCGTGATTCGCCCCTACGACGCGGCGACGATCAAGGAAATTGAAAAAGCGATTGTCGCGGGCGATCTTGGACTGAACCCGCAAAACGATGGCCGTTTGATTCGATTGAACGTGCCACCGCTTTCGACCGAAGTGCGTCAGAAAATGGTTTCGCGAATCAAAGAGCTAGCCGAAGATGCCAAAATTGCGATTCGCAACATTCGTCGCGATGCCAACAAGGCCGCCGACACCGCCGAAAAAGAGAAAGAGATTGGCGAAGACGAACGCGACACGCTGAAGGATGACGTCCAAGAATTGACCAAGAAGTTCGAGGCCCAGGCTTCAGAGATGGCAAAGGCTCGCGAAGCAGAAGTAACGGACCAATAACAATCCGTTAAACCGCATGGGCATCGCCCAACGCCGTGAAGGGTTTCTCAATCGTTTAACCGCGTTGGGCATCGCCCCGCGCGTCGTGCGGCACCGAACGCGCGGGGCGATGCCCACGCGGCTAAACGAACTAACACGTGTTTTCCGAGACCAAAACTCTTCACGGCGTTGAGCTCTACCCGACTGAACCCTGGCGGGCCCAGCTACGAGAGAGTTTGCCAAATAAGGAACTTGTTTCAGGACAGTTGCTTCGTTGGTTGTGATTAGATCTCGATGGTTTGCTGGTCGTTGATGGCGAGGGTGCTTGGTTCGCAGGTGGTTGCCATTTCGATTTGTACGGCCCAGCGGCCGTTGGCGTCGGGGGTGACGATCCAGTGGGGTTGGACGCAGACGCTTTGGTGGACGGCTTCAAAACCGCCTTCGCTTTGGCTGACTGTTTCCACGGGGAAAGCCCAGATTCCGCTGGGGCGATCAATGCCTAGCGAAATGTCGACTCCTAGCCAACGGTCGGACAGGCCCAAGTAGGTCGCGCCGTGAAGGTCTAATTGTTGGCCGAGTTGGCCCAGTTGGTTTCCGTCTAAATCGCTGAAATAGCGATCGTCTGCACCGGAGGGTAGGCCAGCGAAATTCATCTCGATGGCGAAGTGGAGCGGTTGGTCCTGTGGCAGGTTTTCCAACAGGTAAGCAATCGACAATCGATCGCTGTCGGCCACCATCGTGACCGCTTTGGTCATCGTGATGGGAATTCCCCACGCGTTTCCTTCGCGGCGCATCTGAACCTGAACGCGGTCGCTACCTCGGCGGATTTTTGTTTCAAATGGCATTTCGACAAAGTCGCCGCGCTCCATCGATTCACCTCGGTGGACTGAATCGAGGGTTGCTTCGGTATCGTAGAAGTGGTCCATCAAACTCTTGCGGGCGAACTGGTCGTACTGCAATTGCTGATCCAGTCCTTCTTGTTTGAACACAACACGGTCATGGATGCTGGCAACGTTTTCGTCACCGCTGCTGGGTCCGGCCAAAACTTTGCGATGGTAGCTTTCGGGACGTCGCTGTAGCGTGGCGAGCAAGTTATGGCTGATGTCGCGGACATCAAGTTCGTACAAACGGCCACCTTTGCCGGGTGCGATCCAGGCACAAAGTTTGTTGTTGCTAAGCCGGACTTCTTGCAGCCCGTCAAAGTCGTAGTCTTGGGCGGTGGCTTCAACAGTGCCAGCGTCTTTGCCCAAGGCACGATCAAGTCGCGTGTCGGCTTCGATTAAGTGTTGGTAGACAGCGTTGCGGAGATGAGGCAGATAAACGCCACCGAACGCACCGTGCCAATAAGGACAATTACATTGACCACGATAGAGATGGTCGCGGATCACCGCCAATTCACCTGCATCGACGCCGTCCGATTTTGCCTCGCGAACCCGGCGGCTGATGTCCATCATCCTGGCGTACATCTCGTTAGTTTCTTCGTACTTGGTTTTGAAGTTGCGCCAGTATCCGCCTTGGATGTAGGTCTGCAGCGATTCCCATCGTGGGTCGTCGTGCATGCTATGGCTTAGGTCGTCCAGCGTTTCTTGGGCTTCGACAGGCAACGACCACTGAGTCATTTCGCGGTAGCTGCAATCGGGCAGGTACGCTTTTCCCTGGGCAGGCGTTTGTGCAACGGCTTCGCCCAGCGTACACGTGCTGAGCCAATCCGCGTTGTCGGAAAGCGCATTGAAGAAACGCTTTAGCCAGCCGTCGCGGTAGACGTGGGTTTGCGTGTCGGGCCAGGTACCAAATTTTTCGCCGTCATCGCCGAAGGTTAAGACGGCACCGGGTGACGCCTGGGATACTTCGCGGCAGTATTGAATCGTTTCTTCGACGGGGCGGAATGGGATCGTGTATCGCAATCGTTCGCTGCCGGGAAAGATTTTCAGCATCCGGCCATCGTCTTCGGTCAGGAAATAACCTGTCAGTTGATCGTCGCTGATTCCGGCACCGCGAAAGTGGTAATCGTCCAGGACGGTGTACTCGATGCCTGCGTCAACAACGTTACGGGTCAGTGAAGTTTCCCAAACGCGTTCGGGCATCCACATGCCAGTCGGCGTGCTGCCGAATTGTCGATGCAGCCAAGTGCTGTAGGCTTGGATTTGTCCGATCTGATCCTCGGCGGGCAGCATCGTCATGATGGGTTCGTAATGAGGGCCGCCGATAATTTCGATCCGGCCAGCATCAACCAGCATTCTGACGCGATCGATGTATTCAGGATGTCGCTCGGCCAACCAATGCATCAATGGGCCAGAGGTGTGCAGCGAGATCCGCAGCTTTTCGTAAGGCTCAAAGACTTCCAGAAATGGAAGGTAACTGTCTTGGTACGCTTGCTCGAAGACGTTGTCAAAGTTGCCGATAGGTTGGTGGTTGTGAAGAACCAAGCAAAGATGGGCAGCAGTCATAGAGCGGTATCTATCTGGGTGGGAGACCAAGAATGTTAAAAGCCAGATCGCATGAAACTGACAAAGCAATGGTCTACCGTGTCAGCGCAGCTTCCTGGTTAGAGCTGTATCGGTTGTGGCGTTTGGCAGAGTTGACTTAAACTGAGTCTGGTGCCTTGCTGTCAAATTTTACAGGGTTAACTGGAAAACTCTAAAGCGTCAGACGCGGATCTTCCGCGATCGCTCGGTACCGATACTGGCGTGCGGCGAATTCGGGCAATACCGGATTGATCATCGATCCGCTGGCCCATTCAAAGCCAGCAACTTGCGTGATTCTTGGGAAGATGTCGATCGACCAATGAAAGGCTTCGGACGAATCTTCGATACCGCTTGGCTTCGTGCTGAGGTAATAGTTGTACGCCGCACCGGGTTGCAACGTTTCCAGCCAACCGATCACTCGGTAAACCATCCGGGAAACTGACCGGAGCGATTGATCGTCCAGATCTTCAAAGCATTCTTGGTGTTGCTTGGTCGTGACGCGGACCATCATCGGCAAATGACTGGCGAAGGGACAAAACGCAATGGAGTGTTCATCTCTAGCGATCACGCGTTCTTTTTGACGCCGCTCTTCGCGAACCATGTCGCACATCAGGCAGCATCCGGTGCTTGCACGGTGGCGTTTCATGCGACCAAACGACTGCTCGATCATCGGCGGGACTTGGTTCGTCGCAACGATCTGGCTGTGCGAATGAGATAACGAAGCACCAGCTTGTTGACCGACATTTTTGAAGACGTTGGCGTACTTCACATTTGGATCGTTGCGGAAGTGCAGCAAACGATCACGATAAGCACGAAAAACAAGTTCGGCTTCGGTGATGGAGACGTCGGTCAGCGAGTGAGCGTGGCGACGGCTTTCGATGACGACTTCATGACCGCCGAAGACCGGGCTGCTGGGGAATAGTGGCGAGCTGTTTGATAGCGCGAGCGGTAGCTGGGTTTTGCTGTCCGACGGGAAAGGTGACGCGTCCACCGCCGGATACTTGTTTGGAACCACTCGAACCGTCCACGCAGGATCACATGGTTGCTTGTCATCCGGATTGGTGTCGATTCGGAATGCCGAATCTTTGGTGCGAACGACTTTTCCGACCCATGTTGGGCTCGGCGTCTGGTCTTCGTTGCCGCAGCAAAACGGGCAATCAAGATTTTTATTCGTCGTAACACCGGCTTCGATAAACTCGTGCGGACGATCTTCGCGACCGGTCGCATAGACGGTCCACGTATTCCGCAGCACATCGAACCGCGTGTGCGAGTTTTGACCAATCGACGGTTTTCCCGGTGATGAAACTGGGAATAGGGCTTCCGGATGCTCATCACCATTCAGGGCATCCACGCTGATCTTGGCATGCTTGAAAGATGCTGCCTGTGACATTGCGTGGCCTTTAGATATTAAATGATGGTGGCAGGTTCGGGCGTTCCGAACAATGCAAAAGTCACTGAACCAGAGTCCCAGGGGGGAGCTAAATACTACGTTGCATCGCTCACCTACATTAGATTTACCTGATTGCTTCGGTCTTCTCTACCAGAAACGATAGTTTTTAGACTGATTTTTGAAAAACCTCGCGGGCAGTGTCACCTCAATTGCGCTTAAGGGTAAGAGTTTGCTCATAAAGCTTTACGTACTCTTTTGCGCTATGTGTCCACGACCAATCCTGGTTCATTCCGGCGGCAACCAATTGCGCCCAGACATCCGGTCGATGATATCGAGTTTCCATGGCGCGGTTGATCGCTGCATCTAATCCGTCGGCATCGATTGATTCAACGTAAAAGCCCGACGCGGTTCCCAGCTTGATGGTTTCTTCGTTGCAATCGACAACGGTGTCAGCCAATCCGCCGGTTGGTGTGACAATAGGAACCGTTCCGTAACGAAGGCTGTAAAGCTGATTCAGTCCGCACGGTTCATAGTGGCTTGGCATCACAAAGACATCGCTGGCCGCTTCGATTTGGTGAGCCAATTTGTCACTGAAGCCAACGTGCAAACCAAATTGACCAGGATATTCCTTGGCAAGTGCCAGTAGTTCTTCCTCGTACTGTTCTTCACCGCTGCCAAGCACGACCCACTGAGTCGGACGTTTTTCGGCTAAGTGTCGGCGCAGCACCGGCAGGATCATGTCCCAACCTTTTTGGCTGGCAAGTCGCCCAACCAATCCGATCAACGGCACGTCGCGACTTTCTTGCATGCCGAAGTGATGCTGCAAGGCAAGTTTGTTGAGTGATTTGCCAGCTTGCCAGTCATCGACATCAAAGTTGGTGATCAGATGCGGATCCAGTTTTGGATTCCAGACGTTGACATCAATCCCGTTGATGATTCCGGTCAGGCGATCCGAAGCGGTGGAGAGAACTTCATTCAAACCGCATCCTTCCTGAGGAGTGCGTATTTCCTGTGAGTATCGCGGACTGACCGTCGTGATTTGGTCAGCAGTAACTAGCCCTGTTTTCAGGAAATTGACTTGATCGTAGTACTCGAATTCGTCTTTGTTGAAATGACGCCAATCCAGACCAGTCATAGGAAACACCGACTTATCAAATTGTCCTTGATAAGCCAAGTTGTGGACGGTCATGATCGATTTTGTTTGCGGACCAATCCACGACCAGCGATCCGATTCGGCTTTGATGAACGCGGGCACCAATCCGGTTTGCCAATCGTTGCAGTGAACGATATCGACCGACCAGTCCATCCGAGCAATGACCTGCATCGCTGCGCGGCAAAAGAAAATAAACCGTTCGGCGTTGTCGGGGTAATCGCCCGCTGGGGTTCCGTAAAGTGAGTCGCGATCAAAGTACTGCGGCTGGTCGATCAACCACACCGGCACATCGCTGTCGGGCAAGGTCGTGGTCAGCAATCGAGCGCCGACCAGCTTTCCCGCGCCAGCAATGTTTTCTGGTCCCAGCGGAATGGCAAAGCTGATGTTCGTTGTTTTGATCGGAATGCCAGCTTGATGAACGCTGCGAAAAGCTGGCATGATCACGGCCGCTTGATGCCCAAGATCAGCAATTCGTTTAGGAAGGGTTCCGCATACATCCGCAAGTCCACCTGTCTTTGCAAACGGAACTGCCTCAGTCGTCAAATAAACAATATTCAATGGATCGTGTGAGGTCTGAACAAGGAGGAAGCGGCTTGGAAATCGTCAAAACGATTGATGTCGAGCTGAACCGACGATCCAAAGGGGAACGTTCTGGTCCTGAGTTTAATCAAATTGGCCTGCGGCGTCTTGGGATTGAACTGTCAGTTATGAACACTATCGGATCATCAAGTCATGTTCGTTACAATCATTACGATGGCGATCGAGCTAAACGAATTCTGGAGTCGGCTGGTGCAAGCTGGCGTGCTTGACGCACGCCGGTGCAAGTTGCTGACGCAGCAGTATCAAGAAGCCAGCGGCGGAAATTCACCTAGCCAGGCAGACGAGATCGCCCGTTTTCTTGTCAAGAAGAAGGTGATTACTCCGTTCCAGTCCGACGCGTTTCTTGCGCCGCAGCCAGTCGAATTGCGGCTGGGACCGTATCTGATCCGCGATCCGAAAACCGCTGCGCCGTTTGGACGGTTCGCCCAAGCAGTACGCACGACAGACGGAGCGATCGGCATTTTGCTAAGAGCTGGAATCGAGAATCCTTGGCTGGAAAAGCATGCCGCGATCGATGCACCAAACCTGCAACCACTGGCTGCAGATATCATCGGTGATTACCAAGCCGTGTTTAGCGCTATCGGCGAAGGGAAAGTGTTGTCGCGGAGGCTGAGCGATCAGGCCTGGTCAACTCAATCGGTCGTTTCGCTAGGAATCAAACTTGCCAGCGCCTTGTCAGTGATGCATGACGCGGACATCGTTCACGGGGCAGTGCGAGCGGATCGTGTTTGGATTCGAGATGATGGTGAAGCGATCCTGCTGCGTGAACCATCGGGCCCTGCATTGGCAATGTCGCAAGCCTCGCTAGCCAATGATTGGCTCGAAACGATCGACGATCCTTCGCTGTATATCGCACCCGAACTTTTACTGAGCCCAGGAAATGACTCTGGTAAAAGTTCTGCAAATTCTGGAAATACTGATCAGTCAATTCCAACTCGGTCGTCGGATCTCTACAGCCTCGGTTGTTTGTTGTTTCGCTTGGCCAGTGGTCGGTATCCGGTGGTTGGCAGAACGACCGAGCAAACACTCGGTCTGCATGCGACCGAGATTCCGATCGAATTGTCCACTGCGATTGAGCAGGGTGAGAAGGGAGCTCCGCTGTATCGAGTGCTGGCATACGCAATGGCCAAGTCGCCCGAAGCCCGGTTTGCCGATGCCAGCCAATTGGCAACCGCCCTGAAAGCTGTCGGCACTGAAGTAGGCCGGAACAAGCGAAGCGAAGTTCCGGCAACAGCGGCACAGGCTACGTCCCGATCGCCTGAGGCCACTGCATCAAAAGAGAAGCGGAAAGAGAAAAAGCAGGCCAGCACAAAGTCAGGAAACGTAGAGCCAGAGAATCCGCAGCCAACCGTACCGCCGCAGCCAATGATGCGTTCACGCCGGAAACGTAAGAGCCGTGCGCCATGGGTGCTGGGCGGGCTGGCGGGCGTGGTGGTTTTGCAAATCATCGCATTAAGCTTGATGGATCCAACCCAACCGGTTGTCCGTCGCCGAGCCGAATTTGTTCCGCCCGCCGTTATCCCGCGTGTGTCCAATCGTGCGGTACGCGAGAGTGTGGTTTCCGACGCGACAAAACCGAAGCAGGCTTCTAGTTCGACGATTGAATCGGACGAATACCAGCTAGTCCAAGATCAACGTCTGCTTTACGCTCCGCCCTCGCAAACCGCCGCGAATCCGATCACGCTTGATCTGTTACCGCCGGGGCCAGCGATGGTCGTTTCGGTACGTTTGGCCGATCTTCAGAAATCGACGTTTGGCCAGTCGATGTTGGACGCGTTTTCGCCCGACCTGCAATCGATCATCGATTCGATGGTCAAACGAATGGGCGTTTCCGCCGATACAGTTTCCCGCGCGACGGCGGCCTTTTACTCGGGCCGCGGAAGTGATCCAATCGAAGTTGCGGTTTCGGTGACGCTAGAACAGCCGCAACCGATGCAATCGCTTTTAAAAGTCTGGGATGTCAGTGCCGCCAGGACTCGTGAAGGGCAAACCATCTATGTCGGCGATGAACCCAATTCAGACGCCTACTACTTGCCGCTGGACCAAGCGAAAGAAAAGCTGATCGATCGTTTTGCAGTCGGGTCGATTGATTCAATTTCCGAGTTGGCATCCATTGACGGCGAACCGATTCCGTTGCCCCGTTCATTGAAATCACTTTGGGATGCGACTGATCAGGACACCGACGTTTGTGTATTGGTGAGTTCGAATTTTTTGTTCGCCGATGGTCGATCATTGCTGCAACAGTCGATGCCGCAAGCAATCGATCCACTACGACGACTGCTAGTTTCTCATACCTCAGCGTTTTTGTTGGTTGCGGATTCTCCGACGCAGTCTTCGGATACGCAGCAGGTGTATTCGGAAATCAGGTTTTCTGCCTTAGGCGGAATCACGGGTGCATCTCTTGCCAGGTTGGTTGGTGATAGAATTGAGCAATGGCCAGAATGGGCAGACCAGTTTTCTGCCGCCGCCCGTCCGGATAAATCCTGGCAACCGCTCGCTCGGCGATTACCGGCAATGGTCAAGTTTGTCGCCAATCGCATCCGAGTCGGAGTCGATGACCGAACGGCGGTCGCCAATGTTTACCTGCCGGCGATTGCGGTGCCGCAGATATCGCTCGGTACCGTTTTGGCAATGAACACGCCCGTCGGGGGAATCGCTGATGCAGACAAAGTCGATGGCGAATTGTTGACGGTCGATCAAATTCTGGATCGGCCCATGTCGGTTTCGTTCGGACAAGAATCGTTGGAATTTGCGATCGATGCGATCAAGGATTCGCTTGGCCAACAATTGCCGTCGGGCAACAAGGTTCCAACGATTCAAATCATCGGAGGCGATTTGCAGTTGATGGGGATCACGCAAAATCAGCAGATTCGGGATTTTGCCAAGCAAGATCTACCACTGCGGCAGGTGCTGACTGATTTGGTCGTCGCGGCCAATCCCGACAAATCGGCGACTGGCCCGGCGGACGAGAAGCAATCGCTGATTTGGGTGGTGACCGGGGCATCGGACGACCGTCAGATCTTAGTGACGACGCGTCAGGCGGCACAAACAAAAGAATACGCACTGCCACCGGAATTTCAGCCGTAGCGTAAAAATGTCGCCTCTCGATCTCAGACCGTAAATTTGTCCCAACCCGAACGCGTAAGCAAGGGACCGGATCCGCCCGGTATCCCTCGCTTACGCGTTCGGGTTGGGATTTGGTGGGATCCAATCTCATGAAGTTGTTTTGGGCCAATTCTTTAGTCACCAATCGACTTGGTCATTTTCGTTCCGGCGGACGCACGAATCGGGTTTTAGAACCGGGATCAGCGATTACACTGGGCCGCTGTTGCCCGGTGTGGCTGGATTATCAAGATTTCAACAGAAAAGCGATTCGTTCGATGCGTGTCATTGTTACAGGTTCAAGTGGTTTGATTGGCTCGGCGGCTGTCCGTCACTGGGATGCTCTTGGTGATGAGGTCATCGGCATCGACAACGACATGCGGGCGACTTTTTTCGGCCCGGACGGCAGCACCAAGTGGAACCAGTCTCAGCTTGAAAAAGAGACCAAGAATTTCCGTACTGTTTCAATCGACATTCGCGATCGCGAAAAGGTCTTGGATCTGTTCAAGAACGAAACGCCCGATCTGATTATCCACTGTGCCGCTCAACCGTCGCATGACAAGGCCGCCGAGATCCCGTTCTTGGATTTCGAGGTCAATGCGAACGGTACTTTGAATTTGTTGGAAGGAACGCGGCAGTTTGCACCTGAGGCTGTGTTTTGCCACATGAGCACCAATAAGGTTTACGGTGACGCGCCCAATGAATTGCCACTCGATGAGCTTGAAACACGTTGGGAGTATGCGGACAAAAAAGACTTCCATGGCATCGATGAAAACTGCCGCATTGACCAAACGATGCACTCGCTTTTTGGTGCCTCCAAAGCAGCCGCCGATATTCTGGCTCAGGAATACGGCAAGTACTTTGGTCTGAAAACGGGTGTGTTCCGAGGCGGATGTTTGACGGGAGCCAGCCATAGCGGCGTCGAACTGCACGGGTTCCTCAGTTATCTCGTTCACGTTGCCGTTGCCAAAAAGCCGTACACGATTTTTGGTTACAAAGGCAAGCAGGTTCGTGATCAGATCGAGTGCAGTGATGTTGTCAAAGCATTCGAGGCATTTTCAAAGAATCCCCGACCGGGCGAGGTTTACAATATCGGCGGCGGACGTGACAACGCGGCCAGCGTGCTGGAGTGTATTTCGCTGATCGAAGAAATTGGTGGTCACAAAATCGATTTCAAGCTGGGCGAAGATAATCGCAAGGGCGACCACATCTGTTATATCAGCGATCTGCG
This sequence comes from Rubripirellula obstinata, assembly GCF_001642955.1. Classification (GTDB taxonomy): domain Bacteria; phylum Planctomycetota; class Planctomycetia; order Pirellulales; family Pirellulaceae; genus Rubripirellula; species Rubripirellula obstinata. The sequence goes on along the minus strand of NZ_LWSK01000046.1, from coordinate 4,025 downwards.
AAAGCTTCGTCGGGATTATCCGGATTGGGATATCCGCGTTTCGTTGCGAGATATTCTGTCGCAGATGATTGCATCCGAGGAAGCAAAACTGTCCGCACCCGCTTAGCCGATTGTAGCGGAGGTTGTCCCAACCTCCTGTTTCGGTTCGTTTGCAAAGCCAACGAGTTTAAGACAAACTCGGCTACAGGCTGACACTCCAAAGTTCCAGTTGTGCCGGAAAAAACAAAAGGAAGGGTTAACCTGCCAAGGCTCGCTCTTCCGCTGGCAAAATTAGGTGAACATTCGAGCGGTGGGTCAACAACGCGTCCTAGTTTTGGTGTGAGGACATCTCCTCACTCCTTCACTTGATGCACTTCGAGCCTGTTTCGATTCGATGCCCACCAAATCCGACTACGTACCGATCAGCGTTGCAACTCTGTTGCCAACTGAAGTCGTTGGTTTGGATCTTTTTCAACAAGAAGTGCCTGGCAAGCTGCAAGCCGGCCATCAAGAAGTACTGGAAAAATACAATCTGTATCGAGCTTCCGAGTATCCGCTAACGATCGATGATCTCGATCGATTGCGTGGTCGCGGTGTCCATCGCTTGTACATTAGCAAATCGTCGCAGCCGACTTACCAGAAGTATCTTCGCAAGCTTGCGACCAGTGCCGCCAATAGCTCCATTCCCCTGACCGCCCGAGCCGGCGCACTCAACGAAGTCGTTCGCGATGTCTTGCAATCTGCGTTTACTCGTGACAATGCCGATCAAACGATCAGTGCGGCAGAAAAACTGGGCAGCCTGACTGCGGATATCATCACGAGTGACGAGTTTGCGACAAGCGATTTGTTTGACGTGTTGCACCACGATTACGCCACGTTCACTCATTCAGCAAACGTTGCCTTTTATTGCGGGATGCTTGGTGCCGAACTTGGATTTAGCAAAGAAGATATCCAGGCCGTCACGACCGGCGGCTTGCTTCACGATCTTGGCAAGTTGGAAATCGGCGAAGAGATTCTTTGCAAACCAGGACGACTAGATGAAAGCGAATTTCGTCGGATCAAGATGCATCCGTTGTTGGGTTTTCGCAAGCTTGCTCATCGAACGGATATTTCCGAAGCCCAGTTGATGATGGCTTATCAGCATCACGAACGACTCGATGGCACAGGCTATCCCGTCGGTCAAAAAGAAGATTGTATCCACCCGTGGGCAAAGCTTTGCTCAGTCGTCGATGTTTTTGAAGCCTTGACCAGCCAACGCCCTTACCGCAGCCCAATGCCCCATCGCAAAGCAATCGAAGTGCTTCAACGTGACAGTGGCATCGCCTTTGACCCGGAGATTTTGCAATGCTGGATAGCGATTATCCAACGCAATTTGGAGACCTGATCCAATCAGTTCGATGGGACATTGAATTGCCGATGCAGTGGCAAGATTTCTTTGAACAGCGTGGGGAAGTTCCATCCTACGTTGACGACGATCGTTCGAGCCAGCGTTTGAAGGTTCGGACGCATGGGATCGCATGGGTCGAGCGTTCGCTTCCGTTTCGGTCGCGTAGTACAGAACCGATCGGTGTCTACACACGCGACTTTTCAAGAAACGGCACTGGTTTCTTGAGCTCGTTTGAGATTTTTCCTGAAGAGAACATCCGAATCGTTCTGCCGACATTCTGGTGTCGATTGCACGTTCGACGCGCCCGTCGAATTACCAGCAAGTGCTACGAAATCGGCGCAGCATTGGTCAGTCGCCACGACCCAAGCCTGGAAGCATTTGAACCCGTCTGTCCGGCGATGGTTTAAGGATTTCGCGTCAGTCGCATCACGCGGATGGGATGCTCCGGGTCATCTTCTAGATCGATTTGATGTTCTTCGTATCGCCACGGATGATCTTTGATCCACTGGCGAAACTCATTCGCGATGATTCGATAAGGATCGCTCAACAGAACTTGCCCGCCGTCGGCTAGGTGCGTTTCTAGGCACTGGATCAACTCTGGCCACAGCGTTCGCAAGTAGGTGACATCGCTGCCCAAGATCAGCGGAAAGCGGTCGCCATCGATTTGGTCTTGTCCAAATCGTAATCGCTGAATTTGGCAATCAAGTTCGTTCTTACGGACACTCGTTTCGACCAATCCCAGCGGATCATCGACGCCATCGGTCAGGGTGACATCAGCACCTCGTACGGCAGCGGCGATTCCTGCGTGTCCCGTTCCGCAGCCGACTTCCAAGATCCTGGTTCCGGTAATGGGAATTTGTTCGAGATATCGATCCAACCCTGACGCCGCACGCCATGTGGCGGCCCAAAACGGATCGATCACGCCTTGTTCGCCAGCATCCTGGCGCTCGCACGCATCGATCAACATGCCGTCGGGGTCTGACGCGACAGCTAGCGGCAGATCACGGCCAGCGATGCGGGTGGTTTCCCAGTGCCAAGCAAAATTAAAGGTTTTGTGCTGTGCAAGATCGAGTGCTTCCTGACTTTGCTGATTCATGATTGTGACTCTGATTCTCGAATCCACTGGGCGGCTTCGGGGGCAAAGTAGGTTAGCACGCCATCCGCGCCGGCACGCCGAAATGCCATCAAGCTTTCCATCACACATGCCTTTCGATCCAGCCAACCATTTTGCGCCGCCGCACTGATCATCGCGTATTCGCCGCTGACTTGATACGCATAGGTTGGTACCGCAAAGGTATCTTTGACGCGGCGAACGATGTCCAAGTACGGCATCCCCGGTTTGACCATCACGCTGTCAGCACCTTCGGCCAAATCCAAAGCGACTTCATGCAGGGCTTCGTCGGATTGAGTCGGCGATTGTTGGTAAGTCGCTTTGCTGCCACCGGCCAAATTGCCAGATGATCCGACGGCGTCGCGAAACGGTCCGTAAAACGCGCTGGCGTACTTGGCGGCGTACGACATGATTTGAACTTCGGTAAAACCAGATGCGTCCAGCGATTTTCGTATCGCACCGATCCGCCCATCCATCATGTCGCTCGGCGCGATGATGTCACAACCAGCCTGGGCTTGGACGATTGCTTGTTGCTGCAAGACCGGAATCGTTTCATCGTTGACGACGTAGCCATCTTGGACCAATCCGTCCTGTCCGTGGCTGCTGTAGGGATCCAACGCGACATCGCAAATCAATCCGATGGAATCACCGAATGCTTGTTTGACTTGTCGAACCGTTCGGCAGACCAGATTGTCTGGATTGATTGCTTCCGCTGCGTCTTCAGTCTTTAACGAAGGATCGGTTGCTGGAAAGATGGCGATAGCGGCGATGCCTAGTTCGACAGCCCGTTCGACTTCAAGTTGAATCTGATCGGTTCCCAATCGATCCACACCGGGAAGGCTATCGATGCGCTGACGACCCTGGCCATCGAAAACAAAAAGCGGCCAAATCAGGTTACTGGCACTCAGTTGATTTTCCGCCACCATCCGTCGCGCCCAATCATGTCGTCGGGTGCGTCGCATGCGCGTGGCAGGGTAGGGGCCTCGTTGGAAATTTGTCATGAGAGGAATGCTGGGGTGAAGTGCTTTTCAGCCACGAAGTGGCGACAGCATTTAGCCTGGGGCGACAGCCAACGCCGTGAAGGGTTTCTTAATCGTTTAACCGCGTTGGGCATCGCCCCGCGCGTCGTGCGGCACCGACCGCGCGGGGCGATGCCCACGCGGCTAAACGAACTAACACGTGTTTTCCGAGACCAAAACTCTTCACGGCGTTGGGCGACAGCCCCAAAATGTATAGGAAAGCTAGTTCGGGAGTCCCGAAGGGGTGGCAGCATGTTAGCTACGGATCCTATTGCTGTCGCCCCTTCGGGACTTTCTGTCCACGATTTCGTCTACGCGGGGCTGACGCCCAACGCCGTGAAGGGTTTTTAAATCGTTTAACCGCGTTGGGCATCGCCCCGCGCGTTCGGTGCCGCACGACGCGCGGGGCGATGCCTGGACCGCTAAATCTTTGGTATTGCATCAGTTCTCGTTTGCGCAGGTTTCATTCTCACCGCGACGTTGAGTGCTTCCGCCGGGCTTGCCCCGGACGGAGCGGCAACTGGAAGCT
>NZ_LWSK01000045.1 GCF_001642955.1 Rubripirellula obstinata | reverse complement strand
CTGAAAAATGTAAATTGACCAGCAAATACCGCTTCCCAAGAATTTTCAATTTGCAATGTTCATTTTGCAATTTGCAATGTTCGACTGGTTCGCGAATAACATCACCCACCGCATTTTCATCAGCCCACCGCATTGCCCGAGGCCTCACGGCCAGCGGCTCACCATTGCCTTTCCAATATCGATCTAATCGCCAAGCCGTTTAGCGGCCGTAAATGCACCAAGCATCGATGATCGTAAACCCTCTCCCTTTAGCTCTGCGGCCATGGCAGACGGCATACGCCCCATTGGCCTTGGTTTTCATCAACGGCGACTTCGATCCAGGTTAGCTTGTTGCCGAACGTCTCTTTGGTTCGCTCGACCACACGTTCCGCAATCACTCGTGCCATCTCTTCGGCAGTCGTGTTAACGACCGGCAAGATCACGCAGTCTTCGTTGGGGAAAACCCATCGACGGTCGCGAAAGGTTGCAGTCGTTTCTTTGTCGTCGGATGTGATTTTGATCTCGGCATGATCAGCCGGCAAAACGACGTGATGATCCAACTGTTGCGTCTCCGCCAACACCGCGTCTCGCAGAGCGATGAAATCGACCACGTATCGATTTTCGTCTAGCGGACCTTCGACACTGGCTCGAACGGCGTAGTTGTGACCGTGAATCCGCTCGCATATGTCGCCCGCAAAGGTAATGAAATGTGCAGCGGAAAAGATGAACTGTTCTTTGGTAACGTCAACGCGAAAAGTAGCTTGAGTCATGGCGCAAAATTCGGGGTCAAGAATTTGAATTGAGTAAAACAAACAGAGCGGCAGCGATCACATCAGCCGTCGTTCCAGGGTTAAGCTGTAGGCCTTCGGGATTACCATCCGGCCGCAGAAAGTCGTCCAATCGCTTTCGGGACATCGTGGATGAATGATCGACTTCGCTGGCGAGTTGTTGTACCTGCTTGGCAACCTCGCGTCCGAATTTTCGCTGAATCAACGAATCGGGACTCGATGCCAACAAACGCACATGAGCCTCGCTGATTCCCAACAACAGGTCACCGCGGTTCGTTATTGCATCCAACAGAATAGGAATCAGGTTGTCGTGCAGGTCGGTAAAGTCGCTGGCGTACTGCAAAGCAATACGGTCTCGGTCAGCGGCCAAGCGCATTGCCGCGACAACGTCAATCGTCTCGGAACTCGAATGAACATCCATCTGTTCAACTTCCCCCAAACCGCCCGCTCCGGCAACCTTGATTGCCTCAAAGATCTGCTGCCCGTCGCTTTGGTCGAGCGACGAAAGGACTTCACCAACACTGCGGCTGGTGTGAAACGAATCGGCGAGCGGCGCAAGAAGCAGCACGATCCCAAGATTCACGTTCGTTCCGGTAGCCGACCGACTTGACCGAACACAATCCAACATCCGTTGACCGATTGGTTGGTCAAATCGCGTCAAACAATCAGCGGTGATCTCGGCGGCCTGGACGAAGTGCGTGAAGTTCAGGTCTGCGAACGGGCGACCGGGATAGACGTTGCCCGCCTTGGGCGCGGTCGCTTCCAAGATGCACGCCCAGCGGATCGAATCCGACAGAGTATGGCAATGCTGGCCGATCGAGTTCAGTGACTCGGTCATGACGTTTCGGAAAGGAAACCTGCGATCGCTTCGATGGTTTCGCTCGGTGCATCCTCGATGACGTAGTGCCCAGCGTCAGCGATTTCCAAAGACTTTGCGTTGGGCCAAGCTTGCTGGAAACGGCGCAGGCATTCTGGTCGGAAACACCAATCCTTCATTCCCCAAACCAACAATGACGGCATGTCGGCAAGCGATGGAAGCGCGGACTCCAAATCGGTTAAGGTCTGGAACGTCGGATGCGATTTAGACATCGGAATGTCACGAACAAACGCATCAATCGCGACTCGGTTGTGCCAATTGTCATACGGCGCGAGCAGCCCGGCGGCGATTTTCGGATCCAGCTTGTTTCGCGACATCGCCATCGTGATCGCAGCTTTTGCAAACGCGTTCAGCCCTCGAACAGCCGCAGTTCCCAGAACGGGAAAACGGCAAGCCGCAATTCGCCAGGGAACATACGGTGGCGGAAACGCGGCCGTGTTCAACAACATGATTCGCTTAAAACGTTCTCGACGGGCCACCAGAGTCGATAACCCAATCGCACCGCCCCAATCATGTGCCAGCAAAGTCATTCGATCCAGATTCAGGTGGTCGATCAGCGATAGCATGTTGTCGCGATGCGCAGCCAACGTGTATTCAAATTCCGATTGGCTGGGTCGGTCGCTGCGGCCGCAACCCAAATGATCGACCGCAATGACTCGATGGGTTTCTTTGAAGCGTTCGACGACGCGGCGGTAATAGAAACTCCAGGTCGGGTTTCCGTGAACGCACAGAATCACATCCTTGTCCTCTGGCTCTTCATCGATGGGCTCTTCATCGCTGGGCCCTTCATCGATGTAACGAATCACGCCACCAGCTACCTGGTGCTGTTTCGATGCGTACGGAAAAACGTCCTGAGCCATAAATTTCATCGTCGCAGTTTGGCGGATCAACATCGATCCTGCAATCTGCCGGGCACCGGGCTTCCCAATGCATCCCGTTCCAGTGGCTCACCTGTTTGATGGTTTTCCGCTTTTTGTGTCCCCTGCCTTTGTGTTCCCTGTGCCCTTTGTGGCTAGAAAAACAAGAGCCTCCCAAAATCACCCCGCTGAATGTGGTCGTCGCGTTTGCCGACGATCTCTATACTTTATCAGATGACAGAAGAATCCGGCACCTATCAATTGATCGACTTTGGAAATGGCCGCAAGCTGGAATCGCTTGCTGGTTATGTGATCGATCGCCCCAGCCCGGCTGCGGATTTCGACCAACCTGAAGATCGCCGACTGTGGAATGACGTGGATGCGAGGTTTGACGGTGCGACCAAGCGATGGGAGTTTCGTCGGCCGTGGCCGAAGTCGTTGGTCATCGATTGTGACGGATTCATAATGCCGACGCGGCCAACACCGTTTGGTCACATTGGGTTGTTTCCTGAACAGGCGGACAACTGGCAATGGTTGCGAGGTCAGCCAAAATCCTATTCAGATGTCGCCAGCCATGAACCGCATCCGAAGGGCTTGAACCTTTTCGGTTACACCGGTGCCAGCAGCATGGCGATGTTGTCGGCTGGCTTTGAAGTTGCGCATGTCGATGCAGCAAAGCCCAATGTGGATGCAGCCGCCAAAGCCGCAGAACTGAACAACTGGCAAGATCGACCGATTCGATACTTGGTCGATGATGCAGCTAAATTTGTCGCTCGGGAAGTTCGCCGCGAACGCCACTATCACACCGTCGTTCTGGATCCGCCCGCCTACGGACACAGCCCCAAACAATCCCGTGGAAGTACAAAAACGTGGCGACTGGAACGCGATTTGTGGCCGCTGCTAGACAACGTGCTGCGAATCCTGGATCCATCCAGCGATGTGTCGCCGCGAATTTTGTTCACTGGGCATACCGAGTCGATTGGCCCAGACGAAGTGATTGGATTTCTGAAACAATCGCGTCTGATCGATACGTCAGGTTTGCGAATTGACGCATCCAGGTCACAATTAAGAACAGCATCGGGCCGGGAACTTGACGCAGGTTTTCAGGTTCGTTGCGTTTTTGAACGCTAGTGGTTGGAACCGGACCTGCGGAAGTAAAAAATGGGCAAAACGATGAAGGGGCAAAACGATGGTGCGCTGCACGCGAGGTAAAAGGCGGCGAGATTACTGCGCACCATCGTTTTGCCCCCCTCATCGTTTTGCCAAAAAAGCCTGGTTTCTACCGGACCTACTTCAAACGTCTTCACGGACCACCAAAACTTTCACTAGGAATTTATTCATTAACGATTCTCATTCCAATTCCGGTGCGACAGAATTGCTCGCTGAAAAACTGATCCAGCGAATCGCTTCGCTGGAGCGAGTCGTGGTTGCGTTTTCGGGTGGAGTGGATAGTAGTGTCGTTGCCGCCGCGGCTCACCGGGCTTTGCCGACGAATAGCGTAACCGTGACCGCCGTTTCGCCCAGCGTCGCAAGTTGGCAACGTGAAACGGCAACCAGAATCGCTGCGGAGATCGGGATCGAACATCAATGGATCGAAACCGACGAAGTAGACTTGGTTGATTACCGTCGCAACGACGCTCAGCGATGTTTTCACTGCAAGAAAACGCTCTATGGATCGATTGATGTCGCCGTGAAATCGATTCAATCGACCATGGCCGATGCAACGATTCTTTCCGGCACCAATGCAGACGACTTGGGCGACTATCGACCGGGTTTAAAGGCCGGTTCCGACGCGGGCGTTCAAACTCCGCTGGCGGACCTAGCGATCGGCAAGGCGGATGTTCGTTTGCTCGCCGCCTATTTCGGTTTGTCCAACGACGACCTGCCAGCGTCACCTTGCTTGTCCAGTCGCATTGCTTACGGAGTCGAAGTCACGCCCAAGCGACTCGAACGAATCGACAAAAGTGAATCTTGGTTGCGCGACCGCGGATTCGATGACGTGCGTGTTCGCTTGCTGAAAAAAGATGAAACGGAAATCGCTCGCGTCGAAGTACCATTGCCTGAACTGAATCGATTAACCGAATTGAGATCAGCGATGACTGTGCAGTTTGTCGCGTTGGGTTTTGATGAAGTGGTCATCGATCCGGCGGGACTAAGAAGCGGAAACCTAAACGAAGCTCTTGTCGCAGAAATTGGTATAAAACGTAGCTGATCCCGCCAGGGTTCAGTCCAGCATTGGTTCAGTCCAACATTGGTTCAGTCGATGGTCAGATCAGGCTCGACTGAACACCGTATCCCTCGCTTATGCGTTCGGGTTTAGAAAATTCACAGCAACACCGCGAAAGCAATTTTGATGAGCGAATCAAAACAGCCTGAAGATTTTAGTCCTACCAGTTTGGTCGGACGACGATTGGGTGACTACCAGATTCTGCGAAAGCTCGGTCGTGGCGGGATGGCTGATGTCTACGCCGCTCGGCATCTTTCGCTGGGCCGCGATGTTGCGATGAAGGTTCTGCGGCGTGACTTGGCCAGGGACGATGATTACGTCGCCCGGTTTCGCCGTGAAGCTCGTGCCGCCGCAAAGATCTCGCACCCCAACATCGTTGCCGTTTATGACGTCGGCAGTATCGATGACACCCACTTCATCGTCCAGGAACTGATCGACGGGCCCAACCTGCGCGAATCACTCGATCGTAATGGACCGATCAGCGTCGATGATGCAATTGAAATTTTGATGGCGGTTGGATCAGCGTTGGAAACAGCCGCCGACGCTGGGATTACTCACCGCGACATCAAGCCTGAAAACATCATGCGAGCGACGCGCGGCAGCATCAAGGTTGCGGATTTTGGGTTGGCCCGAATTGGCGTTGGCGATGACGAAAGCCGCGCGAACCTGACTCAAGTTGGCTTGACGCTGGGAACGCCTCGTTACATGAGTCCCGAACAGGTGCAAGGAAAGACCGTCGATGTACGAAGCGATTTGTACTCGCTGGGGGTTTCGATGTATCACTTGCTGGCTGGCCAGCCTCCGTTCATCGCCGACGAACCTTTGGCCCTTGCCGTGATGCATCTGCATGACACGCCAACGCCGCTTGATCGTTCACGATCGATTCGCGATGCATCGGGTAACCCCGATTTGCCAGAATGGTTGTTGGCGATCATTCAACGATTGATGTCGAAGCAACCTGATGACCGTTTTCAGACACCGACGCAACTGCTCGAAGCGATTCGTGGCCAAGCCGATTCCGGTGAAACAAATTTGGGATTTTCTTCTGCGACGATTCGTTTGCAGCGGGCCGCCGATGCCGCAGGGAAAGCACGTCGTCGCAAATGGATACATATCGCTGCGATGATTTGTTTTCCAATCATGGCAGCGTCGGCAGTCTATGCGTGGCAAGCGAATCGCCCTGACCAACCAGGCGTTGCGAAGTGGTTAGCGTCCGAGGAAGTCCCCATGGGAACGTCGGTTGAACATCAATACTTGATCGCCGCCAGCCGTAATGACGAAGCGGGATGGCGAAGCGTGGCCCAGCGATTTCCGCCGAGCGAAAGTCGGGCCAACGCTCGTTATCACAGCAAGTCGTTGTTGCAGCTTTCCCGGCTTCTGATCGCACAAGATCGACCGCAGGACGCCGCGGCGGTGTTGCAAGAATTGTTAAGCGATCCAAAAGCTGACAAGATTCATCAGGTCTTGGCGTTGGCACAGCAGTGCATGGCGGATCAGTCGATCGGCGACAACACCAAGCTGGCGAGTTCCAAATCAAAGCTCCGTGCTCTCGCCAAAGAAGTGATCCAGAACGACCCGCGTGCCGAAGACTTGCTAAAGCGAGCGATTGAAGCAGATACAAGGGCACAATTGGGGCTGGAAATTTAGGTTTACCGTGGTGCAGACACGCCAATCGGCAGACGTTTTTGTAGGCCGTAGCGAGTGGTGCGAGTTACGGCGTTTTGCGCCACCGCCGTAACTCGCTCCGCTCGCTACGGCCTACTTTACGATTTAGCTTGCCTGCGAGCGGTTGCCCTGGGTTTACCTGGGTTTACCCGGCTCGAAATTGCGTTTTTGCGAAGCGTCAACTATCCTGGGGTGACGAGTTCCGTTTCGAGACACCCATTCAGACCATCCCTGCGTTCTTCTATGCTCTATTTCATCGGTTGGGTAATTTTTTTGCTGGTCGTTGCACTTGCCATTCCGGTCGCGTCGTACTTGGAAAAACGCAAATACGCTGCCGCGAATCCGCCAGCAGCAACCGCGGACGACCAAGCGGTGTTTGATGAAGACGCTGCGGCCGAAGGGATGGAATCCGAGGATGGGTTTGGGCAAGACGCAAGTGATGAGTTCGGAGCAGGCGAGGATGAAGTCGAATTCGGCGAAGTCGAAGCGACCGGCGGTGACGATTTTTCAGCATTCGATGAAGAGTTCAAATGATGCTGATGGTTCTAATTCCGCTAATCTCACTGAATTAAATATGAACAAGTTCGCGAAACGGATTTCCACCTTGTCAGACTTCGATTTTCGATTCAGGCGATATGCACGCTTGATTGCTTTCTTCTTTGCTGCGTTGTTCATTGCAGTATCAACGAAACCCCTTGCCGCTGGTGTTAGCGGCGAGAACGTTGTCGTTGTCGTCAACGGTGATTCGGCGGATTCACGCACGCTGGCCAATCATTACGTGCTGTTGCGAAAGATCCCGTCCAACAACGTCATCGTGTTGAATGATGTCCCGACGGCGACCAACTGTAGCCTGGCCGATTTTCAGGCAAAGATACTGACGCCGGTGCTGGAACAGATCGACGCCCGCAAACTTGCCGCTCAAACCAAAGTCGTTGCCTACTCGCTTGGGTTTCCGCTATCAGTCGATGTCAGGTCACACCACAAACGCTTGAAGGATCCTGGGATGCGGAAGGTCCAACGCGGCACCGCTTCGATCACCGGCCTGACTTATTTCTACAACTTTCTGCAAGCCGATTCGGAAGGCTACCTGGGACTCGATGCAAACTTCTACGTTCGTGGATCCTTCAGCCGTCACTTTATCAATCCGTTTGGTAAGGCTGAACAACGTGAGATCTTTGAACAAGCCAACGACGATCGCGCCGCGGGTAAATTTGCGGAAGCTGCCGCAAAGTTTGAATCGCTATACGCCAAGTCGCCGCTGCAAGCACCACTTGCGATTCTGGCTGCCGAATGCCACGCCGAAAATGCGGACAACAAGGCATCGGCGCGAATGATCCGAACCGCCATCGCTGCGGGTTGGACCAGTGGTAAATACTTCGATGAAACGTCGCTGTTTAAGCCCGTCGTTAGTCAACCAGAAATCAAGCCGCTGATCGAAGCGCTTGAACGTTTTCCGACCGTATCGCAAGCACCCGTTGAATTTAGCTCGACGGTGTATTGGTCTCGCAATGGTTGGCCCAGCCTCAATCCTGCCGATGGCGTACGGCACCTGACCAGTTGCGTGCTTGGAATTGTCAACGAACGTGGCAGCACGATGGACTTGGCAATTTCGACTCTTAGACGCGCAGCATCAAGCGACCAAACTTTTCCCAAGGGTGAATTTTGGTTCACAAAATCGGGAGATGTCCGAACGAAAACTCGCTTTACCGGCATTCCCAACGCACTGCTTTGGCTTGGCCACCTTGGCAAGCAAGGTCGGATTACGAGGGGAGCGCTTCCGACACGCGAAGGGGATTGCGTTGGCCTGATGCTGGGAACACCCAACATGAAACTTGCGGGACGCAGGTTTAATCTGGTTCCCGGTTCGATCGCCGATAATCTGACCAGTCACGGCGGAAACTATCGAACAGATTCTCAAACCAAGATGACAGAACTATTGCACTGCGGCGCGGCGATGACATCCGGATCGGTGGCCGAACCGTTTGCGCTGCAGCAGAAATTTCCTCTGCCAGTGATGTACGGTTTCTATGCAGGTGGTTCATCGGCGATTGAATCGTTTTACCTTTCGATCGCATCGCCCTATCAAACACTGATTGTTGGTGACCCGATGACCGCTCCGTTCGCAAGCATCCCAAGCGATCGTGCTGGGTTTCGTCGCCGCCCCAGTGGTGATCAATTCTTGGTTGGCTGGAAACCGCAGGCGATGAGCGATCCAAAATCAAGAGCGGTCGCGTTGGAGTTGTACGTCAATGGAAAACTGCTGCGTCGATCGAAACCCGAGCGAACCAAGACCATCAACGTCAAAGGAATCCCAGACGGAAAATGGCCGCTACGCCTGACTTTGATCTCCGGTGACTCACTGCGCTCTCGCGCCGTTCACACCGATTGGATTGAATTCGGAAACTCGCCGTCGATCCCCTTTGCCATTCCAGACGAAAATAACGTTCGCGTATCCAGTGCTGAATCATCCAGTATCAAGCTGATGCACCACAGCGAGACTGTCGGCGAAATCGAAGGCAACGACGGAACCATTTCCATCGATGCAAAAAAGTGGGGCCGCGGCCCGCTAAGAGTTCGTCCGGTTGCCATCGTCGACGGCAAGCAGGTGTTCGGCAAAGACGTGGTGGTGAATGTTCCGTAAACGCGGGACGACACTCAACGCCAAAACCATTGGCGGAATCCGTCAGCAAGACGGTCTTGGTTGCCCAGGCTGTACCAGCACAGAATGGTGCCCATCAGTAACGCGGACACCAACATGCCAACGCCGCGACGCGTCGCGGGACGCGGCGATTCGCTCAGTTCACCGCGAAGGTTTCCCAGCAGCGTGTTCCAGAACTTCATCGAACCATTGGGCTGAAACGAAAGAACGCGACAATGATCGACGCCGCCGATCGTATCGATCCGTAGTTGGACGTTGAGCGTTGGTAATTGGATCTGCATGGTTTCCAAATCGCCGGTTGCTTGAGCGTCCATTCGTTTGGCCGCATTCAATAGGCCTGGGAAAGTTTCCTGAGCGGTCCGGCCATAGACCACCAACTTTGGCGTCGCCGTCAAGCAAACCAGCGCAAGTGTCAGTCCATAAAACGCGATTAGTGCCAACCAGACAATGCTGCCAAAAACCGTTGCTGCCGTTGCCGGAAAAAACAATTCGGCTGGACCAATCGCAATCAAACCAACGACCGCGATGCCAAGCGCAGCCAAATCCCGTGCTCCTGTCGTCACCAAAGCTCGACCCGAAAACCGAACAAACCCCAGCACCAACAAATAGCCGACTAGCGGCAAAAGCGCCAGCAGCAAAGCAAAGGGTTCGATTGTCTTCAGTAAGGGAAGCACGGGTACCTACTAACTAAAACCTGGAAACATCATTCTGTACACCAACATTCGCCTCCACCACGCAGCGGGCGAGGTCGGCCTCTCATGCACGGCAGGGGGTAGCGCATGCATCGAATGCGCTCTGCCCTCTCCCTCGCTTAGGCTCGACCTCTCCCGCGGGGCGGGAGAGGTGAAATGCAGTTCCTAAGGAAGAAATTCGCGTTCTACAAACTTGGTGTCGTGTTTTCCTGAAACAAATTCTGGATGCTGCAAAACCGCGTCATGGAACGAAGCGGTCGTCGAGATTCCTTCGACTTGCATTTCCGAAAGTGCCCGCCGCATCGTCGCGATCGCCAATTCGCGAGTCGGTTGGTGGACGATCAACTTTCCGATCATGGAATCGTAAAACGGTGGGACCGTGTAGCCGCCGTAGACATGCGAATCGAAGCGAACGCCAAAACCACCGGGTGCATAAAAATGAGTAATCTTCCCGGCACTCGGTTGGAAGTTTTTGTCTGGGTTTTCAGCGTTGATCCGACATTCAATCGCGTGACCGGTGCATTTGATGTCTTCCTGCGAAAACGACAACGGCTCGCCCGCGGCAACGCGAATTTGTTCCTTGATCAAATCCACGCCCGTGATCATCTCGGACACCGGATGTTCCACCTGGATCCGTGCGTTGACTTCGATGAAGAAGAAATCGTCGTTCTGATCGACAATGAATTCGACCGTTCCCGCGTTGCTGTAATCGGCACCGCGAATCATTCGCACGGCGGCTTCGCAGATTTCTTGGCGACGTGCTTCGGGCAGGTTTGGGCTGGGGGCTTCTTCGATCAGTTTTTGGTGGCGACGCTGCACACTGCAATCACGTTCCATCAAGTGACAGACGTTTCCGTGCGTGTCGGCGATCACCTGGACTTCGATGTGACGCGGTCGTCCGACGTAACGTTCTAAGTAAACGCCGCCGTTGCCGAATGCCGCGAGTGCTTCGTTGCGAGCCGCGTTGACGGCGGCGACCAACGAATCGCGATCCTCGGCGACTCGCATGCCTTTGCCACCACCACCGGCGGTCGCTTTGATCAAAACAGGAAAACCGATTTCGTCAGCCGCTTTGATCGCCGCTTCGTCGTCTTCGATCAATCCATCGCTGCCGGGAACAACAGGCACATCGTTGGCGATCGCCATCGAACGTGCGGTGTTCTTGTCGCCAAGCTTTTCCATCGCGGTTGGGCTGGGACCGATGAACTCGAACCCGCTTTCGCGACACATTTCGTTGAACTGCGCGTTCTCCGCCAGGAAGCCGTAACCGGGATGGACCGCGTCCACTCCGGCGACTTCCGCCGCGGCAATGATCTGGTCAATTTTCAGATAGCTGTCGGCTGAACGCGCGGTTCCGACGCAAAAGGCTTCGTCGGCCAATTTGACGTGCATCGATTCGGCATCCGCTTGGCTGTAAACCGCCACGGTACCGATTCCCATTTCTCGCGCGGCGCGGATAATCCGCACAGCAATCTCGCCACGGTTGGCGATTAGAATTTTTTCAAACACGCATCAATCCGGTTGTATGCGGAACATCGGCTTACCGAAATCGACGGCCTGCTGGTCGCTGACCAAGACTTCCAGAATCTTGCCGCTACATTCGGCTGGGATTTCGTTGAAAACCTTCATGGCTTCGACGATGCAAACCACTGTGTCGGGGCCGACGTGGTCGCCGACCTTGACGAAGGCCGGTGATTCCGGGTTGGCCTTGGAGTAAAACGTTCCGATCATCGGGGCGTTGATCGTCGTCGATCCATCATCGACCGCAGCCGATCCGCCGCCACCGGATGATGCCGCAGACGATGCCGCTGGGGCCGCCGCAACCGGTGCGGGAGCGTAAACCGGTGCGCCGCCAGCCTGTCCGCGACCCAATTTGATCTTTTCATCGCCCTGTTGAAGATCGACTTCCGAAAGATCGTGCTCTTCCATCAGTTCGATGATCTGTCGGATGCGTTCGACATCGAACACATCTTTTGGCTTACCGCCCTTGCTCATACTGGACTCGTGGTCAGATAGATTGGAAAAATCAGGTCAATGCAGCGGTTGATAGCCGCGGGAACGCATCAATTTACAGCATCAACCGACAATCATCGAGACCCTTTGGCAGACTGGTCATCACCTCGGCCCCATCCGGGGTAACCAGGACGTCATCTTCGATACGAATCCCAAAATCGCCCGCGAAATAGACGCCTGGTTCCACGGTCACGACCATGCCCGGTTGCAGCGTTTCGGTTGAGATTTCGGCCAAACGCGGTCCTTCGTGGATGAACAAACCGATGCCATGCCCAAGCGAATGCAGGAACGCGTCCGCCAAACCATGCTTCCGCAGCACGTCACGAGCCACCGCATCGATCGATGCACAGCTCGCACCCGGCCGAATCGCGTCAATCGCCGCCAAATTCGCTTCCAAAACGGCTTCATAAGCAGACCGAAACCGATCGCTGGCACCGTCGCGATGAAACGTTCGCGTGATATCGCTGGCGTAGCCCGAAACACAGGCTCCCCAATCAATCAAAACGGTCTGGTGATTCGCCAGCGCTCGATCGGCCGGTCGATAATGAGGCAGCCCGCCGGTTTCGCCGAACCCGGCAATGATGTCGAAACTGACTCCGTCGGCCGAATCCATTCGCATCGCGTTTTCCAGATCCAATGCAAACTGGCGTTCGGTGGTCTGTTCGTTTAAACCAGCCAGAGTCTTTGTCAGTGACCGCTGCGCGATGTCGGCCGCACTTCGGATCAAACCAATTTCGTATTCGTCTTTGATCTGACGAAACAGTTCGACCACGCCGGACGATTCCAACCAAGTTGTATCGGGACTTTCGGTTGACAGTTCCGACATCGCGGCCAGCGTCAAATCGGCTGCTTCGACGGCAACGGTTTTCAACTTCAAATCAGCAATCACCTCGACGGCCAGTTCAGTAATCTTCTGCGTCGGTGGCCTGATCGCCTTGGTCATCGATGGACATTGCCGGGCCAACTGAACGTCGTACCGTCCGTCGCTAAGGATCACGGCGTCACGATCAGTCACCAACAAGTAACCGCTGGAACCCGTGAATCCAGTCAGGTAGCGAACGTTTAAAATGTCGGTTATCAGAAACCCGTCACAGTGGTTTCCGTTTCCATCAATATCGACAAGGCGACTGCGAACGCGTTCAATTCGTGCTGGATAATCGGGGCTAGTTTGAACCATGTTGTCTCTAAATTTTCCTGAGTAGTTTCATACCTTCACGTCCGCCATACGTTAACAACAAAGCACCGTTGGCGGCACACTGGTCAACGACCGTTTCAAAGAAAGATGACTCGCCCGGCCAGGGGAACGCGAAAAACAAATCAAAGTCGTCCATCGCCAAACCAATCTCATCAAAAACGTCACCCGAATCCGTCACGACGTTTTCAATTTCACGATCCAGAGTTGAAAAATCCAGATCGTCGCGCGGGACAAAACTGCCGCAAAAGAAATCGGCTGAGTTACCTAATAACTCTTCCAGCGAATCCGCCAACAAGATCGATTGATCCACCAGTTCCGGTTCAATCTCAATCCCGACGGATTCCATCGCCGGCATCGGTCCGGGCATCGCGGCCAGCAAGGTAGCGCCGCCGACACCGCTGCCCAGTTCGCAAAACCGATCGCCGGCGCAAAGTTGGTTTTGATGAATCCACATCAAAGCCTGCCCGACCAAATGAAAATCGCAAGTCACAAAGTTCTCGATCACCCGGTCGTTGGCCAGCATGAATGATTCGATCGATTCGTTGACACGGTCGATCAATTCAAGAGCGGCGCTGGGCAGTTCGGATTGCGCGATCGCATCTGGGACATGAATGGTTTGGAAGGACATCAAGAGGCCTTGTTGTGATTGGAATAAATGTAGGCCGGAACAAGCTTAGCGCAGTTCCGGCAATCCAAGGCAGTACAATGCAATTGCCGGAACTGCGCTGCGCTTGTTCCGGCCTACGTTGCCGCACTACTGAATCGTCGGCGTCTTCGACGACCAAAACTGGCGGGCGCGTTTTACATGCGGGATGTGTTTTCGCAAATCATCGGCGGGTAAGTCCAGCAAACGCCGCTCGTACTCTTTCAACCAATCCGCAAAAAACTTTACCGACTCTGCGGTCACCCGCGGCTGATCATCGTAAACGATGTACCAAGGCGCACTAAACGCGGCACGCAAATGATCTTCGTGGGCGGTGACAACTCGGACGATCACCCATCCGCTTTCCTTAATTTCCAGCGGCGGAATCTGACCACCGGCCTTGGCGAATTCGTCTAACCTAGCACTGTAGCGTACCGTGCCGTTGTGAATCACGTCGAGATAATCGACTGGATCGCGGACGGCTAATCGAAGTTCCGGACGCAGATTCAATACTTCGCCGGCTGTTGCTTCAAACACATGCCCAGGGATCTTGCCGGCCAACGTGGGACGTAAACAAGGCCCGTTGGTGACCACTGATTGGCCTGCAATTGCCGCCAACCACCACTCGTTAACCGAAGCAGGAGCGGTCGGTTGATCGTCTTGTTCGCCGTAACTGCGAGCACTGGTCGTCACGTAAGTCCGGTTGTAGCCGATCGGTGTTTTGCCTGATCCGTCACCGCTACCGGCCATCGGCGCAATCTGCAGCCCGGCTTCCAACATTTGATGGTAGATCGTTTCAGCCCACTGACCAACCGCCTGCGCGTGGCATTTCATCAAACTTTGAACTGACCGCCCACCCGCAACACGCATGACCTTTCGGTCTAAACGCAACCAATCACCCAGAACAAACACGCCATCAATTTTCTCCGTCGCCAACCACACCGGTAACTGCCAAGCGAACGGGTTTTCGATCACGGAAACGACGTCCGATGATTCTTTGCATCGCAGCAGTGTGTCGATCGGCAACTCATCGTCGATTGCTTTTGACGGTCCGATGATCGCCAGTCCATCCAAGAACGCTGCGTCGTGACGAATCCAGGTTGGATCGAACACGATCGGGTCATCGTCGCCGCGTCCGGCGATCGGACGCGCCGGAATTTCGCCAGCAACGGTTGCCACGTGCAGATCCTCCGACGCCATCCGCAGCGGAAAACTGTAGGCGGAAGGCGGAACCAAACAATCGCCGGACACCCAGCCTTCGGCCAGCATGTTGACCATCCGCGGCAAGTCAACGTGATGGTCGTCCAGGCTAGTCTTCTCCAGCGAAAAATCACCGCTGATGATTCGATACTCTGGCCCTCGAACAATCCGAAACCGATACGCTCCCTCTGGCAACGACAATTCCACGCTCCGATCGACCACCATCCCGATTCCGGCTGGCACGGTTTTTCGGACCGGCATCAAAGCGAGCGGGCGACCTTTCCGCTGGGACTCTGGACGCCACAGTTCAACGCGACTGATCACGGGCTCGGATGTGCTCTCATCGGACAACGAAAAGTTCAGCACGCCACCATCAGCAAAACTGTTTTCAATCGAGCAGAGCGTCGCCAGCACGCAAACCGAAGCACGGAAAAGCAACCAACGAAAGGAAAACGTCATCATGACTTGTTGTGTTTCGTGGACAAAATGGCTTTAGAAAACTTCTCGTGCGACCGCAAAGATAACGTCTTCCTCTTCGATCGTCTTGGCCGTCCATTCTAATTCGATATAGTCGCCCGCCGCGGTTCGATAGCGATTGCGAAACCGAATGACCGGGTTGCCCGCGTCCAAGTCGCCCATGATCGCGAGCGTTTTTTCGTGATCGTCCGGGTGAACAAAATCTAAAAACGGCTTTGAAAGAATGTCATGTTCGTGGTACCCCAGAACTCGCGAAAAGTTTCCGTTGACGCGGCGAAAGAATCCCTGAAAATCGGCGATGCAAAACAGGTCAGACGACAATTCGAAAAAACGATCCATGTCGTTGCGAACTTGGCTGAGTGCCGATTCCTGATGATCCAAAACGACTCTTGCGACGATCCACGCGTTGGCAGGCCGATCGTCTGGATCGGCTTGCAAACAATACTTTGCCAAACGAATCAGCGACGCATCAACGCTTGCCGAATCAAGACGTTGATAAGCCTTTTCTAAACGAGCGCGTGCCGCTGAGCGATAGACTTTGTTCATTGCACTGCCGTCGTATGGTGGCGAACCGGTTAGAATTTCGCACAGAATACAACCGAGCCCAAATACGTCGGTTCGCTCATCCAGTTTCCTGCCCAACGCTTGTTCGGGTGACATGTAGGCCGGTGTGCCGCGAACCGGCGACGGTTCTGCACTCAGGTCGTAGTTAACATTACCAATCGAGTTTGCGACGTCGTGGAATTCTTTCGCAGGAGAACTGTAACGGGCCAATCCCCAATCCATCACGTTGACTTCGCCGAACGAACCCACCATCACATTGCTTGGCTTTAGATCCAGGTGAACAATGTCACGCGAATGAGCGAAGGCAACGATTTCACACGTCTTGGCAAAAACACTCAACAATCTTGCCAGTGGAACTCGACTCTGGTTCATTAATTCCGACAAAGTTGCCCCGTCGATCAGTTTCATCACGTGAAACGGACGGCCATCGTTGGTGTGTCCGCGATCGTAGATTGGCGTCACGCCTGGATGAGACAGAAAGCTCATGATGTGTGCTTCGGTCTCGAAATCCCGCAAGCTCGCGACACAATCAGCTCGGTCGCGCCGCAGCAACTTGATTGCAACCTCGCGACACAGTTGCCGATCGACCGCACGAAAAATCACGCCCATGCCACCGTGCTGCAATTCTTCGACGATCACATAGCGATCTTGGGGCAGTTCCGGAAACGCGTCCGCTTCCCCAACCCAGTCCACGGTCGGTTCCAACCCAAAATCCGAATCCAATGGGTTGCCATGCAACGATCCCGTCGTATCGCCGCTTTGACGGTTGGATCGTTTTCCGGACATCGATTTTCAGATCCAAGAAG
The DNA here is from genome assembly GCF_001642955.1 of Rubripirellula obstinata. Taxonomy (GTDB): domain Bacteria; phylum Planctomycetota; class Planctomycetia; order Pirellulales; family Pirellulaceae; genus Rubripirellula; species Rubripirellula obstinata. The sequence goes on along the minus strand of NZ_LWSK01000045.1, from coordinate 26,962 downwards.
GTTGGAATGAATTTCAACTTATCCTAACTGTAATTGGGCGTCGGCGCACGATAGTCGCTCATGTTGATCGACTTGAACCAATCGATCGTCGATTGCAGACCATCGGCCAAGGCGATCTTCGGTTCCCAGCCCAATTTTTCCTTCGCAAGCGAAATGTCAGGTCGGCGACGGGTCGGGTCGTCTTCGGGGAGAGGTCGTTTGACGAGTTTGCTCTTTGAACCGGAAATTTCGATCACCAATTCAGCCAATTCGCGAATCGTGAACTCGACCGGGTTGCCAATGTTGACCGGCCCAACGAAATCTTCGACTTCCATCATCGCCAAATGAGCGTCGATCAGGTCGTCGCGATAACAGAACGATCGCGTCTGTTCGCCGTCGCCAAAGATCGTGATGTCTTCACCGGCGAGTGCTTGACGAATGAAGTTTGAAACCACGCGGCCATCGTAAGGATGCATCCGCGGACCATACGTATTGAAAATTCGCACAATGCGAATGTCAACGCCGTTGCTGCGGTGGTAATCCATGAACAGAGTTTCCGCGACTCGTTTGCCTTCGTCGTAACAGGCACGTGGACCGATCGGATTAACGCTGCCGCGATAGCTTTCGACTTGCGGGTGAACTTCGGGGTCTCCGTAAACTTCGCTGGTGCTGGCTTGCAAAATCCGAGCGTTGCATCGTTTGGCAACGCCAAGCATATTGATCGCTCCCATCACACTGGTCTTGATCGTCTTGATCGGATTGTATTGGTAGTGACCGGGTGCGGCGGGGCACGCCATGTTGTAGATCTGGTCGACTTCCAGAAAAATCGGAAGCGTCACGTCATGGCGAATCAATTCAAAATTGGGGCGATTCAACAAATGAGTGACGTTTGTTTTCTGGCTGGTAAAAAAGTTATCCAAACAGATCACATCGTGCCCGTCATCGAGCAAGCGTTCGCAAAGATAAGAACCCAGAAAACCAGCGCCGCCGGTGACAAGAATGCGTTTAATCATGATTTTGAAATCGGTGAAGGGTAAAGACGGCCGGAACAAGACGGCTAAGAAAAAACGCGATTGTCAATCAACCGAGTTCCGCCAACGTGGGCTGCGATCAGAGCAACAACGCTGCCCTGAATTTTATCAATCGGCAGTAGTGTTTCAGAATTGACGACGACTGCATAGTCGATCTTGTCCAAGTTAGCGAGTTCGCGATGCATGGCTTGGGTAAGGTGGTCAACGTCGCGAATTCCTTTATTAATCAGATCTTCGCAGGCCGACAACGCCTTAGAAAGCGACAGAGCCCGGGTGCGGTCGCTGGGGGACAGGTACCGATTGCGACTGCTAAGTGCCAAACCGTCCGGTTCGCGAACCGTGTCACAAGCTCGTAATTCGACGCCCAAATTTAAGTCTCTTGTCATGCGTTGGATGACTTTGAACTGTTGGAAATCTTTTCGGCCAAAGAACGCAACGTTCGCTGGGGCTGCCGCAAAAAGTTTTAGCACCACGGTGGCTACGCCGCGAAAATGGCCTGGCCGAAATTCGCCTTCCAACGGCATCGCGATCGATGGCGGATCGACGGTGGTGCTGTACCCGGCTGGATACATTTCATCGTTGGCGGGAACAAATGCAATCGGTTTCCGCACATCACCGTTTGAGCTGGAATGTTTTAGCTGGCTCGCGTCTTCCAAAAGCTGCAAGTCGCGATCCAACGTCCTGGGATACTTTGCCAAATCTTCGCTTGGTCCAAACTGAGTTGGATTGACGAAGATCGAAACGACTGTGTGATCACACTGGGCAAGACTCTGATGCACCAACGACAAGTGACCATCGTGCAACGCACCCATCGTCGGAACCAAACCAACGGTCTGTCCCTGGCCTCGCAATTTTAGAACGAGGTCGCGAATCTTGTCGCATGTTTGAATCGTCTCAATCACTTCAAGCGTTCGAAGTTGCTTCCAGCAGCACGTGCTCGGAAACAAAAATGGGTAGCTGAGGATCAAACGTGACGGCGACTGCGATGGCATCACTGGGACGCGAATCAATTTCGATTTCGGTTCCGTCTTCTTTGATTAAAATCAATCTCGCGAAATAGGTGCTCTGGTCCAGATCGCTGATCAGCACATGGTCGATCGTTGCACCAAGCGATTCTGCGACGTTGGCAATCAAGTCGTGCGTTAAGGGACGCGGCGGTTCGTAGTCTTCTTTGACTCGCCGATCGATATTGGTCGCTTCAAAGATTCCAATCAAAATCGGAAACTCGCGTTCGCCATCGACTTCTTGCAAGTAGATGACTTGATTTTCAGTCAGCTCAGAAATGATGATCCGAGCGAGTTGCATCTTGACGGGCATAGATCCGTTGACCGCGGGAGCTGCGAGGAAAAGATTGTCTGGTTACGACGATCATAAGTATAACCACAAAGCCCGGCTAGAAGTGGGCTGTCGGCGATGGGGGCGTTTTGCCGATGAACCAGGCCATGATTGCAAATTGCGAGATCAACATGGCAAATTGCAATTCCCCGCCCGCCTCAGGAACGTGCGACTTTTTATAGTCGCCTTTCGCTCCGCGAAAGCAGCGGATTCGCTACTTTCGCGGAGCGAAAGGCGACTATAATTTCCCGCTCGTTTCTTAGCCCTCGAATCGCATGATTGACACGCCGAGTGGTGGCATGGTGATTTCGATCGAATCGGGGCGATCGTGATGGCTGACGCCGGTGGTGTTGCAACCGGGATAGTTGCCCATGTTGGTACCGCCGTAGGCTTCGCTGTCACTGTTGAAAATTTCTTTCCAGTGACCGCTTTGCGGAACGCCGACGCGATAGCCTTCGCGGACCACAGGCGTGAAGTTGCAACAAACAAGAATCGGCGCGGAACCGTCCAGGCCTTTTCGCATGTAAACCAACGCACTGTCTTGCCAGTTCATGCTGTCGATCCACTCGAATCCTTCGTGAGAGAAATCGAGTTGGTGCAGCGATGGGTTTTCGATAACGATCTTGTTTAGATCAGCGACCAATTGCTGGATGCCGCGGTGAGTGTCGAAGTCCAACAATTCCCACTGTGGGCCGTCATCGTCGTTCCATTCGTTCCATTGGCCCATTTCGCCACCCATGAACAGCAATTTCTTGCCGGGGTGAGTCCACATGTAACTGTACAGCAAACGAAGGTTGGCGAATTTTTGCCACATGTCGCCTGGCATCTGCGACAGCAACGAACCCTTGCCGTGAACGACTTCATCGTGCGACAGCGGCAACATAAAGTTTTCGGTGAACGCGTAGATCAGACTGAACGTCAGATCGTTTTGATGGTGAGCACGATGGATGGGTTCTTTGTGAATGTATTCCAGCGTGTCGTTCATCCAGCCCATGTTCCACTTGTAAGTGAAACCGAGACCGCCGTCGTAAACGGGTCGCGAAACACCTGGGAATGCCGTGGACTCTTCCGCCGCTGTTACCACGCCAGGATACTTTTCGTGGACGGCGACGTTGAATTCTCGCAGGAAATCCATCGCTTCTAAATTTTCGCGACCGCCGTATTGGTTCGGCACCCACTCGCCGTCTTCGCGGCTGTAATCCAGGTACAACATTGACGCGACCGCATCGACTCGCAATCCGTCGATGTGATACTTGTCCAACCAGAACAACGCGTTTGCGATCAGGAAGTTGCGAACTTCATTGCGGCCGTAGTTGAAGATCAAAGTGCCCCAATCGGGATGCTCGCCCTGACGAATGTCCGAATGCTCGTACAACGCTGACCCATCGAATTTGGCCAAGCCGTGAGTGTCTTTGGGGAAGTGGGCAGGAACCCAGTCGATCAGAACGCCAATTCCGTTTTGGTGCATGTAATCAACGAAGAACATGAAGTCCTCGGGCGAACCATGGCGACTGGTTGGCGCAAAATAACCGACCGCTTGGTAGCCCCAAGATCCGCTGAACGGATGCTCGTTGACGGGCATCAGTTCCACGTGAGTGAAGTTCATGCGGTGGCAATAATCGACCAAGCGTTTCGCTAAATCGCGGTAGTCGAGCCAACCGTGGGCGCGGCCCGGGCCTTTTTGCCAACTGCCCAAGTGAACTTCGTAAACGTTCATCGGCTCGTGCATCGCATTCCACTCAGCACGCTTTTCCATCCAATCGGAATCGCCCCAAGTGTGAACCGTCAAATCAGTCACGACCGATGCAGTCAGCGGCGGCAATTCAGACGCAAAGCCCATCGGGTCGGTTTTGTCGACCCAGTGTCCGTGTTGATCCAACAAACGGAACTTGTACTTGTCGCCAACCTTGGCACCTGGAACAAACAGTTCCCAAATTCCAAGCTCGCTGCCCGACAAAGCATGCTTGCTGCCTTCCCAACCATTGAAGTCGCCGACGATTTGAACCATGCGTGCGTTGGGAGCCCAAACCGAAAAATGGACTCCTTCGACTCCGCCGACGACACGCACCTGCGCACCCAATCGATCGTAAAGCTGATGATGCTTTCCTTCGCCGATCAGATAGCGGTCAAAATCGGTCAAGATTGACGGAACAGCGCTGGGATCAATGACGTTTGATTTTGAAGGTTCCACCGTTTCACCGTTCTGGTTGTTCGTCTGATTGCTGATTCGCGAATGAGCGTCGTGGCTGGCATCTGCTTCCGCGCCGTTATGATCGATTTCGTATGCCAAACCAGCTTCCAGTGTACCTTCACAAATAGCCTCAAAGAACCCTGCGGGGTGGATTTGCCGCATCGGACGTCGCTGGCCGCTGGCGTTGTCCATAATCCAAGCCGACTTTGCTTCGGGCAGATAACTTCGCACCGCTGTTGCCGGTTCGCCCTGATAGCTGATCGGGTGTGCCCCTAGCAGACTTGCGGGGTTTTCGTGCTGGCCGTTAATGATTTGCCCGATGGCCGAAAGCGAAAGTTGTGTCTGCATTTTGAAGCGTTGAGGTTAGATGTGGTCGGTAAAAGGGTTCGGTGATTCACGTCGCTGGCAACGTGAATCCAATTTGCAGCGAAAAAAATTCGCTAAGCCGACTCGGCCAAGTCGGCGGCTGTGAAGCGACGTCCGCCGCCGCGAGTGGCGTGCGAGGTGGCACTGTCAAGCAACCACCGCCGCAGCGAGTCTTTCGGGCGAGCGGTCGATGCTCGTTTTGGTGCGGGAATCGCAGCTTTGCCCGAGACATGGTCTTGGTGCCCCGCATCGATTCGCCAACTGGTGCCGTCGTTGCTGGGCGGTTGCACGATCGTTGACTGCTGAGCCATCATGGGACTGACACGCCGCGATGAAACCAGGCATGCTTCGACACAATGGATCGACAAAGCTGTATCGACGCGTCGCCAAAGGTCAGCATGTTGAACATCGATCCGACGTCCAAAATGTTCCCAAACAAAATTGTTTTCGCGCCAACGGGGCAGCGAATCCGATAGCGATCGGATCAGGTAACGATTGTGGCTTAGCAAAGTGACCACCGACGCACCGTCAATCGCTTCCAATCCGCGAACTGCGGCAAGCAATGTCAGCCGATTCAGGTCTCCCAGATCTTCGTCGCCCGCTTCCAAGACAGATTGACCGTCAACGGATTCAAGCGAAAAGTTCCATGATCCTCGATCGATGGCAAACGATGACGCCGTACAAACGAGTAAATACTCAGATGCATGGGCAGATTGGGGTACGTCTTGTTCTGCAATACTCACAGGTAACATTCGATGGGTTAGACGTTTTGACATTTTCGCTGCTGACCAAAGCCATGTCATGCGGCGAAAAATCAAATGGGTAGGACGCGATCCATCGCGGTGTCTGCGGAAATCGATTCAAGAAGTGAACCGGTTCACCGCATAGAGAACCTGTTCGGTAAACTCTACCCGGTCGCCAGAGCTTGACTGAAAGAAAACGTCGGAAGCGATCGAGTCGCGACCGTCGAAAAGTCACAGGCGGGAGAATTGGGAGAAAGGGATTAGGTGGAAGTGGGAAGGTTTGTCGTTTTGTGAGTACCAAGTACCGAGTACTCAGTACCAAGTACTCAGTACCAAGTACTCAGTACTCAGTACTCAGTACTCACGCCTACTCAATCGCGGTTTCGCTGGCGGAACGATCGTTTTGTTCTCGCAATTGGTTCATGGTCTCGATGACGGCTTCGGCCTGAACGCGAATTGCTTCGCTAATCTCGCGATTTCCAAGGGCTGAGACGCCTTGGGCCTGTAAATCTTCCACCTTGGACCAGTCCATCATCCAATTGTTCATCTCCGCTGCTTCGCGAAGTTTTGCAACGGTGTCACCCAACTGCAGGAACAAATCAGGTCCGGGCGTGGCGTCGTAGCGTCGATAAGGACCGCCGGTTGTACCGCCTGATCCAGATACCACGGCGGCAGGGTTCATCTGCACCCATTGCACGATTGTGATGATTCCGGCGATCACGCCCAACAGTAACGCAATGACCATGGGACCAAACATTCCGACCAGACCTAAAATTCCGGCGGCAACGAAACACGCGATCGTTGTGAAAATCAGGGCCGATGGTTTCTCGGCGACCGGAGCACTCGGCTGCACGCTAACCTCAGGATCGTTCGACGCGACCGATTTTACTCGCGCGACCACGACCGAGATGTTATCTGGACCGCCGCGAAGATTGGCTAAGTCAACGAGCACTCGAACCAGTTTTTCTTCTGGCAAGCACTCCATCAACGGGCCAAGTTCGTTGTCTTCGACCAATCCAGTCAAACCGTCGCTGCAAACCAAGTAGCAATCGCCTTCTTCAACCGGCAGCGGGCCTTCGATATCGACTTCGACCTGCGGACTCGGGCCAAGTGACCGCGTGATCACATTCTTGGGAAAGTGCTGACTGGAATTCCCAGCCGCTTCCATCTCCCAGACCAACGAGTGATCAAACGTCAATTGTTCCAGCACTCCGCCACGCAAGCGGTAAACCCGCGAATCACCGACGTGGCCGATGATCGCTCCCTCCGGTGCAATCACCAGTGCGCTGGCGGTGGTTCCCATGTTGTGAAATTCGGGATTGCTTTGGCCACGCTGGTGAATCGCTTCATTGGCTTCGACCAGGGAACGGCGGATCGCATCGACGCGGCTTGATTCGGTACTGCGGAAATACTGCATCGCAATCCGCTCGGTCGCAATCTGGCTGGCCAATTCGCCCGCCGCATGGGCTCCCATCCCATCCGCCACGACCAGCAGATGACCTCGGCTGTGAAACCGTTCGGCTGAATTTGCGGGGATACAGGCCAACGAATCCTGATTGTTGGCACGCCGCATGCCGACGTCCGTCAGTTGAGCGAATACGATTCCAGGATTCCAGTCGCTCGACACCAGTAGTTCGCTTCGGGAATGTAGAAAGGAAGGCTATGACAGACGCAGATCGAAACAGTGGCGAATGTTTCGAGACTTGGCTCGCGACAATTCGCAAGCGACAAGCATACACCAGTCGTTCCATCGTAAGGGTTTCAATCGTTGCGACCTACCCCCGCAGGCCAAGGTGATCCCAAGAAACAAATGGTTTGGCGTCAATCCTTCGCCGCAATCGGTGCGGTCTTTCCCCACATTCCGCTGAAAACCTGTTCGCTAAGCGGCATGCGTTTCCGGGCTCCCTGTTCACGTTTGGCGAGGTCTTTTTCTGCGTCATCGCTCGGATCGCTGGTATCGGGATAGCCGATTGCGATCGCGGTTTGCGGGACGTGATCGTCGGGAATATCGTAGGTTTGACGCGTTTTTTCTTGGTCGATCCCGGCCATTTGATGGACCTGCAGACCAAGATCGGCCGCCTGCAACGACAATTGTGCCGCCGCCTGGCCCAGATCATGCAGCGCCACGCGATTGGGGCTGCCGTTATAGCGAAAAGTGGTCCGAGACACCGACAACAGCAACACACCGGCTCCGCTGGCCCAACCCTGATTCGCTTCCATCAAACAACTAACGATCCGCTCGAACTCGGCCTCGTCTTCTCGTTTCGCTATGATCCAGGACCAAGGTTGATCGTTGAACGAACTCGACGCCCAACGAGCCGCCTCTAAACAGCGTAAAATTTTGGCGTCTTCTACTGCTCGGTCTTCAAAACGGTAGGGGCTGTAGCGGTTGGCGACTGAATCGATGACCGGTCGTCGGATAGGATTGGTCGTCATGAGTGCGTTGTTTCCTAGGTTTCAAATTTCCGAGTTTCAGAGTTTTGCAGCGTGCGTGATTATAGAGTGCCCATCAATAAGCTTGGAACCGGATCGCCCAGCAATTGGCAAGACCTGGAAACGGCACAACGCTGTCGGATCATCGGCGATGTTGCCAGCCATATCGCGGCTGATTCGCAGAACTTGATTGACCTGTGCGCGAGTCCGTGGCGAGTCGATCCGGTGGAGACGATTACGGCTGAACTGTTTCCACTGTGCGGTGCGATGCAATGGATTGGTCGCCGCGGCCCGAAGGTTTTGACTGAAAAAGTCCACGGTGTGCTCGGCCGCCCAGCCTGGTTGTGGGGGGTGCAGAGTCGGGTTCGACGTGTACCGATCGGGAAAGTGCTGATTTTGTCGGCCTGGAATTACCCGATCTTTCTACCAGGCGTGCAAACCGCACAAGCATTGGCGGCAGGGAATACAGTGTTACTAAAACCCGCGCCGGGTTGCGAAGCGGTCACCAGCGCATTGGTCGCATCGTTCTACGCCGCCGGAGTTTCCACCGACGCTTTGACGCAGTTGGACAGCGACGCTGAATCCGCAAAGTCGGCGATGAAACAGGGCGTTGACCTGGTCGTTTTGACTGGCGGTGCATCGACTGGTAAAGCAGTGATGCAACAAGCCGCGGAAACACTGACGCCCACGATCATGGAATTGAGCGGGTGTGACAGCGTGATCGTGCATCCGCGCGGCGATCTGGATCGCGCCGCGCGTGCGATCGCGTTCGGCATGCGTCTTAGCAGCGGGGCGACCTGCATCGCACCGCGCCGCGTCTTTGCCGAACCAGCGACCGCGGACGAACTGCGCGACCTGATCATGTTTCACCTTCGCGAATATGCCGGTGGAAACACCAGCGAAGAAAATCAACCGATGCACGTTCACTCGTCATCCCGTGTCGCGGCGGCCGACGCGATCGAAAACGCGATCCAATCAGGTGCCGTGGATGTGATGGGACAGTTTGATGGGAACAAACTGCGGGACTGCGGCGAAATGTCGCCGACGTTGCTGGACCAGGTCTGCAGCGATTTTGACGTCGCGTGCAGCGACCTGTTCGCGCCGGTCACCTCTCTGATTCGCGTCGACCACATCAAGGACTGTGTGGCGATTGTCAACGAATCGAAGTATCGCTTGTCCGCCTCCGTGTTCGCTCCCGACGATATCGCTCATGTGATTTCGGAGCAGATTGCTGAGCGGTTGCAGGTCGGATCGGTCGCGATCAACGACCTGATCGTGCCGACCGCGGACCCTCGAGTACCGTTCGGCGGTCGCGGGAACAGCGGTTTTGGGGTGACCCGAGGCGAAGAGGGCCTGTTGGCGATGACGGCGGCCCAGGTGATTGGCCACCACCACGGAAATTTCTTGCCTCATCTGCGCAAACGGCAAACTGGTGATGCAAAGACGTTGCAAGCAGCCCTGTCGGCAACTTATTCTTCCGGCTGGAAAGATCGACTCGCAGCCGTTCGCCGGATGGCGGGCAAGGGTTGATTGCGTAGGATAATGAGAATGCCGAAGGGTGGCGAGTTTCGGTTCCGGATTGCAAGTTGCAAAATGAACATTGCAGATTCCAGAATGCTGCGGCAAGCATTTCGGCTTTTTCATTTAAAAATTTGCAACGTTCATTTTGCAATTTGCAATCGCCACGTTAAATCGCCATCTTCTCCTCAAAACAATCTCCCAGTTCTCCTCAAAACAACCACCCAGCGCACGATATCTTATGATCGCACCCACGACTCAAACCGCTTCTCACGTCGTTGTCATTGGCGGTGGCTTGGCAGGTCTTTCCGCTGCCTGTGTTTTGGGAGCTCGCGGTCACCGCGTCACTTTGATCGACAAAAACGATTGGGTGGGCGGCAAAGCAGCGGTACACGAAGCCGACGGTTTTCGGTTCGACATGGGGCCCACGATCTTGACCCTGCCCAGTGTCCTGAAACGCATCTTTGCCGAAGCCGGTGAAGACGTCGCTGACCACGTCGAGATGCTGGAACTGGATCCGCAGTGGCGATGCTTCTTTGAAGGTTCCGGAAAGCCCGGTGCGATCGATCAGGAGAATTCAGTCCTGGATCTGGTCAGTAATACTGAAGCGATGATGCAGAACATCAATCAGTTCACCGACAGCCAGACCAAAGGCGACAAGAGTAGCCGTGGGTACGAGCGATTCATGAAGATGAGCAAGCAACTGGACGGAGTTTCCGAGCGGTTCTTTTTTTGGCGAAGCGTTGGCGGGCTGCGCGACACGATGGACGTCGGCGGTGCGTTTTCCGCAGCGGTTTTGAAGGACGTTTTGTCGTTGAAGATGGGGCGTAGTGTCGCATCGGTCGTTCGGTCGCATGTGCCCGATGATCGTGTCGCCCAGATGATGGATCACTTCACGCAGTATGTCGGTTCATCGCCCTATCAATCGCCAGCGGTCCTGTGCAGCATCGCTCACATGCAAACCAACGAAGGAATCTGGTACCCGATCGGCGGGACACGCAGCGTTCCGGTTGCCCTTGCGGCTCTGGCTCAGCGGGTCGGTGTCGAGATTCGGACCGGGACCGACGCGATGAAGATTGAAACACAAGCCGGTGCCGTCACGGGAGTCACCACCGCCAGCGGCGAAACGATCGCCTGTGACGCCGTGGTCAGTAATTGTGACGCAGTGCGAACCTACCGCGAATTGCTTGGCGGAACCGATGAATCAGCGAAGTTTGAGAAAAAGAACGACTACGAACCGGCCTGCAGCGGCGTGGTTTTGTATCTAGGCCTGAATCGCCGGTACGAACATTTGCTGCACCACAATTTTGTGTTCTCCAAGGATCCCGAAGCCGAGTTCGATTCGATTTACAAGAAGGGCGAACCCGCGCCGGACCCGAGTGCTTATGTTTGTGCACCAGCGGTCAGCGAACCGGGTGTTGCACCGGAGGGTGGGGAAGCGTTGTACGTTCTGGTTCACACGCCGTACTTGCGTCCTGGTCACGACTGGAAAGAGATGCTGCCGAAGTATCGCGAAGTGATTTTGGACAAGCTGGAAAGCACCGCTGGCCTGACCGGGATCCGCGATGCGATCGTTCACGAAAATGCGTTGACGCCCGAAGGCATCCACAATCGTTATCGCGTGCTCAACGGCGCGATTTACGGTTTAGCCAGCCACGGCAAATACCTGGGCGCGTTCAAACCAGCGAATCGTCGCAAGGACATCAAAGGTTTGTACTTGGCCGGCGGAGCGGCTCACCCCGGCCCTGGAATGCCGATGGTGATGATGAGCGGTTGGATCGCAGCAGATTCGCTGGACCAAGACGCCAAAGTTCTGGCATAACTGTAGGCCGTAGCGAGCTTCTAGCGAGTTACGGCAATGCACAGGTCGCCGTAACTCGCTGGAAGCTCGCTACGGCCTACTTTCTGGCCTACGTTCTACGCGGCCAGTGGCGTTTTGAATTTCATTGGGGTGCTTTCTTTGCGGATTCCGTCGCTGCCGTAGAAGATGATTTGATCTTTTTTGAAATCGCAGATCGCCGTCATCTTGACGCTTCTGGGGCCGTGGACGCAAAAGTAGACGCCGACCACTTTTCCACCACGAATGACTTCTCGCTGAGTCATCGGGAACTGGCCTGAAAGCAGGTGGCCAAGCTCGCAAAGACGTTGCTCAACCCGTTCGCTGAGCGCTTCAAAGTTCATTGCCTTGGTTGTGAAACCGATCATAAACGTGAGTGCCGTTATCGATGGAAGAAGGACTTATGAAGTTGTTCGAGGTTGTGAACCTCGGACAGAACAGGCTATCGGCGGTGCTTCCTGGTCAGATTAGCACGCGATCGAAGAGTTCGACTTGGATTCCGGATTCGCTGGCAAGCCGTGCCGGTTGTGCCACTTGTCCGTTAGCCCGTTTTTTTGCTCTCCCCACACCGGTTTCACGTAGGCCGTGTGGATCGGAGCGAAATACGGCAATGAAGGAATCTGCCGTTTTTATCCATCGATTCGATCAAACACCCGCTGGTATTCGGCAACGGCGAGTTGTTTCAGTCGCCCGGTCAGCACCGTGATCGCGACCTGGTATGCACTTCGTGACGAAGACAGTTTCCCGGCACGGTATTGCTGCCTGGCAAACCGGACCAAACGCTTGCCTTACTCTTGAGACTTCGCGACCTGCGCGTCTCGTCGAACTGCATCGCGTTGAATGTCCGCACGTCGGATTTGTCGATCCATTTCATCCAGGTCGATGATGGTCGCTGAAACGACAGCGCCCGATGCAGCGTTCGCTTGACCAAAATTGCGTGATAATCCGCGACGCTGTGATGACACAGCCGAACGATTGACACCACCTAAGTATGCCGATCCAGAATCAGGCACCAGCACGGGTCCGGAATAGGAAAACGTTCGCACCGTCGGCAGTTGAATCACCTGAGCGGACGCGTTACTGAATAACGATCCGCAGGAAATTGAAAAGGCGAAGCTGATTGCCGCGGCACGCAAGCTGATCATTGCTATTTCTTTTTGTCCTGGAACAAATTGTTAAACTTCTTAACCTTTTTGCTCACGACCGCTCGGCAATAACCAGCGGTTGGATTCTTTCGGTAATAGTCCTGGTGATAAGCCTCGGCTTCCCAGAACCGCGACGCCTCGGCAACTTCGGTCACGATCTTGCCACGGAATTCTCGCGCCGCTTCCAGCTTTTGAATGTACTGCTCCGTTGCAAGCTTTTGTTCTGGAGAGTGATAGAACACCGCGCTGCGATACTGAGGACCAAAATCGTTGCCTTGCCGGTTCAGGGTCGTTGGATCATGCGTCTTGAAGAACACCTCCAAGATTTCTTCGTAAGTAACGACGCTGGGGTCGTAGTAGACTTCGACCGCTTCGGCGTGGCCGGTTCGCTTTCCGGTGACCTGTTCGTAGGTGGGGTTTGGAACGGTTCCACCGATGTAACCGGACACAACATCACTGACGCCTTTCATGCGTTCAAAGACTGCTTCGGTACACCAAAAACATCCACCCGCCAATGTCGCGACCGCTTCGGTCTGCTGCGACGGTGCCATGCCTTCTTGGCCGTAAGCCGGTTTAAACGATGATGTACCGATCAGCACAGAAACAGACGCGAGTGCTGCCGCGAGCGAGATGGCGATGCGGCGAGATTGAGTATTTTGTTGGTTCATGTTTTTTACCTATCGTTGCCCGATTTCGAGTAGCCGTTTGCTTATTATAGACGCCGGTGTTGAAATGGAACCGGCGTGGTGTCAACGCCCAACCGCGAAACTCGTTTTCGCCCCCCGCACGGAGAAAGGTTTTCGCACTTTAAATGCCCAATTTAACAACCAGCCCGCCCGGGCAACGTCAACCATCACAGTTTAACAATCGTGATCAGCAGAGATTAATTCTGCTTTTGCGTTTGATTGCACTGGTCACTTTCCTGGCCTTTGCTGCTGCGGTGATGCCAAGCCATTGGATTCGCGAGGCTTCGGAGTTTCTAGGCTTTGATCCATTTCCAGAATCTCCGCTGACCTTCTATCTCGCACGCCACCTTTCGCTTTTGTACGGGTTTGTCGGAGTGCTGTTGTGGATCGCGGCTTCTGATTTTGATCGCTACCGGCCGCTGGTTCGAAAACTAGGTGTGCTGACGATCGTCTTTGGTGTGCTGCAGGCGATCATTGACGTGATGTCGGGGTTGCCCGGTTGGTGGTCGGTTGGCGAATCGATTTCAACGGTTGCCGGTGGCGGGTTGTTGATGTGGATGGAGCGTCGGGTTGGTGACTGTTGAAAAATCGGGTGAACGATTATCGTAGGTCTTTGCGAGTCAAGCGAGTGACGGCAGACGCAATGCCGTCACTCGTTTGACTCGCTACGGCCTACATCATTCGCACCATCAGAACTTTCTCAACCATGAACGCTCCTGGACGTCCCGCCGCTGCCGCTTTGCCTGAACCTTCGACGATTCCGGAATCGGGATGGCACGTCGGCCACTTTTTCTATCGCTTTCGACGCGACTTGATCGACGGCAGTATCAGTGATGCTGATCGTCAACAATTGATGTCGGCACTGGACCCAGCGTCCAATGGCGATCCCAAGCGATGTGCGTCGTATTGGGTCAGCGGCCATGAGGTTGATTTTGGAATCATGGTGATGGATCCTGATCCGCAAAAAGTGGATTCGATTCATCAACAAATCATGGCCCCTGGTTTTGGACGGTATGTCGAGCCCGCTTGGTCGTTTGTTTCGATGAGCGAGATTAGCGAGTATGTGCCATCGATCGAAGAGTATCGCGAGCGGCTGATCCGCGGTGGCGAAGACGCTGATTCACCGGGCTTGGCTGCGAAGGTGGCCGGTTACGAGCGTCGGTTGCCGATGATGAACGAGCAGCGGCTGCACCCCGATTTTCCGGATTGGCCGTCGGCATGTTTTTATCCAATGAACAAGAGCCGCGTGCCGGGGGCGAACTGGTTTACTGAACCGTTTAGTGCCAGGAATGCGATGATGGCCGAACATGCCCGCAGCGGGATGGCGTTCGCTGGAAAAGTTAGCCAGTTAATTTCGGTCGGCGTTGGCTTGGACGATTGGGAATGGATGGTGACGTTGTGGGGTCGCAATCCTGAATACCTAAAAGAAATCGTCTACAAGATGCGTTTCGACGAAGCGAGTGCGAAGTACGCCGAGTTCGGTCCGTTCTATGTTGGGTATAAAGCAGACGCCGAGAAAATCTTGAATCATTGCCGGGTGTAGTTGAAGTTGGGGGGCAAAACTCAAACTCAAACTCAAACTCAAACTCAAACTCAAACTTAAACTTAAACTTAAACTTAAACTTAAACTTAAACTCTCCCAGCGGAGAAAATTTAGAGCATTGTCGGGTTTAAGTTTAAGTTTAAGTTCGGGTTTAAGTTTGAGCTCGAACGCCCTTACTCAAACTTAAACTCTCCCAGCGGAGAAAATTTAGAGCATTGTCGGGTTTAAGTTTAAGTTTAAGTTCGAGTTTAAGTTTGAGCTCGAACGCCCTTACTTAAACTTAAACTCAAACTTAAACCTAAACTTAAACTTCTCCCCTTCCTCCTAAAATAGACCGTTCGAAACGAAAAGCGGGACGAGTTCCTTTTTCAAGAAACTCGCCCCGCATCGAAGGTCGCATACGTCCGGCGAACTTGACGATGGCTCGGGCTGGTTACCAAACCTTTTCTTCATTCAACTTCTTCTTAGCAACCGCAAGCTGGTGCAGCAACTTCGCAACCACATGATGGTGCAGCGTCGCAGCCACAGTTGTTTCCGCATCCGCCGAAGATGCTCTTCAGCAAGTTGCGGATAGGAGTCTTGGGTGCACAGCAAGGGTCACAAGCTGGTGCTCCGCAGCCACAGTCAGCAGCAGGAGCCGAGCAACCGCAGTCGCCCATGTCCGAAGCCGAGCTGATTCCGCTGTTGCAGCCACAAGCAGGTGCTGGGCAGCAAACGGTAACAGGAACTTGCTTGCAAACTACTCGTGGGACACATCGTGTGACGGTGTAAGGCTCGCAAACTTTGCGGCACTTAGCAACCTTGATGGTCTTGGTGTAGCACTCTTTGCGGCAGCTAGTTTCGCAAACAGTCTTGGTGCGGCATTCTGGAACCATCTTGCACACGGTGTAGTTGATTACCTTGGTGCGGCATTCTGGAACCATCTTGCAAGTGGTGTACGAGCAAGTCTTGGTGCGTGGCTCGCAAACCATACGGCAAACCGTGTAGTTGCAAGTCTTTTGACGGTTTTCGCAAACCATTTCGCAAGTCGTGTAGTTTACAACCTTGCTACGTTGCTCGCAGACGGTGCTGCAAACGGTGTAGTTAACGGTCTTGCTTCGGCATTCTGGAACCATCTTGCAAGTTGTCCAGTTGACAACCTTGCTGCGGCACTCAGGAACCATTCGGCAAACGGTGTAGTTAACAACCTTGGTCTTGCACTCGGCAACCTTGCGGCAGACGGTGTAAGGAATGTCGCGGGTGCGGCATTCGCGGCGGTACTTGGTGCAAGTTACTTCTTTTTGCTCGCAAGTAGGAACCCAAACTTTCTTGCAGATCGTTTGAGGGCAACCTTGGACGCACTCGGTGCGGCAGCAACCGGGTGTGTAAACGCACTTGCATGTGCAGGGATCGTATGACCAAGTACCTGGCTCACGAACGGTGCGACGCATCATCTTCCCAGGGATGGTCTCAGTCGTTGTTTGCCATGATCCACCTTTAACGGTGACCATCTTGGTGTAAGTCTCAGGAACTACAACGCTGTAGTTCTCGGTACGAACTTTTTGCTCTTGCACGGTGTTGTAAACCGTGTAGTTGATCGTACGCGACTTTTGCTCACGAACAGGAACCATCACTGTGTAGTTAACGGTCTTGCTGTGTTGCTGGTACACTGGCTTGTTGACAGTGTAGTTGATCACGCGAGTCTTGGTCTCACGAACAGGAACCTTAACGGTGTAGTTAATGGTCTTGCTGTGTTGAGTGTAGACAGGTTTTTTGACCGTGTAGTTGATCACGCGAGTCTTTGTTTCGTACACAGGCTTTTTGACTGTGTAGTTGATGACTCGTTGGTGAGTTTCGTAAACGGGCTTGTTGACGGTGTAGCTGACCGTACGAGACTTTTGCTCGCGGACAGGAACCATCACGGTGTACTGAACTTCACGTTGGGTTGTTTCAGGAACCATACGAGTGGCCTGAACTTCCTTCGTTTCGTAGTACGTTTCGTTCCGTGTGCGGTAGCGAGTTTCTTGAACTTGCTCCATCACGGTTTCTTTGACAGTTCGCATCACGGTGTAAGAACCGCCTGCAACTGCGCCGCCGTCAGCAATCATGCTGCCGTCAGCAACTGCACCGCCATCGACGATGCTTGAACCACAACCGCTACAGCCTTCATAGCTGACAGCACCACAATAAGCGGCGCTAGCGGACTTTCCACCAGATACAATCGCGATCAAAGCGACGACTGGTACTAACCAAAGCCTTTTCATCTTTTAAATCTCCACAAGTAAATACAACCGTTAGGTTGCGTTGGACGCAGCTAATCTTCCTCACCGTGCTCCATGCGACGGTGAACGTTTTTGTTCGATCCCTGCTTTGCGTTGCTGGCGCTGACAGGGTCTCTCGAAAGGTCGGTGCATGATTTGGGTTAGCAGGTTTGCTTGACACCAAAGGATCAATGGACCGGTCTCGGGACCCTGTGCCGATAGGCAAAGAGGGAGTCGATGCATTGAGTTCATCGACTACGCAAGAAGGGTTACCCACGCAAAAGAGAGCGAGGGCGTAATTTATGCCGCTTAGGGCATCCTGATGCACTGACCGTTTCGGTCGTAACGATTGCGCCGGTTCTCAGAAGCCTGAACCCAAGAAAGGTGAATAGACATTCACCAAAAGCAGCGCGCCGCCCCCCGCCGCCAAGCCGCACCAACAAAAAGTAGCTTGGCGGCCCCCCGCCGAGGATCACCGCTAAAAGTAGCTTGGCGGCCCCCCGCCGAGTCGCACCACAAAAAGCAGCCCCCGCGCCAAGCCGCACCTCGATTCACAACCACCGCGCTACTTCATCGAAACAACGGTGCGGCCGTCTTCCCAAGTGACCTTCACACCAGCCTGTTGCGCAACAATTTCAATCAGCGAACGTAGCGTGACATCTTTCTCGCTAATCGAAACGACACGCTGACACGCCGCGTTGGCATCGGCACTAATCACGCATGGCCGGCCAGCAGCGGCGCAAAGTTGTCGAAGCACGTCTGCCGCACGCGTTTTGGTCGTCAGCGAGAACTTCGATTCCAGCGGATCGGTTTTCTCAATCGTCTCCGATGCTTTGACGAGCTTCCGATCCAGTGCAATCCTTCGCTTCGCCGCCTTCGTTAGTGTTTCTGCTGGTAAGCCGTTTCGTTTCACCATTTGAAACAGAATCAACCTCGCCGCGACGGAAGATTCAATCTCTTTCCAATCAACGGCCGGCCACAAATCATGCTCCATCGTCGAATCAACTACCTCGATCGTTGCCGGATCGGCCTTGGCCACGATCGCCAATGCCTGATCAGGCGTCGTCAGCATCGGCCAACTAATATCGACTGGTTTGCCACGCGAGGCTTTACCGAGGGCCGTCGCCATGAAATCCACCCAATCTTTCCTTCCGACCAGCACAACCGATCGAATCGGCATCACCACACAACCGTGATCCGATGCCAATTTCTTCAGAGCCATATAAGCCGTCGGCCCCAACTGTCCTGAATCGATCACCCGCGATGGATCGACGTGGCGGTCGATCCAAACATTGACGGAAACAGAGTCCGCGATGCGAGTGATTCCTTCGCGAAATGATCTGCCATCGACGATTGAGGTCATCGGGACCGTCAATTTCGCAAAGAGTCGCGAATCCGCTGAATTTTTCTGGTTCGTTCCTTCCGCAGCGTTTGCCGGGGCACCCACGGGCACCAGAACCAAGGCAAATAGGAATGCTTTCGCTGCAAAACACGGTGTCAAAGCTGATAAAGCAGGCAGTTTTGAGCGATTGGCGATTTGATGAAGTTCCAATCGAACCCCTTAAAGCAATTTATCGGACATCGATCGGCCGCATCGTGGATTCATGCTCGACTTGTTGTTTCAGAGCATGCTGCTGACTAAACTCGACCCGAGATGTTTTTGACGCCAGTGTAGCTTGTTAACAAACCGTGTGCTGGCTGCTCTGACCGAGATAAGAGCAATCAGTAAGACCGCCTGCGGGTTGCCTCGATCGATCGGATGATTACGATGCTCGCGCTGGACCATTTCCTCGAAATGCTTCACAGGTCGCACCTGAACATTTGAATTGGCGACGTTGGACGACCCAAATTTTTTAATTCACTGGAACTGCTTGTGACCGCACCCCTTGTTCGGACCACTCGATTGGCCACGGCTTATCGCCGTTATCTGACGACTGCGGATTCGCCAAAATTTACTGCTGACGTAGACGTCAGCTACTCGGCCGAAACCTTGGTCGCGCTGCTGGCGCGTGGCGACGTTGAACTGCGTCGCGCCGCTGCGCTATCGTTGGGGACGCTTGGCAATCACGATTCAATCGAATCGCTCGGCCGTTCGCTGTCGGACGACGACCGCGGTGTGCGATTGGCCGCCGACGATTCTTTCCGAGCCCTCTTGGTTCGCGATGCCGCTCCGTTGCACCACCAGCAACTGTTGCAGGTCATGCATTTGAATGATGGTTACGAATATGCCGGGGCACTCGCACCGACAATGATTTTGGTGGACCAAGCACCGTTGTACGCTGAAGCTCATCATCAATTGGCGACGTGTTGGCACGGATTAGAAAATTTCCATCAAGCCGCCGCCGCTTACAGTGCTTGTTTGTGGAATTGCCGTTTCCATTATCCGGCATGGCAGGGCCTGGCCCGTTGCCGAACAGTGTTGGGTGACAAGACCGGTGCATTGGCGGCGCTGCAGCGCTGCGTGGAGATCTGTCCCGACATGGAATCTGCACGAGCACAGATTCGTGTCTTGCAGCGAAGCCTTCGACGTGCAGGCGAATAGTGCCCGCGGTTGTTTGTAGAAGTTATTAGAAGAAGCTGAGGAATTGCATGACTTACGACGAACCCTTGGTGGGCACGCTTGCGATTTTGATGTCCCTGTTAGCGATGGCGATCGCGGCCGGTCCGTGGCATGTCCCCTACCAACTGAGAACCTTCGCAGCGATTTGTGACCGCTACGGCAAACCGGTCGCTCGCAGCATCTGGCTAGCGATCGCGCTGGCCGCCTTCGGATCCGGCTTAGCGATCTTGTCCGGCGTCCGCCCCGGGTACGCCGACCAGCAAGTACCAGCGAAGCCCACCGGCAAGTAATGACGCAGAACCGGGTGGAATCCCATCCTGATCGCCGAGCTTTCGTAGGCCGTAGCGAGTAAAGCGAGTTACGGCATCCCACCGTGCCGCCCTGCCGTGCCGCCCCTCCGTGCCGCCCTGCCGTAACTCGCATTACTCGCTACGGCCTACTTTGCGCGATCCGCCGATCCGCTTGCCTTAACCCCAGGAAAACCAAGCCTAGCCTTGTCGCGCAGAGGTGGTAAACTCTGGGACGGCACTTTCGCTTTTCATCTTCACCAACTCAGCCCTTCTGATGACCGAAACCGATCCAAAAACCGTCGCAAACGAAGCTCCAGAAGGCACACCCGACGCGTCGGCAACTCCCGCGGCAGCACCGCCTGCCGAAAATCCGCCTCCCGAAAATCAGGCTGCCCAAAAGCCGTCTCGCGGGCCTCTTGCCGCCCGAGGCCAGGGCGTCGCGAAACCTGCATCGCCGTCCGTCAGCACCGAAGATTTAGAAAAGCAAACGGGAACGCAAGCCAGTGAAAAGGGTTCTGCAAAGCCAAAGAAGAAACAAGCTCCGCGGCCACGCGTCGCCGGCGACAAACCAGCGGCCGAAAAAAGCGAAGCTCCCAAGCGAGCCGCCACGCCCTCCAAAATCGCCGTACCCAAAATTGCCGTGCCCAACCGCCGCGGTGCTCTCGACGCTGACCTGCAAGCCGAACTCGACGCCGAGCTTGCCGAAATGGATTTCGAGAGCGTGCTATCGGGCGACGCTGGTATGGCCGACCGCAAAGAACCGTTGGCCGAAGGCGGCCGCGTCCAAGCAGTCGTATTGAAGATCCATGAAGACAGCGTCTTTGTCGCACTTGGCGGACCTGACGAAGGCGTCGTGCCGTTTGAAATGTTCAAAGAAGAACCGGTGGTTGGATCGACCGTGGAAGTCATCGTGCGATCGTTCAGCAATGCCGACCAATTGTTTTCGCTTGGATTGCCCGGTGCCGCGGTCGAAGTTTCTGAATGGGAAGACATCGAAGAAGGATCGGTGGTCACCGCAACCGTAACTGCATCAAACACCGGAGGCCTGGAATGCACCGTTGGTAAGATGAAAGCGTTCATGCCAATCAGTCAGATCACCGATTACCGCGTCGAAGACACATCCGAATTTGTGGGCCAGACTTTCCTGTGCGTCGTTAACGAATCCAACGAGCGCCGCGGGAACCTGGTGATCAGCCGCCGTGCGATCCTGGAACGCGAACGCGAGGAAAAGAAGAAGGAACAGCTCGAGAAGATCGAAGTTGGTCACGAGTGCGAGGGGATCGTTCGCAGCATCAAGGACTTCGGTGCGTTCGTCGATCTTGGCGGACTGGACGGTTTGATTCACATCAGCAAACTTAGCTGGGACCGCGTCAAACACCCCAGCGAAGTGCTGGAAGTCGGCCAGAAGGTGACGGTGGTTGTCGAAAAGGTTGACAAGGAAACCGGCAAAATGTCGCTGTCCTATCGCGACCTGTTGGAAAACCCTTGGGACACCGCCGAAGCCGAATTCACGCCGAATTCCGTCCACACTGGCACCGTCACACGGATCGCTCCGTTTGGTTGCTTCATCAAGCTTGGGCCGGGCATCGAAGGTCTGTGTCACATCAGCGAACTGGCAAACCACCGCGTTTCCAATGTCGATACGTTCATTAACGAAGGTGACACGGTCGAGGTCAAGGTGTTGACGTTTGACCGCGACACGCAAAAGATCGCATTGTCGATCAAGCAAGCTCAATCGATCGGCAGCGGTGACGCGAAGCCGGTTGCCGAGGAAGAAGAAGAGCCGCAACGCGAAGTCGCCGTCAAAGCGACTCACACCGGACCGCTTAAAGGTGGCAACAACACCGACACCGGCGGCGAAAAGTTCGGCCTTCGCTGGTAGTGTCAGATGCACAGTTCCGGGTGCGTATCGATACACCGGCGGCAATGGTGAGCCGCTGGCCGTAAGGCCTCGGGCAATGCGCTAGGCCCGGCCGCTTACGCGTCGCGGCTCACTGACTCACTTTAAGAACGCCAATTCAAACTAATCTTTTGCACCTCGACGGCTCATTAACATCGACACTACGAACGTGCCGATCGACAACGGGATGACGCCGTACCAGATGTAGGTGCCGTAGTTGGCTGAAAGCTCGGGTGACTTTGCAACCAGCACCACGATCAGGGTGTAGACCGCGTAGTAGATCAGGAACAACGCGCCTTCCCATCGCTGCACTCGGTAACCGGTCAAGAAGATCGGAAAGCAAACCAGGGCGACTGCGATCATGACGGGAAAATCAAACGCAACCGCATCGGCCGAAACAGGAATTCCGCCTGGCGAAAACGTTGCGGTCAGCCCCAGAACGCACAGCAGGTTGAACAGGTTGCTGCCAACCACGTTTCCGACCGCGATGTCGCGTTGACCACGGTAACTGGCAACGATCGATGTAACTGCCTCGGGCATCGACGTGCCGATCGCGACCACGGTCAAACCGACGACCAAATCGCTGATGCCAAACGATGTTGCAACCGCGGTTGCACCGGTGACCAACCAATTGGCCCCCACGCCTAACAACGCCAGACCCGCGATCAGGAAAAAGACCTGCAACGCCACCGCCTTCTTTCCTGAAAGAGCGACGCCCAGATCTTCAAACTCTTTCTCGGAAGCCAGGTTTGCTCTTCGGCTGGTCACGATGGAATAGCTCAAATAAATACACAACGACGCAAACAGTAAAATGCCCTCGATGCGAGCGATCGTACCATCGGACGCCATGTACCAAACGGCAAACGAAGCTGCGATCATCACGGGGACGTCCTTGCGGACCAAGTCGCTGTTGACGATTAGCGGTGCCACCAACGCGGCCGCACCCAACACAAACAACACGTTGATGATGTTGCTGCCGATGACGTTGCCAATCGCGACCCCAGCGTTACCTGAATTGGCGGCTTGCAGGCTGACGCAAAGCTCCGGTGCACTGGTTCCGAACGCAACGACGGTCAAACCGATCACCAGCGGCGAAATTCGGAACGCCGCCGCCAACGACGCAGCACCTCGAACCAACAATTCACCACCAACCACCAGCAAGACAAGTCCGGCAACAATTTGAAGGGCAATCAACATAGAATTCAAACGGGACAGTTGGGGTGGTAAGCTAAGGAACTGTCCTGAAACAAGTTCCGTATTTGGCGAACTCTCTCGTAGCTGGGCCCGCCAGGGTTCAGTCGGGTAGAACTCCTGATGGTCTGAACCCTGGCGGGCCCAGCTACGGGAAAACCGGGAAGATATTTCGGGACAGTTCCTAAGTCAGCCGAGAAACTACCACAGTCAACAAACCAGTGGGATAGCCTTCCCATCAGTACCGCGAGCCAACCACCATGATCAACCTGCTTTCTGAACAACCGTTGCTGGTTTCGATCATGTTAGCGGCCTTGGGCGGTGGACTGATTTTCGCTTGGCTGCAATCGGGCAAAAAAGCGGCCGCGGTCTCGGGCCTGGTTTGCATCCTTTTGATTCCGGCCGCTTGGGTGTTGGCCGCCCGATTGGTGACCGACCGCGAACGGATCGCCGAAATCATTGATTCGGCCGCAAAATCAGTCGCCGCGAACGACCACGAAGCAGCCGTCGCGGTGATCGGGGACGAGAAAACTCGCCGGATGGCAATGTCCGAACTACCGAACTACGTTTTCAAGACTGCCGAAGTCAATCAGATCACCAGCATCAACGTTGACGAAAACGCGATCCCGGTAACCGCTCAAGTCGAGATGACGGTGAAAGCCGACGTCAGTGCCAAGCGAGGCGGATTCAATAACCTACGCGTGCTGCGAAAGTTGGAATTGGAATTCGAGCAGCGAGGCGACGATTGGGTCATCACCGCTTATCAACACAGCCCCGTGATCGGCCCCGATGTCAGCAACGGTCTGTAAAACAAATTCAGGTCCATGACCCACAATATGACTCAACCAAAATTCGCCGGCCAACTGATCACGCTCGATGGCATCGACGGTGTCGGCAAGTCAACTCAGATTGATCGGCTGACCGAATTTCTGAAAGCGTCCGGGCACGACGTGCTGAACGTTCGCGATCCCGGTTCAACCAAGATCGGGCTGAAGCTTCGCGAACTGCTGCTCGACAGCGACTTGGAACTGCACCGCCGCACCGAAGCGATGCTGTTTATGGCTAGCCGCTGCGAGATGATCGAAACCATCATCCGTCCGGCATTGGCAGCGGGCCGAACCGTGGTGTCGGATCGGTTTTTGTTAGCCAATGTGGTTTACCAAAGTGTCGGTGGTGATGGTTCCAGTGGCCGACAAGAAGTCGACGCGGAAACGCTGTGGAAACTTGGACGTCTCTCCACCGGTGGGCTCGATCCAGACATCACCTTGCTGTTGGACATGCCCGCAAAATCGGCTCTGGCAAGACTCGATCGAGCCACCGATCGAATGGAGGAGCGTGGTGAAAGCTACATGGAATCGGTACGTCAAGCATTCCTGAAACAGCGACACCATGCGGGCGGCCGATCCTTTGTCATCAACGCCGATGCAGAACCCGACGCGGTGTTTGCACAGATGGCGTCCGCGATCGGTTAAGATTGCTATTCACCTCTCCCGCGGGGCGGGCAAGGTGAATAGCTGCAAACAGCGACTTGAAAACCTGAGCTCTCCCTCTTCGAAACTCGCTCATAAATCCAACACGACAGGATCGCCAATGAAACCGCTGACGATGCAGCCGACATTCGTGATCGAGTTAAAGGTTTCACCAGAGATTGCGATTCCCAAACTTCGCGCCGCCATCGCGACCGAAGAACTGCGTGAATACTCTCAGGCCGCGGGCAGTTGTCTGGACTATCTGGTGGACACCGAACAGCGCCGGTTCTGGTCGCCGCATCTGTCGGTTCAAATCAGCGAGACAGTGGAACCAGACCGCGAACCAAATGACCGCGAACCAAATGACGGCGAACCAAACGACAGCGAACCCCAAACCAGCGAACTGCATTGCCGGTTCTCGCCCAGACCTGAAATCTGGACAATGTTCATGGCGATCTACGCGGTCATCATCGCATTGATTTTCATCAGTGCGATCTATAGCTATGTTCAATGGTTCATGGGTGACACGCCGTGGGCGCTGGCGATCGTGCCGCTGGGGATGTTGCTGATCGCTGGATTGCACATCGCCAGCCTGACCGGGCAACGACTCAGCAGCGACCAAATGCAAATGCTCCGCGATCGATTGCTGCGAACCATTACCTTGGCGTTTGGTTCGGATGACCAAGTCAAAATCCGCTAAGATGAACCAGTTCTGTTAAATCAATCTCGCACACAGGAAAACGTTATGTCGGTTGCCACGCCATCCTCCGTCCCAACTTCACTGCAATCTTTTCTCGCTTCGCCAAAACAATTGCTGATCAACGGCGTTTGGCAAAACGCAAAATCAGGCAAGTCGTTTGACGTTTACGATCCGGCTACCGATCAAGTTGTCGCCCAGGTTGCCCAGGGCGAAGCAGCCGACGTGAACTTGGCCGTGCAAGCCGCGCGGCAAGCATTCGACAACGGACCGTGGTCCAAGATGACGGCCTCGCAACGAGGTCGGTTGATCTGGAAGATCGGTGACCTGATCGAACAGAACGCTGACGAACTTGCTCAGCTTGAAACGTTGGACAACGGCAAGCCATTGGGTGTTGCCAAAGTCGCCGACGTCGCATTGGCTGCGGATATGTTCCGATACATGGCCGGCTGGGCGACCAAGATCGAGGGCAATACGATTCCGCTAAACGTTCCGTACGCACCGGGCGGCGAGTTTCAAGCGTTCACGTTGAAGGAACCCGTCGGAGTTGTTGGGCAAATCATTCCCTGGAATTTCCCGCTGTTGATGGCAGCCTGGAAACTTGGTCCAGCTCTCGCGACCGGCTGCACGATCGTGTTGAAACCAGCCGAGCAAACGCCGCTCTCTGCGATCCGTTTGGGCGAACTGGTCCAAGAAGCTGGCGTGCCCGACGGCGTCGTCAACATCGTCACCGGCTTTGGCGAAACCGCCGGTGCCGCGATCGCGTCGCATGACGATGTTGATAAAGTCGCGTTCACGGGATCGACCGAAGTTGGCAAGCTGATCATCCAAGCCGCCACCGGAAACCTGAAAAAGGTGACACTTGAATTGGGCGGAAAGAGTCCCAATGTTGTCTTTGATGACGCCAACATTGACGAAGCGGTCGCGGGTGCGGCCGACGCAATTTTCTTTAACCAAGGACAAGTCTGCAGCGCCGGATCGCGTCTGTTTGTCCAAAAAGGAATCTACGATGAAGTGGTCGCAGGGGTCAGTGAGATTGCCGCGAACATGAAAGTCGGCAGCGGATTTGACGAGTCAACGCAAATGGGACCACTGGTTTCCAGAGAACAATTCGACCGAGTGACTGCGTTTCTAAAAGCCGGCGTTGCCGAAGGAGCCGAAGCGTCGGCTGGCGGCGCGGCGATCGATCGGCCTGGTTACTTCGTCCAACCCACGGTTCTAAAAAATGCGTCGTCAGACATGTCCGTGGTCCGCGAAGAAATCTTCGGGCCTGTTGTCGCGGCGATGCCCTTCGGTGATGAATCCGATTTGGTGTCGCAAGCGAACAATTCCAGCTACGGTTTGGCCGCAGGCATTTGGACCCGCGACATTTCCAAGGCTCACCGATTTGCCAAGCAAGTCAAAGCCGGCACGGTATGGATCAATTGCTACAGCATCTTTGATGCGGCGCTGCCGTTTGGCGGTTACAAGCAATCGGGTTGGGGCCGCGAAATGGGCCACGCAGCGCTGGAAAACTATCTGCAAACAAAATCAGTCTGCATTAGTTTGTAAAAGAAATCCCTGCGACTAACCCGTAGCTGATCCCGCCAGGGTTCAGTTAAGCGCTGTGAAGAGTCAAGGTCGCCGAAAAACGCATTAGTTCGTTTAGCCGCGTTGGGCATCGCCCCGCGCGTTTCGTTCTGGGTGGACGCGCGGGGCGATGCCCCAGATCGTGAAGGGTTTTGGTCCCGGAAAACATGTGTTAGGAACGTACGACTTTTTATAGTCGCCTTTCGCTCGGGACGTCGCATCAGTTACTGCGCAATAGA
>NZ_LWSK01000044.1 GCF_001642955.1 Rubripirellula obstinata | reverse complement strand
TGGAAATGTGCCGTTGCCACAATGCTTCACAGCGCTGCAGTTCGTGTTGTCTGCCATGGTGCAGCTTGCCCAATTTGCTGCGTTGCAATGATTTTCATCAGGTCAGGGTGCGTCTGGGAACCAAAAAGTAGGCCGTAGCGAGCCATAGCGAGTTACGGCGGTGCGCATTTTCCGGGACCAAAACTCTTTACGGCGTTGGATAAAATTCTATGCTGGTGGCGATTGGCTACCGGTAGGCGACTGAAACACATCATTTGCCCCAGAGGCGTAATAGCGCCGACGTGTGCTCGCTGCCGCCCCTGCCGGGGCTTTGGTTTTCTCTGCGTTTGACTCCGTGGGCCAAGGCCCACGGCAAAGTGCTGCCGCCCCATCCGGGGCTGAAGCAATCGCCATTGGGCGATGCTCGCGCGGCTTAACAAAGTTGATCACATCGTGTTTTGAATCAGAGACCGATGTGCAGCATGGCGACGCCGAATGGAATCGATGTCACAGCGGTGACTAGCAAGACAAAACCAACCAGCGGTATCAATAAGTACTGACGGTTGCCAATACAGGGCCATCGTTCTTGTGCGGCTTCTTGGAATCGAAATCGTCTCCATTGCCATTGCATCCCAACGAACAGCATCAGCGGGCCAACGATGACTTCCGGATTGTAGCCAGCATGTAACATCTCGTAGTAACCGAGCGTTCCGAAGCCGACGTATTTCTGACGCAGGCCGATGATCGCGAGTACACCGATCGCCATCAATGCCCAGCCGATCAAACCATGATCGCTCGCATAAGTTTCTCGCTCAAGTGCGTTCGGTTGGTCACCAGCAAGATGGATTTCAGGTCGCTTTGTTGCCAATCGCATGACAACGAGCAAAAAGCAAATCCCCAGAAGCATCGCGTCGGGAATTGGGTTTCCCAGGATCGCTTTGGTTTGAATCGGAAAAACGTTTTCTGCTTGGCTGCCGACAATTCGACAAAGATTGACGCATGCGGGTGTAATCAGAATCACCAGGGCAAGCAACCACCATCTTGATTTGACGGTCGAGCCCCAGCCGATCAACCCAAAACAAGCCAACAACGCGGGCGGCCAAGTGATGGCTTGCCACTGAACGAAGTCACGAAACTGCTTAGGCGTCCGGTCAAAGTACTCGACAAAATGCGTCGTTCCCACAGCATTCCTTTGCGAAAGCTGATCGAAGACGGCATCGACCTCAGTGTTAACCAGGCTAAAGCTGTAAGTCGTTGAGAACGTCATTGCAACGCAGTAGACGAGCACTGTAATGAAAACGACGGTACTGGTGATTTTTCCCAGAACTTGGCTGTGGTTTTTGCTTCGCCCAGCAACCCCGGAAAACCATGGGGCCGTCATTATTGCCAACATCAAACTGAAATACCAAAGTGGTAACGCGAGTTCAGAATTGACGGTTTCGTTTTCAAGGGGTTGGTTCGGCGCAATCACCGAAGCTGGATAGGGAATGCAGGTTCGATAAACGCCCAGGACGATGCCCAGCAAAATCAGCGAGAGACAAATTCGCCGGAGTGTTTGTTGGCCGGCAGTCGCGTTCAAACTGACAGGCGGCCAGATGATTTGCTGAACCAGCCCCACTGCAAGAAGCAAGCTGATCATCCCGAGCAGAAACGCCATCAGCCTGCTGTCGAGTACTTGATCATCACTTGCGCTACGCGACATCACGAAACCGGCCGCGACGGAAGCCGTCATCAGCATCAATTGGCGGATCGAGAATCGGAACATGGGCTTATTGGCTTAACGTAGAACGGAATTTATTCCGTTACATTGGCAGATATCGTTCGCGATTAACGGAATGAATTCCGTTCTACGTTGAGTCTACAAACTCACGTCGTCTTGCCCTTCGCTTCCATCTTGCCCCAGGTGTCGCGTAACGAAACGATTCGGTTGAAGACCCGTTTGTCATCGGTGCTATCTTGGTCGACGATGAAATAACCCAGTCGCTCAAATTGGACTCGGTCGCCGACCTTGGCTTTGGCCAATTCTGGTTCGACAAACGCGGTGACGGTTTTTAGAGAATCAGGATTCAGATGATCGACGAAGGTTTGGCCTTCTTCGCACTTGCTTGGATCTTCGGCGGTGAACAGTCGATCGTACAAACGAACTTCGACTTCGGCGGCATGCTGGGCACTGACCCAGTGGATCGTGCCTTTGACTTTGCGACCCGAGTTGTCTTCGCCGCTCTTGGTTTCGGGATCGTAGGTGCAAAGGATTTCGGTGATGTTCCCGTCGTCGTCCTTGACGACGTCTTGGCAATCGATGATGTAACCGGCTCGCAAACGAACCGCTCCGCCTTTTTTTAGACGGAAGAATTTACGAGGTGCTTCTTCGCGGAAATCTTCGCGTTCAATGTAAAGCTCACCAGAAAAAGGAATCTCGCGACTTCCAGCGTTCGGATCTTCTGGATTGTTGACAGCTTCGTTGGTGACGACTTCGCCCGACGGCCAATTCGTGATCGTCAGCTTGACTGGATCCAGGACCGCCATGCGTCGTGGAGCGACTTTGTTCAAATGATCGCGGACCGAATTTTCCAAGCGGATGATGTCGATCGTGCTGTTGAATTTGGCGACGCCGATGTCAGCGCAGAAATTGCGAATCGATTCGGGCGTGTAACCGCGGCGACGGTATCCCGACAGCGTTGGCATACGCGGATCGTCCCAGCCGTCGACCAGGCCTTCTTTGACCATTCGCAGCATGTGCCGTTTGCCGATCAACAGCGTGCTGAGTTTTAGTTTTGCAAACTCGATTTGCCGTGGATGATGGATGCCCAGTTTTTGGCAATACCAGTCGTAGAGTGGACGGTGGTTCTCAAATTCCAGCGTGCAAATGGAGAACGTGATTCCTTCGATCGAATCACTTTGTCCGTGAGTCCAGTCGTAGGTTGGATAGATGCACCACTTGTCGCCCGTGCGATGGTGCTCGGCTCGCAGGATTCGGTACATGACCGGATCACGCAAGTTGATGTTGGGCGAGGCCATGTCGATCTTTGCACGCAGCGTTTTTTCGCCATCGGCAAACTTACCGTCACGCATGCCGCGAAACAGTTCCAGGTTCTCTTTGGGGCTGCGGTCGCGGTGGGGGCTATCGCGGCCTGGTTCGGTCAGCGATCCACGGTATTCGCGAGTTTCCTCGGCATTCAAATCACAAACGTAGGCATCACCTTGCTCGATCAGCTTTTCGGCCCACGCGTAAAGCTTGTCAAAGTAGTCGCTGGAAAAGTGCAGGTTGTCCCACTTGAATCCCAGCCATTCGATGTCGTCCTTGATCGCGTTGACGTACTCCGTTTCTTCCTTGGTCGGATTGGTGTCGTCGAATCGCAGGTTGCAGGTGCCACCAAACTCTTCTGCCAAGGCAAAGTTCAAGCAGATACTCTTGGCGTGCCCAATGTGCAGATAGCCATTGGGTTCCGGTGGGAAACGAGTGAAAACGCCATCGAAACGGCCTGATGCCAGGTCAGCATCAATCGCCTGTTGGATGAAGTGGCGAGACTCTTTTGGGGAATCGGCTTCGGAAGGTTTGTCGTGTACTGAATCGCTCATCGAGAGCCCGTGTTTTGATCGTGGGAAAACGTTATCAATTGCCCATGAAGGTACCAAATCACCGAGTCAAACCGTAGGCCGGAACAAGACGCGTTTCGCGGCGCAGTTCCGGCATGACGGTGCGGGCGGACTGCAACGCCGTGAAGAGATTTGATCCAGCCAAAAAACATTGTTTTGTTTAGCCACGTTGGGCATCGCCCCGCGAGTTTCGTTCCGCGTCGTGCGGCCCCGGACGCGCGGGGCGATGCCCAACGCGGTTAAACAGTTTAAAAACTCTTCATGGCGTTGGGGGGACTGCCGGAACTGCGCCGCGAAACGCGTCTTGTTCCGGCCTACGTTGCTACGTGGCTTCCGGGGCGTTCTGCAAACTTCGGATGAAGTTGATCAAATGCCAGACGTCGGTTTGCTCTAACTCGCCATCGACGAAGGTGACCGCTGGCATCGGCGATCCGTCGATGCCTTGAGTGATTCGCAGGTACAGATCTTTTGATGACGATCCGCCGCGGAAGATGCCCTCGGCAAAGTTGCGGGGCACTGCGTTGCGAGGCGGAAAGGCACCGCGAGCCAGCATTGGAATCAGCGAATCGGTGTCTTCGGGTTTGAGGCCGATACGCGTTGTCCAGTCTTTGGTCCAATCGTCGTAGTCGTTGGTTTGCCCGTTGCCGAGTCCTCGTTCGCCGTGACACTTGCTGCACGCGGCGATCTTTCCTTTGAAAAGCTCTTGACCACGCTGGACCGATGCCGCGAAGGATTCGGCTTTTGGGCCGGCGCGGAATTTGACAATGTCTTCGTAATTTTCAGCGACCGGAATCTCGCTGGGGGGATCAGGCACTTCGATGACTTCGTCGTCGGCTTCCAGCCAAGATTCAGCGATGTCGGCCACGTACTCTTCGGCGTACTCCCAGTTTTCGACATGCGTTTCATACTTGGCCAAGGCCGCCGCTTCTGATTCGCTGAGTTCCTCTTCGTCTTTATCAGCCAACGCTTCCATCTGTTCGGCGAGACCAGGATCGGCCGCAAGTTTGGCTGCGTATTCGGGGTCGATGATCCGCTCCCCATCTTCGATGATGCCGTCAAAGATCGCACCGTCAATGGCTTGGCGTTCCAGCTCACCTCGCCAAGACAGATAGATCACGTAATCCACCAGTGCGTCGATGTCGGAATTGCTGAGTGCGGGGATGGCGATCATGCCGGTGCCGCCAATCCCATGTCGGATCACGTAGTCCAAATCATCCTTGGTCGGCTTGACGCCGCGAGGCACTTTTTTGAACTTGAACACACCCATGCGGTAATCGCGTGGGTAAGGCATTTGGATCGCGCCGGTGGGCCCGCGTCCGTCGCCGGTGATCCCGTGACAGGTCGCACAGTGTTTGCGATACAGTCCACGACCTTCGGCATCGGCTGGACCGGAGGCTCGACGCAGGTTTTTGTTGGACACCAACGAAGCCAAGTCGTTGTCCTCGATGACAAACTTTGGCAGCTTGGGTTCATCAGGAGTGCCAAACATCGTTTCGGCTAACCAGAACGCGTCGTCGGAAGCCTGATCCATATCGAGTTCTTCTTGGATCGCGTACTTGGTCGTGTGGACCAAGTTCGGCTCGAAGGAAGCGATCGGTTCGGTTTCGCTGCTACAGCCGACCAACGCGATTGGCAAAAAAATCAAAAGAGAAAGAATTCGTTTCATCGCTATACCGGATGGTTCTGGAAATTGAGCGGCGGTCCATTGACTAGACTTCTAAATCGTTTAACCGCGTGGGCAACGCCCCGCGCGTCGTGCGGCCCCACAGTGCGCGGGGTGAGTCCACGGCGGGGGGCCGCCATGCTACTTTTCGGGCCGCGCGTCGTGCGGCCCCACAGTGCGCGGGGTGAGTCCACGGCGGGGGGCCGCCATGCTACTTTTCGCCCCGCACGACGCGCGGGGCGTTGCCCGCGCGGTTAAACGAATCGATGCCATGTTTTGCGGAATGGAAATGGTTCAATGTCTTACCTAGCGAGATCAGCTACCGCTTCGCAGCCGCGTCACGCGACCTCGCCACTACCTTATCTTTACCGAGAATCGCCAGCGTTTCAAACATGCCAAATCCGGCAGCGGTGCCGGTGGTTGCCACTCGCAGCGCGTGAATGATGTCCTTGAGTTCAATGGATTCGTTTGTACAGAATTCTTCGACCAATGCTTTGGATCGGTCAACGTCAAAGTCGGACGAGTCTGATTCGAGGAAATCAGCCAGTTTTACGAGCAATTCACGAGCATTCTCGGGTTTGTTGATTCGTTTCTGGAACGCTTTTTCTTCGTAAGCGATGTCGTCTTTGAAAAAGTAATCAAAGTCCAGGATATCGCCCGCCATCTTGATTCGATCCCCTGCCCCATCGACGATCGCGGCAAAGTTTTGTCCTGCGGCCTCTTCGGTGATAAATCCAGCAGCAACCGCGAACGGGCGACAACGATCGACTCGGGTTTCCAGCGACAGCGCGGCGAAAGCATCGCCTTGAAACGAAAGTAGTTTTTGTGGGTCGAACGACGCAGGTGCTTTGTTGACGCGATCGAGCGAAAAGTGCTTGATCATTTCATCGACGGTGAATTTTTCCGTCTCACCATCCAGCGACCAGCCCAACAGCACTAGGTAATTCAAAATCGCGTCGGCATCGAATCCGATTTCGCGATAGAAGTCGACGATGACGGGATTGAAAGTGTCAGCGGATGTTTCAAAGCCACAGCGTTCTGCGATCGAACGACCGTGCGACAGCAGGTTGGCGAAGTCTTTATTCTTTTCGTACTTGGAAAGTTTTCGTTTACTCAGTTTTGCCGTCCCGCTCGGTTCGGCGACGTAAGGCAGGTGTGCGAACTGGGGCAGTTCATACCCGAGCGATTCCAAGATGAAAATTTGTCGAGCCGTGTTGGGCAAGTGTTCTTCGGCGCGAACGATGTGGGTGATTTGCAAGTCGTGGTCATCGACGGCGCTGGCCAAGTGGTAGATGCAGCTTCCATCGGCGCGTTGAATCACGTGGTCTTGTTCGGTTGCCCATTGAACGCGGACTTCGCCACGGATCAGATCGTTGATGACGCATTCGCCTTCACGGGGCATCTTTAGCCGGATGGTGGCGACGCGACCTTCGGCTTCGTACTTGGCGGCCGCCGCATCGTCTTCGGCCATGAAGCGACGATCGTAAAAAAATCGTTCGCCCTTCTTTTCCGCTTCCGTTCGCAGTGCTTGCAGGTCATCGGCACTGGCGTAGTCGCGGTAGGCGTGACCGGATGCCAGCAACTTCGCCGCGGCGGCTTGGTGCAATTCGCTCCGCTGCGATTGGTAGTAAGGCTCGTGCGGCCCGCCGACTTCGGGGCCCTCGTCCCAATCCATTCCCAGCCACTTGAAACCGTCCAAGATAGGCTGCAAGGCCTCGGCCACATTTCGCCCCGCGTCGGTGTCATCAATTCGCAGGATAAATTGCCCGCCGGATTGCCGAGCCAACAGCCAATTAAACAGTGCCGTGCGAACGCCACCAATGTGAAGGTAACCGGTGGGGGAAGGAGCGAAGCGAGTGCGGATCATGAGTAGGGATTAGGTTTTAGGGATTGGGCGTTAGGTGTTAGCGATTAGGTTTTGGGTTAGAATGAGGCGGAAGTGACATTGGTTTGATGCAACTCGATTCGGAGCATCCTCTATGGTTTCTGTGATGGTCAATGACCCTGATTTCGCCAGCCAATTGATCGCTGATCGTCAGGCACGACAAATTGATCGATACGACGAGGTTTGGGAGGGAGTCTATATGATGTCACCACTGGCTAACAACGAACACCAGTCATTGGCGACTGAATTGTCGATCGCAATCGGTTCGGTAGTCGATTGGCAAGATCTCGGCCGAACGCTTGCGGGTGCAAACGTCAGCGATCGGGCGGATGATTGGACCAAGAACTATCGCATTCCTGATGTCTTGGTTTTTAAGCCCGACACTGCTGCCGAAGATCGTGGTTCCCATTGGTTCGGAGGCCCCGAGTTGGCGATCGAAATTGTCAGCCCCGGTGACAAGACGCTGGAGAAGTTGGACTTTTACGCGGAAGTGGGCACACGGGAACTGCTGGTGATCGATCGTGATCCATGGAAGTTGACATTGTACCGAACCAGCCCAAATAAAAAGTTAACGCCGGAAGTGGTTTGCACATTGCATCAGCATGTTCCGATTGTTTTCCAAGAATTCCCGATCACTCTTTCGCTGGAAAAATCCACGACAAGTTTGAACGTGTCACGCAGTGGCGGCGACTTGATCCGAGCGATCCCTCTAAAACGCGATCAGTAGAAAGAATCGCTGCGGAATCGGTGTCAGATGGTTATGTTCACCGAGAAGCGTTAAAAGAATGCTCGGGTGTCAATCGACAAACTGTTCGCGCATCGTTTTCATGCCGCGATGCAGAAGGCCGGCGACGGATCCGGTTGTTTTTTCGAGTGCCTCGGCGACTTCTGATAGCTTCATGCCTTCTAGGTAATGCAGTCGAATGGCGTTGGCTTGATCGGGCGGCAGCGACTCGACGGCTTCCGCCAACTGGATGACGTTTTCGCCCACCATGGCATGTTGGCTGGGTGTGGCTTCATCGCCGGCCAGCAATCCTTCTAATCGCATCGACGATTGTGCCAGCTTTTGTTCGATCGATTGTTCGCGGCGAACGTCCCTTTTGACGCGGTGCATGTCGCGGTCGAGATGGCACAGATGATGTGCCAGGATTTGTCTCAACCAGCCACGGAATTCGGCTTCGGTTTGTCCGCGAAAACCGTCGATGCCCTGCACCGCCTGCAGCATCGCTTGTTGGACCATGTCGCTGGCACCGACTTTGGCCTGATAGGCTCGTCGCATCTGCGTCCTCGCGAGCATTCGCAAGTACGGTTCGTACTTTGCAATGATCGCGGGGTCAGAAACGTCGACCGGTTCGGATTCGTTTTCGCTCATGATTGATTCGCCAAGGTGCTCGAACAGACTTCATTGGGAACGACTTGTTCAATGGAATCGATGATTGCGTCCGCCAAAAAGTCGAGTTCCGATTCGGTGCTGCAAAGCGGAGGCATCGCGACGATCACATCCGTCAACGGTCGAATCCAAACGCCCTGGTCGAGTGCGGCGTCACAGATTTTTTTTCCAATCAGCATCGACGAGTCAAATGGTTCACGCGTCGATTGATCCGCGATCATTTCAATGCCCACCATCAAGCCGCGACCACGAATGTCGCCAACGTTAGGATGATCGGCCAGCGGTCTCAAGCGATCTCGCAAGTAAGTTGCTTTAGCATCGACTTGCTGCAAGATGTCGGTGG
Organism: Rubripirellula obstinata; assembly: GCF_001642955.1. Taxonomy (GTDB): domain Bacteria; phylum Planctomycetota; class Planctomycetia; order Pirellulales; family Pirellulaceae; genus Rubripirellula; species Rubripirellula obstinata. The sequence continues at coordinate 35,134 of NZ_LWSK01000044.1, read as the reverse complement.
TTTCAAACAAGTCGATCGACGCAATCGCCGCTGCGGCAGCTAGCGGATTTCCGCCAAAGGTGTGTCCGTGGAAAAACTGTTTTGAATCAGCGATGTCAGCCAGAAACGCTTCGTAAACATGCGGCCGAGCGATTGTGGCAGCCATCGGTAAGTAACCGGCCGTCAGGCCTTTGCCCATGCAAAGAATGTCGGGTACGACGGATTCATGTTCGCAAGCAAAGAGTTTGCCGGTGCGTCCAAAACCGACGGCGACTTCGTCACAAATCAGCAACACGTCGTAGCGGTCACAGAGATCGCGAATCATTTTCAGCAAGCCGACCGGATGGGTGATCATGCCGGCCGCGCCCTGCACGAGCGGCTCCATCACGATCGCAGCGATGGATCCATGATGCTGCTGAAGCAACGATTCAATTTCGGTGGCGTAATGATTGGCCGCGTCTTCGCTGCTGACAGAATCAGGTAATCGATAACTGCATGGGATCGGGCCGCGAACGGGTTCAAACAGGATCGGGGCGAATAATTGATGAAAGTACTTGATGCCACCCAGCGATACTGACCCGGTGGTGTCGCCGTGATAAGCGCTGCCCAGGGCCAGGAATTTTGTTTTATTTGGACATGGATTTGTTTTCTGTTGCCAATACTGAAACGCCATTTTCATCGCGGCTTCGACCGACGACGACCCATCGCTGCTAAAGAAGATGTGTGACAACTCGCCGGGCGTAATTTCGGCTAACTTTTCGGCTAGCTGATCGGTCACGTCGGCCGACATACCCAGCGTCGTGATGTGGGCGACTCGCTTGAGCTGATCAGCGACGGCGGCGTCGATTTTGGGGTGCCGGTGACCGTGAACGTTGCACCACAGGCTGGAAACGCCGTCAAAAAGCCGCTTTCCGTCCGTGGTGGTTAGCCAGCATCCTTCGGCGGATTCAATCACCAGCGGTTCAAAGTCCGCCATTTGAGTAAAGCCGTGCCAATGGGCGTGCGAAGGAGAGTTCATAATGCAAATTCGAGGTTTCGTGGGCCGAATGGAGCCTCAGCGACATCCGGCTAGGTTGATTTGTGACAGAATTGCCGGATGTCGCTTAGGCTCCACTGAGCCTACCTGCTACAATCCGCCTGCGATAATTAAGTACACAACGGAGTGGTCCGCCGATGGCACGCGAAGCAGTTTACCAGCAATCTGATCCAGAGAAATCCGCAGCCGATGGTGGTGGTGATCCACCCGTCGATGGTGAGGGAAACGTTGTCGCCTCGAACACACCGGATCCCCACGATTCCTCGCTGCGTCCGCGTCGAATGGATGAAATGGTGGGCCAGCGTGACGTGATCGAAAAACTCAAAATTGCGATCGATGCGGCTCAGGGTCGCGGTGAACCGCTGGGGCATATTTTGTTCGACGGTCCACCGGGTCTAGGCAAAACCACCTTCGCCACCGTCATCCCCTCGGAAATGGGCACGACGGTGCAAATGGCCAACGGTGCCGGAATTCGAGCCCCCAAGGACTTGCTGCCCTACCTGACTAATTTGGGCGAAGGCAGCGTGTTGTTCATCGACGAAATTCACCGCGTGCCCAAGCCGGTGGAAGAATACTTGTACACCGCGATGGAGGATTTTCGGATCGACATCGTGCTGGGCGAAGGCGTCAATGCTCGGACGCTCAACTACGACCTGAAACCTTTCACGTTGATCGGAGCGACCACGCGAGCGGGCATGTTGAGTGCTCCGCTAAGAGATCGTTTTCAGATTCGCGAGCATCTCGGTTGGTATTCGCTGGAGGACCTTTGCGAGATCGTTCAACGCAATTCAGTGAAATTGAATTTGCCGGTCGATGATGATTCCGCCGAAGTGATTGCGGACCGCAGTCGAAGCACGCCGCGAATGGCGAACAATCGATTGTTGTGGGTCCGTGATTACGCGCAAAGCAAGGCGGGCGGAAAGGTCACCGCTGACATTTGTGAGGCGGCGTTGGACATGATCGGGATCGATAATTTGGGTTTGGACAAACAAGATCGCGGCTACCTGGACACGCTGATGCGAATTTTTGCCGGCGGACCAACCGGCCTGGATGCGATCGCCCACACGATGAACGTCAGCAGCGATACGCTGGAAGACGAAGTCGAGCCGTTCTTGTTGCGTAGCGAGTTGATCGTTCGCAGTCGTCGCGGTCGCATGGCAACTCAAAAAGCTTATCGGCATTTGAAGAAAACGGCCTGATGACTTTGTGAGCCGCAGGCCGCAATGACTCGGGCTGGCGCGGTGAAGAGAAAACACGTGTTAGTTCGTTTAGCCGCGTGGGCATCGCCCCGCGCGTTTCGTTGCGCGTGGACGCGCGGGGCGATGCCCACGCGGTTAAACGGTTTAGAAACCTTTCAAGGCGTTGCCTCGGGCTGGCGCGGTAGGCCCGGTCGCTTACGAGAAGGTCCGGCTTAGATGGCGAGCATGCCGACGGTCAGCCCGCCAATTTAGCCGCGGAGCGGTGACAGCCCTCTGCCGGGTGCGTCAGCACCCGGATCATGCCGCCCCAGGCTCAGAGGGTTCTTTGTTGCATTGTTTCCGGGTGCTTCGCACCCGGCATCGAGCTTCCGTCCCACCGGGACTAACAGAGCCTGCCCCGGTCGGCATGCTCCGGCTCCTAAGCCGGACGTTCTCTCAGCCGCCTGCGGCTCACCATGACCTTTGGGTTTCGAGTAAACTAAGTCGGTATTGCCTTCTTCCTTTCATCACCTTGTTCGGGCCTGTCATGTTTCGGTTTTGTTGTTGCGTTTGCTTGTTGCTGTTTTCGATTTCGTCCGCGAGAGGCGAATCAGTTCGGCCCAATATCTTGTGGTTGGTCAGTGAAGATAACGGTCAACAACTCGGTTGCTACGGCGACGAGTATGCTGACACGCCTAACCTGGACAGGCTGGCTGAAAAATCGCTGCGATACAAAACATGCTGGTCCAACGCACCGGTTTGTGCCCCAGCGAGAACAACGATCATTTCCGGGATGTATGCCACATCGTTGGGCGGGCATCACATGCGCAGCGGAGTGAAATTGCCGACGGGTATGAAGTTGTATCCGCAAGTCGTTCGGGAAGCGGGGTATTACTGCAGCAATCGATACAAGACCGATTACAACTTCACGACACAGGACGCTGGATGGAACGATTCAGGCAAGAAAGCACACTTCCGAAATCGCCCCGATGCTTCGATGCCGTTCTTTTCGATCTTCAATTTCACGATCAGTCACGAAAGTAAAATTCGCAACAAGCCGCACACGCTGGTCCATGATCCGGCCAAGGCGAAGTTGCCCGCCTACCATCCTGACACGCCCGAAGTCCGTCGCGATTGGGCTCAGTACTATGACCGGATGACTGAAATGGATCGCGAGGTCGGTCAGGTGCTCGCCCAGTTGCAAGAAGATGGTTTGGCTGATTCAACCATCGTTTTTTATTACGGCGATCACGGCAGCGGGATGCCTCGCAGCAAACGATGGCCGTTTGATTCTGGATTGCGAGTTCCCTTGTTGGTCCATGTTCCCGAGCAGTTCCAATCGCTTGCACCGGCAGGTTACGCGGCGGGTGGAGTCAGTGATCAATTGGTCGCGTTCGTGGATCTTGCGCCGACTCTTATCAGTTTGGTGGGCACCGAACCGCTGGCGAATATGCAGGGCACTGCGTTTGCCGGACCCTACGCCGGGGAAGCCAAAAAGTACTTGTTTGGATACCGTGGCCGCATGGATGAACGGATCGACATGGTGCGCAGCGTGACGGATGGCCGCTATGTCTACATGAAACATTTCTATCCCGATCGTCCTTACTTGAAGCACATCGATTACATGTTCCAAACGCCGACGACTGCGATTTGGAAACAAATGTTTGACGAGGGGAAACTGAACGAAGTTCAGGCGAAGGTTTGGAAGAACAAGCCGTTTGAAGAATTGTTTGATCTGCAAAACGATCCCGACGAAGTCAACAATCTGGCTGGCGATGCAACGCATCAGGAAAAATTGAATGAACTTCGGACGCAATTGAAGTCATGGATGATCGACACCAAGGATATGGGCTTGTTCCCCGAAGCGGAGATGCACCGAGTCGCCGACGGACGTGCTCCACGCGACGTCGCACTGAGTGGGGAAGTGGACTTTGCGGCGCTGGCCGATGCGGCTTGGGATGCGACCGATGACCAAGCGGATTCGCAGGTGTTCGTGAAAATGAGCCAGCATCCGCAGGGTGTGATGCGGTTTTGGGCAGCGCGAGGTTTGACGCTGCGGCATGCCACGGAGGCTTTGGTACCGATGATGGATGATGAATGCCCGAGCGTCGCGATTGCTGCCTGCGAGGGCTTGGTGATCAGCGACGATGAAGCATTGAAAGCGTCGGCGCAAGATCGATTGGTTGAACTTGCCAACGCCGATCGCTACGGCCATTTCGCCGCCATCGCAGCGTTGAATGTGATCGACATGCGAATTCCGATCAGCGATTCGTTGCGCGACCAGCTCGCCAAACTACCCGGTTCATCGCCCGAACCTATCCGGGTAAAGGGATATAGCGACCGCCTGCTTGAACATGTTTTGCCTGCTGGGAAACGGTAACAAGCCGGTCTACGTGAAAGAGAGGTCGTTGATTATCATGGACCCTCACAATTCTCTCTTTTTCTGACGTGTTGATTCATGGAAATTCTCGGCGGACCTTTCTTTTCCGTTGCCGGTGCGGGTGAATCGCACGGGCCGGCGGTGACGACGATCGTGTTGGGGTGTCCGCCCGGCATCTATTTAAAACGCAATGAAGTGCAGTCGTTTTTGGATCGTCGTCGGCCAGGTGGCAACAAGCACGGCACGCCTCGAAACGAAAAAGACAAAGTTGTCTTTCTGTCTGGACTGTTTCAAAGCGATCAGGAAAAACTCTTAACCGGTTCGGCGATCAGTGTTCAAGTCGATGGAGCTGAATTTCAAACCGAAGGCTACGAAGAGGGCTACACCACGGGTGAACCCATCGCTGCGATCGTCTTATCAACGTCCAAAAAGTCGGGCGACTACACGCAATTGGTTGGCGATCAGGGTGGCAAAATGGGCGAAGTCCGTCCCGGTCACACCGATCTGGTTAAGTTCCATCAGTCGGGCGGATTTGTCGACGTGCGTGGCGGTGGACGCAGCAGTTATCGATCGACGATTAGTGACGTGGTCGGCGGCGGGATCGCTCGCGCGTTGTTAAGCGAGAAGTTTGGAACGGTGTTTCTGTCTTCAATCTGCCAAGTCGGGTTGTTGAAGTCCAAGCATTCGCTCGCCGATCTGTTCGGCTCCGTGCAAAGCGATGCTGCGGAGGTCGAAGCTGCGAAGTCAAAATTGGCGGCGGGTGAGATCGCGTCGATCGATACGGAATTCGCGAGTCAGGCTGCGGAATTGATCAAGGAAACTCGCAAAGCAGGCGATTCGATCGGCGCGTGCGTGGAAGTGGTCGCGGTCAACGTGCCGGCATTGGTCGGTGATCCGTTGTATCAAAGTTTGAAGGCCCGGTTGATGGGATCGCTCGGCGGACTCAATGCCGTTCAGTCCTGTGAAGTCGGCAGCGGCAGCGATGTGATCAGCCGAACCGGCAGCCAGAACAACGATCCCATTCGTAGCACCGGTTACCAAGGCAACACACACGGCGGCATGATCGGCGGCATCACGACAGGAATGCCGATCGTGATGCGAGTTGGTTTCAAGCCGACGTCAACAATTCACACGCCGCAGCAATCGATTCGCAAGAACCTAGAAGAAATCGATTTTCAGCTCGAAAAAGGCCGCCATGATCCGTGCGTCGGTGTGCGTGCCGGCGTCACGTTGGAATCTCGCATGGCAATCGAACTCGCCAACGCCGTGCTGTCGCATCAGGCACGAGCCATTGACGTGGATTCGCACAAGCTTTGGTAATTTGTAGGCCGTGTGGAGCTCCGCGACACACGGCATTCGCGAAAGAGTGCCGTTCATCGAGAATTTTAGAATTCTCTGTAACAATCGCCCTTGGTGAGCGACCAACACGTTGTGAACCGAGACAAGCAAAAACTTTTCGATCAGTATTTTCGCAGTCATCAGACGCGAATGCTCGCCGTCGCGAGGGCTTACGCGCCCGAGGCGGCTGACGATTTATTTCAAGAGTTGGCGCTGCAGCTTTGGCGTAGTTTGGCTCGATTCGATGGCCGATGCGAATTGAACACATGGGCTTACCGGGTCCATCTGAACACGGCGATGTCTTGGCGACGAACGGCCGCCCGTCGTCGTAAACAGTTTCCTGCGACTGAAACCTTGCCGGCTCAAGTGGTCGATCCCGCCAGCTCGGAATCCGATGTCGATGAACGCCTGCGTCTGCTGATTGCGTCGGTCGGTGAAACCGATCGAGCGGTGTTGTTGATGTTTCTGGACAGGTGCAGTAACCAGCAAATCGCCGACGTGATGGGTGTCAGCGAAGGTGCCATTCGTGTCAGGCTGCATCGAATTGGCAAGCGAATTGAGGAGGGTGAAGTATGAACATTGATGAACTAAAAGACGCCTTCCATCAGCTTGAAACAGAAGCCGACGACACGAGTCTTGATCTGGACACGGTTCGCCAGCAGGTCGTCAAGTCGCGACGCCAATTGAATTTTCGGGACCTGCGAGAATCGATCGCATGTGTTGTTGTGATCGTGCTTTTTGCGCCGGCGATCTTCACTCGTTTGCCGGCGATGACCCGAATTGGCGCGTGCGTGACTTGTTTGGCGGCGGTGGTGATCGGTGTTTCTTTGTACCTGGGAAACCGTCGCTATCGCACTCGTCCTGAACTTTCGGTTGACGATTACCTCGGCGCGGAGATCGCTCATTTGGATTATCAAATCTGGCTGCTGCGAAACGTGTCTTGGTGGTACTTGGCACCTTTGGCGATCGGTTTCCTGGTTTTCGTTTGGGGAATGAACCCGGTCGCAACGGCGCTGAAGATGTCCGTTGGCTATTTCTTGCTGGACCGAGGTATCAACTGGCTCAATCAGAGGGCGGTGAACAGAGATCTGGTTCCCCAGCGAGACGAACTGGTTCGAGTTCGTGCATCGCTGAACGAACCTGAGTCGTCGGGTCCGATCTTGAATCCACTTAATCGCGAGGGGCGGAACTGATGAAAAAACAGATCGTCTATCTGCTGTTCTACGCCTTTGTTTGTACGGCTTGCTTTTATTTCCGGCCCGGAGCCGCGCACCGTGCAGGCTGGGAAGCGATGGTTCCGGTTGATGAGCGAAGAGCGGATGTTTCAAAGGAGTTGATGGATCGAAACGTCGGACGTTATCAGTTGAAGCCAACTTTTATCTTTAATGTTCGCCGCGAAGGTGATCGCTTGATGGTTGGGATCACCAATCAGCCGACGCACCGCGTGTATCCCATCAACGAGACGGTTTGGTTTTACCGCGTGGTGGATGCGGCATTGAGGTTCGATGAGTTCAAAGATGGAAAAGCGCAAACGGTGACGCTTTTACAAAACGGTATCGAACAAACAGCCGAGCGGATTTCGGATTAGTTGTAGTTGTAGGCCGTGTGGAGCTCCGCGACACACGGCGTTTGCGAAGAGGTGCCGTGTGTCGCTGAGCTCCACACGGCCTACGGAGATTTACAGAATTTCCAAACCCTTCTTTTCGATCTCTAAGACTTTGTCCAGCCGCCGGGCGTGCCTTTCGCCGGGTGTGTATTTGGCAGCCAAAAAAGCGTCGATGATTTCCATCGCCAGCGATGATCCGATGATCCGGCCGCCGATGCACAGCACGTTCATGTCGTCGTGTTCGACGCCTTGGTGTGCGGAATAGGTGTCGTGGCAGATCGCGGCTCGGATGCCGGGGATTTTGTTGGCCGCGACGCTGACGCCGACGCCGCTGCCGCAGACCACAATGCCGCGATCGGCTCGGCCCTGGATGATCTCACGAGAAACCGCGATCGCAAAATCGGGGTAATCGCAGCTCTCGGCGTTGTCGGTGCCGCAATCGATCAGCGATGTCAGGCGTGGCCCATAGTGCTCGGCGACGGCTTGTTTGAGCGGAAAGCCGGCGTGATCGCCACCCAAGGCGACTCGTAGGGGAAACGATGAGAGATTGGCGGCGTCAGGCATAGATTTCCGAAGTGGGCCGGCGGTGCATAAAAGGAGTTGTCGCGGTAGCTGGACCGGCCACGGTTCAGTTGATTCTTGGTGAGTGTTGGTCTGAACCCTGGCGGGATCAGCGACGGCTGGCCGTAAGCTAAAAGCGCATCGATAAGGCAGCTTTGATACCGCTGTGACGTCACTCTGGCTAGGTCTGCGAGTAAAATTGCGGCGATTTGCGTTGGTTCCCTGTTGTGACGATTTTTCTGCTTTGATACGTTACGTGAATCGGCGCTAGCGCACGCTAGCGAACGGCCCACTTCCTTTTGTTCCCCCTAACCCCCGCCGAAGCTGCCACGTTGGACATCTCTTTAGGTCCCAACTCACTCTTTTTGCAGCAATCAGTGCCGTCTGATGCTCTTCTGCAAGGCCAGCTTCCAGCCCGGAAATAACGAAATTACATGGTAAATCGTAACCTCATTCGCAATCTCGACGACGATGATCTGTCGGCCGAATTGGACGTCTTGGCTCCCGAGGAGGATGCCGAGGAGTGGTTGCTGGAGTATTTGCAGCAGGACCAGCAAGACTACGCCCAGGGCGAAATCGTCGAAGGTCGCATCGTCGAAGTCAACGATGAATGGGCACTGATTGACGTTGGATTCAAGAGTGAAGGCACCGTTTCGCTTAGCGAATGGGATCCAGACGAAGAACAACCGGTCGTCGGTGGCACCGTCACCGTCCTGATCGAAGAGATGGAAGACGAGCTGGGCCGCGCGGATGACCCGTACGGCATGATCTCGCTGTCGAAGCGAAAAGCCAACGAAATCATTCGCTGGCAAGAGATCATCAGCAAGATCCAAGAAGGCCAAGTCGTTACCGGCACGGTCATGCGAAAGATCAAAGGTGGTTTGCTGGTCGATATCGGCGTCAGCGTGTTCCTGCCCGGCAGCCAAGTCGACATTCGTCGTCCCGGCGACATCGGCGATTTCATCGGCCGCGTGATCCAAGCCGAAGTGCTGAAGATCGACGATACGCGTCGAAATATCGTCATCAGTCGTCGTTCGTTGATCGAACGTCAGCGTGAAGAAGACCGCGCCTACTTGATGAAAGAGCTGGAAACCGGCCAAATCCGCAAGGGGATCGTCAAGAATATCGCCGACTTTGGGGCCTTTGTGGACCTGGGCGGGATCGACGGTTTGCTGCACATCACCGACATGGCTTGGGAACGAATCGGTCACCCCACCGAAATGGTGTCGATCGACCAAGAAATCGAAGTCAAAGTGCTGCACATCGACCGCGAAAAGCAAAAAATTGCTTTGGGTCTGAAGCAGAAAGACCGCAACCCGTGGGAAAACATCGAGGGCAAGTACCCCGTCGATACCGACCACAAGGGCGAAGTCGTCAACGTCATGTCCTACGGTGCGTTCGTCAAATTGGAGCCAGGCATCGAAGGTCTGGTTCACATTTCCGAAATGTCCTGGACCAAACGGGTCAATCACCCCAGCGAATTGGTCAACATCGGCGATGCGATCGAAGTCCGAATTCTGGGCGTCGATGCCGAAGGTCAGCAATTGTCGCTGGGCATGAAGCAAACCCAAAAGAACCCTTGGGACGAAGTGATCGAGCGTTACCCAGAAGGCCAGGACGTCACCGGCAAGGTGCGAAACCTGACCAATTACGGTGCGTTCATCGAACTGGAAGAAGGCATCGATGGCCTGCTTCACGTTTCGGACATGTCATGGACTCGCAAGATCGGTCACCCCAGCGAAATGCTGGAAAAGGGCCAGGAAATCGCTTGCCGTATCCTCAGCGTCGACGAAAGTCGCCGCCGGATCGCGTTGGGTCTGAAGCAATTGGACAACGATCCTTGGGATGGCGACATTCCAGACAAGTTCCAGCCCGGCCAACTGGTCCAGGGTCAAGTCACCAAGATCACCAACTTTGGTGTGTTTATCGGCCTGCAAGACGGTTTGGAAGGCCTGCTGCACATCAGCGAGCTTGCTGAGCACAAGGTCGAAGATCCCGAAGAAGTGGTCAAGGTTGGCCAGGACATCGAGGTCAAGGTGCTGCGTGTTGATACCGACGAACGCAAGATCGGCCTGTCGCTCAAACGAGTCGATTGGGGCGAAGAGCAGGAAAAAGCTGCTGCCGCGGCCGAAGCTGCCGAAGCCGGCGAATCGGTGCCAAGCATGGACGATGGCGATTTGAAGGGTGGACTAGGAGCCGCAGGGCCTCTGTTCCCGACTGGCGAGTAAGATCGCGGGGTTCCCATTGTGAAACGAAAAAACCCTTCGGCTGGAAACAGCCGGAGGTTTTTTTATTTGCAGTGTCTCGTAGCTGATCCCGCCAGGGTTCAGACCATACCGCGAAGGGTTTCCAAACCGTTTAACCGCGTGGGCATCGCCCCGCGCGTTCGGGCTAGCACAACGCGCGGGGCGATGCCCAACGCGGTTAAACGAACACCCGTGTTTTCCGGGACCAAAACTCTTCACGGCGTTGGGTTCAGTCCATACCGACTGAACCCTGGCGGGTCCAGCTACGATTCAATCGCTTGATTAAACCAAGTTCTTTCGTACTGCCCAAACAGCGGCTTGGGTGCGGTCGCTGACACCGATCTTTCGCAGGATGTGCTGAACGTGCTCTTTGACCGTTTCGTAGCTGATGCCCAGCATCTTGGCGATTTCTTTGTTGGTCAGGCCTAACGCCATTTGACGCAGCACTTCGCTTTCCCGCTGAGTCAATGGAACCTCGATATCCTGACTCAGGCGAGGTGTCGCGAGAGCACCGGTAACTCGGCGAAGCTCTTCGCGGGTCCAAGCCGATTCGCCTGCAGCAGCGGTTTTGAGTGCGGCGAGCAATCGATCGCGAGTCGCGTTTTTCAGCACATATCCTGACGCACCCAAGGCAACCGCACGCGCGATGTAGGTCGGGTTGTCGTAGGCGGAAAACAGGACGATCGGAAGATCGGGATGATCGAGCTTCAACCGGCCCAAGGCATTGAGGCCATCACCACCTTCCATGCGAATGTCCATCAGGACGGCATCAGGGGTCGCTTTTTCAACTTCTGCCAACGCTTCGGCTGCTGTCGTCGCTTCCGCAGCGATCTCGAAATCGGTGCCGCTAAACATTGCATGCAGCCCGGTACGAATGATTTCGTGATCATCCACAATCAGTAATTTCACAGTCATAGTTTTTTTAGTCTTCAAAGAATAGGTTGAGTTCGTAGGCAGCTCAGTCGCCGGTCCCTGCATTGGCTGATCGCCAGTGAAGTCATTGCCAAGGTTCTTCCCCGGCGGATTCCGCATTGCTGCGACGCGCGTCTCCCCAAAGTAGGGGCGTGTTTCGCTGTCGGTGCCCGCATCGAATAGCGGTCAATGGAGTGATTTATGAAACAACGGTACGAAATAACCCTGAACGCTTGTTCGGAAAAATCTACCTGATATCGCTTCGACCACACCACTCCCGCTGGCAGGTGGATAATGAGTGCCCATCTCCTTTATCAATACCCCATTGTACCTAGGGGGCAATCCCTAGATAAATACATATGACCAAATCCGCACGAAGTACGCCAAAAACTGTGCAGATTTGAAGTTTTTTAAGGCTGCAATTCGCTAGCGGTTGACTCTTCGCAACCCAAATGCGTGAGCGAGGGATTCCATGCAAATCCCTCGTTTACGCGTTCGAGTTGTAAAAAATCCGGGCTAGTCCCGAGCGATTTTGGAGTTTTGCATCGCTGTTCCAGAAACTTAGGTAGGCCGGAACAAGGAGTCTTCGACGCAGTTCCGGCAATCCGAGCAAACAGCTTCTGCCGTAACAGCGTCTACCGGAACAGCACCGAAGCGGCTCGTTGCCGGCCTACGTCTTGGGGCTTAGCGAAGACTCGCTGTCGCTCGGTTCGGATTGGGAAATCTGGAAGTTGTTTCGGGACATTTCCCAAGCTGTCCCCCCATCGCTGCTGCGCAGCTTTTGCGCTGCACCCGCAAACGAAGCTGTTGTGGACTGCTAGTATTCCGCGTCACCTCAATTTTCGGGTAGCGGAACTCGCCAAGAGTTTCGGCTACGAGGGGGACGCCGAAAGTCTACGCGACTTCCGCTACCTCCTAACCGAAGATTGAGCTGACATGGACTACTAGGCGACCGAAGCTGTGGAGTTCGCCATTCGCTTCGCTGTGACCATTTCTTTGAACTGGACCCTCAAGTTTTTGAGCCAGAAGATCAAATACAGATTGGCAACAATCGAAATCAAAAGCAAACCATTGAATAACGGCTGTGCTGCAACGGGTTTCGGTTTGACGATGTTGCCCGTGGGAACAAATCCAGCCTGCGATACTCGGCCCGGTGAAATGCCTGAATTAAATTCCGAGTTACCATTGGTCTGATTAGAGACCGGCTGCCGATTTGAATCCGCGCGATCGTAGTTTGAACGTGTTGCAGGATTTCGGTCGCTGATGGCGAGTGACGCGTAACGAGGATCCCTGTCATTGCGGTCGCCGTATTGCGAACTGGAATTGGCGTACCTCGGATCATTGTAGCCGGGGTCTCGATTTTGGTTACTGTTTGACGAGTATCCTCTTTCGCGGCTATCCAAACCACGTGAGCCGTCTCGCGAGTCCAGCATGTTCGTCACCGAATTGCCGGCGAATCGATCCCGATCTCGCGTGTTCTGATCTTGGAAATAGCGATCGCGTTGATCACCGTTACCGTTTGTCTGTCCCCACGCGTCGCGACTTTGCATTGATGATTGTCTGCCAGCCATCGAGCGATCGTAGTCGCCGTTGTTACCCATCCCACGGTCATTCAGCGAAGGAGAGTTCAGGCGTGAAGATGCTTGTGAATCGTTGGTGCGAGGGAAATTGTTGAAGGTTGTTCCGTTGGCTGAGCGGTCCGTAAAACGTGGTTGGCGTTCGTCCGTTTCGACCAACCGTCCATTGCGATCGACTAAGCGATTGTAGTCATCGAAATCCCAAGCCCCGGCGGCCAATTGTTCTTGGCTCAGTCGCGGATTGTGGCGGCTTGAGCCAACGTACTGTTTGCCTTGCGAGTTTCGGTCGGCAAAATTGTTCGACGGACTATTTAACGATGGGTTTCGTGATTGTTGGTTGGTACCGCGAGTGGATTGGGTGCTGCGCGCTTGTTGATTGTTCGCCGAATCAGTCCCGTATCCATACTGGAAATCACGATTCGTCTGATCGATCTGCGAATACACTCCATCGGTGTTGCGTGATCCAGCCAAGTCTTGCTCGCGGCCGGTTCGATTCGCATCGGTGTTTGACATTCCGCTGTTCTGCGACATTCCGCTGTTCTGCAAAGCATTGGGCATGCGGCCAAATGTATCCGAAGAACGAAGACCGTTGCTGGCTAATGAGGCGTTGGGAGTTCGCGAATTTTGCTGCTGTTGTTGCTGTGTCGCGAACCGGTTCCATTCGTTGTCACGTTCGGTCTGCAAATTTTGCCTAGTCGGTGAAGTGGATGGGCCACCGGCACGCGGTTGGGCAAAGGGGCTGGTTGATGGATTCTGATTGGCAAGATTGTTGTTGGGTTGTGTGGTTCCGAGTTGCGATTTTCCGAGCTGCGATGTTCCGAAGGTGCCGTTTCTGGGCCGAGTCGATGGCGGCGGAACGACGTCGCGTCCGGCGGCAGCTTGGGCGGATTGAGTCTTTCCTCGGATTCGATCAAGCAGATTGTTGGCTTTCTGCCCGGCTTGATCAGCACCGTTTTGTAGGGCGCGGCCGGCACGGTCAACCGCTTGATTGCCAAACTGGTTGGCGGCGTTGTTCAACGCGTCGCTAGCGGAATTTTGTAAGGTCGATGGCAATCCAAAACCGCCACCACCGCCCTGCGGATCAGGTTTCAGTGTCGCAACACGCTGGCTGGTCAAAGCGGATGGCGTTGTTCGTGGCAAGTCGCCTGTTCCGACGCGAAGCACAATCCTGGAAACATGACCACGGACTTCCGGATCAATCACACTGCTGATCTGTGAGTGCGCAGCACTACCACCCGCAGTGCTATCGGACTTTTGCAATTGAACAAGTTCGGCTGGCGAGACTTGCACGATGTACTCGACCGCCGAAGCGTCGTCGCCGTTTTTGTCTGGCTGCCATCCGTACGTGACCCCCGCAGCGGCGATCATCAATAGCATGGTGGGAATTCCGCCCATCGCTCAATCCTTCGAGTTGAATGGCCTTCGTGTTAAATCGACCGGCCATCATTGACCGGGTTATCGACCTTTTAGAAGTCTGTGTTTCCCGACAGATTAACGCCACCCACTACTGTACGTAAAGAGAGATTTAGTGGGTAATTGACGCCGGGAAACGGAGCTTTGGCTGTCTGGGAACAGTAGGCTGCCTAGCGTGCGGCTGAAACCCGTGCATGTGATTTTGCTAGCAACTCAATCGCTCGTTGGATTTCGTCCGGCGTGTTGGTTCGACCGATCCCGAACCGGACGCTTTGCCGTGCGGCAGATTCCGATAACCCGATCGCCGACAAAACATGACTCGGTTTATCGCTCACATCGCTGCACGCCGACCCGGTACTAAAGGCAACCTCCGGCGTCGCCGCCATCCAAGCTTCGCCTTCAATCAGTGGCACCGAAAAATTCAAATTTCCCGCCAACCGATCCGCTGAATCCAAAGCGGGACCGTGCAGCGTCAAACCGTCGATCTGATCCAGCAATCCGAACCAAAGCGAATCCCGCAATTGATTTAGTCGGCCAGCCTGATCGCTAACGTCGGTCGTAGCTCCGCTGACTGCCGTAGCCATGGCAACAATCGAAGCCGGGGCCATCGTGCCACTTCGCAATTGATTTTGCTGACCACCGCCAACGATCTGTGGTCGCAATCGAACTCGTCGATTGCCATTGCCCGCAACCAGGATTCCAGTTCCTTTGGGGCCGTAGCATTTGTGCGCAGAAAAACTGACCAGATCGACGTCAGAGTCCTGCACGTTGATCGGCATCCGTCCAAGCGTCTGCGTGGCATCGCTATGCAGGATTGTACCTTGGTCGTGGCAGATTTTGGCGATCGCTTTGATCGGAGCCACGGTGCCGATTTCATTGTTCGCCCACATGATCGAAACGATTGCCGTGTCATCATCGATCGAATCCGCCAACTGATTCAGGTCGATGTGCCCGAGTGAATCGACTGGCAGCACGCTGATACGAAAGCCTTGTTTTCCAAGATCGCTGACCACATCCAAAACGGCGGGATGTTCAGTGGCCGCGGTGATAATGTGACGCCGCTTTTGTCGCGGATGCAGACACGTCCCTCGGATCGCCAAATTATTCGCTTCGGTCGCACCGCTGGTGATCACCAACGAACTGGCGGGCACGCCCAGGCATGTCGCGATCGTATCGAGTGAACGATTGATTGCCTCGGCCGCTTCGCGACCGGCCGCATGCGAACTGTGCGGATTGCCAAACGATTCAGTCAGCCACGGCAACATCGCTTGCACCACCAACGGATCGCATGGCGTGGTGGAATGGTGATCCAGGTAGATCATGGAATTCGCCTGTTCCGTGCTCATGGTTCAGGAATAGAGTGCATCGAGGGCGAGTTGGCTCCAGGTTTCCAGCCGATCGCGATCCTGTTTCAGCTCTTTGACGCTAACGAAACCACCTTCGGCCAAGTCATCTTCGTTGCTGCGTACCGTCGGACTTTCTAGCTTGAACAAATGCACGACGCCCAGATGGACCTGGCCTACTTCATTGGATGGGTCGTAGATTAGTCCCACTCGCTGCTCGCTGTACCCTGACTCCAATTGCACTTCTTCGGACAACTCGCGTTGCATTCCGATCGTGTAAGGATCACCGTCCCCTTCGGCGTCTTCTGCACTGATGTGCCCGCCGATTCCAACGCTGCGTTTGGCGTGCAGTCGCGATTCACCGCCACCACCGCCACGTGTGTAAGTAAACAGATGAACTTCACCGCTCGCATCCGTCGATTCCAACAGCACGTAGGGAATCAGTTGCTTAAAACTAGGATCGACTTCCATCGCCCCGCGAGGTTGAAACGACAGTTGATCCGACGCCAAGATCGGCTTCAAGAATCGATCCACGTCCGGTTCAAAACCGTCGATGGTCCCGATCGAGTTCACAAATGATTCAGGGACAACCAGGATATGTTCTTCAGTACTCACGGACACGGATCAATCGTAAGAGGTGCGGGGCGGTTAAGAATGGGAAGTGTAAGGCAATTGAGGGTAAAGAGATAACCACGGATGGCTTTCGCGGGACCACGGATTTTTATGCTCAAACCTACCCACAACATCCGTGGGTCTGCGAAAGCCATCCGTGGTTAAAACTTACCCTCCGCGATTCCTCGGCACCAACTGCCCATGCCCAAGTTCACCGACAAAGATTCCGTCACGCACTGAGACGTGTCCGCATTATTTGCGGTAAAGAGATACCCACGGATGGCTTTCGCGGGACCACGGATTTTTATGCTCAAACCTACCCACAACATCCGTGGGTCTGCGAAAGCCATCCGTGGTTAAAACTTACCCGCCGCGATTCCTCGGCACCAACTGCCCGTGCCCAAGTTCGCCGACAAAGATTCCGTCACGCACTGAGACGTGTCCGCATTGTCTTCGGTACAGAAATACCCACGGATGGCTTTCGCAGACCCACGGATTTTTACGCACAAACCTACCCACAACATCCGTGGGTCTGCGACAGCCATCCGTGGTTAAACCTTACCCTCCCCGATTCCTCGGCACCAACTGCCCATGCCCAAGTTCACCGACAAAGATTGCGTCACGCACTGAGACTTGCCCGCGGTATTTGCGGTAACGAGATACCCACGGATGGCTTTCGCAGACCCACGGATTTTTATGCTCAAACCTACTCACAACATCCGTGGTCCCGCGACAGCCATCCGTGGTTAAACCTTACCCGCCCCGATTCCTCGGCACCAACTGCCCGTGCCCAAGTTCACCGACAAAGATTCCGTCACGCACTGAGACCTGTCCGCGGCAGGTCACCACGTCCGCACGGCCTGTGATTTCAAATCCTTCAAAGGCTTCGTAGTCCGTGTCCATCGCTCGCGTGTCGTCGGTGATGGTGCCCTTGTAAGTGGGGTCCCAGACGACCAGGTCCGCGTCGCCGCCAATTTGGATTGTTCCCTTGCGAGGAAACATGCCGAACTGTTTGGCTGCGGCCGTGGAGACCAGTTCAACGAACCGATGCAGATCAATTCTTCCCGTGGCGACGCCGTACGAATACAACAGCACCGGCCGATGCTGGACCGATGGAATTCCGTTGGGAATTTTAGTGAAGTCGGATTCCGGCGGCCGTCCCATTTCTTTTTGACCCGCAAAGTCGAACGGAGCGTGATCGGTGGCGACTGTTGAAATGGTTCCCGACGCGATCGCGTCCCAGAGATAACGCTGGTGCGAGACGTCGCGGATCGGTGGACTCATCACGTACTTCGCGCCCTCAAAATCAGGTCGCTCGGCGTAGCTGCTGTCCATCACCAAGTACGGAATCACCGTTTCTAGTTGCACATCAACTCCGCGAGCACGAAACGGCATCGCGGCTTCGACGGCATCGCGGCAAGACGTGTGAACGATGTAACCGCTCGCGCCCGTCATTTCCAAGAACGTGCAAAAGTGATGAACGCCACTGGCTTCCACCGTGACGGGTCGCGATGGTTCGTGAAATTCGGGACCGAGTTTGCCTGCAGCGACCAACTCGTTTTGAAGTTGTGCGACCAGGTCTGCGTTTTCACAATGCGCGGTCACCACCAAGTTCAATTCTTTGGCAACCTTGCAGGTCTGGTACAGCTCGTCATCGGTCACGCCGAGTGCTCCCTTGTACGCCAAGAAAACCTTCAGCGACGTGATGCCATCGTCAACAATGCGATTGATTTGTTCGGGAGTGTCTTCATCGAAGTGCGAGATTCCCATGTGGAACGAGAAATCACATGCCGAGATACCGACTGCTTTGCTTTTCCAAAGTTCGTATGCCTCGACGAGATCCTCGTCACGCGACGGGCAACACATTTCGATCAGCGTTGTCGTCCCGCCGAGCAATGCCGCGCGGCTGCCCGAGTCGTAGGTGTCTTTGGCGTAGGTGCCCATGAAGGGCAGATAAATATGAACATGCGGATCGATGAAGCCTGGGAAAACATACTTCCCGCTTGCGTCGATGATTTCATCCGCTTCGATTTCGTTACGGGGTTCGATCAGCGTGTCAATTTGCGTGATCGTTTCCCCTTCGACCAAAATGTCGGCGAGGTAGTCTTGGTCGGCCGTGATGATGCGGCCGTTTTTAATGAGAAGTGTCATGTGGATCGGTGGGTAGGCCGTATTGAGTGGAGCGAAATACGGCCTACAAGATAACAAAACAACCGGTCAATTTCCGACTAAGTCATCACTTTGCTTGACGAAATCGTCGCCGTCCCAAGCTTCGTCCTTCGTGATGCCTTTCGCCGCAGCTCGGGCGGCTGCTTTGTCGGCCTTGGCTTTGGCTTGTCGGGCAACCAAGTCGGCATGCGTGGTGAAGTACGGCAGAGCCTTGCCTTTGAAATCGTCGATCGTTTCAAAGCCATGCTTCTCCATAAACGCCAGCAACTGTTCGGACATCGTTTGCACCAGTTTATAACCGTGCTTCATCACGCCAGTGCAAACCTGGACCGTATCAGCACCCAGCAAGATAAACTCGGCTGCATCTTCGCCCGTTTCGATCCCGCCAATCCCCGATAGCGTCGCCTCGGGATACTGGTCTCGAATCAGGACCGCAATTTCCATCGTCATTCTTAGCGCGATCGGCTTGACGGCTTTGCATGAATAGCCACCCGGTGTCGTGTAGCCTTCCACCGTCGGCATCGGCCGCAGCGTTTCCAGATCGACGCCGATCACACTGCGGATCGTGTTGATTGCTGAGATTCCGCTGATGCCGGCATCCAAAGCTGCCTTCGATGGATCTTCGATATGCGTGACGTTGGGCGTCATCTTGGCCCAGACGGGTTTGGTCGCTGCATCGGCAACCCAACCGCAAACCTCGGCAAGGATGTCATAGTCCTGACCCATCGCTGCGCCCATCTTTCGCTCGGGCAATCCGTGTGGGCACGAAAAATTGCACTCAAACATATCGACGCCCGCACCTTCGCATCGCTCGACGATCTCGTACCACGCGTCTTTGTTGTATTCCTCCATGATCGAAGCGATCAGAACATGTTCGGGGAACTTGTCTTTGACTTCTTTGAACTCATCGAGCCATTGATCGAACGACATCGTTGAAATCAGTTCAATGTTTTCCCATCCATACGGGTCGCCGGTGGAATCTTTCAACCGTCCGTAACGCGGCGCGACGTTGACGACTTTGGATGCATCAAGCGAAACCGTTTTGGCCGACGATCCACCCCAGCCATCGGCAAAAGATCGACAGATCACTCGGGCGTTCGTACCGGGAGGCCCCGATCCAATCACAAACGGGTTGGGGAATTTGATGCCGTTGACGGTGGTTTCTAGCGTGGGCATTTATCGACCTTTGATCAATTCGAGGCATTCTTCGACACGATTTCAAGACATTCGTCGAGGGTTGCTAACATAAACTGCGCATCATCTTTGGTGATGCACATCGGCGGTTTAATTCGCAGTGTGTTTCCATGCAGTCCGCCTTTGCCAAGAATCAAACCGCGTTCTTTGGTCAGTTCCATTAGATCCGCAGCGGCAGTCTTTGCAGGCTCTTTGCTGACGCGATCGGTGACCAATTCAACGCCCAGCATCAAACCGAGTCCGCGAACATCGCCGATCAGTTCATGCTTGGACTGTAAGTCTAACAGCCCATCTTTCAGCAGGCCGCCAACGACATCAGCGTTCTCTTGAATCCCTTCGGCATCGATCACTTCCATCGTTGCCAAACCGGAAGCCATCGATACCGGATTGCCGCCGTAGGTGTTGAAGTGGATTCGGTTGGTCATCGTTTGCGAGACGTCGGTCGTCGTGGTGACTGCGCCCAGCGGTGCACCGTTGCCGATTCCCTTGGCCATCGTGACGATGTCGGGTTGAACGCCCCAGTTTTGGTGCGACCAATAATGTTTTCCGGTTCGGCCGAAACCGCCCTGCACCTCATCCGCGATGCACAGCCCGCCATGTTGACGCACGATGTCGTAGACAATTTGAAAGTACTCGGGCGGCGGCACGACGGCACCGCCAACACCTTGAACCGGTTCGCCGATGAAGCAAGCAATCTGTCCGTTGGTTTGGTACTCGATCACATTTTTAATGTCGTGCGCACACTTCAGGCCGCACGATGGATACTCAAGATCGTAGGGGCATCGGTAACAATATCCCGCGTGCGAATGAGTGATCGCGGCGGTTTGATTGGTGGGAAACTTCCAAGTCCCGTGCGACGTCAGCCCCATCGTGACGGACGTTCCGCCGTGGTACCCGTTTCGCAAACCCACCACGTCTTGGTTACCAGTGAATTCACGCGACATCAACACAGCGACTTCATTCGCTTCGCTGCCCGAGTTGGTGAAATAGGTCTTGTCGAGCGGATCGCCGTTGGGATTTTCGGGCATCTTCGACGCCAGCTTGGCGGCGAATTGTGCGATCGTTGGGTGCAAGTAAATCGTGGTCGTGTGCTGCAGCGTGCCTGCTTGTGCTTTGACGGCCGCAGCAACGTGCGGATGACAATGCCCAACGCTGACCGTCACAATGCCCGCGAATCCGTCCAGGTAACGCTTGCCAGTTTCGTCCCACAGATATTGCATGTTGCCTTCCACGATCATCAAGGGATCGCGGTAATACGTCAGCACACCTGGATTGACGTATTGATGCCGCATCGCCAGGACTTGATCACGCGACGGTCCTTGGTAAGCCGTCGGTGTGTGGTCGCAAATGGGCAGGTTTGGCGAGGTAGCAGAACTCATTTAGGTTTCTCCTGTAGCGAGTGTTTCAGTATCGAGTCCGCGTTCGGCTCGAGTTCCGGGGATCAAGTTGTCCATCGCGATTCCTAAAATCGCTGCCACCGCCATGCCGGTCTGGCCGACCGCACAAACGACGCTGCTGATGGCCGCCGGCAGAGCAACTTCTGCCGCTTCGACGCCACCGTTTTTGAAGTAATGTTGAACACTGATTCCCATGAACAAAGCGAACCCGCCGATGAACAGATTACGATCGCTCGATAGATCCGCCTTGGCAAACTGACGAATTCCTACGGCAGATATCAGGCCGAACATCGCGCAGTAAAGACCGCCAACAACCGGCGTTGGAATTGCGGCAGCCAACGCACCAAACTTGCCGAACAGCCCAAGCAGGATCAACATCACTGCACCGATTTGAACCACAAACCGCGACCCAACATTGGTCAAACCGATCAGCCCGACGTTTTCAGAATACGACGTGGAACTGAAACCGCCAAACACTCCGGTTAAGGCACAACCGATTCCTTCGCAGCCGATGCCTCGCGAAATTTCTTCGGGTGTCGGATCGCCGCCGCCGGCCATTTGTTTGCAGGCGTGATAGTCACCAAAGCTTTCAATCATCGATGCCAAGTATCCCGCCATCACGGCAATGATGAATCCGGTATCAAACTTTGGAAGTCCCCAAGGAAAGATCACACCGGTCGTGCGAATCCAATCGGCTTGATTGAACGCATCCAAGTTGGGGCGGGCAGGATGATCCGGGCCAAAGATTCCTACAGCCGAAAGCGCTGCGCAAGTTGCGACCGTTCCAGCGATCGCCAACAACATCGGGAACATTCGAAAGATGGGATGTTTGTCTGAAATCACAAACGAGAAAACTGAAATCAGAACGATGGTTTGGATTGCGATCGGCCAATGTGTCGCTGCGATCGGAGCACCCGCTTCATACAGCGCCAATCCAATCAGCATGATTACGGGACCGACAACGACCGGCGATAGCACTCGGCGAATCAAACCCATCGCACCACTAAAACCAATGATCATTTCCAGCACCGCGCCAACCATCACCGCGCCGGCGATGTAAGGCATCGCAGCACCAGCGGCCACAGTGTCGTCGCCTTCGGGGTGAATGGCCGCGATGATCATGAAGAACGCGGCAAGGAACGAAAAGCTAACGCCCTGGATGATCGGCAACCTTGATCCCACCGTCGATTGAATCAGCGTTGCCACTCCGCTGCACAGCATCACGCTGGAGATCAGCACTGCAATCTGAGCCGTGTTCATGCCCATGATCGGCCCGAGCATCAGCGGGACGGCAACGGTCGAACCAAACATGGTCAAAACGTGTTGCAGAGCCAGCATGACCGATTTGCCAAGCGGCGGTCGATCATCCAGGCCATACAGGACAGTGGGTTTAATCTCAGACATTACAACTCCGTGATCGCCCCGTAAGTTTCGGGACGGCGATCACGGAAGAATTGCCAAGTGTTTCGCACTTCGCGGATCAGGTCCAAATCCATGTCGGCGATCACAATGTCGTCTTCGATTCGCTTTTCGCTTTGCGCGATGAATTGACCACGTGGGTCGCAGAAATAACTCTGCCCATAGAATTCGCCAATGTTCCACGGCTGTTCGCTGCCGGGACGATTAATCGCGCCGACAAAGTACTGGTTGGCGACCGCGTGGGCGGGCTGTTCAAGCTTCCAAAGATATTCGCTTAAACCGGCAACTGTGGCGCTCGGGTTAAACACGATTTCGGCACCGCCAAGTCCAAGACAACGTGCTCCATCGGGGAAGTGACGATCGTAACAAATGTAAACGCCGACTTTTCCGATCGCCGTATCAAAAACGGGATAGCCAAGATTGCCGGGGCGGAAATAGAACTTTTCCCAGAATCCTGGATCGCAATGCGGAATGTGGATCTTGCGGAACTTGCCCATATAAGATCCGTCCGCGTCGATCACTGCGGCCGTGTTGTAGTAAACACCGGTGATGTCTTCTTCGTAGATTGGTACGACCATCACCATCTTGTGTTTCTTGGCCAGTTCCATCATCAACTTGGTGGTCGGACCATCGGGAATCCGTTCGGTCATGCCGTACCACTTGGTGTCTTGTTCGGCGCAGAAATACGGTCCGTAAAACAGTTCTTGCAAGCAGCAAACTTGAGCGCCTTGCTGAGCAGATTTTTCAATCAGATCAACATGCTTGTCGATCATCGCCTGTTTGATTTTCTCAGGAGGTGAAGTTGCACTCTCGCACAACGTCGCCTGGATTAACGCTCCTCGAACCATACGCGGCATCGACTTGATCCTATGTTGGGTTACATTCAGTGAAGAACTTCATTGATGAGATAGCTTAACGCATTCTTCACTAGAGTAACCCGGAGACCGCAGTGACAAGTCAAAACAAGACCGTAAAAATGTTTGTCGAAGGACAATGGAAAAACAGTCGCGGTTGTGAAGAAACAACGGCGGTTATGAATCCGTCAACTGGAAAAGAAATTGCTCGTTGTCCCATTGGCACGGTCGAAGATGTCAATGAAGCGGTCGCATCGGCCTCCGCCGCATTGGAAGGTTGGGCGGAAACCCCCATCGTTGAACGGGCTCGAGTGATGTTCGCTTACCGCGAATTGATCGAAGAAAACTTTGACGATCTCGCTCGTTTGCTCACTCGCGAACACGGAAAAACTCACGCCGAAGCGAAAGCCGAAGTCCAGCGAGGGCTTGAAATGGTCGAGTTCGCTTGCGGGATTCCCGCCATGATCGCCGGTCAAACGTTTCCGCAAATCGCGCGCGGCGTCGACGGCGAAACCAATCGGCATCCCGTGGGAGTCTGCGTCGGGATCACGCCGTACAACTTTCCCAACATGGTCCCAATGTGGATGTTTCCCATCGCGATCACTTGCGGCAACACGTTTGTGCTGAAACCCAGCGAGAAGGTTCCACTATCGGCGATTCGGCTAATCGAATTGTTAGTGGACGCTGGCGTTCCCAAAGGAGTCGTCAACTTAGTCCACGGTGGCAAAACGGTCGTCGATGCGTTGCTTAGGCACCAAGATGTCGCCGCGATTTCGTTTGTCGGATCAACCACGATCGCGAAGTATGTTTACGAAGTGGGATGTGCGCACGGCAAACGAGTGCAATCGGCGGGCGGAGCCAAGAACCATTTGATCATCATGCCGGATGCGGATTTGGACCAGTCAGTCAAAGCGCTGGCTGCGTCAGCATTTGGTTGTGCGGGCCAACGTTGCATGGCGGGCAGTGTGGCGGTTGCCGTTGGCAGCGTCGGCGATTCGTTGATCGACGGGTTGATGAGTCACGCCGCATCGATGAAGGTCGGTTTGACCGATGGAAATGATGCAACCGAGATGGGGCCGGTGATCAGCGGCGAACATCGCGATCGCGTTGCCGGGTATCTGGACAGCGCTGCGTCCTCCGGTGCATCGGTTGTACTTGATGGTCGCAACGTCGACGCGGGGGATTCATTTTTGCTGGGGCCAAGCGTCGTCGATCAGGTTACGATCGACATGCCGCTGTGGAAAGAAGAAGTGTTTGGCCCGTTGCTTTCGGTGGTTCGCGCCGATTCACTTGAACAAGCGATTGAAGTGGGCAAGGCGTGTCCGTTTGGCAACGGTGCATCCGTCTTTACGCAAAGCGGTTACGTGGCACGCGAGTTCAAACGGCATTTCAATGCGGGCATGATCGGTGTCAACGTGGGCGTGCCAGCACCGATGGCTTGGTTACCGTTCACGGGTTGGAATCAATCGTTTTTTGGTGACCTGCATATTCAAGGAACCGAAGGCGTTCAGTTTTACACACGTCAAAAAATGACGTTGACCCGATGGTTTGCATCAAAAGACGAATCGCATGTGGATCCGGTTTGGAATTCCGATGGGCCCGGCAAGAAGTAGTTCGTCGGGTTAGCGAGTCTTTGATTCCAAGGGTGACACCAAGCACAAGATCTTGCTGCGATGTACTGCGCCCCAATCTCGTGAATCAACTGAGATAGGTACGTTGTCGCCGAGTACAAAGTACTCGTCTTTGTCTAGCAGCATCGGGTACTTCGATCGGTCGTCGCGAGGGCGAAGTCGATAAAGAACTCGTCGTCGAATTTCTATTTGGCTGGTTTCTATTTCACTGGGATCGCAATGTCCGTTTGGGATTCGAATGGCGATGGGGTTTCGTTCGCTAACCAACGCCGCGAACCTGGAATCGTGATTAGGTTTCCAAATCACAATTTCTGCATTTTGAAACTCAGAAGCCTTCGATCGGAAACGGATCATCAAATCGGTGACCGGTTCGAGTTGACGCGATAGGTGTACGTTGACTGAGTAATCATCAAGAACTGGACTGGGGGCCGATCCGCGATAAGGATTGACGTGATGATAGACAAGCCAGTCGCCATCGATTTTCCATCGCGAACTGCCCTTCCCTGTTTCTTGATACACCGAAACAGATGGGCGATCACTTTGACGGATGGATGGCAGGTCGTTGATCAAGGTTCCGTTAATGGTGAGTCGAGAGCCGCGAATATCGACTTGGTCGCCCGGAACCCCGATGACGCGTTTGACAACTTGCTGCGTGACTCGGTTCGGGTTGGTCCCCGTAATCGCGACTAGGTCCCATCGTTTGACTGAATCCGCCGAACCATTCGACTGGACCAAATCGGCAGCCACGGTTTCGCCGGTGGGCTGAAGTTCATGCCCGCAGTGGGAACATTGGCATCCCACCTGGTCGGGGGCGATCGGGAAACGGCTTTGAAACAGACAAGCACGGCAACGCATGATCTGGGATCGGCCCATCAGTGTTGGGGCCATCGAAAAACCGGAAATCTGAAAGTACTTCGGTTTCGCTTTGTTCGGTCGCATCGTGTTGACGATCGATACCGAGATCGCGAAAACCGCGGTCGCGATGCTGATGGCCGCAAAACGGCGTCGGCTGACATGATCTAACAAGGGCAATGTGATCCGGCTATACTTTCGACATTCAGCGTGACCGCCGGTGAACGTCTGTTCGCGTTGTACAGATTTTATTCTAACTGAATTTTCTCGATCAGCCCTTCGCATGTCAGAACCAAACTCTCAATCGACGGTTGCCGTTTCCGGGACCGAGCCAGCGGTGAACCATGCGACTCGCGGACGAATGGGCAAAATTCCATCGGTTCGTATCGCAGCGACAGGTTCCTTTGTTCCCGAAAAAGTCGTCAGCAACGATGACCTGGCACAGCTAGGTTGCGACAGCGATTGGATTGTGCGGCGAACCGGCATTAAAGCTCGGCGTCACGCGACTGACGACCAGGCGACCAGCGATCTGTGTTACGAGGCTGCGATCCGATGTCTGGATCAGGCGGGTGTTACGGTGGATCAGGTTGACCTGATCATCGTCGCCACGATGACGCCCGATCACCCGACGCCATCGACCGCTTGCCACTTGCAGCGGCGACTCGGTGCCTTCGCGCCCGCCATGGACGTCAACGCGGCATGCGCAGGTTTCATGTACGCGATGATTACCGCGGGGCAATTCATCGCCGCAGGAAACAACCAATGCGTGTTGGTTATCGGCGCGGACTTGATGAGTCGAACGATCAATCCTGAAGACAAAAAAACGTACCCGTTGTTCGGCGACGCCGCCGGAGCAGTGTTGATGACGCCCGATGCGGATGGCGATGCCGAAGTGTTGTCATATCAACTGGGCAGCGAAGGTTGCGGTGGCGAGATGCTCTGCATACCCGCTGGCGGAACGCGAATGCAAACCACGCCCGGCACGATTGCTGATGGCAAGCAGTATTTAGAGATGGACGGCCGGAACGTTTTCAAATGGGCGGTCCGCGTGTTTGATGAAAGCGCCAAAAATGTCTTAGCCGATGCTGAAATTTCTGCGGACCAATTGGCGTCGGTCGTGCTGCATCAAGCCAACCAACGCATTATCGATTCCGCGGTATCGAACTTAGATGTGCCCGCCGATCGCGTGTTCGTCAACCTCGACCACTACGGCAACACTTCAGCGGCCAGCATCCCGTTGGCATTAGATGAAGCCGTCCGCGCGGGGAAAATCAAGCAAAGCGACTACGTGCTGCTGTGCGGATTCGGTGCCGGTTTGACTTGGGGCACCGCATTGCTGCGTTGGTAGGCGGAATCGTCACACACTGATGAAACAGCGGGCTAGACCGTAGCTGATCCCGCCAGGGTTCAGTCCACGATCGGATCAAGCTCGACTGAACCCTGGCGGGATCAGCTACGGGCAGGTT
Source organism: Rubripirellula obstinata (assembly GCF_001642955.1). Classification (GTDB taxonomy): domain Bacteria; phylum Planctomycetota; class Planctomycetia; order Pirellulales; family Pirellulaceae; genus Rubripirellula; species Rubripirellula obstinata. The sequence goes on along the minus strand of NZ_LWSK01000044.1, from coordinate 7,971 downwards.
GCTGGCAACCTCTGAGGTTGTCTTGAGATGGTTTCTTCGATTCGGTGCTGGTTGCCGTTAAGGTTTGTTTGACCGGAACGATTGACCCGCTTTGCTGAACGATCTTTGGTTTTCGCTGCGGTTTCGGCAACACGCTGGATGGTTGGAACGAAAACTGGAAAAGAGCGATCGCCTTCTTTCATTTGCTTAAGAGTTTCACCCAATGTCCAGCATTCCACCGGCAGTTTCCGCCGCTTTGAGCGTCCAGCAGCAATCGACGGCTGCGAAAATCAACGTTGCCGTGATGGCGAAGCAACTTGACGCTCAACGACAAGCCGGCGACGCGATCAATCAAATTCTCGAATCGACGGTGCAAGCGTCGAAGCAGATTGCAGCGGGCCATCTGGACGTCAAGGCATAAAACGTCAAGGCATAAAGACAAGCTTTACGGTCGTGGGGCTGCCGCCGCCATGACTTGCAAATCTTCGCCACCGATGCGGTCACAGAAATCGCCGAGCGATTCGTTTTCGTCTCGGTGAGTTTTAAACGCTGATAGGATGCCGACCATTTCGTCAACGACGATGTCATCGGGAACTAGGTCTTTGTAGACATAGGCAAGGCGATTGCCCAACCATCCGCCACCGGCGAACAAGGTGTATTTGTCTTTCGCTTTGCCAACGAGAGCCAGGTCCGCGTTGTAGGGACGCGCACATCCGTTGGGGCAGCCCGTCATGCGGATCGTAAAGCGTTCGTTTGACAATCCCAATTTTGCCAGCGGTTGTTCCAGCTTGTCGATAATCGATGGCAGCCGTCGTTCGGATTCGGTGATCGCCAAACCGCATGTCGGCAGCGCCACGCAGGCCATCGACCAACGACGAACCGTGCTGGTTTCTTCGGTCGTTGGCATGTTGTGTGACTTGATCAAGTCGATCAGTTTGTCTTTGTCGGCTTCGTCGATGTCGGTGAAAATCACACTCTGGTGACCCGTCATGCGAATCTCGGTTTTGAACTCTTTGCAGATCGCTCGCAGGCCGGCTTTTAGTTGACGCTGGTCGTTGTCGTACAGGCGACCGTTTTCGATGTTCAGACCATACGACAATTTGCCGTCACCCTGGTCCTGCCAACCCATGTGGTCATCGAAACCCGTCACGTCGTCTTCGGTGCAATCGGCAAGCGGTTCGCCAAAGTACTTTTCGACTTCCGCGCGGAACTTTTCGATGCCCCAGTTGGCGACCAAGTACTTCATCCGAGCGATCTTACGATCGGCACGGTTGCCGTTGTCACGTTGAACTTTCAACACTGCTTGGCAAACGCCAACAACTTGTTCAGGCGTCACAAAAGCCATTCGCTTGGCCAGCGCTGGGAACGTGTTTTTCTTCGCAGGCGTTGTGCCCATGCCGCCGCCGACCAACACGTTGTAACCGATGATGTTTCCGTCGCGCACGATCGCTAACAACCCAATGTCTTGGGTGTAGATGTCGATGCAATTGTCTTCAGGCAACGAGATGCCCATCTTGAACTTACGTGGCAAGTAGGTCGCACCGTAGAGCGGTTCGACTTCCGCTTCGGGAACACCACCGCCTTCCAAGACCTTTTCGTCGCTGCCGGGTTCTTGCAACCACAGTTGATGGTACGCGGGCGTTTGCGGAGCCATCGCTTCGGTCAATTCGTCGGTCAGTCGTTCCAGTTCGGTGTGGATCGCGTCGTTGCGTTTGGCTGGGCAGCACATGATGTTTCGGTTGACGTCACCACAAGCAGCCAGCGTGGACAACGCGATGTCGTTGATCTTTTTGATCGTCGGACGCAAATTGTCTTTCAGGATCCCGTGCAGTTGGATCGTTTGCCGCGTGGTGATCTTCATCGTCGAATCACCCAGTTCGTCGCACATGTCCAGCATCGACAGAAACTGATCCGACGTGATTCGGCCACCCGGAATTCGCAGCCGCAGCATCATCGAATAGTACTTGCCGATACCGGCTTTCTTGGCTTCGATGCGACGGTCACGGTCGTCTTGCTGGTAGCTGCCGTGGAATTTCAGCAGTTGGATGTTGTCTTTGTCGAAGTGATCGGTTTCGGCGGCAATTTCCTGGGGGATGGTGCCCGCCAGGAAATTGCTGGCGATTTTGATCTTCTCAACTGGGCTAATCTTCATGCCCGATTGGGGGCCTTGCTGGGGTGCGTCGGTAGACATCCGGACGAAAATCCTGTGTGATTCTGTTGATCGCGTCCATTGAATTTTCGGTGACGCGATGTGGTATTCTATTTTCCGCAGCCTGCGGTGAATGGGTAACTATAACGATCGGTCGCTATCGTCACTATGGCGATCATTTTGGCGGCCGACTCGCCGACCTGCGAAGCTACTTTCTCCTCTTCTAATGATGAAATAACAGACAATGACGGCTATTCGATTGGATGGAAAACGAATCGCGGGCGAAATCCGCGAAGATGTGGCCAAGGATGTTGCCCAGTTTGTGGCATCGGGTGGTCCAAAACCCTGTCTGACGGCGGTTTTGGTCGGGGAAGACCCTGCCAGCCAGGTTTACGTGCGGAATAAATCGCGAGCGTGCGAGAAAGCTGGCATCGACGGTCGGACGATGCGATTGCCCGCCGAGACGACTCAGGCCGAATTGTTGTCAGTCGTCCAAGGCCTAAACGACGATCCGGCTGTCCACGGGATTTTGGTCCAATTGCCGCTTCCGTCGGCCAGCAACGGCGGCAACGGTGGCGAAGGTTTTGACGAGCGACAAATCCTGGACGCCGTTGATCCGCTGAAGGATGTCGATGCGTTCTCGCCGGTCAATGTTGGCTTGCTGATGCAGGGGCGTCATCGGTTCTTGCCTTGCACCCCACACGGCATTGTCCAGTTGTTGCACCGCTGCGATATTTCAGCGTCGGGCAAGCATGTCGTCGTCGTCGGACGCAGCGACATCGTCGGCAAACCAATGGCGATGATGTTGGCTCAGCGTGATGGTTCCTGCGGCAAAGAAGTTGCCAACGCCACCGTCACGATCGCTCACAGTCGAACGACCAACTTAAAACAGGTCTGCTTGAGTGCCGATATTCTGATCGCGGCAGTCGGCGTGCCGGAAATGATTACCGGTGACATGGTTGCCGATGGCGCGGTCGTGATTGATGTTGGGATCAATCGCGTGAACGACAAATTGGTTGGCGACGTGGCGTTTGACGAAGCGTCGCAAAAAGCGTCCGCGATCACGCCCGTGCCTGGTGGCGTTGGGCCGCTGACAATCGCGATGTTGTTGCACAACACGTTGATGGCGGCAAAGCTGCAATCGTAGAAGAGTAGGTCGTAGGTTGTAGCGATCAGAGCGGGGTGCGGCTTTTGTGCTGACACGCCGTAACTCGCTCCGCTCGCTACGGCCTACTTTGGATAGCCGGTCGGATGTGATTTGTGCCAATTCCAAGCGGTTTCGATGATTGACTTGGGGTCGTTGTACTTGGTTTCCCAGCCCAGGAATTCTTTGGCGAGTTTTGCGTCGGCGACCAGTTCAGGTGGATCGCCTTCACGGCGCTTGCCCATGACTTCGGGAATGGGGTGGCCGGTCACTTCGCGGCAAGTGTCAATGATCTGGCGGACGCTGGTGCCGCGACCGGTGCCTAAGTTGACGCAGATCCCTTTGCCGAGTTCCAGCTTTTCGAGTGCAGCCAAATGTGCTGCGCCTAAATCATCGATGTGAATGTAATCGCGAATGCAGGTGCCATCGGGTGTTGGATAGTCGTCACCAAAAACAGTGATGTGTTCACGTTGTCCAAGAGCGACCTGTAAAACAATCGGGATCAAATGCGATTCGGGATCATGGTCTTCGCCGATCGTTCCGTCGGGGCGAGCGCCGGCCGCGTTGAAGTAACGCAGTGCCGCGTAACCAAGTCCGTAAGCCGCGGCGTAGTCCGCCAAAGCTTGTTCAACGACCAGCTTGGTAAACCCGTACGGATTGATCGGTTGTTGTAGAGTCGTTTCGGCGATGGGAATGATCTCGGGTTCGCCGTAGGTCGCCGTCGTGCTGCTGAAGACAAATTTCTTGACGTCGGCTTCCATCATCGCATCGAGTAATTCGATCGTGGCGATGACATTGTTGCGGTAATAGAGTGCCGGATCGTTGACGGATTCGTTGACCAACGCAAAGGCCGCGAAGTGCATGACTGCGTCAATCTTTTCTTCCTTTAACGTTTTGACGATTTTTGGTCGGTCGGCCAAGTCACCCTGGATCAGCAAGCCGTCGGGCACGGCCGCCGCGTGGCCTCGCGAGAGGTTGTCGTAGACCCGAACGGTGTGTCCGGCGTCGATAAGAAGCCGAACCGCGTGAGATCCGATGTAGCCAGCGCCGCCGACAACCAAAACATTCATGGCAAAAGGTCAAATAGGAGTGATTGGAATGATCGGCAACAGTTGATGCCGAGTGAATAGCTTAATTGATCGCGTCGATGTTGATGAAGGGTCCGCGTTTTCAGAGCGACTGTTTGAAAGCGTAGCTGATCCCGCCAGGGTTCAGTCGTTGATCCGACGATGCTCGACTCAACCCTGGCGGGATCAGCTACGGGGGCGTGCAAGCGATCTCAATGCGAGTGTACTGGCTGAGGGAATTCTAAATGGCAAAACGCGTTACCAAGCTTCAGCAACTCGCCAGTGCCGGGCCTGCGGTTCGGTCTGGACGGGCGACGGCGACGCTATGCCAAGAGTTTTTGGATTACCTGCGCGGCGAATGCCACTTGGCGGCCAACACGATCTCGGCCTACGGAAACGACATGCGGCGTTTCGTGGCTTGGGTTGATACGCGGCGATTGCCCGATCTAACGATCCAAGATTTGTCTGGTTACGTCGGGACATTGCAGGAAGAGGATCTGGCACCCGCTTCGATCTCGCGCAACATTGTCGCCGTTCGCACGTTCTACAAGTTCTTGCAGCTAGAGGGCGTCGTCACCGATAACCCCGCTGAGTTGATCATGACTCAGAAGATGTGGCAGCGGATGCCCGGCGTATTGACGATGCGCCAAGTCGAATCGTTTTTGAATTCACCTAAGCGGTCTGACAAATTCTGGCAACGCGATGTTGCAATGCTAGAAGTGTTGTACGCGACGGGATGTCGAGCGTCAGAAGTTTGCAACCTTCGCGTGCGAGATCTATCGATGGCTCAAAAGCATCTTCGATGTGAAGGCAAGGGTGGTAAGCAGCGGATGGTACCGCTTGGCGGTCGAGCCATCGCGTCGATCAAGCGATACTTGGAAGAGTTGCGAGGCGACTTAGCGGCCAAGAGTCCTCATCCGCCCGAAGAGTTGTTTCTTTCCCGAAGCGGTCGTGCGATCGATCGGGTTCAGTTGTGGCGGTTGGTGAAGGCGTATGCTAAACGCGTTGGCATCGACGAAAAGATCAGCCCGCACAGTTTGCGGCACAGCTTTGCAACTCACCTGTTGGCCGGCGGAGCAGACCTTCGCCTAGTGCAAGAAATGCTAGGCCACGCGAGCATCCAAACAACGCAAATCTATACGCACGTCGAGCATTCACGCCTAAAGAAAGTCCACTCGCAATTCCACCCGCGAGCGTGAGGAAGCGATTAGCTGTTAGCGATTAGCTTCTAGCAAAACCAGCTTTGTAGAGCTAGCAGCTAATTGCTAATCGCTAACAGCTCTTCTCACTCCTCTGGCCAATCGGGGTCTGCGATTTGGCGTGTCATGGTGGCGATCCGTGATTGGGTGTCGAGCATGCGTTGCCAGGCTGATAGTTTCAGCATCACTTCTTGATTGTTTTCGTCGGTTCGGGCTGATTCGATCAGGCGGTGGATTCGAGATTGTAGGTAGTCAAGAATTTCGCAAAGCTGTGCTTTTTGACCGGGCGACAATCCGTCTGGAATCGAGGGGACTTCATGCAGTTGAATGACCTCGGCCGGAACAGGACTGTCAGGCTCGGCACTGACTTCCACGGCCAGTGATTGTTCGGACGACGACATGTCTCGCGAGAGAGTTGGGTTTTCGGTTCCCATTGCGGCCAAGCGAGCTGCGATTTCTGATTCGCTGCCGACCAACATTAAGCTTCGACCGACGGCAACCAAGTCACCGTGTCGAAGGATTTTTAATTGGCATTCGACGCCGTTGACCTTGGTGCCATTGGTGCTTTCCAAGTCGGTCAGCACTAAGCGATCGTTATCTTTCTGGACCTTGAAATGACATCGGCTGACTCGTTCGTCATTGAGCTGGATGTCATTGCCCTCTTCTCGGCCGACGGTGAATGGTGGCGAGAGTTCCTCGTACACTTTTCCGCGATCGGCACCATGAAGAATCTTGAGGGTTACGCCCGGCATGGGGGAATTCCAACTGAATAACGAGTAGTCGTAAGATGGCAGTATAGTTTCTAGCGTATCGCCTGCCATCAATCAGGTGATTATCTCGCTGTGATTGTAAAGCTGTGATTATCGCGGCGTGATTATAACGCGATGATTATCGCACTTCAGCAATCACGCATTTTAAATAGTTGCTTTCGGGGCAAGAGATCGCGACGGGATGGTCGGGAGCCGGGCCTCGATTTTCTAACATCACCAAGTCTCTTCTTCGTCTTCGGCCGACGTCCATCAACATGTTCAGGAAGTCGGACCTGGAAACTCGGCCGCTGCAACTGCAGGTGACCAGGATCCCACCGGGGGGTAGCAAGTCGATCGCACTGCTGTTGAGCCGTCGGTAGGCCCGAATCGCTTGATCGACTTGGTGTCTGGAACCGGCAAATCTTGGTGGATCCAGGATGACGGCGTCGAACTTTTCGCCCCGCTGTGCCGCTTCGCTGAGCCAGTCGAAACAATCTCCATTTGCGAATGAGACATTGTCTAACCCGTTGTCAGCAGCCAATTTCCCAGCGACTTCAATCGCTGCTTTGCTGGTGTCCACACCCAGGACCGATTTGGCCCCGCGTGCAGCGGCGACCAATCCGAAACCTCCGTGATAACAACACATATCCAAAACGCGTTTTCCTGCCAGGTACCCCGCCGCAATTTCCTGGTTTATTCGTTGGTCCAAGTAGCCGCCGGTTTTCTGACCGTGCCGCAGGTCCACGGTCAGCTTCAACCCGTTCTGATGATAGGTCACCGGTTCGGTCAATTCGGTGTCTCCGTGCCACGCTTCGATCGCTTCGATTCCTTCGTGTTTCGCGGTCTTGGCATCGACCTTGACCATCGCCGCACGAGCTCCGGTGATGGATTTCAGATGGTCCATAATCTCCGTTCGCCATCTCAGCAGCCCACCCGCAGTGAACTGAACACCTAAACAGTCCGCGTAACGATCGACGATCATGCCGCTGATCAGATCCGATTCGCTGAACACCAAACGTTCGGCCGAATCGGGGTTTGCCGAATTGGGGTTTGATGGGGTCGCCAGTTTGCGACGCGCGACCGCATCATCTAATCGGCTTCGCCAAAGATCGGCGTCAATCGGGGTTTGCTGATCAAAGACATACAGCCGAACTCGAAGCCGCGAGTTGGGATTGATCACCCCACGTGCGACCCAGTTTCCGTCATGGTCCAGCAGATCGACGACTTGGCCCATCGGCAAACGGTCGCCATGTTCGGACATCGCGTGAGCGTGAACCCAGGGATGGCGAGCCAGAAAGGGAAAGTGCCGACCGGGTTTGAGCCGAAGCGGAACCGGCGATTCAGCAAAGGATTCTGGGGCAACCGCGGTGTCGAGTGAGTCTGAAGTCACGATGGTATTGGGTGTGTTAGATAAGGAAGATTAGGAGGTCTGTGGGATGTAACGATCGCTAGGCAGTCGCTAACATCCTTTTACTGTCACCGGCGTTGTATCGACCGTCGAGGGGGGTGCAGGCAAGCGCCGCGAAGGGTTTTTAAATTGTTTAACCGCGTGGGCATCGCCTGGTCCGCTAAAAGTTTGGGGTTGCGGCAGCTAGGCGATTGCGCAGGTTTTGTTCCGTCTGGGAGAGTCCCAAATCCTCTTCGCGAGCAACATGGATGCCCGGCGTTAGCGAGTCTGCCACCC
>NZ_LWSK01000043.1 GCF_001642955.1 Rubripirellula obstinata | reverse complement strand
GTTGCCACTATGCTTCACAGCATTCCAGTTTGTGTTGCCGGCCATGGTGCAGCTTGCCCAATTTGCTGCGTTGCAATGATTTTCAAGTAGGCCGTAGCGAGCCAAAGCGAGTTACGGCGTTGCGCAAATTGCCGTAACTCGCTATGGCTCGCTACGGCCTACATGTTGGCGATCAGGGAAATGTGCCGTTGCCACTATGCTTCGCAGCGCTGCAGTTTGTGTTGTCGGCCATGGTGCAGCTTGCCCAATTTGCTGCGTTGCAATGATTTTCAAGGGGACTTTCATCAGGCTAAGGCGATGCCCAACTCCGTGAAGAGTTTTGGTCCCGGAAAAACACGTGTTGGTTCGTTTAACCGCTTGGGCATCGCCCAACGCCGTGAAGAGTTTTGATCCCGTAAAAAACGTGTTAGTTCGTTTAACCGCGTTGGGCATCGCCCCGCGCGTTCGGGCCAGCACAACGCGCGGGGCGATGCCCACGCGGTTAAACGATTAAGAAACTCTTCACGGCGTTGGGCATCGCCCCGCGCGGTTCGTTCCGGGTGGACGCGCGGGGCGATGCCCACGCGGTTAAACAGTTTAAAAACTCTTCAAGGCCAGAGCGATGCCCAGCGCCGTGAAGGGAACCTCAGTCCCACCACCATTGGCCGTCGGCTAGGTTGGTTGGGCCTTCGCTGGTTTTCACCGCGACGGTTTCGCCCTTGGTGTCGATCGTTAAGCGATCTTTGTTGAGTGCGACACGCGGTTGCATTTGCACTCCGCCGCCAAGAGGTGTCATAAGCGTGTTGCCACGCCAGACGGCATTGACTGCCGTTTCAACTTGTTCGGGTGCGGTGTAAGTTTCGACGCGAACTTTGGATTCGTCCATCAGCGTTTCAGCATTCCAATTGGCCTGCGTGTAAAAGTCTTGCTGTTGGATGTAGGCGGCTGCGATCGCGACGTCAATCAATTGACGCAGTTCGCCGTAGACGCGTACGCGAGATGCGATCAGGTTGAACTTGTCGGTAAAGTCTTGGCAGAACGCTTGGCTTGCCTTGTTCACTCGGCCGCCTTTAATCCGGTTGCCATTGGCGACTCGTTCGTTGGCACCGACCAACTGCACGCCACGTTCTTTGATCTTCATCGCCAATCCATCTTCGCTGACAGCGATACCGTCATAGTTGGGTTGGAAGTACCAGCGTTCCATCGCGTTGGAAGCGACTGCCTTGGGACTGGCGCGATCGACGTAGCTGCGAAAGGCGATCGGCAATTCTTCTAGGCCGATGCCGATCAATTTCATTCGGTAATCCGCTTCAACAAGAACGCGGGCAAAGTGAGTGGTATCGGGAATGCCTTTGAAGGTGACCTGTTGCAGTCCAAGATTGTTTTTCAGGCCCAGGGCAAGGCGACGAGCGTCGCTGGGTTGAACGCGTCCGCGAACCGATGACAGGAAGGACTGCATCCTCTGCAAGCCTTCGGGGGTTGGGTCGATCGAAACGCTGATAACCGAGTTGCCAGCGGCGCCCGGTGCGTAGGCTCGCATGGCGGTCACCAAGTCTTCCAACAGCACGACCGGGCGTCCTGATTGAACGCCGATCAAGCGGTCGGTGGGATCGGCGAAGAAGCCTTCGGCTGGACCGGCGATCACGATGTCTTTGGTTTCAGGATAAAAGAAAACGTATTGGACTGACGTTAAGCCAGCGAGCGCGTTCATCGCTTCGCTTGGATCGTTGCCCGCGGCAATTTGTTCTGCGATGGCTTTTTCGAGTCGGTTCAGTGAGACCTTTCGCAGGGCACTCGTTTGCATCACATCGGCGTCTCCACCGCGTGCAGCCACCATGACGGCCTTACGACGTTGAACCGCCAATCGTGGGTCAAATTGACGGACCTTCAAAACGCCTGCCGCATCGACATCGATTCCTGCGATCGGGTTTCCGAAGATGATGTCGCCACCGCCATCGCCACCACCACCGCCGCCAACGCCGCCGCCACCGCCGATTTGTGCGTCAACCGGGGCTGTGAAAGAGAATGAGAGTGCAACCAGTGCTGCCAAGAATGCAAATTGACGGGAGATATTCATGGGAGGTGAAACGCCAGTGGCTCACGTGGTTTGAATAGAAATATCGCTTGCTGGCAGCTTGCTGGCCGCCAGCGGTGGCTTGGCATTCAAAAAATGCACAGAATCCACCCTGACAATAATCGCCCGACCGCGATCGATCAACAAATCTGACCCATCGTGCGGCAATTGTGCTGCGAAAACTTTGGGTTGTGAGTGTTTTAGGGGCGGGAGATCTGGTTTGGGTTCTTTGGAAAGAGCCTGGGGCAGGCAAAAAGCCCAAAAGTAGGCCGTAGCGAGTGAAGCGAGTTACGGCAATTTCCGACATCGCTGCCGTCACTCGCTTCACTCGCGACGGCCTACGAGAAAGCATGCCCACTTACGATTACTGCCCACTGAGATTCCTGCACCCGAACTCGTTCGCTGCCCCGGCTAACGATCGACGCCGGTGTCGTTTAGAATTTCAGGCAACTTGGCGATATTGAAACAAAGCCCCCTAACCTATGGAAACATCGATGAGCGGCGACTGTGATTTTGGACTGATTGGACTGGCCGTGATGGGCGAAAACTTGGCTCTGAACGTCGAAAGCCGTGGATACAAGGTCGCGGTCTACAACCGCACCACGGCCAAGGTCGATGCGTTGATGGAAGGTCGGGCGAAGGGCAAGAACTTTGTCGGCACCCACACGATCGAAGAATTCGTCAAAGCCGTCAAACGACCGCGTAAGCTGATGATGTTGGTCAAAGCCGGCCCGGCGGTCGACGCGATCATCGAGCAATTGCTGCCGTATTGCGAACCCGGCGACATCATCATCGATGGTGGCAACGAACAGTACCAGAACACCGAGCGACGCACCAAACAGGTCGAAGCTGCTGGGTTGCTGTATGTCGGTTGTGGCGTTTCCGGCGGCGAAGAAGGTGCCTTGAAGGGGCCCAGCCTGATGCCGGGCGGATCGGCGGACGCTTGGCCTCACATTAAAGAAATGTTCCAGGCAATTGCCGCCAAAGTTGGCCCCAACAACGACATCCCGTGCTGCGAATGGCTCGGCAGCGGCGGTGCGGGCAACTACGTTAAAATGGTCCACAACGGCATCGAATATGGCGATATGCAGTTGATCTGCGAAGCCTATCAATTGCTTCGTGAACTGGGCGGACTGACCAACGAAGATCTCTATGACGTCTTCGATGATTGGAATCGTGGCGAGCTGGAAAGTTACCTGATCGAGATTTCGCGTGACATCTTCAGCGTCAAGGATGACCAGGGCGGCGACGGGTACTTGGTCGATAAGGTCTTGGACGTTGCCGGTGCGAAGGGCACTGGGAAATGGATGAGCCAGTTGGCTCTCGATTTGGGCGTGCCCAGCACGTTGGTGACGACCGCCGTGTTCGCTCGTGGTTTGTCGGCTCAGAAGGACAACCGAGTTCGGGCCAGCAAGTCGCTCGATGGTCCCGCGGCCGATTCCAATCCGGAAATGCAAACGATCGCCAAGTCCCTGATCGGCGACCGTGCCGAATTCGTCGAAGCCGTTCGTCAGGCACTCTATGCGTCCAAGATCGTCTCGTACGCACAAGGTTTTGTGCAGCTTCAAGCCGCCTCGGCCGAGCATGGCTGGGGACTGAACTACGGGGCCTGTGCGTTGCTATGGCGAGGCGGATGCATTATCCGGGCTCAGTTCCTCGATCGCATCAAGGAAGCCTTCGACGCCGATCCGAACTTGGAAAACCTGTTGCTGACCGAGTACTTCGAGAAGGCTGTCGAGAACTCGCAAGAGAAGTGGCGGAAGGTCGTCGCGGTCGCCTCAATCATGGGCATTCCGGTCCCGGCATTCAGCACCGCATTATGCTACTACGATGGCTACCGCATGGCTCGCTTGCCCGCAAACATGTTGCAGGCCCAACGAGACTACTTCGGTGCCCACACCTACCAGCGAACCGACATGGAAGGCACCTTCCACAGCGAATGGATTCAATTGCGGAAAGAGCCCAAGGCATAATCAAGTCAGCGGAATGCCAGGCTGGCGTGGTCGCTAAAACGATGGTGCGCAGTCGTCATCTGACCAGACCGTCCACGCATCATCGTTTTGCCCCTCCATCGTTTTGCCCAAATCATCCGGGCACGAAAAAACCCGGTCATGCTGGCATGGCCGGGTTTCAAATGTTTAAGCTAAGGCGGAACACCTAGCGTCTGTCACGACGCAGGGCGGCATAAGCGACTACTTGCGACGACGACGCAGCATCGTGAGTCCACCAAGGCCAAGGAGAGCGAGGGAAGATGGTTCTGGGATAGCAACAGCGTTGTCGGTGATCGTGATGAAATCGACCTGAAAGGAATTACCATCCGTCTGGGAGTTGCTGTTCGCGGAGGCACCACCGATTGGATCCAAGCGAATCTCCTCGAAGGTTGACGCGTTGATACCAGAAATATCAACAGTCACAGTGAAGAAATCCCCGCCTGAGGCCGAAGCGACGAAATTACCTTGCACAGTTTCTGGCGTCAGTCCCCCAGCAACAAAATTCACCTGGAAAATGGTTCCAGTCTGATCGAAGCCGATCGGACCAGCCGGTGACTCATCTTGAACTTCGCGAACGCGAAATGTCACCGCATCCCAGGCTGTCGCCGTAGGTGACAAAGACAGCCCGGGGGAGAGCAAACGCAGTTGTGGGTCATTACCCGACGCAGTCCCATTGGCACTGACCCCATCTACCGTGAGCGCAGTGTTGAATCCGGTCCAACCTTCGGTATCGCCCGGAGTGTTAAATTCGTACTGAGCAACCAACGCCGCTGACGCCGACTGTGTCATCGAAAAGCAGAGCAGTCCTGCTGCTAAAATTCCAAAAAGTTTCTTCATGTGGATTGTCTTTTTGTTGGAGGTAAAAAAGAGCGTCTGGTTCGGAGAATCTGCAAACTCGCACACCCCGAAAGAACGGGTTGTGTCCGGGCTTGTTGACTCTACAACCCGTAATCTTGGTCTAAGTGTAGTTTGTCTACCTTAACAGAAGGGCCACCGGGCAGCACAATGTTGCCAAAACAAACAGATTTTTACCGCAAAACGAGGCGTGGCCACCGATTTGGGAATTGTCCTTGCACAATTTCAGTAGCTGGCGACCTCTGTCGTAGCTGGGCCCGCCAGGGTTCAGTTGAGCACAGCGCATGATGAACTGAACCGTTCTTGATGAACTGAACCCTGGCGGGCCCAGCTACGGCGAAACCGGGAAACTATTTCCCAACCCAAACGCGTCAGCGAGGGATGGCCCTCGATCCCAATTAGCGTTTGGCCGACTTCAGCATGTCGCTGAGTTCTTCGTCCAATTCGGCTGCTCGGATGTTGTGGCGGACCACTTTTCCGTTGGCGTCGATCAACATCATTGTGGGCAGAGTTTGGACGCCCAGTGAGGTTGCCAAGCGGCTTTGTTCCAGGCCACCGGGCTCGAACAATTGCACCCATGGCAGCGGAGTTTCTTTCAAGTAAGCAACCGCCATGTCGGCCGACGCATCGACGTTGACGCCGACGACTTGCAAGCCCGCTCGTTTGTAATTGGCTTGCAATCGGCGCAGCAATTTCATGTCCTGTTTGCAAGGTTCGCACCAGGTGGCCCAGTAATGAATCACCACCGGGCGGCCTCGCATTGCCGTTAGCTTGAACGATCGCCCGTCCAGCGTGTCGCCTTCCAATTCGATGCGTTGGCCGACCGATTCAAGCCGTTTAACCGCACCGGCGGCCCGCTGTCCCGCATCGGTGCCGGGGAAACTGGCGGCGACTTTTTTGTAGAAACCCAGGGCCTCTTTTTCCTTGTCCTCGAACTCTTTACTCAGTGCCAATTGCAACCAGGCTCGGGCGGCTTCGGGGGTTCTTGGGTAGCGATCGACGAAGCCGGTTAGAGCATCCAAGTACCATTCTTGGACTTCGGCAAAGTCGGCTTTGGGGGTTTGGCGGACCACGTATTCGGCACTAATCGCCTCGAAATCGGCGTACGCTTGCAGCGACTTGTCGTCACCGGCTTGCTTTCTAGAAACGGTGCGAAGACGTTTGACGCCATCGGGATAAGCACCACTTTGGACAGCCACACTGAGCGTATCGACCAGTTGTCGAACCCACGTTTCGCGGTCGGCGGGGCTGCCGGATTGTTCGATCAAAGACTCGATGATGTCACTTCGTCGCCCGTGCAAACTGGCGATTTCCCGTTCTTTGGTTGCCGATGCCAGGGCGGTATCGATGTCTTCGAGCTCTGTTACTAACCGCTGAGTTTCTTGTCCCAAGCCGCCGGCCGCGGAAGCTTCGGGGCGGGCAGAACCGGAAGTAAAGAAGTTACCGCGGCTCATCGCGATCGCTTCGCCGTCGGTGCCCAGCGATGGCAGGTCCACCAATCGCCACGCGTCGCCTGCTTTGACGAGGGTGCCCACCATCAATTGGCCATTTTCACCGTCTTCGCCGCCATTGACATACATCGCGACAGCATTTTCGTAGACCGTTACATCGTCGGTGGACCCGTCGGTTCCGGCGGGCACGACGCCGGGCTTGGTGGCAGCAAACTGCATCCAGCGGGCGTCACGAGCGACAGCTTTTTGCTGTTTGGCGAGGCTTGCAAAATCGGTTGCCGCACGCGAAGCCTTCGCAGCGATTTGCTGCATTTTGGCTCGCCCCATGCCCAACGATTTGACTTCCGACGGTGTGATCAGCAGCGCCGCAAAACGCTCTGGATCGGATTCTCGCAGAGCTGCGACGAGTTCCGACGAGACTTCTTCGGCAGAAATTTGTTTCCAGCGATCGATTTGTCCGTCTTCGTTTTCGTCGATGCCCCAACGCGTGCCGCTGGTGCCCAGCCAGCGATATTGGTCGGCTTTCCCGTCGAAATCGCCGTCAATGTCTCGATAGACTTCGACGCCGTACTTGAAATAGCTCCAAAGATCGACTTTTTTATCTCCGTTGGTGTCCGCAAATCGTCGCAACATCGCTCCATCGGGGCCGGAAACTTGCCATCCGGACCATCCTTTTCGGTCGATGTCTGACACTTTGCAGAATTTAGCTTGATCGCCCGGGACTCGTTCAAAGTCGACGTCGGGCTGAACAGGTTCCAATTTCAGTGCGGCGGAAGCGGCCGGTGCGGCGGCAAACAGCGATGTGGAAAGCAGCGAAGTGGAAAGCAGGGAAAAACAGCATAAAACGATACAGCGAGAGACATTCGCTCGCAGTTTTTGCCTGGTTACAAACAGGGAACTCAACAGATGATCCTTCATTCTTGATTCTCTTTTGTTAGCTAGCTTTGGTCGGCGTTGGATCAAAGCGTGGGTGGTTGTGTCGGTTTTCACGCTTGCATTGTGGCGAACCAAGCTTGCTGTGCAAATGTCACTTTCTGAGGCATCTTTGTTGACTTTCAGCGAAGGGACATGCCGATGCACCCATCTTACCGAAGCATTGGGGTGACAATCCAACAACTTTCGTGATGGGCTTCCCTTTACAGCGGGCGCACATTCCGTATGATTCGTCGCTCTGATTTGATGGACGGCCTGGTTTGCCCGTAGGGTGTGGACAGGCCGAGCAACAAATTCGGGCGTATAGCTCAGTTGGTTAGAGCGCGTCGCTGATAACGACGAGGTCCCAGATTCGAGTTCTGGTACGCCCATGGAAATTAGCTTTTAGCGGCTAGCTATTAGCAATTAGCTTTTGTAAACTCACGAGCTAATGGCTAATAGCTAAAAGCTAACAGCTTCCCTCAGGGGGTGTAGCTCAGTTGGGAGAGCGCTGCCTTTGCAAGGCAGATGTCGTCGGTTCAAGTCCGTCCACCTCCACTTTTTATTTTGCAGAATTGTTTCACTTGGTCCTTGTGCCCGCACAAGACTTCTGCGACAACCTGCGACCCGCAACGGCGAAGGCTTCGATGCCTGCCTCGCTGCGAAAATGTCTTCCGAGAAGACTCCAAGAAACTAATTTGAATTTCTTGCGAAGACTCGGTTGACGCCAACAAGAGACGACGCTAATCTTCGCCTCCCACTTGGGAAAGACGCCTGACACGCAGGTGACCGGATGAGTCTCGGTACGAGATTTGCCCGGCTGCTTTCGAGTAGCGTCTTCAGCTTACCCGGATAACTTCCGGCGGCTGGAAACTGATATTTTGACAATTTGGTTGTTTGGTAATTGGCATCTAGAGAAATCTAGATAGAAGTGCATTGCCTTTGATTTGAATCGACACTTGCTGTTGGCAACTTGTTGCTGCGGCTTGCGGAGGATTCAGGGAGAAGGTGGTGCAAACAAAAGAAGAGTTCTTTTGGAAGCGTTGTCGATTGGAGTTTGCTCTGCTTTGCAGCAGGGTTTACGAAGGTCGGCATTGAATTCGAATGAAGGATTTCTTGCTAGTTGTTGGACGAAGCATTTGCCTTCGCTTGTTTTGCAAGTGTTAGCTTGTTTTATACGAGAAGGTGATTGTTGGTTTCAGCAGCGAATGTGATATCGTTAATAACTAACTGATTGAAATTGCGTGTTCAGGGTGATGATGGCTGCCAAGCCTGCTTGGTGGTTTGTTTTCAGTTCTGAGTTCGGGATTTCGACGGCCAAGTTATCAAGGGCACATGGGGGATGTCTTGGCATAAAGTGTTAAAAGGGCGTGGAAGTCTGCGAAATGCCTGGGGGAGCTGACAAACAAGCAATGATCCCGGGATTCCTGAAAACGGCTCACTGAATACATAGGTGAGCACGTAACAACCTGGTGAACTGAAACATCTAAGTAACCAGAGGAAGAGAAAGAAAAATCGATTCCGTCAGTAGCGGCGAGCGAAATCGGAAGAGCCCAAACCTTGGAGGTTTCCTCTGAGGGGTTGTAGGACTTCAATATCTGATTGTGAATGGCTAGTGGAAGATTCTGGAAAGTATCGCCACAGAGGGTGACAGTCCCGTACACGAAAGCTTATTCACACGGTAGAAGCACCTGAGTAGGTCCAGTCACGTGAAACCTGGACTGAATCCACGGGGACCATCCCGTAAGGCTAAATACTCCTTTATGACCGATAGCGTACCAGTAGCGTGAGTGAATGGTGAGAAGAACCCCTGCTAGGGGAGGAATGTGAACCTGAAACCATGTGCCTACAAGCGGTCGGAGCTCTATGGGCTAGTTTACTAGCCAACGAGTGACGGCGTGCCTTTTGCATAATGATCCGGCGAGTTGTGGTATGCGGCTTGGTTAAGCTCTTACGGAGCGTAGCCCAAGGGAAACCGAGTCTGAATAGGGCGAACATTGTCGTATGCTGCAGACGCGAAAGCTGTGTGATCTACCCATGGGCAGGTTGAAGCGCGGGTTAAACTGCGTGGAGGACCGAACCCACTTAGGTTGAAAACTGAGGGGATGACCTGTGGGGAGGACTGAAAGTGTAATCAAACCAGCAGATAGCTCGTTCTCTCCGAAATATCTTGAGGGATAGCGTCGTGTAAACTATTTTCCGGGGGTAGAGAGACTGAATCGGATGGGGGCCCCTCCCGGGGTACCTCACCGAACCAAACTCCGAATACCGGAAAAATTACCGCGGCAGTCAGTCCCTGGGGGATAAGCTCCAGGGTCGAGAGGGAAACAACCCAGATCGCCTGCTAAGGTCCCGAAGGACCACTTAGTCACTAAGGAAGTTGAGATACTATGACAGCTGGGATGTTGGCTTAGAAGCAGCCACCATTTAAAAAGTGCGTAACAGCTTACCAGTCGAGTATTTCTGCGCCGATAATGAACGGGAGTAAGTGGTACACCGAAGCAGCGGATTGTAGATTTATCTACAGTGGTAGGAGAGCGCCGATGAAGAGATACGAGCCATACGGTAACGAGTGGTGTCGGCTTCATCGGGTGATTATGCCGGAATGAGTAACGATAAAACAGGTGAGAATCCTGTTCGCCGAAAGCCTAAGGTTTCCTGGGGAAGGCAATTCCGCCCAGGGTTAGCCGGTACCTTACCTAAGGCCGAAAGGCGTAGGGGATGGATAGAAGGTCAATATTCCTTCGCCGGTTGTGTATACGATGTGGGGACGGCGTCCAGAAAGTGAGCGGTACGAATAGAAATGTCCGTAGCGAAAGCTGAGTCATCCAGGGTTAAAATACTGGTGTCCGACAAGGCATAGCTCGAGAGCATCTAAGTTCTCGAAGTCATTGGAAGGACGTCCAAGAAAAGCCACTAGTTTAAGCAACTGACCGTACTAAAACTGACACAGGTAGGCGAGATGAGAATTCTAAGGCGCTCGGGAGAACGGTGGTTAAGGAACTCTGCAAAATGGCCCCGTAAGTTCGCGATAAGGGGCGCCTCTTTTGGTTCACGCTGAGAGAGGCCACAGAAAATCGACTGTATCGACTGTTTATCAAAAACACAGGTCTCTGCTAACACGCAAGTGGATGTATAGAGACTGACACCTGCCCGGTGCCGGTAGGTTAAGGAAGACAGTTAGCGTAAGCGAAGCTGGCGACCGAAGCCCCGGTAAACGGCGGCCCTAACTATGAGGGTCCTAAGGTAGCGAAGTTCCTTGTCGGGTAAGTTCCGACCTGCATGAAAGGTGTAACGAATTCAGTACTGTCTCAACCACCGACCCGGTGAAATTGTAGTTGTGGTGAAGATGCCACATACCCGCGGTTAGACGGAAAGA
Organism: Rubripirellula obstinata; assembly: GCF_001642955.1. GTDB lineage: Bacteria > Planctomycetota > Planctomycetia > Pirellulales > Pirellulaceae > Rubripirellula > Rubripirellula obstinata. The sequence continues at coordinate 33,424 of NZ_LWSK01000043.1, read as the reverse complement.
CCCCGTGAACCTTTACTGTAGGCTGATATTGGGCTGAGATATGTTCTGTGTAGGATAGCTGGGAGACTTTGATCCAGTAGCGCTAGCTACCGGGGAGTCGTTGGTGAAATACCAGCCTGGTCATATTTTAGTTCTAACTTTGATCCCCTGAATCGGGGCAAAGGACAGTGTCAGTCGGGCAGTTTGACTGGGGCGGTCTCCTCCCAAAGAGTAACGGAGGAGTGCAATGGTACACTCAGCATGGTCGGCAATCATGCGAAGAGCGTAAAGGTAGAAGTGTGCTTGACTGCGAGACCCATAAGTCGAGCAGGTACGAAAGTAGGTCTTAGTGATCCGGTAATCCCGAATGGAAGGGTTATCGCTCATCAGATAAAAGGTACTCCGGGGATAACAGGCTTATCGCATCCGAGCGTCCACAGCGGCGATGCGGTTTGGCACCTCGATGTCGGCTCATCACATCCTGGGGGTGTAGAAGCTCCCAAGGGTTTGGCTGTTCGCCAATGAAAGTGGTACGTGAGCTGGGTTCAGACCGTCGTGAGACAGGTCGGTCCCTATCTGCCGTGGGCGTTCAAAACTTGAAGAGATTCAACTTTAGTACGAGAGGATTTAGTTGGACGAAGCTCTGGTGTACCAGTTGTCGCGCTAGCGGCACGGCTGGATAGCTAACTTCGGAAAGGATAAACGCTGAAAGCATCTAAGCGTGAAGCCCGCTCTGAGATTAGGTTTTGTATGTCATTGAGACGAGAGCCCCCAAGAAGACGACTTGGTTGATAGGCTGGACGTGTAAGTACCGTAAGGTATTAAGCTAACCAGTACTAACGGGCGAAGACTTGGCCGTTGATATCCCGCACTCAAGACAATCCTTTGTCGAGTTCAGATTAAAACGCGTCCAAAAGTGACAAGAAGTAGATCGATGAATCGATTACCAAACAACACCATGTCAAAACATGGCGTGATGCAGGTGAAATATCTTGCATCATGTCTTTCTGGCGACCATATCTCAAAGGTTCTACCTGTTCCCATCCCGAACACAGCAGTCAAGCTTTGAGAGCCGATGATAGTGCACACCAGCGTGAAAGTAGGTATTGCCAGATTTTTGAAACCCTTTTGTTGTAGCCAACAAAAGGGTTTTTTTATGCGCCGATTGCATTTCTCTGATCGCATTTTGCTGATCGCATTCTGAGCAATTGTCAAATGTTGTGTTCTGAGATTTAGAATTAGGCGGCAATTTCATCCTGCATGATTCCGTCTTTGAAGGAACGTCCTTCGATGACGAGGGTGAGTTTTTCGTGGCAGTTAAGCCGTCTCCATTTCTTTGATGCGGACTCGGCGAGCTTGAACATCATCGTCAAACTCGCTCGCCTCGTGCCGCTGCCTTTGGTCTTTCGATGACGAAGACGGATCGTCGCGAACGTTGACTCAATCGGGTTGGTCGTCCGCAGGTGGCTCCAGTGCTCCGCTGGAAAGTCATAGAACGTCAGCAACACGTCGCGGTCTTTCCGCAAACAATCGCACGCCCCTGCGTATTTCGCGCCGTACTTCTCCAAGAAGTGGTCAAACGCCTTGTTCGCATCGTCTTTCGTTTCAGCTTGCCAGATTTCGTGCAGGTCGCCTTTCGCTTTGGGCTGAACGCTCTTGGGCATCTTGTTCAAAACGTTGGCCGTCTTGTGAACCCAGCAGCGTTGTTCACGTGTCTCGGGGAACACTTTTCGGATCGCCGCCCAGAAGCCCAAAGCACCATCACCCACAGCGATCTTCGGTGCCATTTTCAAACCACGCTGCTTCAAGTCGATCAGCAACTCGCTCCAGCTTTGTTCGCTTTCGCGATAACCGTCGAGCACCGCGATCAGTTCTTTGCGACCATCGGGCGTGGCTCCCATCAGTACCAGTAAACACTGTTTTTTGTTGGCATCGTCTTCCAATCGCACTTTGGCATGAATGCCGTCAGCCCAGACGTAAACGTAGTGTTTGTCGGACAGATCCCGCTTGCTCCAGTCGTCGTATTCGCCCGACCATTGCTCCTTGAGCCGGCAGACCACGTTGGCGCTCAAACCCGCCGCACGCTCACCAACGAGCGACTGCAAAGCTTCACCGAAATCACCAGTAGAAATTCCTTTGAGGTAAAGCCAGGGGATGAGTTCTTCGATGGCCTTGGTCTTTCGCAAGTAGCTCGGCAGCACGCTCGGTGAGAACGTGATTCTCTTGCTGCGATCAGGATCGTTGTCGCGAACTCGGCCCTGGGTGACGGCAATGGACCCGGCCCCGGTGAGGATTTCCCGCTCGGGAAGGTTTCCGTTTTTGACGACCAGCCGCCTGCCGTGCTCGTCGGTGCGATCGGCATGCTGCTGGATGAAAGTATCGACTTCGGCGTCGATCGCGGCTTGTAGCATCCGCCTGGCTCCTTCTTTGACAATTTCATCGAGCGGACTCCGCTGATCGAAATGACTCCGAAAGGAAATCACTTCTGGATCGAGAGCCTCGTCCACTGGCACGTCGGGTCGGTCTGTTTTAGTCTTGTTCATGGCGTATTCCTTTGCCCACTTCGGGCCGTTGGAGGGTTGAAGTTCCAACAGGATGCGCCACCTTTTTCATTCACTCAAGAACACAACTTTCGACAATACCTCTCGCATTCTGTGTAAGCCATGTCTTTTATAGGCCGTATTGAGCGGAGCGAAATACGGCATTTTCGCCGCACCCTGTCTCGCTCCATCCAAGACGCTCCACCAACAAGGACTCACCCATGACTCAATTAAACACCGGACCCACCGACGACCAACAAATTACCGATCCCGGTGCCATCGACGATGATGCCAGCAGCGAATTCACCGAAACCACTTCGGGGCTAAAGTATCGCGTCCTACGAAAAGGCGATGGTGCCATGCCGGCTGCTTCCGATTCAGTCGAAGTGCATTACAAAGGTTGGTTGGAAGACGGTTCTATCTTTGACAGTTCTTATCGTCGCGGCGAAACCATTTCCTTCCCGCTCAGCGGAGTCATCCCAGGATGGACTGAAGGAATGCAATTGGTAGGTCAAGGCGGAATGATCGAACTGCAAATACCGTCCGACCTCGGTTACGGTCCACGAGGAATGCCACCCGTAATTCCTGGCGGGGCAACATTGCAATTCCTGGTCGAACTGTTTGATGTGAAGTAGCACCTGGCCGTAGCTCTCGTAGGCCGTAGCGAGCCACAGCGAGTTACGGCAATTTGCGCGTACCGCCGTAACTCGCTATGGCTCGCTACGGCCTACTTTCATGGGTCGCTAGAAGCCCCTGATGAAAAGCATTGCAACGCAGCAAATTTAGCAAGCTGCACGATGACAGACAACACGAACTGGACCGCTGCGAAACATTGCGGCAACGGCACATTTCACTGATCGCCAGTATGTAGGCCGTAGCGAGCCATAGCGAGTTACGGCAAGTTGCGCATACCGCCGTAACTCGCTATGGCTCGCTACGGCCTACATGCTACGGCCTACATGCTGCGGCCTACATCTATTCACAAGACTTCCCACGAACAACACTCGATCGACACACGACACATTTGCTGGAAATAGAATAGTGGGAGATTAAAAACCGTTTAGGTGGTCTACCTTTATGAGGCTTTTGGTGCATACTAGAACCTTACCCAAACCCCTCTATAGCGGTTCTCGATTTGGTTTTAGGCATCCCATCATTGCAGGCGACAAATCCGTCCTTGGACGTTTCGCTAGACGTACGCAGTGGTGACGTTGCGATGGTGTCGTTTGTAGTTCCCGTGTTCAACGAACAGGATTCCATTGCAGATCTGGTTCAACAGATTAGCCAAGTTTGCCAGCGATCAGATATCCGTCACGAAGTAGTTCTGATCGACGATGGTTCGACGGATGAATCTTGGAAAGTCATCCAAGCCGCTTGCGCAGAGTGTGATGAAGTCAGTGGCATTCGTTTCCGACGCAACTTTGGCAAAGCCGATGCATTGCAGGCGGGGATTCAGGCGTCGGTTGGCAAAATTGTGATCACGATGGATGCCGACCTGCAAGATGATCCGGCGGAAGTCCCCCGATTCCTAGAATCCATGAATCAAGGGCTGGACCTTGTCAGCGGTTGGAAAAAAGTCAGACATGATCCTTGGCACAAACTGATGCCGAGCTTGGCATTTAATAAGTTGGTCAGTTGGCTAACTGGGGTCAAACTTCACGATCACAACTGCGGGTTCAAAGCTTATCGCCGAGAGATTTTTGACGAGGTGACGCTGTATGGCGAACGCCATCGTTTCGTTCCTGTTCTAGCCGCCGCGAAAGGTTGGAAAGTCGGCGAGATCGAAGTCAAACATCATGCTCGTAAGTTTGGACATTCCAAGTACGGAGTATCCCGATTGGTGAAGGGTTTCTTGGACTTGATGACGGTTCACTTGTTGACCGGCTATTCCAGTCGTCCTTTCCACTTAATTGGTTCGATCGGTTTACTGTGTTTTGCTGCGGGAGGTTTGGGGATTGTTTACTTGTCAGTGATTCGCTTGTTAAGTCACTGGTCCGATTCGATGGTGAATGTGCATTTGCACCAAACAGCCGTTTTCTACTACTGCATCTTGGCCGTTTTACTGGGTGCACAATTCTTGACGACGGGTTTGCTGGCCGAACTGATTGTTTCTCGCACCACCACCCAAGGATCCGCTTTTAGCGTTGCTGAAAAGGTCGGGCGGTTGGCATCTGACGAAGGAGATCACTCAGCTTGAATGGCTGAGGTGCGGGGCAAGTGAAGAAACACGTCATCAAACGAGCGAAACGTTGGGTTAAGTTCAAGATCATCATCTTGTTGGCACTAACCGTCATTGCTGTCGGGATCATATTCGCAAAGAGTCCCGAAGGTGATACCGCGTTTCTGTCTGCGAATGATCGTAGCCGTTGGTGTACGGTGGCATCACTGGTGGAGCACGGAACGTATGTCATCGATGATGTGATTTCGATCCGCGATCCGAATAATTCCGGCCGTCGGCCTTGGGACACGATCGATAAAGTTCAGCATCGTGGGCCAACCGGCACGGTCCATTTTTACAGTAGCAAACCACCGCTTTTTCCCACGATGGTGGCAGGTGTTTACTGGGTGATCAACAAGTGCACGGGGCTGAAGATAACTGACCACCCGATTTTGATTCCAAAAATCATTTTGTTGTTGGTCAATTTGCCGTTGTACGGAATTTTTCTGTGGTCGATGGCCAGTGTGATTGATCATCTCTGTCGCACATCTTGGGCGAAGTACACCGCGATGATCGCAACTTCGTTTTGCACGATGTTGTTGCCGTTTTCAATTTCGCTGGGCAACCATTTGCCAGCGGCCGCGTCGATTGCGGTAGCGACTGCACTCTATTTTTACGCCGCGGAAATTCTGGATGACGAATACGGCGTTTGGAAGTCTGTTCATCCGCTGGTTTATTTCCTGGCCGGGATCGCGATCGCGTTTGGTGTTGCGAATGAGCTTCCGGCGCTCGCGATGGCCGTCTTGTTCGTTGGATTGTTTTTTCTACTTGAAAGATCTTCAGCCGTGCCAATTTTCTTGGGCGCGTCGCTAGTTGCGTTTTTGTTTTTTGGCACCAATTGGATCGCGCATCAAAGTCTGCGCCCGGCATATGCGCATCGTGGCAACGGAATGAAGGTCGGGAAGTTTATTAAAACAACGGATTCGACCATTTCAAACGACCAGAAATTGGAAGACTTATCCGAGCAGTTGGAAGTGCATTTGCGGGAAGTCAGTCGTCTGGGCAAGGAGCAAAGTATTCAGCTTTCACATTCGGACGAATCAGAACGGTGGCGAATCACGGCGGCCAGTCGTGATTATGCTTTGCTAGACAAAGGCGGACACTGGGAAATGAGGTTATGGGATGATTGGTACGAATACCCTGGTAGCTATTGGCAAGACGGTCGCCGCCGAGGCGTCGATTTGGGCGAGCCTTCCAGATGGGCCTATTTGTTCCACATTACCATTGGTCATCATGGCATTTTTTCGCTGACGCCGTTGTTTTTTCTAATTCCGTTTGGGATTGTCAGGTTGGTGCTCTTCGGCCCCGCCGATCTGATGCGGTTTTCGATTGCGGTCAGCATTGCCAGCATTGTTTGCGTGGCCTTCTACGTCATGCGCCCCTTGATTGACCGCAATTACGGAGGCGTCAGTTCGTATTTTCGCTGGGTTCTTTGGTTCATGCCACTTTGGATCCCCATGGTTGCAGTCACATTGGATGATTGGTCGCAATATCGATGGTTTCGAGTGCTGGCAATTGTGTTGATAGCAATCAGTACGGCTTCGATGTCAACAGCGCTGGCAAACCCATGGCAATCGCCTTGGTTGTATGACCTTTGGCAGGATTGGACTGGATAGCGAACGCCGCTGAAAGGTACTCTTCGAGCTGGATTTGACGTGATTTCCGCGTCAGAATCGCGCGCAACGGAAGGCGTGGATTGAAAGCGAAATCGGAAGCCGCCCCATCACGAAAGACGAGCCGTACGTCTCGTGTGGTTTTTGCTGCGCTAATCGTGGTTTCCATCCTGTTCGTCATTCGTTCGCTTGCGCCTCAAACGATCGGTGAAACCGTTCGCCGGAACGTGCTCGCCCAATTGCAACTGCACTATTCCGACCACCATGTTTCGATCCGCCGAGGCAATTTTGATCCGGCCCGTGGTTTGGTATTGGAAGGGCTGTTGATCGAGCAAAAAGCAGGTGTCGTCGGATCGGGACGTCGCCCACTGGTTCGTATTGATCGGTTGACGGTCATGGGATCGTTCAATGCCGAGCGTTTGAAGACAAAACAAAATCCGATTCAAACTGAGCGAGTTGTTTTGGAAGGTGTTCATGCCGAAGCATGGATCAAGCCAAACGGCAAAGTCTCGCTTGAATCGTTAATGCCGTTGCCCGTTTTGGGCCCAGCAGCGCCGCGGATGGATCTGCGTGATGTCACGATTCAGTTGCACGGCGCCCCAGACCAGCGCCCGATCAAGGCAGAGCTTAGCGATGTTGTGATCATCAATCGCACAAGCGTCGATGGAAACTGCAACAAAGAGATCACGCTCCGTGGTTCTGCTGAATTCGCAAATCAAATTACTGCCAAAATCTCCACGAAAAACGGGGCAACCGATTTCCGCGTGATGGCATCGGGCGGACGTTTCGATCGCGGCCTCTTCGATCGACTACCAACGCCATGGGCCAACAAAATTCGTGACGCGCGGATGTTACGATGCGTGGGTGACGTTGGGTTGGCCGTGTTCCAAGACCCTAGTGGGCATGTAAATTTCCGCATGACCACCAATGTTCACGATGGTCAATTCAGTCACCCATCGATCCCGTATCCCATCACTGGACTAAGCGGCAAAATTGTTTGCGATCCAGGTGGCATGACCATCGAAGCTTCTCAAGCAAAACTTGGTGATGCCGTCGTGCGAATCAGAGGCAAGACTGCTGGATATCGCTTTCCATGTGACGTGGACTTGAAAGTGGAAACGGTTGGCTTGATGTTGAACGATCGCATTGCCAAAGCACTTCCGGCAAAGCTTCGCGAAGGCTGGGAAAAGATTCAGCCGATCGGCCGCATCGACATTGATGCCGACGTCACTTGTCGTCAAGCGAAATGGAGAACGGAAGGTGAACTGATTTGCAAAGGCGTCGATGTTCGTTACGAAAAGTTTCCCTATCCGATCGAGCAATTGGTTGGACGCATCAAGGTGACGCATGGATTCTTGATCACGGATGACTTGAGCGGCCGGATCGCGGGCAACCAAATGCAATGTCTGTTTCGGATGCCCATTCGTCCAGATTTGACACACGAAAAATCGTTTGCGATTGCAACCGACGGACCAGTACCGATCGATCGAACATTGCTGCGATCTTTGTCGCCATTGGGCAGCACATCCGCCGGGGCGATGGAGCAGTTTGTACGAAGCTTGAATCCCTCGGGTAGCATACGGCTGGCCAGCGCAACGTTTGCCACCGATGCGAACAACGTTAAATCACGCCAGATCGATCTGCGAGTCGTTGACGGACGCTTGACCTACGAAAAATTCGCGTACCCACTGTACAACGTTGCTGGCACGATCGAAGTCAAAGATGATCTGGTGCGGTTAAAAGGTTTTCGTGCGACCAATGCCAATGCAGGTGTGATTCAATGCAGCGGCGAATACCGATTGCCAAGCCTTGCAAACTCACAAAACACCTCTGCACTACAGCCTGCACCGCAACTTGCACTTCGGTTTCAAGCGGCCGGTGTTCCGATGGATGAGTCGCTTCGTCAGTCGTTGCCGGCTCAAACACGTCAAGTTTGGGATACGCTTTCGCCAAGTGGAGTTTTAGACAAGCTGGATGTCTTGGTCATCAAGCAAGATCCGAAAACTCCGCTAGGGCTTGATGTAAAAGCTCATCAACTCGGCCATGGGCAAGTGACCAATCGAGTCTTAAGCCTGAAGCCCCCGTCGATTCCCTACCGCATCGATTTGACCGAAGGCTCGGTTCACTTTGATGGTTCCCAAGTGATGATTCAGTCGATTCGCGGCAGCCACGATGCATCAAGGATGTTCGCCGATGGCAGTTGTATCGAAGGCCCCGATGGTCGCTGGGTATTGTCGTTGGATTTACATGGTGGCAGCCGGCTGCATCCCGACGCTGAATTGATTGCGTCGCTGCCTGGTGAAATGCGAGAGGCCATGCGACGGTTGCAGCTTCGCGGTCCGGTCAGTATTCGTGGCAACACTCAAATCGCTCTGCCGTCTGAATATGTCCCAACCACCGATGTCGATTGGGATCTTGCGCTTCAATTGGAAGGCAACCGAATCGGAGACGTTGGACCGGTGCATTCTTTGCGTGGCGAAGTCTTGGTCAAGGGACATCGAGACGAAACAACGCTGCGAGCCGATGGACAGGTTAAGTTGGATTCGATGCACGCCTATGACCTGCAGATCACCGGCGTTCGAGGACCGTTTTCGATCGTGGACGATCGCCTGACATTAGGAGAACAAGCGAGCCGCCAAACAATCCGAGGCAATATGTTTGGCGGGGCGATCGATCTTGATGGTGACTTGGTTTTTTCCTCCGGAAACTTCGACGTGCAACTAGCGATGTCGGATGGTCAGATGCCAACCCTGTTGGCCGAATTTGGGCACTCGGATCAAGAAATGACGGGAACGTTTGGCGGACAAATTCAACTTCAAGGCAACCTTAGCACCACGGATCTATTGAAGGGCACTGGCGCAGCCGAAGTGAGTGGTGCCAATCTCTATAAGCTGCCGTTCTTGGTTCAAGTGCTCAATCTTCTTCGCATCAGTGCGTCAGAAGATTACGCGTTCACTGACGGTCAGGTTGAATTTACGTTATTCGGTGATTCGCTGACCTTCAGTGACATGCAACTCTGGGGCGACCTGGTTTCATTGCAGGGCGGTGGAACCCTGGATCGAAGAAACGAATTGGATTTGACCTTCAATACTCGAGTGAGTCCGAAGAACAGTTTCACCCAAGTCTTTCGACCGCTGAAAAGCCGTCGCTACACACTTTGGACGATTGACGTCAACGGCCCCATTTCCAATCCGCATGTGGAACGACGCGCGTTGGACGGGGTCAGCCAGACACTGGGCCGTTGGTTCCCAGGAATGAATCGTGAATCAGATCCGTCACAAGTCCGTTCCGCAGGGGCGACATCCGAACCGAGGTTACGGCGTTAGAGAAGTTTCCATTTCGCAGGAGAGAAACCGATGAACATCAATCCAGCCGCTGCCGCATCGGTGGCCGGCACGTCTCGCGCCGCAGCCAAAGGCGGTGAAAGCGATAACCAAGCCGCACAGGCTTCCGCAAGACAATCCGCAGCAACATCGCCTGGCGGAAAAGCAGACGGCGATAATTCGCTCGAAGCAGGTGAGCAAACAGGCGATCGTGACGCGAACGGCCGTCAGATTTTAGATGTGTTTGAACGAAGTGGCGAAGAACAAAAACAGGGTGAGTCACCGGAGGAGCAAGAAGCAAGCTCGAACCACGACGGTCACTTAGATTTGGAAGCGTAACCGATGTAGGCCGTGTTTCGCTTTGCTCAACACGGCCTACGGTCACTTCTAAATCAGATCTCTTAACGAACGGATCGCCAACGGTTCCTTGGTTGCGATGGGTTCGCCGTATCGGCGGGCAATCAAATTTCCCCAATGAGCGGCGTCGGATTCGAGTCGCTCGATCAGTGTCGGCGGCTCGGTGGGTCGTCCGGCAATGAACTGGCTTTGATAGGCTTCGATGCCGCGTCGTTTCCTTTCCCAATGATCGCTGATGTCAACAATCAGGTCTGGTTCAATCGCCAACCGCAAGTGAATGCAAAAATAGTAGTAGACTCGTTCGGGGTGAAAGCGATCGCCTGGCATATCGGTCTTGCTTAGCTTTGACCAGAACCTGGCCGCTTCAATCAAGTCAGTCGCGGCAACATGATCCGGATGAGCATCGTTCCAGTAGGGCGCAAAAATCCATCGCGGACGTAGCATTCGGAAATAACTCGCGACCAATTCACGAGCCTGCAGCGTCGCCTCCAGTTTGCGATTAACCAACCCGGCGTTGCCACGCCACGTGACCTTCAGGATTTCAGTGGCCGCGATCGTTTCCTCGCGGCGCAACGATTCGCTACCGTGTGGCGTTGGTTCTCCTGTCGTCAAATCCAGAATGCCGACCCGCATTCCTTCGTCAACCATCTTGGCAATCGTCCCACCCAACGCCAATTCCGCATCGTCAGGGTGAGGTGCAACGACCAACATGTCCAGCGGATCGGTAGCGGGTAGATCGCTCGGCGAACAAGTGTGAATCATTGGCATGTGTGATGTTCCGAAGTAACTGGTCCCGGGCGATGCCCAACGCCGTGAAGGGTTTCTAAATTGTTTAACCGCGTGGGCATCGCCCCGCGCGTTCGAGGTCAGCACGACGCGCGGGGCGATGCCCACGCGGCTAAACGAACTAATCCGTGTTTTCCGGGACCAAAACTCTTCACGGCGTTGGGCTACGCAACTGAGCGCAAGTTGGATTAACTTGGTATCGGAGATTGTAGCGGGATTGGTTCGGTTATTTGAACTTTTTCCAGATCAAGGATTTTCACTTTGCAGTTTTGTCGGGCGTGTCTGCTAAAGATTCCAGCAAGGAGAGATCTTTGGCAAGATCCATTGCGTCAGTTGTTGTTCCGACCTTCCTTGATAGCCTTCCTTAATGGCGTTTACCGAGCATCGTCAAGACTTTAGCGATTCAGTAAACCGGCCATAACAAGGCAGGCCAGAATAATCAGGCCTACAAACATTCGCAGGCCCCATCGGTCCGTTTGAATCGTTGATCGATCGCTTCGCAGACCTCGCAAGTACAGCACAAACGACGAACCGACCATGATGGTTAGAACGTTGATGGATACCAACAACAGCGGACCAATGATCGGATTTCCTCGATCGCCCGACTGCGTCATTCCGAATGCTAGCTGCAAACCTGCGGTCGATATTGGCGGAACGAGAGCCGCGGCGATCGCAGCACCCGCCAGTGCTGACGATAAATGTCGGCGGGTTCTTGCGTAAGACGCCGCGATCCCGCCGACAAGTCCAACGCAAAAATCGAGTATCGTTGGATTGCACCTTGCCCACATTTCACCAGTGCTGGAAATCCCTTGGGTAAATCGCACCAACAGACCAAACAAAAAGCTGGCAGCCAACGCACTTAAGAATCCCAATCCAATTGTCACCAGGGAAGACTTGAACAACGGCCGATTCCCGTGTGCTAATCCCAAACCGGCTCCCAGGATTGGAGTCATGAGTGGCGCGATCAGCATCGCGCCGATGACCACCGCCGCCGAATCTTGCAACAAACCAAACGCTGCCAGCATTGACGATGCACTGATCAAACCAAGGAATTCCAGGTTCGGCTGCGACCCTTCCGTTAGCGACTGCGCCAATTCAATTCGTTGCTCGCGATCCATGGGCTCGGCTACTTTTGCCGCTAGGTCACGAATGCGACTGGCCCAATTGTCGATTGCAGTTTCACCATGTTGGTGCAACAACACCGAAGCCGATGTCGTCCCTGCAAACAACGCCATTCCGAGCTCTCGTTCTCGCTGGTTCCCATTGCGAACACAGTCAACAATGATCAGATCACCGGATTCACAGCGACTTTGTTGGGCTGACAGAACCCGCTCTGTCAGTGATTTCGAGTTCAGCGATTTCGAGCTACCCTCTTCTGAATCAAGTTCGTGAGAACCAAGGAGTTCGATTCCGGTTTCGAGTCCGAGCAACTGCCTGCAAATTGAATCTGTGGCCGGTTTGTTGGACGGACCTAAACTGAAAACATGCGACGGATCTGTGGGAGGATCACCTTGGCTGTTGATCCAAACCGTTGGTGTGGGTGATTTGTGAAAGATGGACTTTTGAAACGCATCGTCGTCGTGATCTGAGCACAGAACAAGTAAGTCGGCATCGTTTGTTCGGACATGCCCAATCAGCGCATCGACATCGGAATCGACTGTTGCGGTGGCGATGACGAAGTCGTGTTTCGCAGCAAAATCTTTCGCATAAGCGGCTAGCGTTTTGCGATCGGATCCCACGATAACCAGCGTCGCCGATGCGGACATCGATTCGCAAAACCGCTCAATCCAAGGCAGACCTTGATTGAGTTCGGTTTGCGAACAGACAGCAAAAAATAGATTCACTAGAAAATGTCCTGGCAACGAAGGTTAGGGAACTGTCCCGAAACAACTTCCCGATTTCCTAACCCGAAAGCGTTAGCGTAAGTGAGGGATTTACACGTCAAACAAGGTCCCTCGCTTACGCTTTCGGGTTGGGATTTAATCTCATGAAGGCAGTTCGGGGCAATTCCTAAGAAGACCAATCGGGCGGACGCTTTTCGCAAAACGCTTTGATTCCTTCTGCGGCCGCGTCAGTGGTGCAAACACTCGCCCCGGTCGCGGCACCCGCATTAAGCTGCGTCAAAAGCGATTCACCGATGTCTTCGTTGAGCACTTTTTTGGTAGCTTGGATCGCTTCACGCGGCGCTTGGCTGCATCGATTCGCCCAATCAACGGCCGTTACCCAAACCTGGGACGATTCGACTGGCTTGTCGCAGATGCCAAGCCGACAAGCTTCGGCCGCGTCGATCGGTTGCCCGGTCAACGACATTCTTGCAGCCAATGCCGAACCGAATCGAAACGCTAACAACGCTGTCGTCGTCGCGCCGACCAACCCACGCCGTACCGCGACACTGCCAAAGGCCGCCGATTCAGACGCCACGATGATATCGGCGGCCAAGGCAAGTGATAGGCCTGCGCCCAGTGCGGATCCATCAACCGCAGCGATGACAGGCTTGGGGAAACGAAGCATCTGTTCGATCAGACGAGTCAGTTGATTCCAAGCGTTGAACCATTCCGGTGCTGCATCGCCGGGTGGCATCGACGCAATTTCCTGCATCACGCCCAAATCTAAGCCGGCACAGAAATCATTTCCGGCACCCGAAAGAACAACTGCTGTGACGCCCTTTTCTTGATGCACATCTGAAAACGCGGTCATCAAGTCTTCGATCAACGTTGGGTTCAGCGAGTTTCGGGAATCGGGGCGATCCATCAGGATCGTTGCCACGTTCTGATGAATTTTGACGTCAACGTGTTGCATGATTCGTTGTTCGATCGTTTGTGGCATTATTCAGTGTTAAAGCAAACATTGAGGCACAACATAACAAAAAAAGCCCCGAAGACCGAAGTCTTCGAGGCTTTCACTTTGCGTGAGTGCCGCTGGGTCAGCAGGCACTATTACAATGGTTCACTTCCAGAAACTGGAGCTCAGCCACCACAGGAGGTGCAGCCAGCGCCGGTTGCCATTGGGGCAGCTTGCATTGCTGGAGCTGATTCCATGATGACGCCTTCGCTGTAGCCACTGTCGTAGCTAGGAGCTGATTCCATCATGGGAGCCGATTCCATCATCATCGGGCTGCTGACAGCAGGAGCCGAGTAAACAGGAACGGTGACCGTCGAAGGAACTTGCTTGCAAACTTGAACTTGAACAGTCTTCATCGACTGCACAGGAACGCAAACTGAGTAGCTTTCCGGAACTTGCTCGGTCACTGTGTCATAAACAGTAACGTTGTAGCTGCGGGTACGTTGCTCAGGAACGTTCACGGTGAAGTTGACGTTGCGAGTTCGTTGTTGCGATTCCATACGAGTCTTGTTGACCGTACGGGTGCGAGTTTCGCTGGTCATCGTGGTTTGAGGAACCATGCGGGTGCGTGTTTCCATACGAGTCTTGGTCACAGGAACGGTGCGGGTGCGTGTTTCTGAAACCATGGTCGTGTAAGGAACGGTCTTCGTCTTTTGCTCGGTGCGGTACTTGGTAACGCTGCGAGTACGTTCTTCTTGACGAGTACGTTGTTGCGAAACCATGCGGGTGCGGGTTTCGGTTGACATCTCGGTGTAAGGAACGCTACGCGTACGAGTTTCTTGACGAGTACGTTGTTGTGAAACCATACGAGTACGAGTTTCGGTGTTCATGGTCGTCACAGGAACTTCGCGGGTGCGATCTTCCATGCGAGTCTTCTGAACGGAAACCATACGAGTTCTGGTTTGAGTCGTCATCGTGGTCACAGGAACTTCGCGGGTGCGAGTTTCCATGCGAGTACGTGTGACAGGTACTTCGCGAGTCTTAGTTTCGCTGCGGTACTTGGTCACGGTGTAGTCACGAGTACGTTGCTCGGTACGGCACTTTTGAACTTGAACGCTACGCGATCGTTGCTCGGTGCGGTACTTCGTAACGTTAACCATACGTTGACGAGTTTCGGTACGCGTCTTGGTGACAGGAACCATACGAGTTTTCGTTTGGCAGGTCATCTTGGTCACGTTGTAAGTGTAAGGCACTTGCGACGATTGACGCTTGTAGGTCGTGGTAGGAACTTGAGTGGTAACACAGTTCGGTACGTAGACCTTCTTGTAGCTAACCGTTGGGCAAGCTGGTGCACATCCGCCACAACCGTCGTTGCATCCGCCACAGGCAGGTGCGCTTTGAACAGCTTGGCATTGGTAGCTCCCCATGTCCTTGGTGACCGACTTCATCGTGGTCACAGGAACGCAAGAGCTGACCGTACGGTAAGCAGTCTTGGTTTCTTGAACAGGAACTTGAACTTGGTAGCTTTGAGCAACTTGCTCGGTGTAAGGAACGTTCACGGTGTACGACTGAGCAACTTGCTCGGTGTAAGGAACGGTAACCGAGTAAGGTTGTTCAACGGTTTCAGTGTAAGGAACGTTAACGCTGTAAGTTTGCGTTTGCGTTTCTGTGTAAGGAACCTGAACGGTGTAGCTCTGAGTCGTGGTTTCGGTGTAAGGAACCGACACTTGATAAGTCTCAGTCTTAGTCGAAGTGACAGGAACTTGTACCGTGTAGCTTTGCTCAACTTGCTCGGTATAAGGAACGCTAACTTGATAAGTTTCGGTTCGTGTCGTGGTGACAGGAACTTGAACTTGGTAGCTTTGCTCAACTTGCTCGGTGTAAGGAACCGTAACTGTGTAGGTTTCTTCGCGAGTCTTTTGAACAGGAACCTGAACGGTGTATTCCTGAGCAACTTGCTCAGTGTAAGGAACCGTTACGGTGTAGGATTCTTGCTCGGTGTAAGGAACCGAAACGCTGTAAGTTTCCGTACGCTGTTCGGTCTTTGGAACCTGAACGGTGTACTCTTGAGTCACTTGCTCGGTGTAAGGAACCGACACTTGGTAGGACTGTTCGACTTGAGTCGTGACAGGAACCTGAACGGTGTAGGCTTCTTCCTCGGTGTAAGGAACAGCAACTTGCACGGTGTATGTTTCTGTACGCGTTTGCGTTTGAGGAACATTTACGGTGTAGGTGTCTGTCTTGGTTTCGACGCGTGCAACTTGCTTCGTCACATTCTTCATGCGAGTCTGCGTTTGACGTTGGTACGTCGTGGTTGGTACTTGGCGAGTTTCAGTCACCATTTGTGAACGCATAACCGTTCGTGTTTCGTAGGAGACGGACGGTCCACATGAACCTCCATCTCCCATGACGACGCTGCCGCCGCCACAATCCGATGCGACTCCGCCGCCGGTGCTGCAAGCAGAGCCGCTGTCGCAGCCTCCACAGTCACCACATTGTGCCTGGACGCTAACGGCAAACATCAGTGCCGCGCAAAGTCCGAAAATTGTTCTAATCACTTGTGCTCTCATCAAAGGAACCCTCCGGAAACATCTCTGGACCACTGTGGTCAAAGATTAAAATCGAGGAAGCATTTACGGCTGCGTGTAAATGGGCCGATGGCCCTACGGGAACAGAATCTATGTTGCAATCCCCGAAAGTCAACATCCGCAACGCACTAAGATAGGGAAAAAGGGCAAATTATCCGGCCGCCGAGCCCGTCGCACGCTGGAACCAAAAATTCTTTTGAAGTTTGCAAATTATTCTTAAAAAAAGCAGCGGGTTTCCTCGTTTTCTTCCGCATATTGATTGCCAAATTTGTTCCCATGGGGCATCCACAAGGGCAGGCCACTAGACGTTGGCCCTAAAGTTGACAAATGAGCCTATCACAAGTCGATTTTTTCAACGTATTATGCCGATGATATCTTTCCAGCGGTGCCGCGCTGCGTCACGAATGCACCGTTTTGAATGATTTCGTTGTTAACGGGCATGAAAGAAGTTGTACTCAAGCGACGTTTGAGTCCAGTATTAGGTTGTCAGTATTAAATTGTCGGAGTGTCAAAACTTTGAGCAAGATCAACAGCGGCATGCTGTTGAATCAGAGGGGGGAGCTGTCCACCGCCGGCATCGTGCCGTCGGGAGCTGCGAATTTCATGGGAGTCGATCTTGAATCAGTCGCCAGAAGCAACGGCATCCGGTACTGAACGCATGGCAAGCGACCAGTCCAGGGATCCATCGATGCCCTCAAGTGCCCCGCGTTTGATCTGCGTTGGCGACCCTAGCACCCTGCCCAAAGATATTCGTCGCGATGAAGTGATTCAGGTGGACAGTTCGGTTGCGATTGTCGACCAATTGAGCCCAGAGACGATCGACGGAGTTTGGATCGCTCGCGATCAATTGCCCCAACTGAGCGAGCTGCGCGGGATTGCCCAAAGCGGACTGATGCTTCGCGACATGCCCGAGGGCGTTGCCCTGCTCGATTCAGACATTCGAGTGCTGTGGGCGAATCGCCGGTTAGAACAATGGTCCAACCAAGAAGGATCCTTGGCCGGAATGAACTTCTACAAGATTCTTGCCGAACCCGAAATCATGGGGCCCGACTTTTGCCCATTCCACACGGCTCTCGCGACCGGCGAGGAAAGTAACAGCACACTTCACACTTCTGACAACCGGTTCTACCAGGTTCATGCCGCACCGCTGGTCGATCCGTCGCACCAACGTCAGTTGATCGTAACGGTCAGCGATATCACCGAAGAAATTCTGCAACAACAAAAGCTTGCCGCAATCCACCAAGCCGGTCGCGAGCTTGCGGACCTCCGCCCGTCAGAAATTTTCATGATGGAAGTCGATGATCGAATCGACTTGCTCAAAGAAAACATTCGTCACTATCTAAGTGACTTGTTGAATTTTGAAGTGATCGAAATTCGCTTGCTGGAACACGCAACAGGCAACATGGTGCCATTGCTTAGCGTCGGCATCGACCAAGCGGCGGCCGATCGTCAATTGTATGCGCACCCCAACGGCAATGGCGTCACCGGTTACGTCGCTGCCAGCGGCATGAGCTACGTGTGCCAAGACGTCGAGAACGATCCCTTGTTCATCCCAGGTGTCGATAGTTCTCGTAGCTCAATTACTGCTCCGCTAATTTTGCACGATCAGGTCCTGGGCACCATCAACGTCGAATCGCCTGACCCCAATGCGTTTACCGACAGCGATTTGCAGTTCTTAGAAATCTTCGCTCGCGACGTTGCCTTCGCTCTTAACACGCTGGAATTGTTGGTCGCTCAAAAGGCAAACACGGCGCAGCAGAGTTGCGATGCGATTCACAGCGCCGTCGCAATGCCCGTTGATGAAATCCTCAATGACGCCGTCAATGTGATGGAAGGTTACATCGGGCATAGTTCGGAAGTGGTCGATCGTCTGCAACGCATTCTTCAAAATGCACGCGACATTAAACATACGATTCAGCAGATCGGTCAGAAAATGACGCCGCTCGAAGCGGTGCCCGTCGGTGTCCAGTCGCCTCAGCATTTGGCTTTGCAAGGCAAACGAATTCTAGTCGTCGACGCCGATGACCAAGTTCGGGAAGACGCCCACAAGCTGCTCGAACGTTACGGATGCATTGTCGAAACAGCTCACAAGGGTGACGAAGCCATTTTGATGGTGCGCGGTAGCGGTTCAGCTTGCACGTATGACGTGATCATCGCCGACATTCGCTTGCCCGATTACAGCGGCTATCAATTGATGTTGCGATTAGGCGAATTGATGCCGCATGTGCCCATGGCGTTGATGACCGGCTTTGGTTACGACCCAGGACACTCGATCGTCAAAGCACGTCAAAATGGACTTCACCCCAAGTGCGTGTTGTTCAAGCCATTCCGCCTGGATCAGCTAGTCGATGTGGTCAACACGGTCTTGGATACTTCCACAGGGCCGGGCGAAGAAAAGACTTAGGAACGTCGGAAGAATAAGTGTCGTAGCGAAACTCGCCAAGAGTTTCGGCAACTCGACAAACCGAAAGTCTTGGCGACTTTCGCTACCAATTTCCCCGCCACTAATTTCCCACTCGTTCCTTAACGTAGAACGGGGTTCCGTTCTACATTGCTCGCGTCGCCCAGATCTCCTCCGCTTTGCGTTCTTCTCTTAGCGTTGCACTCGCGCGTTCCCGGCCCAAATGCTCCACACCTGATCTTCGTCGGCGGGTTGGGCATAATCGGTCAACATTGTCGCCGCCAGTGCTCCGGTCGCCCAACCAAACTGGGTGCTCTTTTCGGCGTCCCAGCCTTGCAAGACACCGTAGAGCAATCCGCCGACAAACCCATCGCCGCCACCGATGCGGTCCATGACTCCGATTTCACGAGGCTCCACCACGCAGAAATCGCTGCCGTGTGAAACGATCGCGCCCCACTGATGCAAGTTAGCGCTTTCGACTTCCCGAAGCGTCGTCGCAAACAACGTCGCGCCGCTGTATTCGCTTTTGATGCGACCAATCATATCTTTGAATCCATCGATCTTGGCTCCGATATCCTTGCCGCCTGCTTCGGGGCCTTCGATGTCTAAGCACAATTGAAAGTCCTCTTCGTTTCCGATCAGGAAATCCGACAGGCTGGCGATCTCTTTAAACGCGGCTGACAGTTCCGACTCACGCCCTTTCCAGAACGAGGCTCGGTGGTTGAGGTCAAACGAAATTCTTGAACCATGCTTCTTTGCAGTCCGAGCAATTTCTAAACAGAACTGACTTGTGTCCTCCGACAACGCCGCGATCAGTCCCGACAAGTGAACGATCTTGGCACCCTCATCGCCAAAAACTCGTTCCAAATCAAAATCCTTGACGTTCAGCTTGCGTCCGACTTCACCAGCGCGATCGTTCTGGACACGCGGACCACGTGACCCCCAACCGCTATCGGCCATGTTGATTTGGTGACGGTATCCCCATGGATTGTCTTGGTCGAATTCGGGGCCTTCAAAGTCCATGTGCCGACGACCGAGGTCATCCTTAATGAATCGAGCCACCGGGCTGTCTTTGACAAACGCCGTCAAAATCTTCACCGGCAAACCAAGGAAAGACGACACGCTGGCAACATTTGATTCAGCACTACTGGCTGTCATTTTGAACGTATCGCTGCAGTGAAACGGTTGATGGTTCACCGGTGTCAGTCGCGTGCCCATGCTGGTGGGAATGACCAGGGCGTATTTGGCGTCGCTGCGAAGATCGATCATGGAAGGTGCAAAGGGCTGAGGGCGGTAGTGGATCTTGTTAAAGATCCCACGAGTGAGGACATGTCTGATTCTAGGAGCTCTAACAAGCTCCACTACAAAAAGCTAATCGCTCTTTTCTAAATCGTCACTGACGCAAACCCGCCATCGACGGCGATGTTCTGTCCGGTCACGAAGGACGACGCACGCCGACTGGCCAACCAAACAACCGCTCCGGCCAATTCTGCGGGTTTGCCAAAACGATCCATCGGCGTGTGCCCAATGATCTGACCGCCCCGCTCGGTGTACGACCCGTCTTCATTGAACAACAGCTTTTTATTTTGCTCAGCAGGGAAGAAGCCAGGACTGATCGCGTTCACGCGAACGCCGGTCTTGGCCCATTCGCGAGCCAACCAGAGCGTCAAGTTAATCACTGCGCTCTTGGCTGCGGAATAAGCAACCACGCGAGAAAGCGGGATCATTCCGGACATTGATGCGATGTTGATCACGCTGCCATTGCCGGCTTCGATCATGTCGGGTGCAAAAATCTGGCTCGGTAATAGTGCTCCGCCGACTAGGTTCAGATCAAACACATCCCGCCAAGCATCCAGCGGCAACTTGCACACATCGCCGCCTGGTTGAATCGTAGCCTCCGGCCGATTTCCCCCAGCCGCGTTGACCAAAACCGAAGTCGGGCTGCCCGCCCACTGCTTGATCGCTTGGCGAGCACTATCGACCGATTCAGCCGACATTCCATCAGCGGCAAAGAACTTTGCCTGACCACCATCGTCAACGATCTTCTGAGCCCGAGCGTTCCCGCGTTCGGCATTCCGCCCAACCACGGCAACTTTGGCACCCTGCACCGCAAGAGCCTCAGCCATCAATCCGCCAAGCTCCCCCGTGCCACCGATGACCGTGGCCACATCGTCATCTAATTTGAATATATCTGTCATGCCGAACACCATAATCTCCAGCGAAACCCAACGAAAGAGCTAGAACATGACATTCGGCTACCCCGGCTTCCCTGACGCACCAGCCCCGGACCAACAGCACGCCCAGAAGGATTCGAACCTTCGACCTACGGATTAGAAGTCCGGGGGAAACCGTTGAAAAACCAAGTAAAAACGATGATTCACGGCCACCTGTTTCTTATTTGTTTCCATCGGGCACAGAATCGATCGATCTGAGGGACAAGCAGTCCGCCGAACTGCTGGCACTTTGGGCAGACCTGGAACCAGAGCAACGCGCCCGAGTTCTGGAAGTCGCAACGGCTGAGTTCTTGGCCGACTGATCGCACTGGTGAACGATGTTGATGCCCGTGGTCGGATTCCCGGCCACGGTGCCCAGGATCACGGTTTCCGGTCGTCGTGGTTAATTCACGTTCCCAATTGGGAACCTACCCAGTGACAATCGGGACTCTCAAACCTGTGGCTCCACGTTCCTAATTGGGAACCTGTTGAGCGACAAGCACGAACCGTATACCGGGACTCCACGTTCCCAATTGGGAACCTCGATCTTTCAGACTGCACGCCGCCCGACCACCTGATCCCCTCAAAAGACAATCCACCCTGGTCATCAAGAACGCCAGTTTTCAGGGGTGTCAGTAGTCGGGTGACCCCATCGAAGCGCGAGAGGGCGCAATCTGGGGGACGCATAACCGGACTTTGGACCAATCGCCACCAAATCGGGTTGATCCAACGAAAAGAGCCGGGCAAGCCGTCCAGATTCGGAGGCGTACCCGGCTCAATAGGAACCGCTGAGGAGAGCGGTGCTTTGATTGTCGTCGATCAAACGGCGATGAAGTTGAGTATCCGAACAAGGAACGCATCGGCCACAACCAACGCAGCCTCTTGCACATCCATCGCCAGTGAACCAGAAGCGGCGAACGTGACCTGTTTCGCATTGGCCGGAAGCGATCGCATTGCAGCCCTGAACGTCGCTGGTGTCAGTCCACGCTTAGCGGCGGTGGCGGTCGCGGCGATCACTTCACCCTTGGCGGTGTGGGCGACGGCAACAAGCGTACCGGGCCGGGCGGCGATCATCGCGGCGGCGATGGCTTGAACCGCGTCCGTTTCCGAATCGTTTGCAGGAACCTCATCAGTTGATGCGTCAACTGATTGCGGCTTGGCCTTGGGGCTTGAATCGGGATCGTTAAAAACTTCCCGATCAAAGTCAACGTCAACCGTTCGGATTTCGCCATCGGGATAACGGACGAATCGCTGTCCACGTTTGCGGGTGCCGATGAACAGGCCATTGTCGAAAGGGTCGCGGTTGGGATTGTCCGTCGATGACGTGACGGCTGCCGCTGACGATGCAGCAGCAAAGAGAATTGGCGGCTGCGTGAACAGCGAGCGCGTGAATAGATCACGAATTGTCATGGTGGTTGCCTCGATAACTGCGATGGCTGTCGCAACGGGGTTGATTGGACGCACGGGGATTCCATGCACTCAACTCTTGCCGACTATTCGGGCGAGTCAACTTGTTTCGCGTCGTTTGGTTCGACTATCGCGCCACCGGGCCATTGTCGCCGGAGCTTCCCACCGCGAATCCGTGCAGGTTCCAAGCTGACAACGACAACTGGAACTCGGAAGCAGTATCGATCATCATCCCAGTCGTCGCGAATCGTTCCGAACAGACCAGCAGCGCCAGGAACACCCGGTAACGTCGAAGCATGGCAAGTCACTTCATCGGCCACTGCCCCCGTGATCGCATCAGCAACGTCGGGAAGCCGAGTCGATGACCATCGAACTAGATCGGCGGGCAAGTCGGAAGGCGCAGGCAAGCAGATCGACAATGGACGCCCGTTCTGCCGTAGTTCTTTCAATTGGCGATTCGATAGCTGATACTTCATTGATGACCCAAAGCTGTAGCAGTGGTGATGGATGTTTGTTCGCGGTGGTGGTCGCGATAGATGACGTGCAGCGTGCAGCAAGCAAATGATGACATGGGTAGGCTAGCCTAGGCAATGGTGATCGAACGGGAGAGGCTCATATCGGTTTCCTTTTTTTGACCCGGACCCCCGCCCAATTCTTTGCCCACGTACCTAGTTATCCCCTGCCCCTGTCCTCAAAAAAACCACGAAAAAAATTTCACGGTCTCACCAAACACCGCCTCAATACATCCAATGATTCTTGCCGTCAGCGAATCGCTGCATGAATCCCGCTCGATGGCATCGCCCGAATCGTTTCATACTTGTCGGAGCGTTTGGGATCGGTCGCTATTTTGCTACAGTTTGCATGTCAACTGAGTAACGAATGATGGTTCTTCGTAGTGGAACGCGCCGCCATCGTTGCGATCTATTTCTAAGAGACTGGGGTCTGTCATGGTTCTTCCCGCGTTGTTCGCTGCCGGCGTTCCCGCAGCACTGTCCGGATCGTTGATGGCAGCCGGTCACGGGCTATCGAAAAGCGCGTTCAACGGCAGCTTGTTCGGGACAACTGGTACTCAGTCAAGGAACGGAACCACATCAAGACGTTTTGATGCAAGCCAGCTTGGTTTGTTCAACAAGCAGCTTGGCGTTGCGGATCAGGCATCAGCGAAGTACGCCAATTTCCTGCGAGGTCTTAGCGGTCAACGAACCGGTGCGTTGCGTGCTGATCTGGATCGTCAGTTAGATGCTGTTCAAGGTTACCGTCAGCAAGAGATCGCGGACACGAACAGGCGATACGATTCACGCCAAGGCAACGTCGGCCAGAGTCTTGCCAATCGCGGGTTGTACAACTCATCGGTCGCACCGGGGATGAACGCACTTGTAGAAAGAGAACGCAACTCGGCACTCGGCCAAGCCCGAAGCCGTCAACAGCAGTACATGGGCGGGATCATGGGGCAGCGTGCCCAGTTGCTCGACAACGCCAACGTCAACTCGCTGAATCAGCTAGCCCAGCTTGGCGGCCAAGACTATCAGTTGCGTACTCTGCTGCCCCAAAACATTGCTCGTTCCACTGTAGGAACAACGACCAATCAGACGACCAACAAAACGGGCGGACTATTTTCCAGCCTGTTCGGATAGGTGATGCCAAGTGGCGAAACAACAAAACACACCGGAGCGAGTCGTTCCAAAGTCGATCGATCCGAATGACTTGCTTGGCATTGCTGACTTGGCAGCACGTGGGATCAGTCACCATACCCAATTGCTGGCCCGTCGCGATGGTTCGCTCAAAAGCGTTCTCGTCGGCAGCAAGACCCTGCATCGTGGCGTCTGGGTGCTGGACTGGATCAACATGATGGCGACTGCTCAGGAGGCCAAGAGGAGCCCCAAACAAAGCAAGTCAAAGGATGGAAACAAGCCGCGTTAACATCCGATGTGTTCAGCAGACTATGGTTTTGCGATACGAAATGCATCGGATGCCATTAGTACGACTGGCGAGGTGTAGCACATCTGCGAATAGACCGGATGCGTATGCATGCCACCAAGCAAATGAGCAGCAGTGCTGAAAGGTAATTGGGCTCGGGAACAGACCTGACAGGGGTTAGCAGAAACCCTTGGTTCTCATCGACGCCCAGTTTACGCCCCCAACCAATGATCTGTCCTGACTCATTGATTCCAGATGCGACCGTTAAGTCCCATCCAGAGTCTTCTGGTATGACATCGTTCAGTATTGTGACTATGCCGCCCTCATATAGAAATGCTAAGTCGTTCGCGGTCCCCACGATCTGCCGAGCATCATTGATGTCCAACGCTTGGCCCTGGTGGATTCCAAGGCTTTGCATCACACCATCGCTGTAGAGAAACGCCTGCTGACCGCTACCCGTTTCATAGGACAAGCCAATCACATCACCGTGATTATTTACCCGATGAGCGAAACTCTGATCGATCGGATGCCCAAGGGTTCCAACGTCAATCATGTTTCCATCGTGATACAGAAATCCGTGCACGCTGCCATCCGAAGTTGCTGATGACCCAGTAATGAACCCAGAGTCGCTTATGTCGTTTGCGCTGCTGTAGCTTCCTCCGAGAGTCCCGAGTTCGGACATTTCCCCACCTTCGTAAAGGAAAGCCCTCGTCGTTCCGTCAGATCGTTCGGATTCCCCGACGACTTGCGAAAGGTTGTTGATTCTGTGTCCACGACTTTGATCGCCACCAAGCGTTCCCAAATCCGTGAAGGTTCCGCTGGACATTAGGTAACCACGCTGGTTTCCGGCGGTCGTATGAAACGTCCCAGCTATCTGATGCATATCGTTAACAGATGCAGCGTTCTCGTTGATGATTGACGTTGGATACGAATCAAGGATACCGACCGAAGATATTGATCCATTTGCGTATTGGAACGCTTCTGGCCGATTGTCCTGGTTGCGAGAGACGCCAACGACAACACCTAGTTCGTTCAACCCTTGCGGTTGCACGAAACCTCCGAGGGTACCAAGATCGGTCAAGATGTAGTCGGCACTGGCGGAACGAACCCAGCTAGCATGAACTGCAATCCAAACGGCGAAAAGTACGATCCATCGCATCATGGTATAAGTGTCCTACTCAACGTGTTTGCCTACTCAGTTTCCCGGAAAAACATGGTTTCGTGGTTTTTCCGCACAGGGTCAACATCAGTTTTCCCAAGTCGCGCTGACCGCGAAGCTAGTCCTTGCAAAAACAATCGGTGTCATCGGCGATGCCGGTATTAACGAGAAGATTCGCAACCGATGCCATCGAGCCAATTGATCTTTGCTGAATCGACTTGCCCTGGCAGTTATGGCAGGGTAAGTTTCTTCGGTCGTCGGCTCTCTCTTGCTGGCGACCGGAAGTGCAGACCGCACGAACCGCAGCAACCACTGCGGACCACAACCCAACGCAGCAACCACTGCGAACAATGGAGACTCGCCAATGGCAAACCAACTCTACATCCTCGGTTCTGATGACCAGCCCGTACCAGTTACATGGGCACAGTATGACGACTGGGAAGAATCGCTATCCAAAGATGCCCGTTGTGCATTGGGCAAGCGATTGAAAACCAACGTCGCGAACGGTATCGCAATCACGACCGTTTTCCTGATGACACCCATCGGCTACTTCGGGCGAAAGCCGCAATTGTGGCTAACCATGACGGTCGGTGATGGCGTGTTCGAGGAACGCCGCTACTCCTCCCACCGGGCGGCGATGCAAGGGCACTCGGCATCTTGTCGAGAGTTCCGCCAACACGTCCCAAAGATCGCACGTATCGACCGGCAGGCAACGGCAGTACCAAAGCTGCACGATGCGTCAGAGTCAACTGTTGCAGCGGGATAACATCAGGCCGAGCATGGCAACGCATCGAAGCTATCGTCGGTGCGTTGTCCATGCCCCGGTAGTTGCCAGTGCGTTTTGCCCTGAAGACAATGGACTCTTCAAACGGTAGGCGGCTGATCCGCATCCTATAGTCAACTGATCTGCGTCCGTGCCTTGGCGTCGATCGGGTTGGCTGACACTTCTTTCAGTTCTTCAATCCACTGCATCACAATGACGATCGATTCAACATCGGGCTCATATTCGTTCGACGATATCTACGAAAACAAGCTGGACGACTGCTACCGATTCTACGACGACTTTGCTGGTTTGCTGGCGAGAGCATTGTCTTACGTTTCCTACGACGATGCGGACAGGATTTTAGAGTCTGCATTCTTTGTTCCGTACTACGGTGATAGTTGGCACATTAGTCCGTCACTGATCCAAAGGCGTAGCTTCATCATCATTGACGCAAAAGACCTTGAAGATGCGGACGATGCGATCGTGACTATCCTTCACGAAGCCGGGCACGCCTACTTACAACATGGCACATGCTCGAAAGTCTCAACCGAATTGATGAGGCAACAAGAAGACGAATGCTGGGCGTTGGTTCGCCGATGGCTTCCCGACAGTTTTGGTGGGACCATCGATCACGCGGAGCGTCTAGGTAGCGGAAGCCAGGGGAACCAGCAGTGATCGATGAACTGCGTATTGGCCTGGGCATCAACCTGGACGCTGTGGCCGCGATCTAGCAGTTGCTCTCATTCGGAACTTCACAACGCACCGGAGTCGCCTTCGGTGCGTTGATTGTGTACCCCCGTGGATAGGCCATCGTTCAACGCTAGGCTGCAATCGCCCTCATGGTGTTGAACAGCAACGGCTAGGAATGTAAACTAGTGTAACGATCGTGGAGCATCACACACGATGGAGGAATCTGATGCCCCGATAACGCGACAAGAGTGCCGCCCTGGATTGGCGGAAGCGTAGCTGATGGATTGGCTCGACTAACTTCGACCGTGAGTAATCCGGCTTACCCAGCACAAGAGTGTGTTTGCGATTTTGCAAAGGTGGGTGCCTGCGATATCGGCAAGTAACAGGTTCACGACTCATTTCTAGGGTTACGCGCCGGTTCTTCTGTCTGCACCGAAGCCAGCCCTGATTCGACGAACCAGGGACTACTGATGCACTCCGCGCTTATTACGCTCAACTCGCTTAATCACGAAGTCGAGAAGCTCACGGGACACTCTTGGTCAACGATGACCTATCGCCGCTGGATGAAAGCTGGCGTGAACGGGCGAATCTTGAAATCAAGGAAGATTGGACGCCGGATCTTCATCGAACCGGATGATCTTCGGGACTTCCTTTTTCCGCGGAAGAAGAATGCCAAGAAACGAAAGGCGGTGTCCTCTCGTGGCTGATTCAACCCAATCCTTCGAGCCTCAACTGCTGAAAGAGAGCGAGGCAGCCCGATGGCTGAACATCGGCAAGCGAAAGCTCTGGTCGCTTCGTGCTTCGGGGGCGATTCCCATTGTACGAATTGGTCGATCCGTCCGATTCGACGTTGATGACCTTCGAGACTACGTAGCGAAAAACAAGGTGGGTATCGCCGATGCTTAGCCGTCACCAACCCGCAACGCTCCGCAATTCTGATGGTGTTCTTGATCGCATCGCCGATCGTTACGGCGAGCCAATTGATTGGGAGCAACCGAAGGCACCCGAGATCTGTGATTCTGGACAGCGCGCCAGCTGCGTGACCAGTTCGCCAGAAACGAAAACAGGTGACCCGATGTGATTCGGGCCACCTGAAGTATTGTTCGACGCGGTGATGACGCGGCGACAAAGAGATTCAGTAAGATGCTTCTCATTGTCTCGCGCAGCCCTAGAAAAGCAAGGGCTTGCACCGTCGTCGGTTTGGATTTTCAACAATCGAGACAAGAGACGATGATGAATACGAGTAAAGACAGCGTGATGGTTGCCGTACCGAGTACGGTCAATCTTCCATCTGGTGCGGATGGTGACCGATGGGCGATCTTCTTAGCACGTTTGATGCTGCTGACAGCACAGACACCTGAGCGACGGCACCAAGGGCATTTGATCGGGATGCACCGATCGGAACTGAAACGGATGCTTGGACGCACGTATCGCAATCGTATCAATGATATGCGTGACGCTGGCGTGATAGACATTAACGATCGGTATTGCAGCGGTGCGACCGAGGCATTTCCAAACGCCAGTGCATTCCCTAAGTCATACCGACTGACCACCGCTCATCGGCATGGCGCGGCATCACTGCATTGCCTTGAAACGAAACCTGCACAGAAGATCGCCTCAATCATCCGTGAGATAGACCCTAAGAATCTTGGCGAAGCTGGCCAGCACTTCCACGGTCTGTTTGACCGGTTCTCAATTTCGCCAATGGCAATTGCTGGCGAGACCGATCACTGGACCGCCTGGACGATCGCAAGATGGGTCAACGGTGACGACTTTGCTCAACGATGCGAATATCGGCGATACCACAGCCTCTCAACGCAGACTCCAAGATCAATCCGAAACCATCTGCGAGCAGACGGAGATTCACTGGCGGTGATTGATGTATCAGCATGTCAGCCGGTGCTGCTGGCTTTCGCGGTGGCCCACCAACTAACACCGGTGCGGACCACCAACGGCGAACCACTACTACCATATGTGGCGCGTTTTTCGGGGGGTGAGCTTTGGCGAAACAAGGTTCCGGTAGATCTGCGTAGGTGGCTCGACCTTAGCGAGTCCCGTGAGATCTACCCGCACTTCCGCGAAGCGGTACTGGCGATGAATGGCCCGGTCAACGCACAGATCACTCTGGATGACGGACGCTGCATAACCATTGATCTTAGAGAGCTTCCTGAAACATCGTTTAAGCGAGCAACTTTGATCCCGCTGTTCGATACGGCTGAGGCAACTGTTCGCAGCCCGTTGTTTCAGATCATGCAGCGAGACTTTCCAACGGTTTCAGCCTACGTCCTGAAAACGAAACTGCAGCGCCACCAGGATACCGCGTGCCTCCTGCAGCACCTCGAGTCACTTTTGATGATCGACGGTTGCGGGGAGTATCTGGCGAAACATCATCCCGACGAGCCTGTTCAGCCAATTCACGATGCATTGATGGTTCGACCAGCCTTTGCTGATGACGCTGCCCACATTATCCGCGATCAGTTCAACCGAATCGGCCTGAACCCCCGAGTAAAGATCGACACGTTTTCGACGGCGGCGTGATGCAAGTCGCAACCAACCAATAACACCAACCGAGCAAACAATGGCAGTTCAGAAGTCCGTCTTAATCGACCAGATAAAATTCGACCCAACTACTCAGTGCCGGGATCACACCGAAAATTCCACTGTCGATGAGTATGCCACAGTTTGGCGAGATCACGGGCGACGGGGATCGCCGTTTCCCGTACCAGTGTTCTTTCAGGAAGGCGATCAGTTTTGGGTTGGTGACGGCTGGCACCGATCGCTGGCCGCGAAGCAAGCAGGACGAACGAGCATCCCCGCCGAGGTACGTCCCGGCTCGAGGCTCGATGCAATCAAGCACGCACTTGGGGCGAACCAGCAGCACGGCTTGCGAAGATCCCAGGCCGACAAGCGAAAAGCGATCGAAACCGCACTGCGAGAGTTCCCGGATTGGTCGAACAATGCAATCGCCAAGGCTGTTGGCGTTTCTGATTCAACGGTGAAAGCTCATCGGCAAGACTCCGTTCAGGCTCCCAATCACGAACCTGAAAACGCTCAAGAATCGTCCGAACCACTTCGCCGCGTTGGTGCTGATGGCAAGTCTTACCCCGCGTCCCGGCCGTCGAGCAGTTCGAATGGGGCCGCCAGTGCGTCAGCGAAAGGGGAGCGTAGACCAGAGGATCCGGGAAAGCTGGCTAGGTCAGCAATCCGCAGAATGGAGGCCAGTCTTATCGACGCCAGCGCGGGGCTGACGCTGCTCTCCGATATCGAAGCAATTGAACCGAAACTGGAAGATCAATACCAAGCCTGCATCCAGTACCAGATGAGTTTCCTACAGTTCGCCGAGTACATGCTTGGGATGACTGGGGGCGTGCCCAAGCCCAAGCCAAACGATCAAACGGTAGGGGACACGACCTTGCTGTTCGTTGATGCGGACGGCCAACCCATCAGCAACGATGATGAATCGGAGGCAGCGTGATGGATGCCAACGAAGCAATGACGCGACTTGCCGGCATGGGCGTGACGATCAACCTGCACGGTGAAACGGATCTTCGGCTTTCCAGCCCAAACGAAATCCCCGCGGCGGCGTATGAGATCATGGAGCGCTGCCGCTCGTCGCTGATCGCAAGGCTTTCGCGGAGTCGATCACGCCAAAGGGCCACCGCAACGAGGCGAAACAGCAAACCCGCTGGTTCAATGGACGAATCAAGGCAACAGGCTTCGCCGCCGTCATCGCCGGTTGATGATGCGGAAGATGCCGAAGACTTCACTGAAGTTGATCCGATGACCGTTCCGATGTGCCCGACCTGCAACCAACTGTGCGACGAAGTGATGAACGCCAACACGTCACAAGAGTCATGGGCGTGCTGTCATTGCGATTCTGAAGCAGCTGCGAGGCGTGACCAGCAATTGAAGCTGCTTCGGTTCCGATCCCAAGTGTTGAGACGCCAAGCCGGATCAGTGCGGGCGCAGGAGCGGCTGCACCAAGTAGACGGCAAGCCAAGTGAGTCCACCAATCAACTGGCCGTCTGATGGTGACCAACTACAAAACCACGATGCCGAATCAATCACTCAAAAGACTGGCAACCTACCGGGCAGCCAAAGCGTTCAGCCAGAAACCAGCTGATCCCGATCGAGTGAGAAAACGAGATCGCTCCAAAGCCACACAAGGGGAACAGAGCAGACAAGTGAGATCAGTAGTCAGAGCGAAAGGGATCAACAGCAGGGCCGACATGGGCACGACGGTGGGACAGGAAAGCATGCCGGGCGGGAGGTTCTTCGGACGCTTGCAATCACGCTGCCACCCACCCATCGGAACGGAATGCCCTGCTTCTGTGTCTGTCCGGGGCTCGGAGTCAACGCTGTGCCCTGGTTGCGGGGCAAGTTTCAGTGAGTTTGTTTCACCCCGTAATTCACCGTCGTTTTCGATCGCCACGAAAAAAGAACCCCGATTTAACCCCCAGTAAACCCAGGTTAATTGAGTTTTACTCAACTCGACCAGTTCAGCCAGTTTGAGGCAACGACAATGACCAATCCCCAAACGATGACACCTCCCGAAACACTCTATGACGCCATCGATCGAATCAACGCAACGCCGATGCCCGCCATCAGGTTTGCCATGCTAGCGAAGTTGAAAAGCGGATTCGATGAGCTGAGTCGAACCGGGATCGATAGTCTTCGCGAACGGCTAAGCATCGCCGACCTGAACGCGATCGATGACACCTTTCCCGAAGACCAAGATCGCAAATCTGCAGTGCGTTGGCGGCTTCGCGGATTGGACATCGATAGGACGATTCGCAAAGTGAAGACTGATGCCGAGATTGGTCGAAACGCGGGCAACCGTCCGGCGCAACCCGACCGCGATCAAGCCCAAAGAAGCGAAACCAACAAACCTCGATGAGTGCCTGTGTCGTTCATGGGCGATACTTTCAATAGCTGGTTGGCGTACAATCAGCACTCGCGGCGGCTAGGACCGTACATCCGAAACCCGGCTTCACCACCGGACCGCCGCCGCGACTTCAAGATTGGTGAAAGTGAAAGGTGATTCACAGATGGCAAGTCTGTTTAAGAGATCGACGAAACCCGGCTCTCCCTGGTACGCAACCTTCATGGAGACGCTACCGGGCGGGCGAACAAAGAAGAAAACTGTTTCGACTCGGACGCCCGACCACGCAACCGCGAAGCAGGTTCTCGCGAAGCTGCTCTCTGATGATGCGGCGAAGCACTTCGGGATCATTGATCCTCTGGCCGATCGAATCCAAAAGGAGTCCGCCCGAACAGTTGAGTCTCACTTGATCGACTATCGGGCGAAGTTAGAGGCGGCTGGAAGAACCGAAAAGCATATCAAGCAGACCGAAGGCTACATCAATGAGTTCGCAGAGTACGCCAACTGCAGTTGCGTTGGTGACTTCACTGCTGACTCGGCCAACCGTTGGGCGGCAGGGCTAAAGCGTGACGGAATGGCTGCGAGAACGATTAGCGGACGCCTGACAGCAATCAAGGCGTTCTCGAAGTGGCTGACCGGCAGCGAGAAACTAAACCGAGATCCGTTCGTATCGGTCGTCAAGCCCAACTCGGAAGCTGATCGAAGGCATACCCGCCGCATGCTCTTACCAGATGAATGGGCTTGGCTGATGCATGCGACTTCGTTAGCTGGTGAGTTTCGCGGCATGCCTGCCAATGAACGACAACTGCTCTACCGACTCTGCGTGCAAACCGGTCTTCGGGCCAAAGAGGTACGATCGCTTGGCCGTGGCAGCTTCCACCTGGAAGGCAAGAATCCATTTGTGAAAGTGATTGCTGGCGAGTCCAAGAATCGGCGAGCGTCCCACCAGACCATCGACGCAAGCCTAGCGAATGAGCTCCGGTCACACTTGGCAAACAAGATGCCGGGGGCAACTGCGTTCGCCTTGCCCAGCAAATGGGACATGGCAAAGATGATTCGGGCGGATCTGGAAGTTGCTCGGTTCCTATGGATCAAGGAAACCGACGACGCCGATGAGCGGGCCAAGCGAGAGAAAAGCCTATTTCTGACTCCCAAGAACGAGGCGGGCGAGGAATTAGACTTCCATGCTCTTCGTCATACGTGTGGCGCGTGGCTGGCGGCAAGAGGCGTGCAGCCCAAGGTGATTCAGTCGGTGATGCGTCATTCCTCGATCACGATGACGATGGACCGCTATGGGCACTTGATCGAAGGCGCAGAGGCAGCGGCGGTGGTCGCCAACGCCGACATGACCGCCGTGCCCGCGATGCTGGCAGCGACCGGTACCGATGGAACTTGTTTCCCATTTGTTTCCAACGGGGATGCGGCAGCGTGCATGCCTGGTGCGACGGGGTGCGAATTGTCTCCCTGTTCAGACAGCCCAACCGCCAAGAAGCCGGGCCGCTTTCCCTATAAGAAAATGCAGCCTGATGCGGCACCGTGCGGTTCTATGCGACACGGTGCGGACAGCACGCCCAGAAGGATTCGAACCTTCGACCTACGGATTAGAAGTCCGTTGCTCTATCCAGCTGAGCTATGGGCGCTTCGTTTCAGCGACAGTTTAACATGGGGTTGGATTGTTCCGATGGGGCGTTTTGAATTTGTCGCGTCGCTGCCGATGGGGGCGATGGGCAACGCCGTGAAGAGTTTTGGTCCCGGAAAACACGGGTTAGTTCGTTTAACCGCGTGGGCATCGCCCCGCGCGTCGTGC
>NZ_LWSK01000042.1 GCF_001642955.1 Rubripirellula obstinata | reverse complement strand
TTTGGTCCCGGAAAACACGGTTTAGTTCGTTTAGCCGCGTGGGCATCGCCCCGCGCGTTACGCCCCGCATGGACGCGCGGGGCGATGCCCACGCGGTTAAACGATTTAGAAACCCTTCACGGCGTTGATGGCTACCCCACATCAATTCTCTGTAACCGAGCCAGAGAATTGGTGAGATATAACGCTGCCATCCGGGGATTTACATCCCCGGCAGAGAGCTTCCGTCCCGCCGGGACTATTCACCAACGTTATGATCGCGGATCGATCAACGACAATTTGCATTGATTTGTTCGACTTCCCTCGGGATGAGTGACGACACCAATCCGGCAGTAATTAAGACGACGTCCCCTGAGTTCCAGTTGAGAAAGGCGACACTTATTCCCCGCTCGTTCCTTACGGTCAGCGGATCACAAGACAACGGCTTATCCTTTTCCTGCGACTGCCTTGACCGAATCATCAGGGTTGGTTGAAACATTCGGTTGCGATTGACGCGAGCTCGATTCCCGTTCTGTGCGACTCGCGACGATCGGTAAATCCTGAACTGGGTCGGCGTGAACGACGGACTGGTCAGAACCAAATAGAATTCGCCCGGACATCCGTTTGGCTCGCCGTAACGTCCGCAGCGGAGACATTGCCATCGCAAAGCACAGACGCATCGATCCGCGAATCGATCGGCCGCTGTAGATTTCCGCCACCGCTTGCCGATACTGGCCGATCGAATGACTGTCGATCGAAAACAACCAAGATGTCGGCCAGCGACTTGATCGGTGATCGCTGATGAATTGCTCGAAAGAAGTTCCAGGCAAATCCTGTCGCCGCAAATGCCACTGCGACGCAGCGTATTCATTGAACAATTGCGCCTCGACGATTCGCCGGCCATTGATGCTGCCGCGATGAAATCGATAAGAGAAAAGAACTTCGTCCAAATTTGCTAAACGAGACACCTCGGCCATTCGCAAAAACATGTCCCAATCTTCGGCAATGTTGTGTTCCCAATAGCCGCCGATTTGCTCGAACAGCGAACGCCGAAACACAATCGTCGGATTGCAGATCGCATGATGGTTCTGAAGCAGCGCTGAAACAATTTCGTCGTGATCGGTCGGAAAACTGGAATGCAATCCAGACCTGCGATCACCTAAGCGTCGAATTTGCGTGCCTAGCAAACCAACGGTCGGGTTGTCTCGCATAAACGCGACTTGCTTTTCCAAACGATGCAAATCACAAACGTCATCTGCATCCATTCGCGCGACAAGAGGTGCCTTCGCCAATGAGATCGCATGGTTGGCCGCGGCGTTCTGACCTTGGTTAGACTGATCGATGACTCGAACGCGATCATCTTGCTTTGCGAGATCGTGCAAGTACTGCGGCGAACCATCGGTTGAACCATCATTGACGACAATCATTTCCCAGTCGGTAAACGATTGCGCAAGCACTGACTCCATCGCCGCCCTCAAAAATGGCTCGGCGTTGTAGCAAGCGACAACAATCGAGACCTGTGGGATAGTGGAGCGAGACATGAAAAGATGGTTCAGAAGTCGTGGATTGGGTTCTTGGTTTTGCGAAAGCCCAACAAGCGGACTCCTTAGCATCGTCCGCCAAGATTACTCTTTCAACGGGAAAACGCGAATTCAGGCGACCTTTTCGGACTGAATCATCAGTGATTCGCTGGCCCATGTCATCAACCAACACGGTATCAAAATGGATGATGCGTCGGCAAATCGTCCAATCGGAGGGCTGGTAAGAACGACAAAACTCACCATGACCACTGCGTAGGAAAGAGCAACCACCGCTATTAAGGTTACCGCAGGCGAATGCCCGACCGCGCGCTCAGCAACCTGTCTGTGCGGGTTATCCTGATTATCCGATCGCCAGGGCTGACGGATCATAATTCTGGCCAACCAATAGCATCCGGCGATTACCCAAAAAAACAGAAACAAAGGGTTCATCAGGATATTTGCGGCAGTTCCCCACACCGCTCGCCGTAACGCGAGTACCAACCAGCGAACGTAACGGCCTGGATACTTTTGAATCACCAACCGGTTCAAGTCGCCGATGATGCGGTGCCTGGCGACGGGATCGCTTGGGTGCAATTCGAAGGACGCTGGCACGACCGCCTGATAAATGACATCGTTCCACTGACTTTCCATCGTCATTGTGGGCAGCCCAGGGCCTCTTTGGAATTTCACCAAAGCACTGTCACGTTGCTTGATCGCCTCGTTCACCAACTGCATCGTCATCGGATTTGGGTCTTCACTTGCGATGTCTTTCAATTCGTCATCACTGACCATCTGCAAAGTCAGCCCCGCCAGGTTTTGGTGACCAAACGGCAACAACCCAAAGTCATCGACAACCGCCCATCGCATCGTCATCCAACTGAAAATCAGAACGACACAAAAACCAGTCACCCGCAGCGAAGACAAAACACGGGACTTCAGCGATGGGAAAACGTCACCCGTCGGCGGCAACAAAACGATTCCCAAGCATCCAATCCAAATGATGATTGGCAAATACGCGGGCCGCAGCAGGATTGCCAACATCGCCGCCAAAATCACCATCGCCGCATCGATGTGCCGACGGTCTCGTCGAATCCATCGCAACGTCATTGCAACCGTCACCACGCCGACGGACGCCGCCAATGCATCGGTCGCCAACGTCGATTGGTGATCCAGCGATGTGCAGCCAAACACGATTGCAAAGGCCGAAACCCACATTGCAATTCGCGACGCTTTCCATTGCCCAAGTTCGACTGCAAACCACCAAGCGGCAACACATGCGACGATCCATTGAAACGCAGGAACCACGGACAGTCCGATCGTGCGCTGCAACACTTGCAGTATCGCGGGGTAACCCGGCGTTCGAACGCTGCTTAGTGCCGACGAAAGAGAATCAAACGGGTACTCCAGATAACTTGGCGTATCGTCCACATGATGCGGCGTCAGACGACCCGTGGCAGCGGCAAAGGTGAGCGACGTTACAATCAGAATCGCAAGAAGCGACCACGTTCGGTTGTTTTCGTTCAACACTTTTTCCCGATCGCCCGCGGTGACTTCCCGGATGACACGATGACTTACCGGATGATACGACCTGCGCGTCGATGATCTACTTCAACACCGGGCAGACATCGAACCACTCTCGTTTCTGCGATTGAATCCAATCCGAAGATTCGGTTGGCCCCCACAATCCCGTCGGATAGCTAAACAGCTCGGGTGCCGCGGGACTTTGCCACGCTGCGATGATCGGATCGATAATGCTCCAGGCCAATTCGACTTCGTCGCCTCGCGCGAACAAGCTTGCGTCACCTTGAATCGCATCCATCAACAAGCGTTGGTAGGCATCCGGAATCGATCCTCCATTGGCCGTATGCCGGAAACTGAAGTCCAGCGTGCTGGTCCGCGTCTTCATTTCCGAATCAGGCACCTTGGTTTCAAAGTGCAGTTGAATCCCTTCGGCCGGCTGAACTTGAATCACCAGTCGGTTGCCCAGCGGTTCGCGTGTTTTTTCACCGAACAAAATATGAGGAACATTTTTGAACTGAATCACGATTTGCGTTGTTCGGCATGACATGCCTTTGCCGCTGCGCAAGTAAAAAGGAACATTCTTCCAACGCCAATTATCGCAGTACAATTTCAACCCGGCAAAGGTCGCTGTTTCGCTGCCGGCCGGAACGCCTTCTTCTTGTAAGTAACCATCGTACTGGCCACGAAACGTATTTTTCGCAAAGTCGCTGCCGTGCATCGTTCGAACGCTGTGCAATACCTTTACCTTTTCGTCACGCACCAGTGCCGCATCGTATTTGGCGGGCGGTTCCATGGCCGTGATCATCATCAGTTGCAACAGGTGGTTTTGGAACATGTCACGCAGGATTCCTGACGTGTCATAGTAACCGGCGCGTCGTCCGATCACGACCTCTTCGGCAACCGTGATCTGAATGTGATCAACGAAGTTGCGGTTCCAGATCGGCTCGAAAATACTGTTGGCAAATCGCAATGCAAAAATGTTCTGGACCGTTTCCTTGCCCAGATAATGATCGATCCGATAAATCTGGTCTTCGCGAAACGCGTGATGAATCGATTCGTTCAACGCTTTCGCAGTATTCAGGTCGGTGCCAAATGGCTTTTCAATAATGACGCGTCGATAGCCGTTGGAATCATCCGCAAGACCTGCCTTGCCCATTTGAGCGATCGCAGTTTCATACAACTGAGGCATCGTCGACAAATAATAGACTCGCCCGCAAGATTTCTCTGGTTCAATCGACTGCAAGAATTTTTCTAGCGAGACAAAGTCATCCGGATTTTTGATATCGCCAGGATGATAGAAAACGTTTTGGCTGAACGCTTCCCAAGTTTCATCTGTGAATGAATCGCTGGAAAATTTTTCGGTCGTTTCTCGAAGCGACGCTCGCCATTGTTCGTGTTCAAACTTACTTCGAGAAACACCGACGACTCTGGAATCATTCGCTAATCGATTTTTCGCAAATAAATTGTAGAGTGCCGGAATCAGCTTGCGACTGGTCAGGTCGCCCGAGGCGCCGAAGATGACGATGGTGTCAGACATAAAGATGCAGCGGTAGCGAGAAGGCAAACGTTTGGAAGTCAACGAAGGCTAAGTTTAGAGATCACCCAGCGTCGGGTATAGGCGAGTAGCTTCTCGGCCTGGAAACGTCGTGAGGCAATTCCAGATCGTTTAACCGCGTGGGCTGTGAATAAATGAGCAATCCCAAAATTTGTACTTCAACTTTTTCTTAAACTTAAACTCTCACGGCGAAAGTTTAGGTTGAAGTTCAAGTTTACGTTTAAGAATGAGTTAACTTCACAGCCTAGCAGCGCTAGCAAGGGATTTGCTACGGGCTCCCCGCACCGTTTGGCCATCGGATGTCGCCCTTCTGCTGTCGAACCATCCATTTGCGGATTGCGGGTGTACGGCGAGCTCGGTTGTCGGTTTCAGCTCGGAAATACAGTGTGGTTCCGGTGATTTTGTGAAGGTTTTCGAGGGCCAAGACGCGAACCGCCATCGATTCGGAATCCAACAAACGGACCAATTCTTCGTCGCCGCCGGCAGCAAGCTGTTCTTGGGAATAGCCGACGAGCAATCGATAGAGCACCTTTGCGTTGGCTGCGTCCATTTTCACAATCGCCTGCATCAGCAATTCAGCCGACTCTGGGCCACGGTCCAAAGTCGCCACCAGTGCCGTGAAATGCTCCGGCCAATACTGACGCTGTTTTGGCTCGTTCAAAATCCCGTCTCCGCCAAAGTAGACGTCGCCTTGGCCAAGAAACAACATCGTTTGGCCAGCAAGAGCCGCGACTTCAGAACGCCGGAACAACGTGGCTTCGTGAAGCGAGCGGTCGAGTGATTCGTCGGCATCCACCAAGTCAAGCAAGCCATCGCGAGCGGTATCGTCGAGCGATTTTTCGTCGCTGGGTGGCGCTGAAATCCAATTCGGAACCTTACCAAGCGGCGACACCGTCGGGAAATCTTCGCCGCGTTTGACCCATTGTTCACCAGTCGTTACTTCGGATGTCTCGCCATCATGCTTGACCTGAACACTGCCTTGGATCGTCAAAATGCCCATCAATTCAAGTTGCTCGGGTGCATCGAGTGGATCGACGCCTGGGCTGCGGAAACGCTTGATGCTGGCTGCCACCACGGTTTCTTCGTCCGCAAAAAACAGTTCCATGGGGCGAGCACCTAGTTTCAGTGAAAGCATCGAATCAGGCTCTTTCGACGTGATCAGCAAACGGCCAAATTCGACTTCCAGTCCGTAGGAATCTTCACCAATCGCCAACCATCGCACGCCCGTAGGACCGATCAATTCGATCCTTGGAGAAAACTCTGTCTCCATGATACCGCGAAACTTTGGACCGCAGATGACGGGCGTGTTGGCGGTTACCACGCCTGATTCATCAAGTTTTTCCCAAACTCCTTCTGCGTTTAACGCAACAATCATGGAGTCGCTGCCATCGATCATCGCGACTGGGGCCATGGCGTCTGGTTTCGATTCAGCTTTTTCTACTGGTTCTGCTTCGACCGCGATTTCGCTTGCCAGCGGCGGTGCAACGGGCGTCGCATCTCGTTGCACCGGAGGCGGGACCATCTCGGAATCTGCAGCGAAGTCGCCCGGTTCATCCAAAACAGGTTCGACTGGGTTTGATTCGACTGGGTTTGGCTCGACTGGGCTTGGTTCAGGGGCAGGCATTGAATCTGGATTCAGTTCAGGAGCCGGTAATGCTTCCGTCGTCTCGGTGGGGGCTATTGCTGCATTGACGATTTCTGGTTCGCTGCTTGGCAGATCTCCTGGCGAAACAATGGCATCCGGAATGACTGGATCCAATGCAACCATCGGTGGTGCTTCACTTGGTGGCACAATCACGTCCGTCGGGATGTTGTTGTCTGCTAATTCTGTCTTTTGATTCTTGGGAAGCAGCGGTCTGAAAATCTGAGCGATCGCAAAAAACAATACTGCGACGACCGCCAGCGAAACTAACCAGGGCGTGATCCGCGAAGGACGAATCGATCCACCGTAAATGCTATCCCTTTCCGCCTTGGCACGTAGCTGAGCATTGTTGGATGCGGTCGGGCTGCTGAACCCGGCACCTTCTGGATTGACCACATCGGATTGTCGCAAACGCGTTGGCGCATCGAAGACGCCCGAATCGCTGATGCCGACCGGTTGCACCGAATCATGATTTTCCGGATCGGCGGATTCGATCGTTGGTAAATCATCTTGCGAAGCCAACGACGGTGATCCACCGGTGCGGGCACGATTTTGTGACGGTGTATCGTCCATCGAGATTGATGAGAAACGATCACTCGACGCCGCAATCCGCTCGACTTCGCGATCGGGCAACTGATAGATTCGTTCACGCAAACCAGCCGGCACATCGGCTTTGTTGCCCAACACCATGGTCAAGATTTGGTGACAAGCAGCCGCCTCAGCCAGATTTGCGTCCAGTTCTAAACAAGCACGCTCGATTTCAGAAACCTGTTCGTTGGGCAGCGTACTGTCCAGATATTCACCAATCACGTTTGCGTCGTGAACCGGGCCAATCGCTTCGGGCGGCGGAGCAGGTAGCGAAGGATCGGCAAGCCGCTGGCGAATTTTCTGAACCAACTGGGTCGCAAACCCGCTCTCGGTTACCTTTTGACGCAAAATCTCGGCATCCGCCGGTTCAAGCGTGTTGTCCAAGTAAGCCAGTAAAGTTCGCAGGGTCAATCGCATGGGATCACTGTTGTTTCAGCACCAAAGTAGGCCGTATTGAGCGCATCGAAATACGGCAAAGGCGTCAGACGCCGTATTTCGATGTGCTCAATACGGCCTAATAAAACAGTGACCAAGCGAGCGTCGATCCGTGCAATTTTTCTTCGAGATACTAAAAAACGACCGTTTCAGTCGGCTCTCAAACCTTCCAGCGTCTGCTTTGCTTTCCCCTGATCAATCGCATCGGCCGCCATTTGAACGCCGCTCCTAAGATCGGAAACCGTCCCAACTAACCACAACGCCATCGCTGTTCCGGCCAACACAGTGTCGCGGCACGGGCCGGGTTCTCCGTCTAGCAAGCGGCGAATGATCGCGGCGCTGGCGACCGGGTCGGCTGCCGCCAATGCCTCTTGCCCGACCGGCAGTAATCCAAAATCATCGGCCGAAAATTCGTGTTCAACCTGGCCAGCATCCGTGACCTCGATCACTCGCGTCGTGCCTTCCAGCGATACCTCGTCCTGCCCATCACTGGCGTGAATGACGAACGACTTGGTGGTGCCCAATTGAGCGATCGCGGCGGCGACTTTGATTTGTGCGTCGGCCGATGAAGTTCCCAATAGCTGATGAGTGGCCCCGGCTGGATTGCACAGCGGGCCCAGCAAATTGAACAGTGTTTTAACTCCCAATTGTCGCCGCACGGCCACAACGTGCCGCATCGCGGGATGCAGTTTTGCGGCAAAACAGAAGCAAATTCCAGTCTTGTCGAGCCGCTGGGCAACGGACTGGGCGTCCGATTCGATGCGAACGCCTAGTTCTTCTAAAACGTCTGCTGATCCTGTCAAACTGGTCGCTTTTCGGTTTCCGTGCTTTGCCACCGGAACTCCGCAAGCCGCGGCAACCATGGCAACGGCGGTGCTGATATTGAACGTCCCGCTGCCGCTGCCGCCGGTGCCACAGGTGTCAAGCAGGATGTCATGTCGATGTTGAATCTTGGTCATGTGACGCCGCATCGCAGTGGCCGCGCCGACCAATTCGCTGACCGATTCACCTTTCTGACGCAGGGCCAACAGCAACGATCCAATGTCATCGTCGCTGACCTGCCCGCGAAGCATTTGGTCGATCAGGTCGCTGGTCTGTTCGGTCGATAAATCCGTTCCGGCGGTGGCGGTGCGGGTTGCGTCTGCAAAAAGATTGGCGGGATTCATTCAATTCTCGTTCATGCGGCGAAGAAACGTCTTCCAGAATGTCGTCCAGAATGGGGATGCTGGCTTTACCTGGGGTGCGGTGCCCACGTAAACTCTTGCGATGAATCGAAAACTCATCATTGATTGCGACCCTGGAATCGACGACACGGTTGCCCTATGTATCGCATTGTTCGATCCCCGTGTCGACTTGCTTGCCATCACGCCGACCGCTGGAACGGTCGACGCCGACTTGGCAACTCGCAACGTCACCGCGATCGTCGGGCACCTGGACCCACCAAGGTACCCTCGAATCGGAAAAGCCACCGCCCCCGATGACGCACCGGTCGCGGATGAATTTGACC
This sequence comes from Rubripirellula obstinata, assembly GCF_001642955.1. Taxonomy (GTDB): domain Bacteria; phylum Planctomycetota; class Planctomycetia; order Pirellulales; family Pirellulaceae; genus Rubripirellula; species Rubripirellula obstinata. Next base: position 36,621 of record NZ_LWSK01000042.1, on the reverse strand, counting down.
TCAACGGTCCAGACGGTTTGGGGGAATTCCAGTACGAGGAATCTGGCCGCCAACATCAGACGTCCGGCGACAAAATCATCAGCGAACTGGTCCACCAATATCCCAACCAAATCACGCTGGTTTGCCTTGGGCCGCTAACCAACTTGGCTCGCTTGGCTCGTCGAGATCCGGCCGCGCTTAGTTTGATCGACAAAGTGGTCATCAGCGGAGGATCCGTCAATCATCCGGGCAACGCAACCGTCGCGGCCGAGCACAATATGTTCTTCGATCCGCAATCGGCATCGGAAGTTTTTGCATCCTTGACGACCAAGACGCTGGTGCCGCTGGACGTGACTGAGTCGGTTGGCTTTGGCGTCGAGTTGCTAGAAAAATTGCCGTCCAAATTTACGCGTGCTGGGTCAATGCTGCACAAGATGTTGCCTTTCGCGTTCCGAACATATCACCAAAAGCTGGGCCGTGAACTGATTCCGTTGTACGACGCGATGACCTTGCTTGCCGTTACTGAGCCCGAGATTTTCGAGTGGGAACCGATGGCCGGCAAGGTCGAAACCAAAGGCGGTATCTCGCGAGGCCAAACGTTGTTTGATCAACGATTGCGCCGACAATGGCCGCTAAACATGGAAGTCGCCACATCAGTAGACGCCGCCGTCGCCGAAGCCTCCATCATCCGTTCGCTACGTTACTCAGGCCAACAAACGTAGGCCGGAACAAAGCGCAGCGAAGTTCCGGCAATCCCATGGCATACACAAACGTAGGCCGTAGCGAGCCTAAAGCGAGTTACGGCAATACCCCAAGACGCCGTAACTCGCTTTAGGCTCGCTACGGCCTACGGGAACCCAATCTGCTTGCTTCTGGCTGCATCGACAAACCAGATCAATCTAAGTTCCGCGACGATTGCCAAACCACCTGATCTGCATTCGGTCGCAATAGCGGTACCCCGTATCATCGCAGTACGGTTTCAGCCAGCTCGCCGCCGCATCCATCGCTTCGATCGTCACGCCCTCGGGCATGATCCACACGGCATCCGCATCGACGTCTAATTGCCGGACCACGCTGTTAATTTCAGCGAAGTCGTCCAACGACGTGACCACAAACTTGATTTGATGGTCAATCGATCGATCGATCACGCTTCGCATCACTTCGATCGGCATTCGTCGCTGTTGATGCAGTTCAGACCAACGTGGATGCTGCTGCGAATCCGGAGTGCTGTTTTCTAGCTTGGGACTGATCGAGGCGAGGTCACAAACGAGTTCTCGATCGATCGTGCCAGCCGTTTCAATAGTGACATGCATTCCAGCATCACGAAGCAGCTCGCACAGCGACGTGATTTGGATCGGCAACATCGGCTCGCCACCAGTCAAAACCACGTGCTGCAGTCCTGTCTCGACGGCCATGGCGACGAGCTGATCGATCGGGAGTTGATCGCCGGTGGGGTTCCAAGACGCGTACGGTGTGTCGCAGAAGTGGCATCGCAGATTGCAACCGCTGGTGCGAATAAAAAAACTGTCCGTTCCGGTCAGCTTGCCTTCGCCCTGGCAGCTTTGAAAGGTTTCCGAGATTTTCAGCGTTGCCACATCGTGACTGGTCCCCCTGGTCGCATCGTCAATGGTCCCCCTGACCACATCGTGACTGGTCCCCCTGGTCCGGTCCGACTCTGCATGCGAGAATTCGGTTTGACTTGAAGATTCCATAGTTTCAAAGGTGAAAAATTGAGCGACGGTGGCGACGGAACAGGAGGTGATTTTCGTGACACTCTGGAGGTGTTTGACAATCCAAACCCAGCACGAAACTTTACGATCGAGCATCATTGCCCAGAGTTTACTTCGGTTTGCCCCAAAACGGGACAGCCCGACTACGGCACGATTGTCTTCACTTATGTGCCCGATCAGGTTTGCGTGGAACTGAAAAGTCTAAAAATGTATCTGCAGCGGTTTCGCAACGAAGGTATTTTCTACGAAGCGGTCACCAACCGGATCATGGATGACTTCGTCGCCGTCGTAAAGCCGCGTAGCGCCACCGTGGAAAGTCGTTGGACTCCTCGCGGCGGTCTCCACAGCAACATCATCATCCGACATCCAGACGAATCATGAGCATCCCGATCCTAATCAGCGGCTTTGCAGACGAAGCCGCCAACGAAAAACTAGCCGTCCAGCAATACGCAGCCTTTGCCGCCGTCGGCCTGAAATACTATTCGATCCGCTTCGTCGACGCCGGCGAAGGCGTCAAGAACGTGATGCAATTGTCCGATCCTGAAATCCAACATCTGGTCAAGATGCAAGGTGATTACGGGTTGAAGGTCAGCAGCATCGGATCGCCCATCGGCAAGGTCAAACTGTTGGACGTCGATGACGGAACCGACAACAAATTCATTCCGTTTGAGAAATACTTGGCCGAAGATGTCGAAACCGCTTGCGATCGCGCCGAAGCGTTTGGTGCCAAACTGATTCGCGGATTCGCGTTCTACCATCCCAAAGGAACCAAGCCAGAAGATCACATCGATCAAGCGAGTGATCAATTGACCGCGATCGCGGAAGCTTGCGACAAACGCGGCCTAACATTTGGTTTGGAAGTCGAAGCGAACTTGGTGGGACAAACGGGACAGTTGCTCGAATCGATTGCGGCAAAGGTCAACCATCCCGCGATGCTGACGATCTTCGACGGTGCCAACATCGTCACCCAAGGATTCTCCGCCGATGATACGTACGGCCAATACCTTGCGATGAAACCATCGCTCGGCTGGATCCACATCAAGGACTATCACGACCCGTCACCAACGGGCCGAATCGATCACGTGGACGAAGCGTCGCTTAGCAACTTTGTGCCGGCGGACATCGGTGACAGTGGCCACGAAGCAATCCTGCGCGACATGAAAGATTTTCTGCCTGAACTCCATCGTCGCATGACCGATCGTGGTGCCGACGGAGTGTTCATGGACCTGGAACCTCACGTCAAAGGCGGTGGCCAATTCGGCGGATTCAGCGGCCCCGACGGTTTCGGTGTCGCACTTCGTGGCCTTTGCAAAGTGCTTGATTACGTCGGAATGGATTATCAATTGCGAGACTTCAGCGACGTCAAAGCAGCACGCTAGTGGACGACAAGCAGGCTCAGCGAATCACCGAACTGGAAATCAGCCTCGCTCATCTTCAGCGGCTCTTTGATCAGTTGAACGAAGTGGTCACGTCCGAAGCAATCCGCTCGGACAAAATGCAACGTCGGATCAGCGAACTGGAACAACAGCTCAAAACATCCAAAGAAAAACCGGCCGAAGAAAACCGTTCGCTCGAAGACGAAAGACCGCCACATTATTGAACTTGGCGATTGGATCAACGTTTCAGATCAGCGTTTCAAATCAACGTTTCAAATCAACGTTTCAAATCAGCGTTTTAAATCCGGGAAAATGAATCGCTCATCGGCGTACAGTTCGATGAATTCGCTGATTGATTTCTGTTGCCCGTCGATGGCCTCGTCCGCTGCTTGCTGGACGCCATCATCGGCTAGGTGACGAAAATAGTTGGGAACCGCGACGCGAACCTTCATCGTGACACTCAACGTGATTCGTGTTCCATCTTCGTCGGCGATCGCGTCAAACGTGGTTTCGTATTCTTCTAAGCGTCCCGCGGCTCGTCGCGAAACGGTTCGCACCTTCATGCTGGTGTCGTCGATGTCGGCATTTTGACGAAGCACCAATTCATCGGCCTCCAACATCGGATCGTCCAGACCGACCGTCAATTCTTTGACAGCCGCCAAATCGGTTTTTGATCGACCACGGATCGCATTCAAAAAGGGGCGGTCATCCTTGGAAGTATCCAGGTCAACATCGAGGATACGTTCGTCGAGCAGCCGCATTCCTGAATCGCCAACAATCGCCTTGGTCGCATTCTTGCGGATCATAATTTGACGAAACTTGTCGAACGAACAGTCCACCACAAAACTGCGTGTCGCTTGCCCCAACGCAGGATGATCCACCGATCGCAACAACCACACGGCGATGCCAGCGATCAACAGAAACACGACCGCGACGACAATCAGCAGATTCTTTTTCTTCATCAGGCAACTTTTGGTTTTGAGCGATTTGGAACAATGCAAAGCTAATCCAAGACGATTTCAATCGATCACAGATCTAGTCATTTTTGCCAATTGCTTTGTGACAAATCCTCGTTTAGCTAAGCAATCGTATCGTCGGCTGCGGTTTGCTTGCTCCGATCCCAGAACGTTAGCGTGAACAACACCAGGATGATCGCCGCCATGATCGCGGGCGAAATCCAGAAGTCACGCCACTGGGCCATGGTTTCGGACAGGATTCCCGCGTCCAGTCCGTCGGGCAAATTCCGCGAGAACATCTTGCTGAACGATTCAAGAAACGAAACCGATTCCGGCTCTCCTTGCGCAGCCGCAAGTGCTTCCACGTACTGAGGTGCCGACGTGACTTGTTCGCCATATCGACCGAACGTCAAATCAAGCGGAATAAAACCAAACAGGTTCCCGCCCGCCATGATTCGATACCCAAAAAACATGCCGACGCCCTGAGTCAAGAAAACCAACAAACCTTGAGCCTGGCCACGAATCGCGGGCGGCGCTTTCTGGTCGGTGTACATGAATCCGGTAACGAAAAAGAAGTCGTAACAGATGCCATGCAACGCTACCGCCAACAACAGCATCCATGTCACTTGATCGGGCGCACCCAACGCAAACAAACCGTACCGAAGCACCCAGCAAACCATGCCAATCATGATCATGATTTTGATGCCCAGTCGGCGAAAGAAAAACGGAATCAACAACATGAAAAAGATCTCAGACATCTGCCCGATTGCCATCGTCGCACCCGGTTCAGCAAACCCCGTTTGATTCAGATACGTCGCCGTGACTCCGTAGTAGTACGCCAAGGGAATGCAGATCAAAGTCGAGCAAATCGCAAAGACAAAAAAGTTTCGATCCTTCAACAACTTAAACGCATCCACCATCAACAACGAACGCAGGTCCATCGGCTTGCCCTTTAGCGGCGGTGGCGTGTGCGGCAGGAAGAAACAAAACACGCCGAGCAACAAAGAGCTGACCGCGCCGAGCCAAAAAATGTTGTAGGTGGCCGACCAACCCATCAAGCCCAGCATCAATCCAGCGACGATCCAACCGACCGTTCCCCAAACTCGAATTTTTGGAAATTCGTTCTGGCTGGGGATGTGAGTGAATGCGATCGTGTTTCCAAGCCCCAGTGTCGGCATGTAACAAAGCAGGTACGCCAAAATCATCCAAACCATCGTCTTGCCTGCATCGTTCTCCGCCAATTGATTTTCCAGGAAGAGTGCAGAATCGTAAGTGCCGGCTGCTCGCATCGCTTCGGCGGATTCAGTGGCAAACGTCGAAGCACTCTCGGCAATCCCCGGCAGCATCAACATGATCGCTCCGCCGATCAGCATCAGCACACCCATGACTCGCTCGGACGCAAAGAAACGATCGGCGATCAACCCCAGAAACAACGGAGCGAAAATCGCGGCGATCGGTGCCGATTCGTAAGCTCCGCCAATGAACGCCCCAAGCAAATGAGTATCCATCGCAGCCGACAGCGTCGCAAACCAAGCTCCCCAGGCAAAAAACTGCAGAAACATCATCAACGACAAGGCAGGAACGATCCAGGAACGGCTTTTTGATTCAGGCATCAATTCTCAATGGACAAACTGTGAAAACGGAACAGCAACGCATCATCTTACCGCTCACCGGCGGAATTGTCGTGAACGCTTGTAAGGAACGAGCGGGAAATTAGTGTCGCCTTTCGCACCGCGAAAGTAGCGAATCCGCTGCTTTCGCGGAGCGAAAGGCGACTATAAAAAGTCGCACGTTCCTAAATGGCTCAGGGCAAGTCAGTTTTTCAAATTGAGTTGTGAGCCGTGATCGCGTAAGCGGCCGGGCCTACGTAAATGCCCGAGGCGTTACCGCCAGCGGCTCACAAGAAATTCCCCAGCGTGAAAAAACACTGTGCGAAACGGATCAATTCACCGGAGCAAATGAGTGATCCCGCACGCGCGCGTGCGAATGAGCGCGGCGGGCCAAACAGATACGCGAAAAATTGCTGCGGCACATGTTTTGCTGATTGTTGCATCCGGTGCGGCCGTTGCCTAAAACGATCTCGCCGTTCGATTGAGATCACTTTAGCAAGAAGCGATTCGCCTCATGGACATCGCCGCACTCCTGACTTCACTGGCCGCCGTGGGAGCGTTGGCAACCGTATTGGCGACCTTGCTTGTGGTGGCGGATCGTTGGCTTCATGTGGTGGAAGATCCGCGAATCGACAACGTCGAAGCGATGTTGCCGCACACAAATTGCGGTGCGTGCGGGTACCCAGGCTGCCGAGCGTTTGCTGAGGTCTTGGTTTCGGGCGTTGAGCCTCCGGCGAAGTGTTCTGTTAGCGCGCCGCCCGACCATGCTCGGATCGCAGCCTACTTGGGCGTCGATGTGGGCGTGCAAGAAAAGCGAGTCGCCCGGTTGGCTTGCGCTGGTGGAAACAACGTCGCTCGAAATCGGGCTCACTATCAAGGGCACAAGTCTTGTGCAGCCGCGGCGTTGGTTGCCGGTGGCGGAAAGTCATGTTTTTGGGGCTGTTTAGGTCTGGCTGATTGTGAAGTGGCTTGCGACTTTGACGCGATTGAAATGAGTCCCAGCCAGTTGCCCGTCGTCGACGAAGATCGTTGCACGGCGTGTGGCGATTGCGTTCAAGCATGTCCAAAAGACCTGTTTTCGATCCACGAAGTCAGTCACCGGCTTTGGGTTGCCTGTTCGTCTTTGGCAAATGGCGACGAGGTCTTAGAAGAATGCGAAGTTGGTTGTACGGCGTGCGGTCGCTGTGCATCCGACGCACCAAACCTGATCGAGATGAAAAATGGCTTGCCAGTGGTGGACTACCAAAAAGGTTCGCTCAGTGCCGATGCGACACAGCGATGTCCCACCGGTGCGATTGTCTGGATCGACGAAACCAAGGGCATCGTCAAGGGGAACGCAGCCAAGAAAGTCATTCGCCAAGGAGAGATGCGTGACACTGCAACTTAGTGCTTCGTCAACATTTGATTTTCAGGTAGCGGAACTCGCCAAGAGTTTCGGCAGTCAGGGAGATTACCGAAAGTTTTGGCGACTTCGGCTACCACCCACCCCACAGACTAAAAGTTGCCGAAACACTGGCAATCCAATTCAGAATCATTGCCGGAACCTTCCGGCTTTACTCCCCATTCCGCTTCCGCTGGATCATCGGACATGACGACGCAATTTAAGTACCCCGGAAAAAAAGCTGCCGTCGATGGCAACACCGCTGTTTCATTGTGTGAGCGTGACGGAACCGACGCTGCGGGGGCCTATCCGATCACACCGTCAACTCAAATGGGCGAGTACTGGGCGGAAAACGCAGCCAAGGGATACGTCAACGTCTCCGGTCGCCCACTGATCTTTATCGAACCCGAAGGCGAACACGCCGCTGCGGCCGTCACGGCCGGGTTGTCGATGACCGGATTGCGAGCCAGTAATTTCTCGTCCGGCCAGGGCATCGCGTACATGCACGAATCGTTGTACGCGGCGGTCGGTAAGCGATTGACGTATGTTCTGAACGTTGGTGCTCGTGCGATGACCAAGGCAACGCTGAATGTGCATGCGGGCCACGATGATTACCACTGCATGGACGACACTGGCTTTTTTCAGATGTTCGCCAAGGATGCTCAGTCCGCTGCAGACCTGAACCTGGTCGCACACCGAGTGGCCGAACTAGCACTGACGCCAGGCGCAATCGCACAGGACGGATTCCTGACAACGCACCTGATCGAATCAATTCAAATTCCCGAGCGAGAATTAATTGCGGAGTTTCTGGGACGCCCCGACGACATCATTCAAACTCCGACGCCGGCCCAGCGAATCATCTACGGTGACACTCGGCGGCGGATTCCTGAGTTGTGGGATGTCGATAATCCGATCATGTCGGGCACGGTGCAAAACCAGGATTCCTACATGCAAAGCGTTGCGGCCCAGCGCCCGTACTTCTTTGACCATATCGCCGACTTAACCGAACGCGCTTTCGACGAATTTTACGCTCTGACCGGCCGCCGCTACGAACGCGTTCAGAATTACCGTACCGAAGACGCCGACTATTTGATCCTGGGCCAAGGCAGCATGATCCCGACGGCCGAAGCGGTCGCGGATTATTTGCGAGAGACACGTAAGATCAAAGTTGGTGTCGTTGACTTGTTGATGTTTCGACCGTTCCCGGCGGACCTGATCAGCCGCGTGCTAAAGGGCAAAAAGGGCGTCACGATTCTGGAACGGCTCGACCAACCGCTCGCTGTTGAATTGCCGTTGATGCGAGAGGTGCGGGCAACGGTAAGTCGTTGCATGGAAAACGGCCGCGATGTTGCTCAACCAGCTTTCCCCGATCTGGAAACCTACACTGCGATTCAAGATGCACCGGCGTTGTATTCAGGATCGTTTGGAATGGGCAGCCGCGATTTGCAGCCCGAAGGAATCATCGGCGCGATCGAAAACATGCTGCCCGAAGGAAGCCAGCGTCGATTCTTTTATCTTTCGATCGACTTCCTGCGAGACAACCCGGTCAGCCCCAAACAACGACTGCACCAAGAAAACCTGGAACAAGCCTACCCGGGCATCGGTGACTTAGCGATTCGCGGCAGCGAAAATCCCAATCTGATGCCGAAGAACAGCATCACCGCTCGGATGCATTCGGTCGGCGGTTGGGGTGCGATCACGACCGGTAAAAACCTGGCGATGACGCTGTACGATTTGCTGGGCTTCGAGATTAAAGCGAACCCGAAATACGGATCAGAAAAGAAAGGACAGCCAACGACGTACTACTTGTCCGCAGCCCCCGAACCGATTCGCGTCAACAGCGAGTACTTCTACGTTGACGTAGTGCTGTCTCCTGATCCAAACGTGTTCCTGCATACCAACGCACTGGCGGGATTAAAAGAAAACGGCGTCTTCATCATTCAAAGCGACCAACCGTCCGCCGCTGCCGTTTGGAAAAGCATTCCTGAACCCTATCGTCGCATCATCGCTGACAAAAACATCCAACTGTTCTACTTGGATGCGTTCAAGATTGCCCGTGAAGAAGCGAGCGACCCGGATTTGCAGCTCCGGATGCAAGGCATCGCTTTTCAAGGTGCGTTCTTTGCCGCTTCGCCGGTCGCCGAGCAAGCTGGATTGTCGAATGACCGATTGATCGATGCGATTCACACGCAACTTAAAAGCAAGTTTGGTGCGAAGGGGGCACGAATCGTTGAAGAGAATTTGGCGGTCGTCAAACGCGGCTTCGATGAAGTAAAACCTGTGACGCACGGCGAGATCGAACAGCCGTCCGAGCAAAGTAACGGTCACAGCAAAGAACCGCATTTGCCGATCCTGCTTAAATCGTTGCCGCAGGGAAAAACGCCACTGAGCGACATTCATCGCTTCTGGGAGGAAACCGGCAGCTTCTACGCGCGTGGGATGGGCAACGACATCATCACCGATCCGTTCAGCGGGATGGGAACGATGCCCGCGGTCACGACTGCGTTTCGCGACATGACGGGAATTCGTTTTCAGCATCCCCAGTGGATCGCGGAGAACTGTACCGCGTGCGGAAGTTGTTACACGGTTTGTCCCGACACGGCGATCCCCGGATTGGTCAATGAAGTCAGTCAGGTGTTCGATACAGTCGTCGATCGTGTTCGCAAACATGGTGCCGAGCTAAAGCATTTGCCTGGTGCGGTTCGTCAAGTCGAAACAAACCTTCGTGGGATTTTGACCGAAGCAAACGAGAACGATAATGTTTCGGGAATGCTGGACGAAGCGATCGGAAAGACGCTGCGAGAAAGCAAACTGGAAACGTCTGATCGTGACGAACTGAAACATGAATTCGAGATATTCCGCGAAGAACTGGGCGAGTTCCAGTTCGCTCTGTCGCGACCCTATTTCACGAACAAGGAAGACAAGTCGCCGGGCGAAGGCGGTTTGTTGAGCATCACGGTGAATCCCTACACCTGCAAAGGCTGTATGGAGTGCGTGGAAGTTTGCAACGACGATGCACTGCGAACGGTCACGCAAACAACAGAGTCCGTTGAAACGCTGCGTAAGAATTGGGATTTGTGGAAGGACTTGCCGACCACGCCCAAGAAATACGTTCGCGTCGATGACATCGAAGAAGGCATTGGTGCGCTGGAAACAATTCTGCTTGAAAAGGAAAACTACTCAGCCTTGGCCAGTGGCGACGGTGCCTGCCTAGGTTGCGGTGAAAAGAGTGTCGTTCACATCTTCACCGCAACAATCGAAGCTTTAATGCAACCTCGCGTCGAGCGTCATGTTGCTCACCTGGACGAATTGATTCAAAAACTGCAACAACAAATTCAGGCAAAACTGGTCCACGAAATTGACGTCAGCGATCCCAAGGCGATCGCAAGCATCATCGATGACATTGGCAACAGCGACGTCACGCTGGCGGGGATTGCCGGGCGTGTTGAAAAACAGAATGGCGGCGAGCCGATCGACCAACAATGGCTACGTCACGTGACCAGTTTGCTGGGCAAGCTGCAAGAATTGAAATGGAAGTACAGCGATGGCGTCACCGGGCGTGGCCGAGCCAATGCGGGCATTTTGAATGCGACGGGTTGCTCGTCGGTTTGGGGCAGCACTTATCCGTTCAATCCCTATCCATTCCCCTGGTCGAATCACTTGTTCCAGGATCCATGTTCGGTGGCGATGGGCGTCTTTGAAGGACACATGGCAAAGATGGCCGACGGGTTTAGGACGATCCGAATGGCGGAAGGCGAATTGGCGGGTAAGCCGGTTGACGCCGAATCGCTGACTCATTTCGATTGGCAACAATTCACTGACGAAGAATGGGAACTTTGCCCGCCAGTGGTCGCCATCGGTGGTGACGGGGCGATGTTCGACATTGGTTTCCAGAACCTGTCTCGCGCGATGATGTCAGGCAAACCGATCAAAGTGCTGATCCTGGACACGCAGGTCTATTCCAACACCGGCGGCCAAGCTTGCACGTCTGGATTCTTTGGTCAGATTTCGGACATGGCCCAGTACGGCAATGCGGCCAAGGGCAAGGAAGAGATTCGCAAAGAGATCGGACTAATCGGCATGGCGCACCGAACGACCTACATCATGCAAAGCTCAATCGCCAACCCGAATCACGTGATCGAAGGGTTCATCCAAGGCTTGAAGTCTCGTCGGCCAGCCATGTTTACGCTGTACACGCCTTGCCAGCCTGAGCATGGGATCGGCGACGACATGAGTGCTCATCAGGCAAAGCTAGCCGTTGAATCACGAGCCTATCCGCTGTACAGGTACAACCCGGATCTTGGCACGACGCCGCAAGAGTGCTTGGAACTGGATGGCAACCCGGCAATGGAAGCAGATTGGCCGACGTACGAATTAAAGTACATCGAAAATGGGCGCCAGAAGTCGATGGATTTGCCGATGACCTTTGCGGACTTTGCCGCGACTGAGATTCGCTTTCGCAAACATTACCGGGCCGCTCCACCGGACACCTGGAACGACAACATGGTCCCGCTTGCCGAGTACCTGGAGCTTGAAGAAGAAGACCGCGAAGGGCTGTTCCCGTACGTTTGGAGCGTTAATCGCGATCAGCAGTTGATGCGATTGCTGGTTGCCAATCCGATCGTTCGATCCTGCGAAGACCGACGCGATTTCTGGAAGATTTTGAAGTCGATGGCAAGGGTGGGAGAGAAGCAAATTGATCGCGGCGCCATCGAAGCCGAAATCAAACGCGACGTATCGAATCGCATTGCGACCGGCATCATGCAGATGGCCCTGGGCGAAGGAACAGGTGTCGACCAAGAAGAAACCACAAGTGCGTCAGCAATGCCTGCACTGATGCCTCCCGCCAGCCAACCCGCATCCGGCCAACCCGCATCCGGCCAACCCGCATCCAGCCAGCCCGCCGCTGCCAATGGATACATGGCCCCTTGGATCGATACGCCGAAATGCACGTCGTGCGACGAATGCGTCAATCTGAACCCTCACATCTTCGTTTACAACGATCAGAAAAAGGCGATCATCAAAGATCCACAAGGCGGACCATTCAAGGATTTGGTGGTCGCGGCGGAACGCTGCACCGCCGGAGTCATTCATCCGGGGATGCCGAAAGATCACAGTGAAAAAGGAATTGAGAAGTTGATCGCGCGGGCCGAGAAGTACAACTCATGAGTGCTGGCGTTACCGACCTTTTTGGCAGCAAGACGTTTGCCCACGGCATTCATCCTCCCGATTCCAAGGATGACACCCGCGGTCTGCCGATTCAGCAATTCCAGTTCGCACCTTTGTTGGTCGTTCCGCTTTCGCAGCACATCGGCAAACCGGCGTTACCGATTGTTGGCGAAGGTGCCGAAGTCACTCGTGGTCAGTGCATTGCCGAGGCGGACGGTTTCATGTCGGTCCCGATTCATGCACCGGCGACCGGACTGATTCGCCGCATCGCGTTGTCGCCGGCGATCAATGGAAAGATGGAACCGGCGTTTTTTCTCGAACCGTTTCCAGCCTCGACTCAAGAGGTCATCGAAGGAACTCCTTGCGACATCGATTCGGCCAGTCCCGAAACGATTATTGCTGCGGTTCAGCAAACCGGAGTCGTGGGCTTGGGCGGTGCAGGGTTTCCAACGCATGCCAAACTGAAAATCCCCGATGGAAAGTTTATCGACACGTTGCTGATCAACGGAGCCGAATGCGAACCGTACCTGACCACCGACCACCGCGTGATGTTGGAACACGCCGACGACGTGATGAAAGGCATCCCGTATTTGATGCGAGCCACCGGTGCAACCCAAACGGTGATCGCGGTTGAATCCAACAAGGTCGATGCAGCCGACCGGTTGCGAGCTGCCGTTCCCATCGGCGCACCAATCACCGTGGAAGTGTTACCGGTGAAGTATCCGCAGGGCGCAGAGAAGATGTTGACCGCGGCTGTCCTGGGCCGCGAAGTTCCCTCCGGCGGACTGCCGCTGGATGTGCATGTCGTTTGCGTCAACGTGGGGACCACCGCCGAACTTGGCAAACTGTTGCCGCACGCCATGGGCCTCCATGAACGCATCATCACGGTCGGCGGACCAGCGGTCAAAAAGAAGGGCAATTATCGAATCCCGATTGGCACCACGCTGCGATTTATTTTGGACGCAGTCGGAACCGAAGACGATCTATCGACGGTGATCATGGGTGGCCCAATGATGGGAAATGCCGCCAGTAGTTTAGACATTCCGATCACAAAAGGCACCGCCGGCGTCATCGCGTATTCGCAGCGTGATACGGGCAAGATGATTAGCCGCAAAGAATACCCGTGCATTCGCTGTGCTTACTGCGTTGATGCGTGTCCGCTGTTTCTGAATCCCTCGCAATTGGGATTATTGGCATCACAGAATAAACACGACGCCATGGTCGAAGAGTTTAACTTGATGGATTGTTTCGAGTGTGGTTGTTGCACGTTTGTTTGTCCGTCTCACATTCCATTGGTACAGAAATTTCGGATCGCCAAACGTGCCATTCGGAAAGCAAAGGCAAACGAATGAAGCAAGGACTGAAAACGTTAACGATCCGAAGTTCGCCGCATATTGGTGCCGTGTCGAGTGTCGATACGATCATGTTCAACGTCGTGCTGGCGATGTTGCCGGTGTGCCTGTTTTCAATTTATGCGTTCGGCCTATCCGCGGTGCTGGTTTTGATCACGGCAGTCGTTTCGTGTGTGCTGACGGAGCATCTGTTGTGCCGAATCAATGGCATCCCGACCACCGTCGGCGATTGGTCCGCGGCGATCACTGGGATCCTGCTTGGATTGACCTTGCCGCCTGGTTTGCCGCTGTGGATGGTTGCGGCCGGTGGCGTCATTGGAATTGGCGGGTCGAAGTTTTTGTTCGGCGGGCTTGGCTGTAACGCTTTCAATCCAGCACTGATCGGGCGAGCCGTCTTACAAGCCGCGTTTCCTGCCGCGATGACCAGTTGGATGCGGCAGACGCAGGGGCGTTTTCAGTCGTTGCCATCGTCAACGTTAACGGTGCCGTTTACCAAGCCCGTCTACGTTGATGGTGTGTCCGCCGCAACGCCTCTTTCGGCTTGGAAGTTTGAGGAGAAAGCAACTTCGACGCCTGACCTTTTGATGGGTCTAACGACAGGATCCACCGGAGAAACCTGCGCGATCCTAATCATTATCGGCGGCGTTTATTTGGTCGCTCGAAAGATGATGAGCTGGCAGATTCCAGTATCGATCCTTGGCACGGTCGCAATCTTTTGCACGATTCTTCACCTGATCGATCCAAGTCGCTACGCAGGCCCAATGTTTCACATGTTTTCTGGCGGACTGATGCTGGGTGCCGTGTTTATGGCGACCGATATGGTGGGCTCGCCAATCACTCATCGAGGTTGTGTGGTCTACGGCGTGCTGATCGGGTTTCTGACCGTGCTGATTCGAGTCTGGGGCGGTATGCCCGATGGTGTGATGTACGCGATTTTGATTGGCAATGCCGCTTCGCCACACATCGACCATTGGATCCAGCCAAAGGTTTACGGAAGCGCGGTCAAAGGAGTCCCATCGTGACGAACGACTCGACGGATGCTGGTCCTGCGAAAATCTACGGTGTCGTTTTAAGCGTTGGGCTGGTTTGTGCTTTGGCGATCGTAACCGTCGATGAAATCACCAAGCCCATCATCCGAAACAATCGAATCGCAATGCGACAACGCGCGATCTTGGAAGTATTGCCGGGTGCTAGCACAAGCAAGGCGTTTCAAATCGACGAAACCACTGGCGAACTGAAACCTGAACCCACCGACTCCGAAGCTGCCGGCCTCGTTTTTGCCGGATACGATGATAACGATGAACTGATCGGGCTTGCGATTGAAACCCAAGGCATGGGTTACGCCGATATCATCCGAATCCTGTACGGATATTCGTTCGACAAACAAGCGGTAATCGGAACCAGCGTTTTGGAGAGTCGCGAAACGCCCGGCTTGGGCGATCAAATCGAAAAGAACGCCAACTTTCTAGCAAACTTTGAATCACTCGACGTCAGCCTGAACGCTGAAAAGAGCGAAGTCGCCAACCCAATTGAATTCGTTAAACCGGGCGAGAAAACAGAGGCTTGGCAGATTGACGGGATCACCGGCGCAACGATTTCTTCGCGTGCGATCACCAAAATGCTCAGCGAAAGCACGGGCCGATGGATTCCTAAACTGCATCCCCATCAGGCGGACTTTGCGACACGCGAAAAGGAGGCTCCGTGATGGCGGTGGGATTTGAACAAGAACAATCAGTGACGCCGGATGATTTTATTAAAGGCGTGTGGAAACAGAACCCTGTGTTTGTGCAAGTGTTGGGCATGTGTCCGGTATTGGCAGTGACCAACACCGCGATCAACGCGTTGGCGATGGGCTTGGCGACCGCGTTCGTTTTGCTGATGTCCAACATCGTCGTTTCGACCATTCGCAATGTCGTGCCCAAGCAAGTACGCATCGTGACATTCATCTTGGTGATCGCGACTTTCGTCACGATCGTCGATTACGCGATCCAGGCCGTCAGTTTAGATCTGCACAAAGCCCTGGGAGCTTTCATTTCGCTGATCGTGGTCAACTGTTTGATTCTGGGTCGCGCAGAAGCGTTCGCTTCGCAGAACAGCGTGGCACGATCAGCGCTGGACGCACTGGGCATGGGAGTGGGGTTTACGCTGGCACTGCTGTGCCTGGGCGGTGTTCGCGAAATCCTTGGCGCGGGTTCGTTGTTCAATGTCCGACTGTTTGGTGAATCGTATCAAGAGTGGGTGGTGATGATGTTGCCGCCAGGTGGCTTTTTCACGCTGGCCGGATGGCTGTTGTTGATTAACTGGTACCAACAACGAAAATCGCGACTGCAAGAAGCGAAGGAGTCAACGCTGTGAATGACGAACCACTGTGGTCAATTTTTATTGGATCTTGCCTGATCAATAACTTTGTGTTGGCGTACTTTTTGGGCATTTGCCCGTTCTTGGGTGTGTCGGGAAAATTAGACACGGCCGTTCGCATGGGCGGGGCCGTTACTTTTGTGATGATGGTCAGTTCGATGGCCGCATTCGGCATCAATTCACTGTTGATGATGATCGGGCTGCCTTTCCTGAAATTGATCTCGTTCATCGCGGTCATTGCTTCGACGGTGCAGTTGGTCGAAATGTTCATCAAGAAGACCAGCCCGACATTGTTTCGAGCTCTTGGCATCTTCTTGCCACTGATTACGACCAATTGTGCGATCCTTGCCGTGGCACTTTTCCAAACCAACAAGGGCTATGGATTTCTGCAATCCATCGTCTACGCAGCAGGTGCGGGAATCGGCTTTACGCTGGCGCTGGTGCTGATGGCGGGACTAAGAGAGAAGATGGAACTTGGAAATACACCGGAGCTGGTCAAGGGAACCGCGATCACGTTGATCATCGCGGGATTTCTGTCGGTCTGCTTCATGGGATTCGCTGGCCTGTTTAGCTAAAGGACATTTTAATAATGATCGAACCGCTGCTTTTAACGCTCGTCAAGGCAATGCTTGGCGTGACCACGATCCTGGTCGCGTGGTTGGCCGTGCAGTGGTCTTGGATTCGCGTCACGGGGGCGGCAAACGGACAAGATGCGTTGCAAGGACGGCTAGGTTGTCATGGCTGCCGATGCGATTCGCAGTGCGACAACATACACGAATAAGAATGAAGATGATTTACCAAAACTCGGACTCAATCGGAGCGAAATGATGCAACTGCAGGATTACGATGTCGCAACCACTTATCAGGCCACAGTGCTAAGCAGCGAGAGAATCAGCCCGCCTGATTCGGAGCACGAGGTGCGTGAAATTACGATTGAGGTTCAAGACCCTGACTTCCAAGCCAAAGTGGGGCAGAACCTAGGCGTACTGGCACCGGGATCGGAAGCCTTTGGACACGATCACCACTTTCGGCTCTATGGCGTTGCGGACGTTCCGCAAACCAACAGCGAAGGCTTACAACGATTCGGCATCTGCGTTCGCAGGTGTACATATCTTGATCCCTACAGCGGCGAAGAGTTTCCGGGAATCGCATCGAACTATCTTTGCGATCTAGGCACCAACGATACGTTGACGATCACCGGCCCGTATGGCCAACCCTTCAAGTTCCCAGCCAATTACAACGCAACCTTGATCTTGATCAGTGCTGGCACCGGGATCGCACCGTTTCGAGCGTTCGTCAAAAGCATCTACGCTGACCAGCCCGGCTTTGCCGGTCGAATCATGCTTTTCCATGGCGGGCAAGCGGGACTGGATATGCTGTATCGAAACGACGAGAAAGATGACTTCGCGATGTACTACGATCGCGAAACATTCGATGCGATCAATGCACTTAGCAAACGCCCCGGCTGGAACGATGACATCGATTGGGAAACCGCCATCAAGTCGCGCGCAGTCGAGCTGACCAAGTTGTTAGCTGAACCCACAACCTACGTTTACGTTGCGGGCGTCAAAGAGGTGCTCAAAGAACTCGACGCTGCGCTAGCGGCAGTCGCAGGATCTCTGTGGTCTCAATGGAAAGCGGAGCTCGAATCCGACGGACGCTGGATCGAACTTGTTTACTGACCTGCACCGAACCTGATGGACTCTCGTAACCCGAAGATGAACTTGCCGCGCGCACAAGCACAGCGACTGCGGACGAGCAACGGCCAACGCCGTGCAGGAATTCTAAATTGTTTAACCGCGTTGGGCATCGCCCCGCGCGTCCACCCGGAACGAACGCGCGGGAAGATTCCTGGCCTGATGAAAATCATTGCAACGCAGCAAATTGGGCAAGCTGCACCATGGCAGACAACACGAACTGGAACGCTGCGAAGCATTGTGGCAACAGCACATTTCCCTGATCGCCAGCACGTAGGCCGTAGCGAGCCAAAGCGAGTTACGGCAATGTGCGCAACGCCGTAACTCGCTATGGCTCGCTACGGCCTACTTTCAAGGGGCGTGACAAGTTGACAGCGACACATTTTCGTCAGCCCGGGCAACAACTGCTGCCTTGCCGTTGTCCGGTCGCGGGGCTGGAAGTTGTGCGTCGCTTGTGCCTGAGAAATAGACGCAAAGTCGCGAGAGTCGCAAGGATACAGAGAGGACCGTTGAAAAGATGGACGCTTCTTCGGCGAATCAAGCCGACAGGTTCGATCCGACATCGGTTCGGTAAGCTGACCAAGCGGGTAGCAAGGCTGCCAATAACGCCAGCGCCAAAACGACCGGCAGAATATAAATTTCGTAGCTGGTGACGGTGAAGAAGTTGACGCTGATTCCCGTCTGGTCTTCGATTTTTCCGCTGTACAAAACGATCGCCGCGTGTGCCAGAATCCAGCCGAGGACTCCGCCGATGATCGCCACCAAAAAACTCTCAAACACGATGATTGCGGTCACCGTTTCGCGGCGAGCCCCCAAAGCCCGCATCACCGCAATGTCGCGGCGGCGGTCGTTCATCGAATTGTAGATCGCAACAAGAATTCCGACGGCGGCAACAACGCAAGTGATCAACGTGATACCCAACAAGGCTTGCATGACGGGACCAACGATGGCATCCATCAGCTTGTAGATCTCACCAACGGGTGCCGCCGCTTGCGCTTCCAGCGATTCGTTGATCATGTTCTGCATCCCTGGTGCGAACATCATGTTTCCGGTCCGAATCAAAACCGAAGTGACCTCGCGCTCGGGAATCGTTAACGGGCGAAGCTTGCCTTCATCATCGCTTGAAACGTTCTGATCATTCGCCGGCTCGAATTTCTCGCTTTCGTCGATCGGCTTGGCGTGACCTTCCATTAGGTAAAAGCCTTCCAAATTGACGAAGGCGGCGCGATCGTTGGGGGTTCCCGTGGGCGCGAGCACTCCGGTGATCATGAAAGCTTCTTCATGGCCCTTGCCTTCGGGGTCACCATGAGTCGGGTACAGCACATCGCCGACGCCGACTTCCATTTCCGCCGCGACGCGACTCCCCAACACGGCCTCGAAAAATCCGTTGGCCTCCGATTCCGCTTGGAACGCTTCACCGTCCTCAAATTCAAATGGCTGATCCAGCTCCGGTCCATGCCGTAGTTTTTCAAAGAAGTCCGTCGTCGTTCCAACCACTCGGAACGTGCCGTAATAATCGCCTAGTGCCAGCGGGATCGCGTAGCCGCCTGAAACGAACGCGGCATACTTTCCATCACGCTCCGCCAATTCTGGATCGCCACCCAAACGGTCGACCATGGCTTGGCGTTCGGCCTGCGGAAACATCTCCATGTACTGGGAATATGGCAGATTCTCGATCGGTTGGCTCAGGTAGAAAACGCTGTTCAGTGTTAACTGCAACGCACTACCTTTGGGGCCGACGACTAGGTTGTAGCCAAAGGTTGCGTTGCGAGTGAACGCTTCATTGACGATGCCAAAAATCGACAGCACCAACACGACCAAGCCGACGCCAAGGGCAAGCGAAAGCGTTGTCAACAGACTGGAAAGAGGACGGTGGCAAAAGTTTCGCCACGCGATGGTCAACAACGACATCAGACTGCCTGCTTGGAATGGGCCGAGAGTGCTCGATTGATCGTGTCCAGTTCGTCCACTCGGTCAAACCGCTGGGCAACGTTCATGTCGTGGGTCACCAATAACAACGAAATGCCTTCATCACGGCACGACGTGCGAATCAAATCCAAAACAGTTTCGGCGCTGGTGGGATCGACGTTCGCGGTTGGTTCGTCTGCCAAAAGCAACTTGGGTTGGCCGGCAAGCGATCGAGCGATCGCGACGCGTTGCTGCTGGCCGACACTCAATTGACTGGGCCGATAATTCGCTCTCTCGGACAAACCGACTCGGTCCAGCAATTCGGCGGCACGTCCAGCATCAACGCTGCCTTGCCCAAACGACATTCCAAGTTTGACGTTTTCGATCGCCGTGAAGGCGGGCAAAAGATTGAAGGTCTGAAACACGTAACCAATGTTGGCGGCGCGGAAACGATCGCGGCCCTGTTCACTAAGCCGGCTCAATTCGATGCCGGCAATGTTGATCGTCCCGCTGTCAGGAACCAACAAGCCTGCGAACAGATGCAACAGAGTCGTTTTGCCACCACCACTTTGCCCAATCAAAGCGACTTGTTCACCATAGGCGATCGTAAACTTTGGCAGATCCAAAACCGTCAACCGTCCGTCTTTACCGCCGCTTTGATCGGCGGGTTGATCAAACGTTTTGACCACGTCGGTTGCGGTCAGTAGTGTTTCACTGGTTTGCTGGTCACGATTCATCGACGATGCCTCATCGCGCGGCGAAGTCCACGATCGGTGTCTCGTTTTTTCAGTGTTTCGCGTTTGTCGTGCAACTTTTTACCTTTGACTAGACCCATCACACACTTCGCGATCCCACGTTCGTTGAAATAGACTCGCAACGGAATCAGCGTTAATCCTCGTTCGTGTGCTCGTCCGGCGAAGCTGTCGTATTCTCGCGAACGCACCAGCAACTTTCGCGGTCGCCTGGGATCGTGATTCCAATCGCCAGCGTTTCGATAGTGGGCTATGTCGGCCCCCACCAACCACAGACAATCATCTTTGGTGCGAATGTGGGCTTCGTCGAGTGACAGTTTTCCGTCCCGCATCGATTTGACTTCGCTGCCCATCAACATCATGCCGCATTCCACGGAGTCCAAGATCTCGTATCGGTGACGAGCCTTGCGATTTTCGGAAACGGGCACAAAGCCGGGCTCGGGCTTCTTCTTTGATTTGCCCTTGCCTACGGAACCCTTGGATTTTTTGTTCTTGGCCATAGTTGCCGAATTGTAATGGGCACGTGATTGAATGCGGCAGGGGGCGGAAAGCAACGCAGTGAACGGTTTCCAAACTGTTTAACCGCGTGGGCATCGCCCCGCGCGTCGCGCTGGCCCGAACGCGCGGGGCGATGCCCACGCGGCTAAACAGCAGCTAAACAGCGGCCAAACAGCGGCTAGAAGAAATCCTGAGGGCGAAAATCTGATGATGAAAACCGAAGTTGGATCGATCTGCGGCGAATTGGCCAAGTCTGGCTAAAAGTTGGTGCTGCACTACAATACGAACTCGCACTTCCGTTTCACTCATTTGAACTCTCTCGCATGGCTTTTCGTCTCCCCGTTGTTGCCGAACCCGAAATCCCCGAAGGCACCGATGTCAGTGCGACCGGTCGGCTGCCGCGTTGGCTAAAACGGCCGATCCCGCGTAGCAATTCCAACCACATGACCGACAGCTTGATGGAAGAGCTGAAGTTGGAAACGGTTTGCGAGAACGCGAAATGTCCCAACCGGATGGAATGCTACAGCCAGCAAACCGCCACTTTCATGATTCTTGGCAACGTTTGTACACGGCCTTGCGGGTTTTGTGCGGTTCATCGCGGACGTCCACCGCAATTGCCCGAAGCCGACGAACCTGATCGCGTCGCCGAAGCCGCTTCGCGTTTGGGATTGAAGCATGTCGTCATCACCAGCGTCACGCGAGACGATTTGGAGGACGGTGGTGCACAGCATTTCCACGACTGTGTTGTCGCCGTTCGCGAAAAGACCGGTGCGACAACCGAAGTGCTGACGCCTGATTTTGTTCACTGCAAAGACGCTCTGAAAATCGTCATCGATGCCGCGCCGACCGTGTTCAACCACAACATGGAAACGGTTCCCCGATTGTATCGCCGAGTTCGCGGCCCCAAGAGTGATTACCGCTGGACGCTTCAAATGATGAAGCAAGTCAAGCAATACAATCCATCCGTCAAAACCAAAAGTGGTTTGATGTTGGGTCTGGGCGAAGAACGTGGCGAGCTGATCGATGCGTTTGCCGACCTGCGAG
Organism: Rubripirellula obstinata; assembly: GCF_001642955.1. Classification (GTDB taxonomy): domain Bacteria; phylum Planctomycetota; class Planctomycetia; order Pirellulales; family Pirellulaceae; genus Rubripirellula; species Rubripirellula obstinata. The sequence continues at coordinate 14,811 of NZ_LWSK01000042.1, read as the reverse complement.
AGTACGACGTCGATTTCCTGACGCTGGGCCAATACCTGCAGCCAGGTGAAAAGTATTTGCCGGTAGTGCGCTACGTTCCACCGGAGGAATTTGACGAGATTGGCGAGATCGCAAAATCGATGGGCTTCAAGAAAGTCGCCAGCGGCCCGTTCGTACGAAGCAGCTACCACGCCCGCGACATGGCCGAGACTGAATAGGTAGCGGAAAACCGGACACGCTTGGGTGATCGTCAACTGGTAGGCCGTGTGGATTCGGTCAGCTCGGGATGCCCGGCCACTTACGCGCCCGCGGCTCACTTACGCGTCTATTACCGTAATCTGTCCGGAAATAACGGTTAATCCGGGGGGCAACTTGGCTTTGAATGGAACCATGCAAACTTGCTGACCGCCCGCAACTTTGCTGCAAGCTACGCTCTAAACGTAAGCAAGATCGTGTCCGCTGCTGCGCCGAATCGGTGCGCGCCGTCACAATCTGCATAAGCGTTCTAACACACCAGCGAAGTTGCCATGATCCACGTTCAACATCTAACGAAGACCTATGACGATCTCAGTCGCGGGAAGTTCGTTGCTGTTGATCGCATCTCTTTCTCAGTTCAACCCGGCGAGATTTTTGGTTTGCTGGGCCCCAACGGTGCCGGCAAAACCACCGTGCTGCGGATCTTAAGCACGGTTCTAAGTTCGACCTCTGGCATCGCGACGGTCGCGGGATTCGATGTTTCGGCTGACCCAGCGGAAGTGCGTAAGAGAATTGGCTTCGTCAGCAACAACACCGCCATCTATGACCGCATGACGGCATGGGAAATGGTCGAGTACTTTGGTCGGTTGCATGGGATGCCGAAAAAAGAACTGACCGATCGCGTGGAAACGTTGTTTGAACAGTTGCGAATGAACGAGTTTCGCGACACGCCCGGTGCCAAGATGTCAACGGGAATGAAACAGAAAGTCTCGATCGCCAGGGCAATGGTTCACGACCCGCCGGTGCTGATCTTTGACGAAGCAACGCTTGGCCTGGACGTTCTAGTTGCTCGAAATTTGCTTTCCGTCATTCGCGATCTTCGTGAATCCGGCAAGTGTCTGATCTTTTCAACACACATCATGAGCGAAGTCGAACGGTTATGCGATCGAATCGCCATCATGCATCGCGGCAAGATTCTGGACTCGGGGACGCTAAGCGAACTGCGATCACGACACAGCGAAAATGACTTTGAAGAATTATTCTTCGGCTTGCTCAGCAATCATGAGTCCGCAGAAAACAATGAACTAGCACACGATGTGGGGGCCGGAATCTGATGAGCGAACGCAGCGAACAACTGAGAGAAAAAGCAAAACGGGCGGGCCGGCCAAGATTGTCGGTCGTCTGGATGATCTATGCCCGCGAAATGATGGACCAACTGCGAGATCGGCGGACTCTGTTCACGATCGCGGTACTGCCGATTTTGCTGTACCCGTTGGTCGGAATGCTGTTGATGCAAATCGCGCAGTTCACCCAACAGCATCCAACGTCGATCTGTATCGTCGGCACCGATCACTTGATTGGCGATGTGCCGCCGTTGGTCAAAACAGAAACCTTCGTTGACGGGCTAACCGATAACGATGAACGTCTGGAACTGCTCTGCTACACCTGGAACGGTGTTGGCCGACACGATGGCGTCCTAAACCAAGCCAAGAACGTCAAAGAAACAACCAACAATTGGGTTCGCGACGGCATCTTCGACGCCGTGCTGGTGATCCCGCCAAAGTTCGCAGACCCGCAGGCACGAAGCTCTGACCAAGAAGCCTCGATGCAATTGCTCTACAACGTCGCGTCGGACCAATCGATGGTTGCGAGGGATCGTTTGACCGGCATTTTGTCGAAATGGCAAAGCGGTTGGGTTCGTCAGAGACTTGAAACAACCGGCATTGATATCAGCCTGCTGGCTCCTTTCAAACTCGCAGACATTGACATTGCACCGGAGCGAACTCGCGAAGCGGCATTCTGGAGCAAGCTGCTGCCCTTTATCATGTTGGTTTGGGCGATGACCGGTGCGTTCTATCCAGCGATCGACTTGGTCGCAGGTGAAAAAGAACGCGGAACTTTAGAAACGCTGCTTTGCAGTCCAGCTCTTCGCAGCGAAATCGTTTGGGGAAAACTGGGCGCGGTCACCACCTTTAGCATGATGACAGCGATCCTAAACGCGGGCAGCATGCTGGTGACCAGTTCGTTCGTATTCAAACAAATGGGTGTTGGCGGCGGACAAGTCGGTTCGCCACCAATGGTACCCATGCTGTGGTTGTTGGTTGCACTCGTTCCGCTTTCTGCCCTGTTCAGCGCGTTGGCACTTGCGGTCGCAGCGATGGCTCGCAGCAGCAAGGAAGGTCAGTACTACTTGATGCCATTGATGATGGTGACGCTGCCGCTTGTGTTGTTACCGATGTTGCCTGGAACAACCTTAACAGCCGGAACCAGCTTGATCCCAGTGACCGGCATGTTTTTGATGGTGCGATCGTTGGTCGAAGGTCAATATGCACACGCATTGATGTACTTGCCAATCGTCGCTGCAGTGACCGCAGGATGCCTGTGGTTAGCAGTGACCTGGGCACGTCGGCAATTCGAGGACGAAGCGGTCTTGTTTGGCGGTGGCGACCAGTGGGAACTGAGCCAATGGGTTCGTCACTTGTGGCGAGACCGGCAACGTGCCGCAACGCCCACACAAGCGTTTTCCTGCGGTGCGATTATCCTGGTCGCGTTGTTCTTCGGGAAATTAGTTGTCACAGAAATGCCGACAACGTTCGCCGGCATCGCGAAGCTAGTCATGATGCCGCAAATTGGCATGATCCTAGCACCCACGTTGATGATGGCGACGGTGCTAACAACGTCGCTGAAACATTCGCTACGCATTCGTTTGTCGAATCCTTTGACACTGCCAATCGCGGTGGTGTTCGGAATTTGTTTGCATCCGACATACGTCATGTTGGCTGGTTTGGTGAGCTATGCGTATCCAATTAGCGAGCAGGCAACGGCGGCGATGAAGCCGTTCACGGATCAAATCAGTTCCGCACCGCTGATGTCAGTCATCTTCTTGATGGCGGTCGTTCCAGCGATCTGCGAAGAGTTGGCGTTCCGCGGGTTCATTTTCGGTGGACTCGTTCGTAACCGAGGCAAGCTCCGTGCAATTTTTGTCACGGCGATCATGTTTGGAATTTCGCACGGCGTGCTTCAACAATCCATTTGCGCCACGTTCATGGGACTGTTGCTGGGTTATCTCGCGTTGAAAACCGGCAGCGTGCTTCCGGGCATTCTGATTCACATGACCAACAACACGCTTTCGGTATCGCTGGAACGGATCGCCCAAAGCACTCATCCGGCTGCTCAAGCGTTGGTGTCCAGCACTGGTGGCGGCCCCGAATACAATTTGGTTTGGGTCATCGCCAGCGTTGCGATCGCATCAATGTGTTTGTTCTACTTCATTCGCTTGCCATCAGTAGACGAAGATGCGAAGGCTGACCTGGTTGGCAACGAAGAAGAATTCGCAGACCCAACTGCCGCGTTGTCACCTGCTTAAGTTCCGTTGAGTAAGTGGCAAAAGCTCCCAGACTGTGGACATCGCAATCACAGGCTGGAAGCCTATGCCACTGACTAAACGTCTTTCTTGAACTCGTGTGATAATTCCGGCAACTCTTTTAGCTGCCCCACGGCGTGCGGATCTTTTTCTCGCCCAAACAGGATGTCATTGGCTCGAGCGATTGACCAGCTTGGATTTGGTCGGCTTTGTAAGACTAGTTCGTCACCTGTGCTGATTTGTCCAGCAACCATCACGCGCACGTACCAGCCCGTGTATCCGCTTTGGCCCACTTCTTTGGTCAACGACTTCACGCCCCAGCGCCGAGCGATTTTCCAGCATGGTTGTCGCGGCTGACTGACCTCGATCTCGCAAGAACCAACTCGATAGCGATCTCCGATGCAAACACTGGTTTCATCTTGGTCTTGGATCGTCAGGTTCTCACCCAAGCCGCCCGGCCCCATTTCTAGTTCGGGATGCTTCTGGTTCCACCATTGATAGTGGCTCAGGCCGTAGCACAGCATCGCCTTTTCGACTCCGCCGTGGTGCTTTTTATCGGCCACCTCGTCGCCGACGATTCCCATCGGGCCGACGGAAACGGGTCCGGCGATCGAACGTTTGTCGAACGCACTGGACCACCATCGGTGGGTCACGTCGCGGGTGGTCGGGTCGCCGCCCGAGACGATTTTGCCGATTTGGATACTGGCAATTCGAGTCATGGATCACTCCTCTTCGTGGCACCTGAAAAACGAACGCGATTCGCTGATAAAACAACGCTTTTGACGAACAAAAGCGGGCTCCCAGCAAGTCGCTCCCCCGCTGGTGAGAAAGCCTTTGTCTGCCTACAATGTGGGGCTGAAAAGGGGACTCAACGCGTGTCCTCATCCACCACTGACTAAGGAACTTTCCCCTTGGCTGACGAGAACGGTACCGACAATAACGACGAAGACACTGGCGGACCAGATGAAGACGGCATCATGGCGGCCGGTGGTGGTGCGGGCGCTTTGCGGATGATCGATTTGCCGATCGAAGAAGAGCTTCGCGACAGCTATCTGACCTACGCAATGAGCGTCATCGTTAGCCGTGCTTTGCCGGACGTTCGCGACGGGCTGAAACCGTCACAGCGGCGGATTTTGGTCGCCATGAATGACCTGAATCTCGGGCCCGGCAGCAAACGAGTCAAGTGCGCAAAGATTTCCGGTGACACGTCGGGTAACTATCACCCGCACGGTGAAAGTGTCATTTACCCAACGCTCGTTCGCATGGCCCAAGAATGGAACATGCGGCGGATGCTGGTGGACAAACAGGGGAATTTTGGATCGATCGCAGGTCTGCCGCCGGCTGCGATGCGGTATACCGAAGCGAGGTTGTCAGCCGTTGCCGCATCGATGTTGGAAGACATCAAACTGGACACCGTTGACTACATCCCGACTTACGATGAAGCACGCACCGAACCCACGGTCCTGCCGTCGAAGTTCCCCGCGCTGCTGATCAATGGCAGCGGCGGCATCGCGGTCGGAATGGCGACCAGCATTCCACCGCACAACCCAACCGAAATCTGCAACGCGTTGATCGCGTTGGTCGATAACCCAGCGATCACCGACGAAGAACTCTTCGAGATCGTCCCCGGCCCCGACTTCCCGACCGGCGGCATCATTTGCGGTCGTGGCGGAATTCGACGTGGCTACAAGACCGGTCGCAGCACGATCACGCTGCGCGCGAAAGTGTCGGTCGAAGAGAAGAAGGGCACGCGTACACGCATCCTGATCCACGAAATTCCTTATCAGCAAACGCGTGACGGCGTTGTGAAAAAAATTGCTGATCTGGTCAATGACGAACGGATCAAAGGCATCTCGGCGATTCGTGACGAGAGCGATTTGAAGGAACCGGTCCGTTTGGTCATTGAGCTCAAACGTGACGGTGATCCAGACGTGATCATCAACCAGCTTTACCAGTTCTCGCCATTGCAAACGACGTTCTCAGTCATCTTTTTGGCGTTGGTCGATGGCAAGCCGCGTGAATTGACGCTGAAAGAAATGTTGACGGAGTTCATCCGTCACCGCAGCAGCGTGATCCGCCGCCGAACCCAATTCTTGCTCGCCCGCGCAAGGCGTCGCAAGCACACCGTCGAAGGATTGTTATTGGCCCTGGCCAACATCGATCAAATCATCAAGACGATTCGCGAATCACGAACACAAGCCGAAGCCAAAGAACGGCTGATGGGCATCGAGTGCCCCGCGGCGATGATGCAGCGGGCCCTTGGCGACGAAGGCTTCAAGCAGTTCCAGCTTGAACGTGGCGAATCCGATTCGTACACGCTGACCAGTGTCCAGACCGATGAAATCCTGCGAATGCGTTTGGGTCAGTTGGTCAACTTGGAACAAGAAAAACTTGCGGGCGAACACGCCGAATTGCTGACCGAGATCATCGACTACCTAGATATCTTGGCCAGCCAGGAACGGATCTACGGGATCATCAAGGATGACCTGGAAGACATGAAGCGTAAGTTTGGTGACGATCGTCGCACCGAAATTTCGATGGAAGAACTCGGCAACATTGATCTGGAAGATTTGATCACCGAGGAAACCATGGTCGTGTCGATTTCGCACCAGGGCTACATCAAGCGAACTCCATCAAGCGTTTACAACACCCAACGTCGCGGCGGCAAGGGACTCAAGGGTGCCAAGTCCGATAGCGAAGACCCCATCGAACACTTGTTCGTCGCCAGCACCCACGCATACCTGCTGTTCCTGACCACAGCGGGCAAAGTTCGTTGGCAAAAGGTTTACGACTTGCCGCAATTGGCTCGTGACGCCAAGGGCCGCGCGATCGTCAACTTGCTGAACCTTGAAAAAGACGAAAAGGTCGCCGAGTGTTTGGCAATCCGCGACTTTGACCAAGAAGGTTACTACGTCGTCATGGCCACCCGCAGCGGCTTGGTTAAGAAGACGCCTCTGGAACAGTATAGCCGTCCAAAACGTGGTGGCATCATTGCGATTAAATTGCGTGATGGTGATGAATTGGTCGAAGCGAAAGTGGTCGGGCCTCGCGACGAAGTGATCCTGGTAACGTCTAAGGGAATGGCGATTCGTTTCCGCGAATCCGACGCACGCCCCATGGGCCGCAACACGTCCGGCGTCAAAGGCATCAAGTTGGTCGGCGATGACTACGTCGTCGGCATGGTCGTTGCTGATCCCAACGCGACCCTATTAACTGTTTGCGAAAATGGCTACGGCAAGCGAACCTACTTTGGTCCCAATGCCGACGATGCCGTTGCCGAATCAGACGCCACCGATGATTCAAACGACGAAGCCGATGATGATTCAGTAGCAGCGGATGATGACACTGGCGAAGAAAACAGTGGCGAAGAAGTCAGTTCAGCATCGGGTGCTCGCTATCGAACTCAGAAACGTGGCGGCAAGGGATTGCGTGACATTCGCACCAGCGACCGAAACGGCAAGGTGATTGGCATCGCTCGCGTGGACGAGGGTGACGAGATCTTCATGATGACCGGCAAGGGTAAGATCCAGCGGATCGCTGCCGGCGACATCAACGTCATCGGCCGTAACACTCAAGGCGTTCGAATCATGAACGTCGACGAAGGCGACAACCTGATCGCAGTCGTCCGAGTCCCTGCGGAAGAGGAATCCGAAGCCGAAGTTGTCGAAGGCGAGGTCGTTGAAGGTGCAGTGGTTGAAAGCGGTGGCGAACCTTCTTCCGAAACACCAGCAGCCGAACCACCGTCGGAACCTGATTCGGACGCGTAGCATTCATCCCCACTGAATGTTCAATGTGTTGAGGCATGCGATTGTCCGCGCAGGGCGTCGTGCAGTTTCCCACCTCCACCGCGTAGCGGGCAGAGGTTGGACGCTTGGGCAGCCGGAACGGAGCAGCATTGCTCGAAAGCCCTCTCTCACGCTTTGGCTCGACCTCTTCCAGGGGACGTCGAACAGACTAAATGTAAATAGTCGTTGATCGCTGCGCTATCGGAATGTTTGGGAATAGCCCCGGAGGTCTGTCATCGCTGCGCGGCTAGATTAATTGGTTTTGGGCAGCCATTACGACATTGATAAGCCGGACGTTCTCGTGAGCCGCGGGCCAGTTCGATCGCCTTTCCCTAAAGACTGTTTCAAAACGTAGCTGATCCCGCCAGGGTTCAGTCCAACGCCATGAAGAGTTTTGGTCCCGGAAAAAACGTGTTAGTTCGTTTAGCCGCGTGGGCATCGCCCCGCGCGTTCGGGTCAGCACAACGCGCGGGGCGATGCCCAACGCGGTTAAACGATTTAGAACCCCTTCAAGGCGTTGGGTTCAGTCCACGATCGGATGAAGCTCGACTGAACCCTGGCGGGCCCAGCTACGGGAAAATCGGAAAGCTATTTCGGGACAGTTCCCTAGACATCCGCAGCGTTGGCGGACGTCTGTGCGCAATCACCATTAAGCAGGGCAAGACGACACCAACCCATCTAACTCACTTTTAAAATTTGCCATGAAACTGCGACACACCCGACGACGACTTCTTTCTGTTTTAACGATCACCGCATTGACCGTTCCAATGACTGCAAACATCGCATTGGGACAAAGCGGTTCCAGAAGCTACGGAACCAGAAACACCCAGGCGACAACCAACCGCCCGGCAGTCAAAACCAACTCGATGATGAACCATCGCAGCACGGTCAAGACCAAGATCGGGCTCGATGGTTATTGCCCGGTTTGCGTCGTGATGAAGAAAGCATGGGAAAAAGGAAGCCCAAACATCAGTTCGACCTTCGACGGTGTGACTTATTACTTCCCAGGTGAAAACATCAAAGCGATGTTTGACGCCAGTCCTGAAAAATTTGTTCCGGCTCTCAATGGTGACTGCATCGTTTGTTACGAAAAGGCTGGCAAACGTGTGCCGGGAACCGTTCAACATCCAGTGCTGCACAACAGCCGTCTTTACCTGTTCCCCAGTGCCAATGAAAAAGACGCGTTCAAGGCAAATCCTGCTGAGTTTGCGAACACCGACTTGGGTGCTGATGGCGAATGCGTTGTCTGCTTAGTCAAGATGGGAAAACACATGCCCGGATCGACTGATCATACGGTGATTCACAATGGTCTGCGTTACCTATTTCCGTCGGACAACGAAGCCAACATGTTTCGCGGGTCTCCTGAACAGTTTGTTTCAAAGCTTGAAATGATGAACAAGTCAGGCATGAACGCAACCCAAAACGGGGTTCGCTTGGTTGGACGAAGCGGATGTGCGGCATGCGAATTTGGTGTCACGCCATTGTCGGCCCCCGATGAACTTGGTTTGGCCGTTGTCGGAAAAGATGGCAGCGTCACGGTCGTCGAAGGCGCTCACAAGAACTACCCGCAAATCTACAAAGACCGTTTCGGAAATAAGGAACTTGCTGTTGAAGGTAGGATCGTGAAGACCCAAGGAAAAATCTCATGGCTTCAGCCCTCATCGCTGAAAGTGATCAAGTAAAGAACTGTCCGAAATGACTTCCCGATCTTCCCGTAGCTGGGCCCGCCAGGGTTCAGTTCATCAGGAACGATACTCGACTGAACCCTGGCGGGACCAGCTACGAAAGGTTTCGCCTAATTTCCTAAGCAAACGCATGTCGTTTGCGGAGGTTGTACGGCAATGCCCTGCCGTATGACCTTTTTTTGTATCACCACCGAGACAGTTTCGCCCAAGTTGATATCCCCGTAAAAGGATTCCAAGTCATGCTTCAACAAATCATTCCAATTCTGTTTCTCGCTCTTACGACTTCAGTCGTGCTGGGGCAAGAATCGGATACCTGGGCGGATGTGAACGTTTCGGCAACGATTGAACAAACGAAAACCGGCGAAGCCGAATTGGTCGTCACCGCAAAGGTTTTCGATGGCCTTCACATCTATGCTCAATCACAACCGAAGCCATTTCTTGCCACCAAGATCGCGATCACTGATCTTCCAGATCGAATCGAATCGGTTGGAGAGTTCGTCGCTGATCGAAAGCCGATCTTAGTTCAGCATGAATCACTCGGGATCGAGTTACACGAATTTGAAGGCACCGTCCAATGGCGAGCCCCGCTGACCATCCGCGACGAGTTGGCAACCGAAGTATCCGATCCACCCGAAGTTCTCGCCGGAACCGTTTTCGCGCAAGCCTGTGAAGGTGACCGCTGCTTCGCGCCCACGACTTATTCCTTCAAAGCCGACTACCAAACGGTAAAATCTGTCGCCGCTTCAAATCAAAATTTAAGCGATGATACAGCTAGTTTTTCGCTCTCGAATCTTCAGGTAACGTCGTCGCAAACTCAATCCGCATGGTCGGTCATTCCGCTGGCTTTCGTAGCCGGATTCTTGCTCAACCTTATGCCTTGCGTTCTGCCTGTCGTTGGCCTGAAACTATTGTCGTTCGTCCAGCAGGCCAATGCTGATCGCAAACAAATTCTATTGATGAACTTGGCGTACACTGCCGGGTTGTTGTCGGTGATGTTGATCCTGGCGACGTTTGCCGTATTCGCCGGGCTTGGTTGGGGCGAACAATTCAGCAGCGCCGGATTCACGGTCACCTTGTCGGCGATCGTTTTCGCGTTCGGCCTCAGCTTTCTTGGTGTTTGGGAAATCCCGCTTCCAGGATTCATTGGCGCTGGCAATGGAACAACGAAACAGGAAGGCTACGGTGGAGCATTCAGCAAGGGCATTCTAAGCACCCTGCTAGCGACACCTTGCAGCGGACCGTTTCTGGGTGCGGCTCTTGCGTGGGCTGTCACCCAGCCGACCTACTTGACGTATTGCGTTTTCGCGGCGGTGGGCCTTGGTATGGCCAGTCCCTACTTGGTCGTTGGATTGTTCCCATCGATGATTCGTTTTCTGCCCAAGCCTGGCAATTGGATGGTCACGTTCAAGCAGTTGATGGGTTTCGTCATGCTGGCCACGGTCGTGTATCTGATCAGTTTCATGCCGATCGCGTCGGTCGTTCCCACCGTACTTCTGATGCTGGGGATTGGGATGGCCGTTTGGTACGCCTCGCAAACGCCCGGCTACGCGCCCGCCCGCGAACAAGTGAAAGCTTGGAGTATCGCAACATCCATGGTCGTGGTCACGGCACTGGTTTCCTTCGGTTGGTTGCAAGACGTCATGCAATCACGATTCGAGCGGGCTGTCGGCCGATTCGTCGCCAGCCAAACGACTGGTGCAGCACTTGTTGATGCAAAGATTCAAACCGTATCAGAAAATCAGTCGCCTGATCACATTGCCTGGAAAACGTACTCGCCCGAATTGTTCGAGTCGCTGGTTCGCGATGGCAAACCGGTCTTTATCGACTTTACCGCCGACTGGTGTTTGACCTGTAAAACGAATGAAGCGTCCGCGATTGAAACCGATGCGGTCGCGGCAGCGCTTCGCGAAAGTGGCACCGTCGCACTGCGTGCCGATAAGACCGAATCAAATCCCGCCGTGGATGAACTGTTGCGAAAGCTTGGCAATTCCGCGGCATCCATTCCGTTCTACGCAATCTTCCCAGCCAACAACCCCAGCGAACCGATCTTGCTTGATGGGCTTTTCTCGTCGGGTGAACCGTTTGTTGAAGCATTGACCCGAAAACCGGAACAATCACGAATCTCGCGAGTCAGCTACTCAGTTGAATAACTCGCAAGATCTTTTCAACACCACTGTGTGACTCTCGACCACAAAAATTTGTATTACATCGCATTAGGAACATCAGGATGCTTACGAGTCTCGAAGGATCTATGACTGAATCGATGGAGGCCCAATTTACTGGACTCAGCGCAGAGCACCTGATGCAGTGGGCGGCAGAGGAGTTTGGCGACTCATTGGCTGTCAGCACTAGTTTTGGAATTCAGTCTGCGGTGACGCTACACATGGCAACGCAAATCATGCCAAACGTCCCGGTCATCTGGGTCGATACTGGATACCTGCACGAAGAAACGTACCAATATGCAACGACACTGACTCGTCGGCTTGGCCTGAACTTGAAAGTCTATGAATCGGCATTGAGCCCGTCGCAAATGGAATCACGTCTAGGACGACTTTGGGAAAGCGAGAACCTTGAAGACCTAAACAAGTACGATCAGATTCGCAAAGTTGAACCGATGAACCGTGCGCTAGCAGAGCTCAATGTTCACGGTTGGGTTTCGGGGCTTCGAGCCGACCAAACTGATTTTCGTAAGCATCTGCCGCCAATCAAACGAACCGGCACACGCTATCGCATCTATCCCATTTTGGAATGGACCACTCGGGATGTCTATCGCTATCAACAACAACATCACTTGCCGCAACATCCTCTCTTTGAACAAGGTTACGCAACCGTCGGTGACTATCATTCAAGCCGTCCGTTATCGACGACTGATGACACCGAACGAAACACCCGATTCCGGGGAATGAAACAGGAGTGCGGTTTGCACACCTAATTGGAAGAATCACACCCACCAAGTTTCATTGCCCACCGAAGTTTCAATCTACACAATCTAATGGCGATGCTCATGCGAAACGACCTACTCAACACGACTTGCGCGTTCCTGTTCACTTTCTCAGCGATGACAATTTGCCTTACGCTTTCCGGATGTTCACCACAGGATATCGTCGATTCGGTCGAGAAGATCCAGGGGTCTAACAACGCGATGCCGATGGGAAAGATGGCGATGCCAGATCCCGCCGACATTGTGTTCAAAGATGAAGTCCAATCCAATATCGAAGTCCCCACGGGGCTGGACGGTTTAGTATTCTTGGACACGACGGGAAAACGTGTTGCCTTGAAAGAATACTTGGGTAGCAAAAATGTTGTGCTTGTATTCACGGAGGGATTTGGCGGTGGCATGTTGTGTCCGTTCTGTAAGACACAAACCTCTCGCTTGGTTGCCAACTACGACAAGTTCGAAAAGCTGGATACTGAAATCCTGGTTGTGTACCCAGGCGCTCGCGATCATTTAGATGAGTTTGTGGAAGCCGCCAAAAAAACAGAAAAGGCTGCCGTCGATAGCGTTCCCTTTCCATTGGTGCTTGACGAAGACCTCAGCGCCGTTGGCTATTTCAACATCGCGTCGAACTTGGCCCACCCGTCAACTTTCATCATCGACAAAAGTGGAAACGTGCGTCTGGCCTACGTCGGTGCAGACATGTCGGCGGATCGTCCGTCCGTTCGTGCGATGCTGGGAGTGCTTAGCGATGCCAATGGATCGTAAGACGCAAACGATTTCTCGGATGCATGTTGTTCGCGGAATTTGCCCATGAACGACGAAACGGTTGAGTTGGAAGACAATAGCTTTGTCGCCGTCGCCATGCGGCACGGTCTTTTGGAACGGCATCACGTCGAAAAGATCCTGGATCATTCGCTGCAAGCAAACGTCCAGCCGTCTGACGCAGCCCTGTCTCTGTCGATGCTTGAATTGTATGAAGTCGATGCGATCAATTTATTGTGTCGCCCCGAAAGCCTTGCACCCGGATATGCGTTAACAGGATTGATGGGCTGCGGCGCGGGTGGAATGGTGTTCCGGGCGCACCAAAATGCGCTCGGCCGTGACGTTGCATTGAAAACCATCAACGTGCGATCTCGAAACGCTTCGACCACTGGCCAATCACGGATGCAACGCGAAGCCCATGCGATCGCAAGCTTGCATCATCCCCACATTGTTACCGCATTTGACAGTGGCTTTCATCAAGGACGTTTCTTCATTGCGATGGAGTTGGTCGAAGGCGAAACACTGGCGGAGTTCATTCGCCGACAATCACCGATTCCAGAAGACGTGACATGGTTAATCGCGCGGCAAGTCGCTTCGGCGCTTTCCCATGCCAACGATGCCGGGATCACCCACCGTGACATCAAGCCAGCCAACTTATTGCTCAGCCACGCACCGGCAGGAACGAACTTGCCACCCGGCGTTCCCTTCGTGAAGGTCGCCGACTTTGGATTGGCTTTCGAATCCCAAGAAAATGACGCCAGCCAAATCACGGCAACCGGCACCACGCTTGGCACGCCCGCGTATGTTTCGCCTGAACAATTACATGACACCCACGTCGATGCGCGAGCCGATATCTATTCAATGGGCGCAACCGTTTACCACATGTTGACCGGGCTGCCACCGTGTTCTGATCGATCAGCGATGCGGACAATCATGCAAAAATCAGTCGGCGATGATCGCTGGCGAGACGAAATCGATGCGTCGGTATCGAAACAATCCGTCGCACTCTTTCGCGACATGACTGAAACCAATCCAGAAGATCGCATCGCAGATTATGAAGAACTGATATCGAGGATCGATGAGTTGGTTGACATCGATCGTCGCTCGTCCCCCAAGACCCGGTCTGCCGTTCGCAGAAACGCTGACGCAACGCATGATCGCCGTATGAAAACGAAGGGCTTCGTTACTATCGTTCTGATTGTCGTTGGGATCACCGCCGCCATCGCGTATTCGCACAGCCGATCAACTGAGGTGACGGAAGCAAACGAGGCAGCGGAAGAGTGGATAGTCGATGGATTCCCGCAGCCTTTATTCAATGGAGAAAGTGTTCCGCTTTTCCGCCAATCCGGAAGCTGGTCTCCGGGCGTTGCAAGCGATGGCAGTCGCGTCTTGGTCGGTAGCGAAGGTTCACAGATGACAATTCCGCTGACGAAATCAGAAAATGATTCGCCGAACTTGCGGTTACGGTTCGGCTTGCGGCTTTCGGTGGACAGCGTCGTCGAAGTTAGCTTCATGCATTCGGATCAGAGTACGCAATGCGGTGTTCTTCGCTTTGATGGATACACCGCAGCGTTTCGATCGTCCGCCAGTTCACCTGATTCAGATTCGTCGACTTCGATGACATTTAGTCCGTCGCCCAACCAAGACCCCATTTTTCAAAGTCTCACCTTTCAGCGAACCAAAAAATCTGCGTCGTTGACGATCAACGGCGACCCGATCGGCAACCTTCCATGCGACGCAAGTTCGATCACATCAATCAAGCTACGCTGCATCAAGAATGCAGCAACGTTCGCCGACATCGACATCGTCCGACTATCGCCACTTTGATTGGGTGCATTTCGCGGCTTGCAAAAGATGTCGTAATTTGCTGGATTCCAGGCTTTAGCCTGGCCCTTTTTGTTGAGTGCTCAAACGGCTAGGGAAATGTCTTGGCGAAATCTTTCGTAGCTGGGCCCACCAGGGTTCAGTCGGGCACAGCCTGGGCTGCGCAACTGGGATCTGATGGGGCTTTTGTTATTTAGGCCGGATCGCTTCCTATCGAACGTGGCAGGACTTGGCGGCGGAAAGCGGTCAGGGTCGTTCCAAGTTGCTTGTCGACCCAAG
>NZ_LWSK01000041.1 GCF_001642955.1 Rubripirellula obstinata | reverse complement strand
CCTAGTAGTCCATGTCAGCTCAATCTTCGGTTAGGAGGTAGCGGAAGTCGCGTAGACTTTCGGCGTCCCCCTCGTAGCCGAAACTCTTGGCGAGTTCCGCTACCCGAAAATTGAGGTGACGCGGAATACTAAAGTAGGCCGTAGCGAGTGGAGTGAGTTACGGCATGTCTGCAAGTGCCGTAACTCGCTCCACTCGCTACGGCCTACAAAAAGCGTGCCTGCAACCGCAGAATCCTCCCGTGCGTGTTAGAGCTTGACAACGATGCACGGTGAACGCGTTGACCGAAATAAAGTAAAATTGGTTGGATAACCTAACAAATTCCGATGGTTGCCAACGAAAGTAGCGCTGTCCAGCTAGGCTTTAGAAACCGTTTGATTGTCTGATTGTCGAAATCGGTGAAGTTTTTGATGCCAAAAATTGATTCCAACGTGGCGGCTGAACGTTATCCAAGCGTGCGTCGTTTGACCGAGCAACTTGCCGAACCTCTATCCGCCGAAGACTGCTCGATCCAGTCGATGTCGGACGCCAGCCCCACTCGTTGGCACATGGCTCATACGACTTGGTTCTTTGAAACGTTTCTGTTGAAACAGTTGCCGGGATACGTTTCGCCATCGCCGCAGTTCGAGCAGCTTTTTAATTCGTACTACAACTCGGTCAGCGAACTGTTCGATCGTTCACGACGCGGTTGTCTTTCGCGACCGAACATGGACGAGGTCCGTGAGTATCGCAAGCATGTCGATTCGCTTGTGCGAGAGAACTTGGAATCGGGCAAATTCAACGACCACCAACTCGCTGTTCTCGAAATCGGAATCAACCACGAACAACAGCATCAAGAACTGATCCTAACCGACATCAAACATGGCCTGGCGTGCAGTCCGCTACTGCCGACCTATCGCGAATCGGTTTCAGAAAATTACGCCGACGCCGACGCCAGTGAGATCGAATGGGTTGACGGCCCCGATGGCTTGGTGTCGATCGGACACGATGGCGAAGGATTCTCATTTGATAACGAATCGCCAAGGCACTTGTTTCACCTGGTTCCCTATCAGGTCGCCAGCCGCACGGTCACCAACGCAGAGTTCTTGCAGTTCATGCAGGACGGCGGTTATTCGCGGCCGGAGTTCTGGCTATCGGCCGGTTGGGACGCGGTTCAGAGCAACGACTGGTCCGCGCCGCTGTACTGGAAAAAGGCAGGCGATGAATGGGAAAACTTCACGCTCGCTGGCCCACGCCCGATTGCGATGAACGAACCGGTTTGCCACATCAGCTATTTCGAGGCCGATGCTTACGCACGTTGGGCAGGCTGTCGATTGCCGACGGAATTCGAATGGGAAGCGATGGTCGATTCACTTTCAATCAAACCTGATTCTGGTTGCTGGTCAGACCAATTAATCTCCGCAAACCAGGCGATACACCCGAGGGCTCTGGTCCAGAATCATGGCTTCGACCACGCGTTTGGAAATGTCTGGGAATGGACCAGCAGCCAGTACAGTGCCTATCCCGGGTATGCACCACCGCCAGGTGCGTTGGGTGAATACAACGGCAAGTTTATGTGCAATCAATTCGTGCTGCGAGGCGGTTCGTGTGCAACGCCACAAGGTCACATACGATCCACCTATCGAAACTTTTTCCCCGCCGACACGCGGTGGCAGTTTTCAGGGATACGGCTGGGCCGCTAAATCTTTGGCGTTGACGCGGACATTGGAGGTCCAAGTTTTGTTCCGTCCCTACTGAAGTACGCCAACGGCGTTAAACACCATAGCCCAGGGTTAAGGTTTTGCGAGCGTAGCGAAGCAAACCGCAACCCTGGGTTGATGACGTTAACGAATTAGTCTCCCCCGTCCCCGATTTTGACGGCGAAGCCGCCAAAATCGGGGACGGGGGAGGGGGGCTGCTGGTGCTCCGTGACCCAGGGTTGCAGCGTCAAATCGCCAAGGCGATTGACGACTTTAACCCTGGGCTATGTTGTTTAACGCCGATGGCGTAGAGAAAGAAAGTAGCGCAAGCAAGAATGACTTTAACCCCAAAGATTTAGCGGCCCAGGATAAGGTTAGCGAAGTCGTTGTAGAACGGATTTCATTCCGCTGGACAGTCGGGTGCTTCACTTGATCGTTGCTTCACTCGATCGTTACTTCACTCGATCGTTACTTCACTGGCACTCACCCACTGGTCGCTTGGCACACCCGTGCAATGGATGCGAACATACCGCGCGGTTGCGTTGACCGCGTGCGATTGTTCTGAGCCTTTGGTGTTACTCGACGCGAGTGTCTTCCAATCGTTTCCATCGGATGACGCTTGCACGGTGTAAGCGTAAGGCCCACCCGATTCCCAGACGACGCCAACTCGATTCAGTTTTGTCTGCTTGCCCAAGTCTTTGGAAACCCACTGAGGCGTACTTCCATCAGCGGCACACCAACGCGTGTTTGGATCGCCGTCGAACGCCAATTTTGCGACGTTTCCTCGGGTCGTCTCTGAACTCGACGACCGAAACTTGCCCTTGGGGCCGGAACCAGACGCGAGCGGTTTCAAACTTTCAAAGTCAACCGGTTCAGCATCCACTGCGGAATCCATCACTTGAGCAATTGATTCTCCTGCATTGATCGATTGGATTCGATACGAGTATTGGAATTCTCGGTCGGTCAACAAATACGGTTTCAGCGCCGTCTGTCCCCAACTGTTGTTCCCGCCGACTCCCATTTGCCGATGGTCGATGTTCAGCAAAATGTTTGGCGAGCGTTCCATTTGAAACGAGTACTCAGAGCTTTCCATCGTTTTGACGCCGTAGTGTCTCGCACCCACCGACAACGGTTCGCCCGCGGCAGAGATCAACACCCCATCGCCATTTTCGTTCGTCAGCGAAACCCAGCGGACATCGACCTTGTTGCCGTTTTCTTGGGGTCGCGAGTAGTCGATCCATTGATCGTCCACGGTTCCACCGAACACGCCAATCCGCTCGTAATTGCGATCCGCATAGGTCGGGTTGGGGCCGCGTCCAAACCACTGTATCTGGTTGAACTGCTTGCCAAGTTGCAACTGCGTTCCAACACGATGCGGATACTTTTGTTTCGGACTCGCCGAGATTTTCAATGCCACGTCAACATCGATCTCTGCGTTGCCGTAGACCGTGTAAACGATTCGATACACAGAGCTAACGGATGGCAGTCGTGCGTCAACCGTCATTCGGACCGCACCGGATTGCAACACATC
Organism: Rubripirellula obstinata; assembly: GCF_001642955.1. Taxonomy (GTDB): domain Bacteria; phylum Planctomycetota; class Planctomycetia; order Pirellulales; family Pirellulaceae; genus Rubripirellula; species Rubripirellula obstinata. The sequence continues at coordinate 42,914 of NZ_LWSK01000041.1, read as the reverse complement.
AAGATTTGCTTCGGTTACGACTTGTTGATCGACCGCATCTTTCCAGACCTTGCCGAGTTTTCCGTATTTGATCGGAGCCTTATCGTTATCGGTGTAGGCACGCCATAAGTCTAAACTTGGCCCATTTTCAATTAGCAATTTCCCATCGACAGAATAGCTTTCAAGTGTTCCAGCCTTGGTATCGAAAACAACCTGAAAATCATCACCGCTAACCGTCGCTTTTCCGTCTGCCTTGACAAGCTTCGGCGCTGGCAACGAAGCGGGTTGGATTCGGATCGCCGATGTTTCTTTGGGCAGCTTAAACTGTTCAAACGACAATTCATGGCCCGGTTCAACTAGTTCACTGTACGCCTGCTTTGCAACAAAACGCAGGGTCACGAAGTACTCCGCACCTGGTTTGATTTCCAAGCTTGGCATGTCAATTTGGATTTGCGATTCGCCACGCGCTGGAATATCTAGCGCTGGCAAATCGCCTTTGGCAATTTCCTTACCACTCTCTTCAATCACCCAACTTCCTTTGACAATATCGTCCATGTTGACCGTATCAAACCAACTTTTGATGGTGAACGTTCCAGCCATCAAATCGATCGGTGTGACGTGAACGTTTCGGTAGACGTGTTTGATCGCAAACAAACCCGGATGCGGCGTCCAGTCGGACGCAATTAAACCGTTCATGCAGAAATTGTTGTCATGGTGAATGCCATGCTTATCTTCATGCCAACCACCGTAGGCAAAGAAGTCTTCCCGGACCGGTCCGACACCCACGTTTGGTTGATGCGAATCTGGTACGGGCGTACGCAATCCCTGGTCCATCCAATCCCAAACGAAACCGCCGCAATGATTGTCGTGCTGATAGATCGTGCCATGCCAATACTCGGCAAGGTTCCCGTTGCTGTTGCCCATCGCATGCGTGTACTCGCACAACACGTTGGGTTTCTCGCCAGCTTCGCGCCCCCAATTCTGATCCGAATACATCTTTGAATTGAAATCAGATGCCTGGTAACCCTCGCGTTTCTCGCCCTCGTAATGAACCGGACGCTCGGGGTGATTCGAATTCAGATATCGATAAGCCGCGTCAAAGTTCGGTCCCACGCCGGCCTCGTTCCCAAGGCTCCAGATGATGACCGATGGATGGTTCTTGTCACGTTCCGCCATGCGACGCACACGATCGACGTGCGGTACTTCCCAAGCCGGATCGTTGGCGAGTTTGTTTTGCGGGTTGTTTCCGTAATCGTGCGATTCAATGTTGGCTTCATCAATCACCCAGATTCCGTATTGATCACAAAGGTCATACCACAGTGTGTCGTTGGGATAGTGACAGGTGCGTACCGCGTTGATGTTGTTTTCTTTGAATAGACGAATGTCACGAATCATCGAATCGCGGTCGGGCACCTGTCCCAAATCCGGATGCGTTTCGTGACGGTTGACGCCTTTTAGTTTTAACTTGACGCCGTTGACGTAGAACACGTTTCCTTTGATTTCAACCGTTCGGAAACCAACACGCGCCGGAACCACTTCGATTGTTTTGCCGCCATTTGAAAGCGTCAACAATGCTTTGTAGAGATTAGGCCGCTCGGCACTCCATGCTTTAACCTTAGGCACGTCCAACACCAGCGGCGAACCGTTTTCCACCCAGCCTTGCGCGACGCGATTACCACTTGAATCAAGCAACTCGCATTTCGCACGTTCGGCTCCGATAATATCTGCTGTTACGGTCAAGCGACCATCTTGATAATCGTTGACAAGCGACGCGTCGATTTTGAAGTCACGGATGTGCGACTCTTCGATCGACCATAGCGAAACGTCGCGAAAGATCCCCGCCAAACGCCAAAAATCTTGGTCTTCTAAATAGGAACCGTCGCACCATCGATAGACCGCAACGGCGAGTTGATTCCTGCCAGGTTTCAGGTATTCAGTAATCTCAAATTCGGCGGGCGTCCGACTACCTTCGCTGTAGCCGACTTTTTCTCCGTTGACCCAAAGGTAGAAACAAGAGTTCACACCAGCGAAATGAATTATTGTTTTTCGTTGCTGCCATGATTCTGGTATCTCAAATTCGGTCCGGTAGCTGCCCACGGGATTGATCGCCGGATCGATCACGGGGGCATTCTTCTCGAACGGATACTTCATGTTGGTGTAGATTGGAATTCCATGTCCATGCAATTGCCAATTCGATGGAACCGGAATCGTGCCCCAAGCCGAATCGTCAAAATCGACCTGATAAAAATCCATCGGCCGTTCGTTGACGCTGGGCACCCAGTTGAATTTCCAATCCCCGTTAAGCGACTTAAGCCAAGGCGATTGGGTTGGGTCCATCGCGATCGCTGACTCGGCATCGGGATACGTCATCATTGTCGCGTGCGGTTGTTCGGCATTGACCTGGATAACGTCCAGATCTTGCCAACCGGCCAAAGCAGACGAAGTGCTGCATAAGGTGAAAAACAACAGGAACAAATTCAGAAACTTTGCGAGGTGCATTCGGGATCGTTTGTTCATCAGCAGGCTGCTTTGGAGGCGTATCGAAAAAACACATACTTTGGTGGTTCACAACGGAGAATAACATTTCTACACCAAACCATTGCGAAGGATAGAGCGATTTAACGCAACGCTGAGAAGCCGTTTTGAGTGGCTCGATTCGGAACGCCCAAATCATCAACCTAGCTACCGCGTTGAAGGAATTCGCGGGCTGGACGATACGCAGCCATGAGCTGGATCGGCAAAGATGGTTTGGACTAGGTAGATTGGGTCATTTCCGCTCGAGTCGTTCCCCCGGCGAACGCTCGGTCTGTCGGAATTTTTAATTTGCAGTGTTCATCGCGTGTTGGTTCGTTTAGCCGCGTGGGCATCGCCGTGCGTTGTGGGGCCAGCGCGACGCGCGGGGCGATGCCCACGCGGTTAAACAAGTTAGGAACCCTCCACTGCGTTGGGCGCCGTCTAGGGTCGCTGTCTGGAATCGCTGTCCAGAATCGCTGTCTAGGGGGCTCTGAAAACCATTTAGAGAACCCCTGGGATTTTTTTTGTGTCTGAACGACAATGCGCTTGCGGTAATAACGTTACCCGGCACTTTGGCCATTCCATTCCCTAGACGGTCCCTCATGTCTGAACCGCTTTCCGATCACCCGCAAATCCTCAGCGACACGCCAAATATCGACGCGCCGCCGATTGATACTCCAACGACTGATCCCGAACCGAAGCCGTTTGAGGTTCAGTTCGCCACTCGCGTCAATCGACTGCCGCCGTACATGTTTGGTCGGATCAACAATTCGCTGTACCAAAAGCGTCGTGCCGGTGATGACGTCATCGACTTGGGGATGGGCAACCCGTCCGATCCGCCGGATCCGTTGGTGATCGAGAAACTGCACACCGCCGCGGCCGATCCAGGCAACCACGGTTACAGCAAATCCAACGGCATCGCGAACCTGCGCCGAGAATTGGCCAGCAAGTATTACCGCAAGTACGGCGTCAACCTTGATCCCGAACACGAAACGATCGCGTGCTTGGGCAGCAAGGAAGGTTTCTCGCACATGTGCTTGGCGTTGATGGGCGCAGGCGACACGGCGATCATTCCATCGCCATTCTTTCCCGTTCACATGTACGGTGTGATTTTGGCTGGCGGCAACGTCGTGTCGCTGGACGTGGCTGACCCAAACAAATTCCTTCGCGATGTCGCTTTCACGTGCGAGAACATGGAACCCAAACCGAAGGTTCTGATCGTTAACTATCCGCACAACCCAACCTCCGCGGTCATCGAACCTGATTTCTTTATCGATGTCGTTCGCTTGGCAAAGAAGTATGGGTTCTTGGTCATCCACGATTTTGCTTACGCCGATGTTGCGTTCGACGGTTACTTGCCACCAAGTTTCTTGGCCGCACCGGGGGCGAAGGATGTCGGCGTCGAATTTACGACGATGAGTAAGGGATACAACATGGCCGGATGGCGAGTTGGGTTCTGCGCCGGCAATTCAGAGATGATTCGCGGCTTAGCGACGATCAAAGGCTATTACGATTATGGCATGTTCCAAGCAGTCCAGATTGCGGCGATCGTTGCGATGCGAGAAACCGAGGCGACGGTAGCCAAGCAATCAGAAATCTACCAAGGTCGCCGCGATGTGTTGGTCGGCGGTCTGAAACGATTGGGATGGAATGTCAATCCACCCAAGGCAGGCATGTTTGTTTGGGCCGAAGTTCCCGAGCCATGGAAGAGTTCGATGAGCACGATGGACTTCGCGATGAAGTTGCTTGAAGAAGGCAACGTCGCGGTCAGTCCCGGATCAGGTTTTGGCAGCGGAGGCGAAGGCTTCCTGCGAATGTCGCTGGTTGAAAACGAACAGCGTCTGCGCCAAGCCGTCCGTCAAATCGGAAAATGCCTAAGCCCGCAAGCAGTTGCATAGGGCCAATTGCTGTCGGCCCGCTGGGCCTGGTCGGTTTTGGTTTCGAGTAACCGGTGGCTGCGCCACCGGCAGAGTGCTGTCGGCCCGCTGGGCCTAGTCGGTTTCCAAGCCACGGAGTGGCGGCAGCCCGGTGCCGGTGGCGAAGCCACCGGATAACAATTGTCGGCCCGCTGGGCCTGGTCGGTTTCTAAGCCACAGAGTGGCGGCAGCCCAGTGCCGGTGGCGCAGCCACCGGATAACCATCCCTAAATACTCATAGGCCCGGAGGGCCGAAAGCCCGGTGCCGGTGGCGCAGCCACTGGTTAACCATTCCTAGACACTCATAGGCCCGGAGGGCCGAAAGCACCCTGCCGGTGGCGCCAGCCACCGGTCGGTGACAACAAAAACCGACTAGGCCCGGAGGGCCGACAGCATCCGAGCATCAATCCCAAATCGAAAAATGCCTAAGCCCACAGGCAGTGGCATAGGGGCAATTGCTGTCGGCCCGCTGGGCCTAGTCGGTTTTGGCTTCGAATAACCGGTGGCTGCGCCACCGGCAGAGTGCTGTCGGCCCGCTGGGCCTAGTCGGTTTCTGAGCCACGGAGTGGCGACAGCCCGGTGCCGGTAGCGCAGCCACCGGATAACAATTGTCGGCCCGCTGGGCCTGGTCGGTTTCTAAGCCACGGAGTGGCGGCAGCCCAGTGCCGGTGGCGAAGCCACCGGATAACAATTCCTAAATACTCATAGGCCCGGAGGGCCGAAAGCCCGGTGCCGGTGGCGAAGCCACCGGTTAATACAACTAAAACCGGAAAGGCCCGGAGGGCCGACAGCACCCGAGCATCAATCCCACAAATATCGCTCGTCATATTCAACACCGGCTGCATTGAGCATACGCACATACTCTTCCGAATAACTCTCATCGGCATGATGATCGACTTGATTTTCAATGTAGGCAATCACTTTTGCTTTCGCATTACCGCTGACTGTGAACACACCGTACCCATCTTGCCAGCCGAACTTGGCGATCATCCCGCTTGACTCATTAAAGTGTTTGGACGAGTTCGACTTCACCTCTCGCATAAAATCAGCGATGCAGTGCTGCGTCTTCAGCTTGACCAGCAAGTGAACATGATCGACCCAACCACCGATACGAATCGGAACACCATCGAGTCCGCGAACTGTCCCGCCCAAGTATTCAAACACACGATCCCGGGTTTGAGGTTGAAGATAAGGTTTTCGATTCTTGGTGCTAAAGACAAAGTGATACAGCAACATGTGGTGGGTCGAAGCCATCTTTTTGATCCTTGAATTTGCGGAATAGATTAGGCCTGTGGTGTCTGGATCGCTACCGGCCCGATCGCTCTATCGACAAGAGTAGCGGGACTCCGGTGGCTTGCCAGCCTGTCGATTGAATCGATATTCAAGCGGTAATGGTAAGCCGTTGGCCGTAACGGCTCGGGCAATGCGGTAGGCCCGGCCTTAATCGACATGCCGCTGCGCCACCGAGCTGTCGGCCCGCTGGGCCTATCGACAAGCGGTGGTGGGATACCGGTGGCTGCGCCACCGGCACTGGGCTGCCGGCCCGCTGGGCCTAGTCATGCTGGGCCTAGTCATGCTGGGCTGGACAGACCAGACCAACTAAGTCGCCTCTGAGTTCACGACCAGGCCCGGAGGGCCGACAGCACCCTGCCGGTGGCGCCAGCCACCGGCAAGGTGACAACAAAAACCGACTAGGCCCGGAGGGCCGACAGCATCCTGCCGATGGCGTCAGCCACCGGTCAGTGACAACAAAAACCGACTAGGCCCGGAGGGCCGACAGCATCCGAGCATCAATCCCAAATCGGAAAATGCCTAAGCCCACAGGCAGTGGCATAGGGGCAATTGCTGTCGGCCCGCTGGGCCTAGTCGGTTTTGGCTTCGAATAACCGGTGGCTGCGCCACCGGCAGAGTGCTGTCGGCCCGCTGGGCCTGGTCGGTTTCTGAGCCACGGAGTGGCGGCAGCCCAGTGCCGGTGGCGAAGCCACCGGATAACAATTGTCGGCCCGCTGGGCCTGGTCGGTTTCTGAGCCACGCAGTGGCGGCAGCCCGGTGCCGGTGGCGAAGCCACCGGATAACAATTGTCGGCCCGCTGGGCCTGATCGGTTTCTGAGCCACGCAGTGGCGGCAGCCCGGTGCCGGTGGCGAAGCCACCGGATAACAATTCCTAAATACTCATAGGCCCGGAGGGCCAAAAGCCCGGTGCCGGTGGCGCAGCCACCGGATAATACAACCAAAACCGAAAAGGCCCGGAGGGCCGACAGCGATTTCAATCTTAGCCACCGGCCACTCAGCCTAGGAGACCGTTTTAAAACGTAGCTGATCCCAGCAAAGCCGCCACCGATGATGACGACTTTCGATTTCGTTTATTGTTCAGTCATTCGCTAAATTGTTGCAGTGCTTATCAGAAGTCAAGCGAGGATACCGTGAACCACATGCCCTTCGACGTCGGTAAGCCGGTAACGCCTGCCTTGCGAAAGGTAAGTTAGCCGCTCGTGGTCGATTCCCAATTGATTCAGAATTGTTGCGTGCAGGTCATGGACGGTCACCTCATCGCGAACGACTCGGTAGGACAATTCATCGGTTTCGCCGTAGTTAAGCCCCGCCCTGAATCCACCTCCGGCAACAATTTTGGTGAAGCAGTTTGCATGGTGATCGCGACCGTAGGACTTGGCGACGTCACCACTTTGGCTAAACGCAGTCCGGCCAAATTCGCCGCCCCAAATTACGATCGTGTCGTCTAGCAAACCCCGTTGTTTCAAATCCGTAATCAGCGCCGCTGTTGCACGATCGGTTTCGCGACAACGTTTGGGCAAGTGCGATGGAAGATCAAAGTGGTGATCCCAGCCGGAGTGATAGAGTTGGATGAATCGAACATCTCTTTCGGCAAGCCGGCGTGCCATCAAGCAGTTGAAGGCGTAGCTTCCGCTTTGACGAGCTTGCGAACCGTAGAGATCAAACGTGGATTCCGGCTCATCCGACAAATCAGCCAAATCCGGCACGGAAGTCTGCATTCGAAATGCCATCTCGTACTGCGCGATACGTGTTTCAATCTCGGGATTGCCAGTCCGCTGTAACTCCTCGGCGTTGAGTCGATTGATCGTGTCGAGCATCCGGCGTTTTTCGGTCAAGCTTTTGCCACTGGGATCATTCAGGTAAAGCACCGGTTCAGCTCCGCTGCGAAACCTTACACCCTGATGTCGGCCTGGCAGGAATCCGTTACCCCAGAGCCGAGAATTGAGCGGCTGCATCGTCGGCAGATCTCCGCTAGAAACTAGGACCACAAAATCAGGCAGATCACGGTTCATGCTGCCCAGTCCATAGCTAAGCCAACTGCCTATGCTGGGTCGGCCGGCCAAGTTGTGCCCAGTTTGCATGAACGTCATTGCCGGATCATGGTTGACTAGTTTCGTGCTAACGCCTCGGATTGTGCAAACGTCATCAACAATGCCGCTCATGTGGGGCAACAGATCGCTGACCCAAGAACCACATTCTCCGCGTTTTTTGAATTTGTATTGCGTGTCGATAATCGGGTGGATCTTGTGCTCACTGGTGAACCCGGTCAACCGCGACGACTGCTCGACGTTCGCAAACATGTCCTGGCCGTGCAGCTTGTTAAGTGCTGGCTTGTAGTCCATCAGATCCACCTGCGACGGGCCACCGGACTGAAACAGGTAGATCACTCGCTTGGCCTTGGCTGGGTGATGAGTCACCGGTTCGCCTTGGCCATCAGGTCCATCAGCGGACAGCATGCTGCCAAACGCCATCGCACCAAGTCCGCCGGTGATTGTGCCAAGCGCGCGGCGACGGTTAATCCCGGCCAGCATTGATTGGATTTGTTCGTTCATTGTTTACTTTCGCGAGAGGGTTTCGCTGAGGTTAAAGACGGTGTGGTAAACATCCGTCAGTGCGGCAACATGGGGTTTGTCAATTCCGCGCTTTACGACTCGGTGTCCAACAGATAACAACCGCTCCGCAGCATCGGGGTTGTGCCGGTAAAAATCCAGCCGATCTTGGTACAGGTCTTCCAGTAAACGAAGTTCAACGTCTCGCGGTTGTCGCGACAAGATCTCTCGGAATCCCTGGGCGATCGCCAACCCAGCCTCTTGCGACATACCCGCGTTTGCCTCACCCATTGCTCTGGCTGCTTCAATGTAAGTTGGGTCGTGAAGCGTAACGAGCGCTTGCAACGGAGTATTGGTTGCCATCCGTTGTACCGTACAAACATTGCGACTAGGTGAGTCGAATGTTGCCATCGCTGGGTGGGGAGCAGCCCGTCGCCAATAGGTGTAGAGACTCTTTCTGTACAAATCCGAACCATCGCTTTGAGTGTAGGTTTCCACATGCGACGGCGGTGCATTTAGATCTTCCCAGACGCCCGGCGGTTGATAGGGCATCACGCTTGGGCCGCCTATTTTTCCGGTCAGCAAACCGCTCGCAAAAAGAGCTTGATCACGAATCAGTTCAGCAGGCAAACGGAAACTTGGGCCTCTGGCAAGCAAGCGGTTTTCAGGATCATCAATGCTTGTGCGAAAGTTAGATGATTGTCGATAAGTCGCTGACAACACGATATGGCGAATCACCGTTTGCAAGTCCCAGCCACTGTCGCGAAACTCCGCTGCTAACCAATCAAGCAACTGCGGATGGCTTGGTAGTTCGCCCTGCAACCCAAAGTTGTCTGACGTCTTCACCAAGCCGATTCCGAAAAACTGTTGCCAAAGCCGGTTCACTGTGACGCGTGCAAAGAGCGGGTTGTCGTCGGAGCAAAGCCAGCGAGCCAACCCGAGTCGGTTGGGCAAGTATCCATCGAAGCTTGGCAAGACCTTAGGCGTTCTTGGGGAAACCTCTTCGCCCGGCTGATCAAATAGACCCTGCTTCAAAATATAGGTCGTGCGAGGTTCTTCCTTCATAACCATCGCTAAAACTGGTTTTGACGAATTGTCTTCGCTGAAACCATGCTCGATAAACGGAGCCGCCGCCATTTGGTCTCTGCCTGGTTCACCAGGTGCACCGCTCTCTGCACTGGTGTTAAAGAACGCGTAAAGCGAATAATAATCGTCCATGTCCAGCGGGTCGTACTTGTGATCGTGGCAACGCGTGCAGTCCATCGTCAGACCAAGAAACAGGGTGCCGGCGGTGGACGTTTTGTCGTTCGCATACGTGACACGGTACTCTTCGTCAGTAATGCCACCTTCAACCGAATAGCCGTGATTGCGATTGAAGCCAGTTGCGATCAATTGCTGCTGTGTCGGATTTTCCAACAAGTCACCTGCTAATTGTTCGGTAACGAATTGGTCATAGGGCATGTTTTGCTGAAAGGCTTGAATCACCCAGTCACGCCAAGGCCACATCGTTCGCTGGTTGTCGAATTGAAAGCCGTTGCTGTCGGCGTACCTCGCATTGTCCAACCAAATCGTCGCCATACGTTCGGCGTAGTCGTCGCTGGCAAGCAACCGATCGACAACCTTTTCGCAAGCAACAGGTGATTGATCGATAAGGAACGCATCGATTTCAGCAATGCTTGGCGGCAAACCGATTAGGTCTTGAGTGACACGCCGCAGCCACGTCGCGCGGTCGCTCGGCTGCGCGGGTGTGATTGCTTTAGCATCCAAACCTGAGATGACGAAAGCGTCGATAGGATTTACGCCAACACCAGGCTCCCCTGGTCGCAAGATTGGCTCAAACGCCCAGTGACCTTCCCATTTCGCGCCTTGGGAAATCCATCGCCGAAGCGTTGCCTTCTCTTTATCACTTAAAACCAGGTGCGAATCCGGCGGGGGCATCACCGTATCTTCGTCATCCGATTCGATCCGAAAAACAAGGTCACTGTCGTCTGGATCGCCCGCGACGATTGCGTCCAGGGCACCTTCCTCGGTGTCGAATCGCAAGCCCGCCTGGCGGGCTTCCGCATCAGGGCCATGACACACGTAACACTTATCCGACAAGATCGGTCGAACATCACGATTGAAGTCGACCGCTTTCGCCTGGCTAGCAAGTGCGGCAAGTGCCAGCGTAAAAGTTAGCAAGTGAAACTGAAGGGAAAGCAAACGATGCATGGCGTTTCGTCGCTTAAGACTTGGCATGGCTAGTTGGAAACCTCGGCAATTACTTACTACTCAATACTTTGCGTGGAAGATCGGCTTTCTCTGTCGATCCGGTGCTCATCGGTGGATTGTCGGGATCGATCTTTTGGTTTTCCCAATACAAACCATCTTCACGTTCTTCCAAGATTCGTTGTCCGCTGCCCGGTGCCAACGGCACTTGGTTGTGTGGCACGTATTGCTGCAATCGCTCTTTGACTTCGGCGAGTGATTCGTCGTCGATGCGGTTATTGAATTCGTTGGGATCCTGTTGCATGTCGTACAACTCTTCGCTGCCGTCGGCGTAGTGAATCAATCGATAACGTTCATCGCGGATTGATGAGTTACCAGGATTGTGTTCGGTCACTGCTGGTCGCTTGCTCTTTGCATCGGCGTCTGTAATCAGCGGCACCAGGCTGACGCCTTCGACAAACTCAGGAACCGGCAACCCGGCCAGATCCGCCAGCGTGGGAAAGACGTCTAACAATTCGACCGGTTGATTACTACTTCGCGGCTCGATGCCTTTGCCGGTAAAGATCAGTGGCACGTGAGTCGATCGTTCCCAAAGCGTTGTCTTGCCCATCATTTCTTTTTCGCCCAGGTGGAAACCGTGATCGCTCCACAGGCAAATGATGGTGTTGTCTGCGTGCGACGATTTTTCCAGGGCGGCCATCACGCGTGCGACCTGGCTGTCCATAAAACTGATGCTTGCTAAATAGGAACGCACCAGGTTTTTGTGTTCGTTGTGATGTTCCAGCCAGCTCAACCTTGGCTCGGGAAGGTTCCAGTGCAGGTACCAACTAAACGGCGAACAGTTTGCACGTTCGTTTTTTTGCATCGGCGGCATCTGCAACGTTTCTTCCGGGTACATGTCCCACCACTTTTGCGTGACATGACAGGGGACGTGAGGCAAGAAGAAACCGACCGCCATAAAGAATGGTTTGTCGCCGGGCATCACTGTCAGTTTTTCTTCCGCCCAATCAGCAACTTTCCAATCGCCTTTTTGATTGTCCTGGTGATCAAAGACGCCCCAATCAACCCACGGATTGTTGCCGGCGGGCGTGGGCGGGATCAGCTTTTTTGGTGGCGTGATTCCTGGCCAACCGCCTGGTCCCCAATGTTGGAATTCGGGATCAGAACCCGCTGGCAAATTGCGTCCCCAACTATTGTGGTAAACCTTTCCGGCAGTGTAAGTCTCGTAACCAGCGTCGGCAAAATACTGGGGCATCGATTTCGACTTCGCCAAAGCCGGTATTTTACGAAACCACGGGTTTAGTCCATGCACGCCCGTCGTCGCCGGTCGCCGCGACAACATCACGCTGGTCCGCGACGAATTGCACAACGGCGATTGGCAGTGAGCGTTGCGAAAGTTCAACCCCGCTTCGGCTAGCGCCTTGATCGCGGGCGTCTTGACTTGCGGATGCCCACCAAGCGGTTCGATCCAATCGTTCAAGTCGTCCACACAGATCATCAAGACGTTGGGGCGATCAGCATTTTGTTCCTGCGCAGTATTCTGGTTTTGTGCATTTGCAAACGAGTTGAAAAAGCAAGTTCCGCAGATAACGCTGACGATGTGGCAGAAAACGATTCGGCTTCGCAGGGTGACATTCATTTGGATATTGGCATTCTGGGTTACGTTCAAGGTTTAAAAAAAGATGGCTTCGATCAAACGATCAAAGCCATCCCAAGATTTGCTACTCAACAAAAGCGAAGGTGATCAAAATTCTTCCTGGATCACTTCTTTGCTGGCACGTGATCCAAGTGAACCCCAGAGTCCGTAGGGGGAACGAGACCCTGGTGCTGCACCGTTACAGTACGGGCCACCAATCGCTGGCGATTCGGCCACGGGGCTAGCACTGCTGTTGCCGGCCTCGATCGAATCGGTGATGAACTTGATTGCACCATCGCCCATCAACACATGGACACCGCCTTGATGGCGACTACTCGGTGGAACGATTCCATCACTATCGATGCCAGTCCCGCCTAGGACGCATTCGCTGTTAGGTGGCAAGATCGTATTGACCATCGAAAAACAAGGCGCTTTGTTAGCCCAACGGTATCCGCGACCAAACGCAGCACCACCAATGGGCGTTGTGTCACGCCAAAACTGAGGACGCAACGGATCGATCCAGTCACGTGCACCGGCACGCGCCGCAATTGGCAGCATCGTAATTGACATTGCATGGTTGCATGTCGTCGCCTGCCCACCGCCGGTCGCTGGCATCGTTCGGTTGTCACGATCGCCTAAGTCGGTCGCGATTTCGCCAGCGGCGATCGTGTTGGAAAGGCCATCCAAAATGTCACGGAAACGCATTCTTTGACGCACCGTAAAGAAGCCTCGCGCACCCGCACGGTGATTGATCGCGCGGTTGGAACCCTGGGTGCCCGTGGTCGTCAGTTGATTGTTCAGCGGACCATGCGTCAGCGTTGGGAAGTTTGAATCCCCCATGCTTGCCGCGTAGTTCGTTCGTCCCCAACCGGGCAGACCAGAACCTGGATCGCTCGGACATCGGAACGCCTGGATCTCAGTCCGCCATGGGATGTAGTCGGAACTGAGGTCCATCGCACCGATCACTGAGTAACCTGGCACAGGCCCCATCGCGGGGAATGGCAGCGGAGCAGTGGCCGCGGGCGGAATGTTGCCCTGCAGGTCATTGTTCATCGGGTTGGAAATTTGCTCCCACAAAGCTTGCGCTTCGATGAAAGGTAATAGACCTACCAAAAAACTCAGCTCACTTTGGCTAGTGCGAACCGTATCGTCGAACCAGTTGGCGGTCGCTGGATCCATCCCTGTTCCGCCACCATGAATTGGCAGCGAGTTATAGGCTGAATGGTAATTATGAATCGCCAAACCAATCTGCTTAAAATTGTTGCTGCAACTCATCCGACGTGCTGCTTCGCGAGCGGCTTGCACCGCTGGCAGCAGCAGCCCGACCAAGACGCCAATGATGGCGATCACGACGAGCAATTCGACGAGCGTAAAGCCCGACGACCCTCTTTTTCTAAACATGTCTAAACCTCGATTTAAGAACAAAAAACAAACATCAAATTGTCAACTTGCCTGCACAATGTGTCGCCACGTTGATCGAGCAGTTACCTGCTCATTTCATCAGCGATCGCTTTCGCCTTCGCTTCTTTTTCTGCTTCCGACAATTCTTCTCCCATGACTGCCGGGGCCGGTGCGCCGGCCTCGGGAACGCTGGTGTCACTGCTGCTGCAACCAGCAACCAAAAAGCTGGAGAGCAAGAGTCCACCGATTGCCAAAAAAGTTACTTTCATCACTACGCCTTTAATAAGAAGGAACTTCGATCGGCTTCACCCTTCGCGAAATCGCTACGGACGTTGCCATGATTAAGGTGGTTGCAGTCAATGCCGGCGCGAAACCGATTCGCGGACAATCAATTCGCCCTGCATCAAAACGGATTCGGTTTTCTTGCCCGACAAGATGGTCGTTACCGCCTTCACCGCCGCCTCGCCCATCGCATCAGCAGGTTGACGGATCGTCGTCAGCGGTGGTGGCATTAACGCGGATTCGATTTTGTCGTCGATGCCAACGATTGATACCTCGTCGGGCACCCGGATGTTGCGACGCGACAGCGCCAAGCGAACACCAAAGGCACTCAAGTCATTGGCCGCAAAGACAGCGGAAAAACTCTTGCCCCGCATCAACCAGGATTCCACCGCCAACACGCCGGCTTGGCCGTAAAAGTTGCCGGGGAAGATCAGATCTTCGTCGATCGGAATGTTCGCTTCAGCGAGCGCCTTGCGATAACCTTTTTCGCGATTGACGGCATCTTCATGCGACGGATTGCCGGTGACATGTGCGATTTGAACGTGGCCAGCGTCAATCAAATGCTTCGTCGCGTTGTATCCCATCGCGACATTGTCGACACCAATACAGACGCCATTCCAGCCTTCGATCTGACGAGCAACCATCACCATCGGGACAGCGTCTTCGCCGCCATGAATTTCATCAGGCGTCAGGTCACCGCCCAGCACAATCACTGCATCGACCTGCCGATCCAACAGCGTATTGATCGCTGCATTTTCAGCGTCATGTTCGTACATCCCGTCACTAAAAATCGGTGCGTACTGCGTTTGCCGTAGGCTTTGAATGATCGACCGAGCGATCGAATCATAGAACGACGTACCGATATTCTGAGTCACGATACCGATCGTGTTTGAGTGCCCATTGGCTAGACTGCGAGCAAACTGGTTGGGCTTAAAACCCATTTCGTTCATCGCGACCTTGACAGCTTCTCGCTTCACTTCGGTGACAGTGGTCGGTCGGTTGAGCACTCGGGAAACGGTCGCCTTCGAAACGCCCGCACGTCCTGCGATGTCCTCGATCGTGACCTTAGAAGTACGCATCTCTGTCTTCGCAGCCTGTGGGAGTTTTAGTGTTTTGAATCAGAACGCGACGCGACTTTTTGAAGTTCAATTGACGAAATTGAAGTCAGGAAGCCGACGTCACACCTTGAAACCGTTATCACGTCATTTCGCCAGCACTCACCAGCAAAGGAAGATTCATTGCGCCTGCGACTTGATTCCGGGGCGTATCCCCACCTTACACGTGAAACCGCTTTCAAGCAAGCAGTTTTGTAGTGCCAATTCGCGAATTCTTACGCTTTCGCAATCCCGCCCAGCTCGAAACACCGCATCGAAGCAGCTTTAAAGCGCCCCACCCGTAGCTGATCCCGCCAGGGTTCAGTCGAACTCGACCCGATCGTGAACTGCCCCGGAGGGGTAATAGCACTTTGCCGGTGGCCAACGGCCACCGGTAACCGACCAGAAAACATGATTTGCCCCGGAGGGGTAATCGATCCAATGAATGCTCGCTGTCGCCCCTACCGGGGCTTGGGATTTTGCTGCGTTTAGCTCCCGTGGGCCAAGGCCCACGGCACAGTGCTGACGCCCCGTCCGGGGCTATCGTAAGTGGCACTCAACCTTTAAATACTGAACTGCCCCGGAGGGGTAATAGCACTTTGCCGGTGGCCAACGGCCACCGGTAAACGACCAGAAAAGATCATTTGCCCCGGAGGGGTAATCGATCCGATGAATGCTCGCTGCCGCCCCTACCGGGGCTTGGGATTTTGCTGCGTTGGACTCCCGTGGGCCAAGGCCCACGGCACCGTGCTGACGCCCCATCCGGGGCTATCAAAAGTGCCACTCAACCTTTAATACTGAACTGCCCCGGAGGGGTAATAGCACTTTGCCGGTGGCCAACGGCCACCGGTAAACGACCAGAAAAGATCATTTGCCCCGGAGGGGTAATCGATCCGATGAATGCTCGCTGCCGCCCCTGCCGGGCAACGCTATGAAGCATTCTACGCTGCGTTTGCGAGCCGGTTTTCGTTGAGTTTTTGTTGTTCTTCGAGATCAGGTGCCCTCACCTTTGGATCGCCCAGCGGCTTCTTGTCTGGATTGTGTGGGCGATACCGAGCCTTCTTGTCAGTCCGGTTGTTGTAGCTTGCGATTACGGCCGTTCGAAGAACCTGATCGAGCAACTCGTCGCTAGCGACCGACTCATTGCGCTCCCGCATCGCACGACGGATCGCTCGCATCGTTTCGGCGAGACTCACCCGAATCGGTTCGTCAGATTGCTGAGGGATCTGCTCTCGTAGAGAAAGCAACTCGGCGTAAGCCTGCGAGAACAACGACCAGTCTAATTCCACAACGACCCGTTCCGCTGAGCGACAACTCAGGATGCCTTTGTCGAGAGTCTGTTTGAGGCCGCGAAACTCGACTTCGATCTCCCGTTCACAATGCGCTCCTTCGCTTCGGCTTGTACGTGGTGTACGAAATGGTGAACGATCCATCGCCCACTTTGAGTTATTTATCGGCTGACTGGGCCTGGGGTCGTCAGTTCAATTGGCGTTTTTGTTTCGCCCCATCCACGACGATAATCCCGTAGCTTGGTCAGTCGTTCAAGCTCAGGTGCATCCGCATGTAACGCCCATTGGCCTCTCGCTTCGGATACCTTGCGCGCTTGTATCCAGCCGACGCGGATCCAACGATGCAACGTTGCGACGGGCATACTCAGTTTCATTGCCAACTCGCTTAACCACCACTCATTCACGGCCAAGTGAGTTCTGTCACTGGATGACTTACCCGCGTCGCCGCGCTCAAGTCGTAAACTTGCCAGTAGACGGGTCACCATCGACTTGTTGAACTTTTTCGATCGCTTGGGTGGACGATATCCTTCGGCATTCAGACATGCGGCGATCTCCGCTGAGGACGTACCAGTCGATTGCAACTCCTCGATGCGTGCAACAAGTTCCGTGTAGTTGCTCAGCTGTTTGTAGCTGTCGACCGGACGCGATTCGTGATGATGACTGTTGAATCCACCGACCCAATGAACGTCCACGTCAACCTGTTCGTTTGACGGATTCGCCGACACGACGACTCGATCTAACAGGAGCCGTGCGATCGTTTGGCGATCCTCGCAGGTCGTCGTCTCCGCTCGCCAAAGCGATTCAATGTTTTCCGATAACGAATGGATCAGTTCACGCTCTGACGCCGATAAATCATTGGGTTGGTCGGCTGTGAATCGTTGATAATCTTGACGCAATGTTTCTTGCTCAGAAAGCTTTTCTTCCCAGCGACACTCAAGTTGTCTTGCCACCAAACGGTTCTCTGGATCGACCGCAGCGTAGCTTCGCCGAGCCAACTCCGTTTCGTAGTTGATCCGCTCCAACCGATGCTTCCACCTGCGGTCGTCCTCGCCGCGCTGCTTGGCGATATCACTTGCTGCGGCGAGGCTCACTTCCAAGGAAGCCGGACGGATCGCTTCGAGTAACAAGCGACCAATCGACTCATCGAGATCTCGTCCAGCAAGGCTCTGACAAATTTCTTCGCCGTAGTCGACCGCACCTCGCTGGCAGGTGTAACGTAGATGTTTGCCGCTGTAGCTGACACTCATACTGCGACCACAGCGACCGCACACAACCAGTCCTGCCAAGAGGCTCTCGCCGCGACCGACGGGACTGGAGAACCGCCCCGCTTTACGGCTGTTTTCCTGTAGTTTTCGCTGGTTTTTCTCGAATTGCTCCCAACTGATGTAGGCCTCGAATCGATCTTGAATCAAGACTCGACAGTCTTTGTAATCACGCAAGGTTCGACCGGTACTTGGACGACCAGGGATCTTCTTTCTCGCGTCCACGTCGCGATGGCCCCAACGATACGCACCTGCATAGATCGGATGATGCAACAGGTTCAGCAGAGTCACGCGATTGGGCCGACGCCACTGAAGTTCACCTCGATCGTCTCCGAAGTGGGGACGCACTGGGATCTGAACTTCGTCGTGGACCAATGACTTGAGCAGACCGCTGATGCTGCCCAACTTGGCGAACCGATCGAAGATACTTCGCACGACACTCTGAACCGATTCATCTGGGTCAATCACGAAATTGTCGCTCAGTGTGCGGACGTAACCAATGGGCGCATGATTGAGTACTTCACCACGCTCGGCTTTGTTACATAGTCCGCGATACATTCGATTTCTCAGCAGATGCAATTCCGCTTCGCTCATGGTTCCCTT
The DNA here is from genome assembly GCF_001642955.1 of Rubripirellula obstinata. Classification (GTDB taxonomy): domain Bacteria; phylum Planctomycetota; class Planctomycetia; order Pirellulales; family Pirellulaceae; genus Rubripirellula; species Rubripirellula obstinata. The sequence goes on along the minus strand of NZ_LWSK01000041.1, from coordinate 24,888 downwards.
GAGTCCTAACAACAGTCGATCGTTGTGATCGCTTGGATCATAAATCCCATCGGTGTCCAATAGCAGTGTTTGGTAGATCGCGCAGATCTCCAGCAACGCATGCCAGTCTTTACATGATCTTGCCAAGCGACTCATTTCGATGCCGAGTATCAGCCCGACTTTGTCGTCACTGACCTCCGTGAGCAATCGCTGAAATCCTGTTCGGGCCACCATTGATGTCCCGCTTTGCGCTTGATCTTCGTCAATGACGATGACTTGACTCCGATGGAAGCCAAGTTCGATCGCGCGATCGACCAATGCGTATTGCAAGGCTGTCGACTCGCGATGTTCTCGCACCTGATGAGGACTCGACTGCCGAACATAAACAATGGCCAATCGATCAAGGTGAATCTGCTTTAGTTTTGGCGAGACTAGGTTCGCGAGCGTTTGCCTGGGAGATTGCGTAGTGGGTTCAGACGTTCTTGGTGACTTTGGTTTCGCAGTTGCTTTACTCATGACTTGCCTCCTTTTGGCGAGGAGGCATTTGTGCGGCGAGCATGATCGCGAGTCGATCGACGATCGCTTGTCTTTGGCTTTCGGGCAGTTGATGCCAAAGTTTCTTCAGCCGCACCGTCCTCGCTGGAGGACGGGCCTGCGCTATCGTCCCGGCAGGTCGGCGCGGGGGGGGACTTCTGGTCTGGGCATGACAAACCTCCTGTGTCAGTGGAATCCGTTGGGTGGGCCAGAGTTCGCTGCTGCGTCCAGTTTGCTAGCATAAGCAGCGCCCGGACGCAGACGCGATAAACCCCATTTTTCTCAGGCGGCAAGCAGATACAAGGGGTGTCTTCCGGCGTATCTTGCTTGGTAGTTCTCCACTCCCCATCTCATTTTGTAGAGCTTGACCATTCGCTTGACCGATAAATCTCTGCCGTTCAAGACGCTCGTCAGCAGCCATACGGTGGTTTTGCCCAAGGTCACCTTCTTTAAACGCAAACGCAGCGGTTTAGCCCCTGATTTCATCTGTCCTTTGGGCCAACACAGAACGATGCCGCCGGACTTCATCGAGAAATCTGCTTGTTCACTAAGCAAGCTCACATTGGCTCCCACGCGAACGAGGAAGTCGTTTCCGCTGTTGATGATCTTGCTCCACAGTGGATAGCCGATGAATCCCGCGTCACCACAAAAGAGCGTGTTTTCCGGGAATTCTTCCTCCTCAATCATGTCTTGAACGTGCGCCCGTTCACTCGAGTTGGAGGGACCGATCTTCCATGTCCACGGAAGCTTTAGTCCCATGTGCCACATCATGGTCAGCCAGACTTGCGGCTTGGGTTGATGCGGTTTGTTCTTTTCATTCTTGCTGCGACGCATTCCCTTGGTCTGCTTCTTACGATACTTGGCAGTCTTTCCACTGCCATGGTTTGGAGCACAGAACGCATCTTCGTTGGACTTGGTCCGCGGTGTTGTCAATCTTGATCCGTCAAAAGCGATGGGGGCATACTTGCCGACGCGGAAATGCTTTCCCGAAATGGATTCGGCTGTTTGGTGAAGTTGCTTTCGGACCGGAATCCGCAGTTGCTCGCCATAACCGGCTAGCGCGTTCATCATGGACGTGTAGCTGTTGCCGACATGCGTCAAGCCGATGTCGTGACAGGTTTTCAAAGTGAACTCGAAGCGATCGTTGAGATGCTTGTTTTCTTGCCATCCGAAAAGGATTGCCTGTGAGACGAGTTGTTCGGGCTTCCACTTGATGTTGCCATGCAGAATCCAGTCTGCAAAAATTTGGTTCTCGGGAAACAAGACTTCCGTGAAGATTTTCTGCAACACGTCTCGATTCTTGACCTTGTATTGAGAACTGGGGTTGCGAGAGCGTCGGGATCGAGATTGCTTACGAGACATGGCCAGATTCCTTTCTGACTGAAGCGTTTCAGTTGGTGTGGGGGGAATCTGGCTTTTTTCATGTTCCCACGAAAATGAAAACCCCAATTTTTTCGGTGCCAAAATGCTTCATAGCGTTGCCCGGCAGGGGCGGCAGCGAGCATTCAGCGAATCGATTACCCCTCCGGGGCAAACCATGTTTTCTGGTCGATTACCGGTGGCCGTTGGCAACCGGCAAAGTGCTATGCCCCTCCGGGGCAGTTCAGTGTTGAAAGCAAGTGCCATTAAGCGATGACCACGCAAGTCTCGTGGACGCGGGGGACGATGCCCCAATGCCACTTACTTAGCCCCGGACGGGGCGTCAGCACGGTGCCGTGGGCTTTGGCCCACGGGAGCCAAACGCACCAAAAACCCAAGCCCCGGCAGGGGCGGCAGCGAGCATTCATCGGTTCGATTACCCCTCCGGGGCAAACCATCTTTTCTGGTCGATTACCGGTGGCCGTTGGCCACCGGCAAAGTGCTATGACCCCTCCGGGGCAGTTCAGTGTTGAAAGCAAGTGCCACTAAGCGATGGCCGCGCGGTTCGGCGGTTGAGTGCCACATTATGCCGGGATCAAAACCGGGAAGTTGTTTCGTGACAAATCCTAAGCGGATCGCCATCTCGAACCGAGCAAGTAATCTCGAATGCTGAAGATGTTGCTCGAACATGCCCCGGTCTTCCCTTCCCTCAACATTGAAAACTCAAAGGCTCCCTGAAAAATCTCGGCGTTCGTGCGGCGCACTCTTCCGTCGAATGAGCCTTAAAGATCGATCCAAAAAAACTGGTCACGAAACAACGATTAAACCGCTAACGCTCGATGACAAGACGCTAACAAGAATTCCATCAGGCCTGCGTGCGGACTTCTGAACCTGTTTGAGTAGTATCGCGTCGAATAGCGGTTCACTCCTCCACGTGATGAATTGACGCGTTCGTGAGAACGCGGAAAGTGGGGGCGTGACTCACCTTGCCGTCGATGCGGTATCGCTTCAATGGGGCCAACTGATCATGGCTTACTGTCACTGGTTTTTAGCTTCGCTTCGGCTTTGTTCGATTTCCGCGATCCAAGCCTCTTGCCACGACTCGTATTTTTGGTCCCAAGATCGGGCCAGTTTGGTCTGCGATTCTGCCTCATTCAACCTTCCCTGAAAGCGATGGTGCCTGGCCATCCAGTGGTGATGGTTCGCCCGCGCGGAAGCCGCCGTCACGTTCGGTGTTTCTCGAAACCCCATTGCAAGATGCCACTTCATGCTCGCATGGTTTCCTAAATGACAACTGCTGCGCAACACCTTGACTCCTTCGCTGGCAAGAGCACGACACGACTGCCAAAACAGTGCCGACGCCAAACCCTTTCGATGATATCGTGGGTGTACCAAAATTGGCTCGACCGCAAGTCCATCGGGAGTTTCGCGGATGAAGATCGCTGCGACTGAATCGTTTCCATCGACAACGGCAAAGGAATGTTTAGCGAGCCCTCGCCGTCTTCGGGTCGAATTCTCTGGAGCGAAAAAGGCAGACATACTTCGCCGCTGCTCCTTCTCAAATGCTGCATCGGAGTAGCCTGCAAATTCAATGGAATCATCGAAGGCATTGATGTGTAACTGGACAAGCGACTCTCGATCAACGTCACCGACCCCACGAATGTCATAGGTACTCTTCGAAGTGGAAGAAGCTGGAGGCGTTTGATTAAAACGCAACTCAAACTTGGCAACGGCACCGTGGCTCGGCGACAGCCGAGCCATCCCGTCCCAATACTCATGCTTCCACCCCAACCGATGCGGCATGACACGGAAATCGTCGATCGACATTGGGATTTCAATCAAGGATGCGGGCATGATGTCTCTCATTGTGCATAAGCGAACGTTACTTCATCCAAGCAATGTACTCACCGGTCACAGCGGTTGATGCCGCTCGCCAATTTGGTTTTGACCGACCTTATTCAACTTAATCGTTTTCGAAAAAACAAGTTGTGTTTTTTGTCACTTTGCCTGCGAGCGATCGCCGATGACCGTGCAGACCCATTGGGCGAAGCCTGCCGCGAATCGTCGATTGGTTAGCGCACCAAGCCCCCGATGGTCAGGCAAAACAGGGACAATCTGCAATCGCACTTGCTATCATTTCAGCCAACAACTCTCGCGCGTGCCCTGTCCCCGTTCGATTGTGTCCCCGTTCGATTGTACGATTCGGCCCTCGAAGACTTGCACGAAGCCGAACACGCACTGGCCGATCTTGACGAAGAGACCCGCAAGCGTGAAAGCTGGGAATGTCAAGACATCGAGAAAGCAGAAGCAACGCCGTTCGACCACGAACGAAAACGCTACCGATCGCAAGCTAAAGAGCACGCATCGATCCTGGCCAACCTGCAGACCAAAGCCAACCAAGCCGATGGCGTGGTAGCCGCTCTGCAAGATCGCTTGGCCGACATCGAAGACCGACTTTTGGAACCGTAAGCGAATGAAAACTGACAGGGCGTTCGTTGCGTAGTACCGGAAGAGACCATGCCATATCCAGGCTTTCTGGCTTCAGATACGATGGAGCAAGGCCGATTCATCAACAGATATGATCATCAATTCCCCCTCGTCTCAAAAAATGACAGAAACCGTCGACTTCCTGAGCCCAAGACTTGTCGGTGACCGTTTCAACGGCCACGCGATACCGCTTGAGGTGTTGAAGGATTTGTCGGTGTTGGAAGAGTTGATCGTTGAGGTGGCGAAGTGGCACTACAGGCAGGACAATCCCACTCGAAAACGGATCCCAAAAGGATTCGCAGATGAAGTCTCGTTGCAAGTTACCGAGATCGGAGAGGGAAGCGCAATCCCCAAAGTCGTGCTAGCAATTGCCGCCGCCTCTTCATCCCTGTTTCCAGTCGATCACCGCGAGTACTTCGAGAAAGCGAAAGCCTCTATCGTCGAAGCAGTTGATTGTGCCGAGAACCAAAAGCCGGTCACTGGTTTGTTAAGTGAAAATCATCTGGCCTACTTTGACCGAATTGGGCGAAGTCTTCGCGACAGCGAATCGCTAGAGCTCAATTACCCCGATACAAACCGCCCAGCACGCTTAAACAAAACGACGCGGCGATACCTAACGCTGGCTACGTCTTCGACCCAGGGCTACACCGAAGAGGTCCGTATCCGAGGACGCGTGTTTGAAGCTGACCAAGAGAAGGAACGATTCAGACTTCGACTGATGGACGGATCACAAATCCCATCACCGATTCAGCCAGAGCATCTCGATAAGATCCTAGAGGCTTTCAACAAGTTCAAGGAAGGATCTCGAGTCATTATTGAAGGAGTGGGGCGGTACGACCGGCGTACAGGGCGTTTGACAAAGCTGGAATCCATCGAGCACATCAGCGTTCTCGATGCCATGGATGTTGGAATACGTCTTGAGGAATTCAAACGGCTCAAGAATGGATGGATGGAAGGAAAAGGGCGTGCGCCGAAAAACGACCATCTCGATTGGCTAGCCGAGGCTTTCGAGAGTTCCTATCCAGATGACCTGCCGTCTCCGTATCTCTACCCCACGCTCGAAGGCGGAGTGCAAGCGGAATGGTCCAGCGGAGACTTGGACGCGTCTCTCGAAATCGATCTGGATAAGCGGCTTTCAGCTTGGCATCTACTGAACACGGAAACTGATGAAGAATCGGAAGCAGAGTTCAATCTCTTGCGACCTGAAGATTGGGTGAAACTTGCAGAGATGGTGAAGGGAGTTTTCGGAGGTAACGAAGCATGAACTCCGATACGATCTTGATTCGTCAGATCCACCCTAGCTTTGTGCAGGATGGACGCGTCGGATCCAACGCATTCTGTCCGACCCCAAAAGATGAGGGCAAGCTTTCGACATACGACGGTGACAAAATTGACGCAGAAGGAGCTTGGCAACACTACACGGGCGACCTACGCCATTCCTCGGTGGGTGCGTATGGATTTAGTGTTGGTGAATGCGAGTCATTGGATCTGCCAGTAAGCGAAGACCCTGAACCTTTCCCAGAGCATGTATTGGTTGACTTCACTGCCCACGGTAGCAGCGCGGTCAAAAAGAAAGGAAAGAAGCTTCGCAAATACGCGGTTGATAGAGGCTGGCTCTACCAGCAAGCTTAGTCCTCGCGAAAATTACGAACGGTGCTTCTTGAAATTCTCGGCCTGCTCGTAGATCTCTTTGTAAACCTCATCACGGTCCACGGGCGGATAGCCGTGATTGGCCAGCACCAGAATCAAGTCGACCTTCAATCCCGCCTTGATGTCGGCGCGTTGGCTCCAATCGGTGTACTTCACCTTGTCATCGACGACCAACTTCACGGCCTTGGAAAGCTCCAACAATTTGTCTTCGGGATAGGTGAAATCGTATTTCACCGCCAGACTTTTCAGAATGTCGTAGAACGCTTTCTCTTCCAGGTCGATCCCCAGATCGCCGAAGGAATCACGTTCGTCTTTCAACGCTCGGATCAGATCCATAATCTCGCCTGAAAAATCATCCAGGACATCGCTGACCAAAACGCTTTCTTCATCGCGTTCGTTGTACCGATCAACCAGCGATTGAAACTTCTTCGTGAACTCGATCCCCTTGGCACGATTCGTTTTCTTGAAATCCTCGATCGCCTTGGCCAGCAACTGCTGCAGCAATTTGATCTTCGTATTGGGCAGTTTGATCTTCTCGATTTTTGCCAAATATTCAGGATCAAAGAGGTCGATTCCATCCACCGACCCCAGCTTGAAGATCTCCTCGACGCCATCACTCTTGAGTGCCTCGGCGATCATTTCACGCACCTTCTTGTTCATCTGCGCCGCGTCGGGGGCGTTCCCCTTGGTCAGCTTGAACACGATCGAGCGGACCGCGAGGTAGAAGTGGATTTGATCACGCTCGGCTTCGCCGAGCGCCTCGCTGCCGCAGCAAATGTCGTAGGCGGCTTTCATCCGCCGAACCAACGCCATGAACCGCTTTTCGATCTTATCGGTTCGCATCGCGTACTCGGCCGCCCGATTCAGGCAATCGAGTTGTTCCACTGAACTGCCGGTGAAATAGTCGCTTGCATCGAACTGCTGGAAAACCTGGCGCAGCAGATCCAAATGGTCCTTCACGGCAACCACCGACAACCCGATTTCCTCGACGTTCTGCTGGTCGGCTTGGTTGTAGTGAGCCATCGCCAAATTCATTTGAGTCTTGATCCCGATGTAATCGATGACCAATCCCTTTTGCTTGGACTCGAACCTCCGATTCACCCTGGAAATCGTTTGGATCAAGTTGTGTCGCTTGATCGGTTTGTCAATGTAGATGCTGTCGAGCGCCGGCACGTCAAAGCCCGTCAGCCACATGTCCACCACGATGGCGATCTTGAAGTTCGATTTCAGGTTCTTGAACTGGCGATCGAGTTCCTTGCGATACTCCTGGCTGCCCAACAGATCGTACAATTCTTTGTCGTCGTCTTTGCCGCGAGTCATGATCATCTTGATCCGCTCCATCGGCTTGATCTTCTTGCGTTCGATTTCGGTCAGGCGGGTGCCCTCGGCACATTCGCGGACCTCGTTCCACCGGGGACGCAGCGCGATCACTTCCTTGAAGAACTCCCAGGCGATCTCGCGTTTGCTGCACACAAACATTGCCTTGCCTTCGATCGTCGAACCTTCTTCGATGCGTTTTTCGTAGTGGTCCACAAAGTCGGCGGCCAGGGCTTTGATCCGATCGGGATCGCCCAGGATGGCGCTCATCTGGGCAGACGCTTTCTTGCTCTCCTCGATTTGATAATCGCTGGCCCCCTCGTCGGCGCAGCGCTGGTAATAGGCTTCGATTTCCTCCAGCTTCTTGTTATCCAGCAACACCTTCGCGGCCCGTCCCTCGTAGACGATCCGCACCGTGATTTCATCCTGGACCGATTCAGTCATCGTGTACGAATCGATCACTTCGCCAAACACATCCAGCGTGGCGTCGATGGGTGTTCCGGTGAAGCCAACGAAAGTCGCGCTGGGTAGCGAGTCGTGGAGGTACTTGGCAAAGCCATAAGTCTTCTTCACGCCCTTTTCGGTCACCTTGATCTTCTGATCCAAGTTGACCTGGCTGCGATGGGCCTCGTCGGAAATGCAAATCACGTTGGAGCGATCGGTCAGCAGTCCCGCACTTTCGGTAAACTTATGAATCGTCGTCAGGAACACGCCACCGCTTTGACGGCCCGCTAACAACTCGCGAAGCTGATCGCGGCTTTCGACGCTAAGAACCGTCTGGTCGCCGATGTAGGTCTTGGCGTTCGTGAATTGCGTTGAAAGTTGGTCATCCAGATCCGTGCGGTCGGTGATCAGCACAATCGTCGGGCTCTCAAATTCGAGGCTCTTCATCAGCAGCCGGGTCAGGAACAGCATCGTCAAACTCTTGCCGCATCCGGTCGCGCCAAAGTACGTGCCGCCTTTTCCGTCGCCCTCGGGTTTGCGTGCTTGCCGGATGTTTTCGTACAGCTTGCACGCGGCGTAGAACTGCGGGTACCGACAAACGATCTTCACTTCCGCTTTGGAAACATCCGGAAAGTAGATGAAGTGCCGGATCACCTGCCGCAAACGCCGTTGGTCGAACAAACCTTTCAGCATGGTGTGCAGCGAGTTGATCCCGTCTCTGGTAGCCGATTCTTCGCCCGTGATCTTTTGCCATGTGTAATAGAACTCGTAGTCGGCGAACAACGAGCCCATCTTGTTGTTCACTCCATCACTGATCACGCACAGCGCGTTGTACTTCATCAGTTCGGGGATGTCGCGAGCGTAGCGGATCGTCAGTTGCTTCCACGCATCGTGCAGAGTGGCGTTCTCGCGGATCGCGCTTTTGAACTCCAGCACGACCAGCGGCAATCCGTTGATGTAAAGAACGCAATCGGGAATTCGCAACTCGCGGCCTTCGATTTCCAGTTGATTGACGACTCGGTAGATGTTCGTGTCCTGGAAGCCTTTGAACGAGTCATAGCTGCTGGGCTTTTCGCCGACCGCGGTTGCCAGTTCATCAAGGCTTTCGGAATCGGCACCACGACCGAGCGGCAAACCGGTGTAGTCGATCAATTGAATGTAGAGATCCTTTTGGTCGCGGTCTTCGCGTTTGAGCAGGAAACCGTCGGAGACCCATTTGCAGATCGTTTTGTTGGAGTCGTAAAGATCGGCGGCGTTCAAGGCGTCGAGTTGACGCAGGATCGAATCGATCTCGCCCGGCGTGATGTTGTCGGCGGCATAGCGTTTCGCCAGGTAGTCGCGCAGATCGCCGCGGATCAAGACATCGCTGGGCTCTCGGACAATCTCGGTCCCCGGCGTGTACGGGTAGCCTTGATCACCCAGCAGGCCGATGATCGCCTCTTCGAGTTTCGCTTCGGTGAATTTTTCTATTCCTGCCATGGCCCGCCTGATGTCCAGTTTTTAACGAATGGCAAGTCACGGACGATTGCGTCAGCGACCGGGGAAAGAGTGGCTAGTCTTGCTCGAACCGACGCGGGGACATCCCTGATGTTCTTCTTATTCACAGGATGGATTCCAGGTACGGACGAATCGGCCTCGATACTCGGCAAGTGCTCGCATAGTCCAGGAGCGCCTGAACGTTTCGTTTGGGTTGACCTTTGTAGAATTTGATCGCTTCAATGACAGTGTCCAGGCCGATCTGATTGCGAAACTTGAAACAGTCGGCAATCGTTTTCTCACGACAATAGACGGGAATCTTGAAGCCATCGATCGTCACCTGTTCGATTCCTTCGACAAATGCCTTGTCGCTGAACCGAAAGGTACGGATGGGCGGATAGTCCATTTGTGGTGGAGACGCGTTACGAGCAATCGCCAGATAAACCTCGTGCGGGATCTGAGTTGTCAGTTCATGAATTGCCAGGGCGGAAATCAGGCACACCACGCCCTTGGGCACCTTGGCGGTGACAGTCACGAGATCCGGATTTCCCAGCGGAGGCTTATCCGCTAGGCGATAGAGTCCCCGGCTTTCCCGAACCACGACTCCGCACTCAGCCATTCTTTGCAGGGTGTTCCGGTGAATCCCTGCGCGCACCGCCTCTGCCATTCGCATCATTCCCTGGTTCTGGTTGATGATGTCGATCGCGGATTGGATGGCAGTCGAATGTGTTGTTGGGCTCATCTGAAAATGTACGAAAGAACTCCACTTATTTTTACCTGGAGTGATTATGTACCCTTGTGATGGCCGTGGGAAGCTCAAAATGCAGAAGATTCGGCGATAGAGGCTGGCGTTTTGGCCACTTTACGTCTAGCTGGCTCCCCATCAGTCGTGGACGGCCTCGATCCTTCCTTTTCAGATATCGTCGGGGAATCCCGGCAAGTCCCGACAGATTCTTACCCTGCGAGCACGGTTTGGGAAAGCTGAAATTTGCGACTTGATGGTACAAAACCACTGCAATGAAACATTGGTGGCGTGGAAACGGACCCGTCAGCTACCTGTAGAGAGTTGGAGTCGTACACCGATCTTTTTTGACGCAAAGACGCGAAGGCGCAAGGACGCAAAGGGGAGTCGTCGTGCCTGACCACTCTTCCTTGCGGCTTTGCGCCCTTGCGTCTCTGCGTCTTCTATTTTGATTGCGGTCATACGCTGTCCGCCACCAGTTTTTCAGCCTCCGGAATGCGAAGTTCGCCCGAGAGGAGTTTGGGGAGAAGGGTGTCGCGGAGTGCATCGAGACTTTGCGACTCCCCACTTGAGACATCCTTCTTGCGATATAATGGCTCGGCGTATTTGTTGAATGCGTCCATCATTACTTCGGGTGGCGAAATCAACTCAATTCCTTGTAGATCTCCCTTCGTAATGGCTTCTCTAGTCGCCCCCGCACTTAAACCGATCAGGTGGTTTTTCATTTTGGGGTGCACTAAGTGTTCATGCAAAAACCAATGTGATACGCCAGCCCGGGCACGTATTCTCGCAACGTGTTGGTTCACACGGGCCGGTAGAACAATTGGATCAACGATGCATGTCCGGAGGACGGATGCACCTGTAATGTTAAACAGGATATCGTCTTGTCGAAGGGCTACATTGCTGAGCTTTGCTGCCGCCTCATCTGTAATTCTTGCCAAACCATCCCACACGAACTGACGGTCAAATACATTTTGGCTGCGTACGAGTGCTATGCCTTCTTCAACATAGACTTTCGCGCCACCTCGGGGTGTAGCGCCGCTACCGATGTCAGATGTAAGCTCAACGAGCTTTTTGATGGACCACCCATCCGGGATCCAGCCCATTTGTTCATCGAAGGTGAAGGAGGCGGGGAAGAGGGTGCGGATGTTTTCTGGGAGGGGTTTACGCTGGGGGCCGAGGGCGCGGCGGGCCGAGGCTCGGGCGGCGAGTGGATCGGGGATGCTGTGCCCGGCCGCCAAGGCATTGTCGATCACCGGATCAAAATCCACAAACCAACTCTTGAACAACGCTCGTGCCATCGACTCCAACGTCCCATTCATCCGACGATTCAACTCGATCTTGTCGTCGAGAGTTCCGAGGATGTGGGCGATAGCCTTTTGTTCTTCGTAAGGCGGAAAACGAAGTCGCACTTTTCGCAACTCTGATTGTTTGATGCCTTTTACGGTGGTGCCTGTTCCTCTCCCGTCTAACTGGTGTTGCACATAATTTGAAATCAATAAATATTTCAGAAAACGATTGTGCAATACTTGAGCTTTACCTCGCAACGTAATCACACGTTGTGCGAGGGCGACTTTTCTGTCGTCGAGTTCTGCGACTTCGCCGAGTGGGGCTTCTGTGGTTAAGACGATGTCGCCCGGCTTGGGAATTCCTCGCCGCATCCATGACTCGTAGTCGGACGGTGCGATGAATTCAGTCACTGGCTGAATCCTTCCGTCTTTGATGATCTTGGCTGTAATCAGCGGAATTCCAGTATCAGTCTTCTTCGGTGTTTTTCCGCGATAGTCAATTATTGCTGACATGCAGTCTTCTAAGGCGCTATCGGTCCAATCACTCCCCATAACCCAGCACCTCCAGATTCTTCCGGATCGCTTGATCTAGCTTCTCCGCTTCATCCATCTGTTCGTACAGTGTCGCGGTCAAGTCGGTCATCTTGGTTTCAAACGGGATGCCGTCGTCTTCCAGCGGTGCCGCGCCGACGTAGCGGCCCGGGGTGAGCACGTAGTCGTTGGCTTGGATGTCCCGCAGTGTCGAGCTTTTGCAAAAGCCGGGTTGGTCCTCGTAGTCGCCGTCCTTCGATTCGCCTCGCCACGCGTGATAGGTTCTCGCGATCTCGTCGATGTCGTCTGGCGTCAATTCCTTGTGCGTGCGGTCGACCATCGTGCCGTGGTTGCGAGCGTCGATGAACAACGTCTCGCCAACACGCTGGCGCTGATTGAGCGCGCTGTTGCCCTTCACCTCGCGAGCCTGCTTGCTCTTGGTGACGAACCACAAACAAACAGGAATCTGAGTCGTGTAAAACAACTGACCGGGTAGCGCGATCATGCAGTCGATCAGATCGTTTTCGATCAACTTTTGGCGGATCTTGCCCTCGCCGCTGGTGCTGGTCGACATCGCACCGTTGGCCAGCACAAAACCGGCGATGCCGTTTTCGGACAGCTTCGACACCATGTGCAGGATCCAGCCGTAGTTGGCGTTGCCGGTCGGCGGCACGTCGTAACCGCTCCAACGAGGATCGTCGACCAGTTCGTCCGTCGCTCGCCACGCTTTCAGGTTGAACGGCGGATTGGCCATGATGTAATCGGCCTTCAAGTCCGGATGCTGATCCTTGAAAAACGTGTCGGCGGGGACTTCGCCCAGATTGCCCGAGATGCCGCGAATGGCCAGGTTCATTTTGGCCAGCTTGTACGTCGTGCTGGTTTGCTCTTGCCCGTAGATCGAGATGTCTTTCTGGTTGCCCGAGTGGCTGGTGACGAACTTGACCGACTGAACAAACATGCCGCCGCTGCCACAGCAGGGGTCATAGATCTTGCCGCTGTACGGCTCGATCATTTCGGCGATCAGGTTGACCACGCACTTGGGCGTATAGAACTCACCGCCCCCTTTGCCTTCGGTGGCCGCGAACTTACCCAAGAAGTATTCGTAGACGCGGCCGACGATGTCTTCTTCTGATTCGCCACCTTCGCCACCTTCATCGGCGATGGTGCTGATGTTGTTGATGCTGTCGATCAACGCGGCCAGCTTGGCGACGTCGATGCCCATCCGCGAGAAGTAATTGTCCGGCAAGGCACCCTTGAGCGACGGGTTGTTCTTTTCGACCGCGTGCAGGGCACTGTCGATACGGACGGCGATGTCGTCCTGCTTGGCTTGTCCCGCGATCGTCGACCAGCGAGAGTCTTCGGGCAGGTAGAAGATGTTTTCCATGGTGTAGAACTCCACCATGTCGACGTAGTCGCCTTTGCCATCGGCGATCAGGGCGGCGCGGCGATGTTCAAACCGGTCGCTGACGAATTTCAAGAAGATCAGCGAGAGGACAACGTGTTTGTACTCGGATGATTCGACGCTACCCCGCAGTTTGTCGGCGGTGTCCCAAAGGTTTTGCTCAAACGATCGCTTCGAGTCGGCAGCCTTCTTTGCAGCTTTTGACTTGTTGGGAGTGGCTTGTTTCGTTGAGCTTGATTTCTTGGCCATAGATGTCAGTCGAGATCCGCTTGGTGATGTCGCGTGAAATTCTGATGAGGCCAAATAGTGTAACCATTTGGGACCTATCCAAACACGACCAGAATGAGACTGCCCGACCGGCGCAAGTGGAAATGTAATGGGTCAAACCAACTCTTGAAGGAGTGAGCTACTTATCGCACCAGAGCGAAACGGCCAATTGTTAAATCAAACAGGTTTGGCACAGTTGTTTGCTCGGCTGTGGTTAAGTGATCATTCTGTTTGTGTTGGGGAGACCACGGCGGGGGGCCGCCATGCTACTTTGTGGTTGAATGATCTTTCGGTTTGTGATGATCGGTGTTGGGGAGACCACGGCGGGGGGCCGCCATGCTACTTTGTGATTGAATGATCTTTTGGTTTGTGATGATCAGTGTTGGGGAGACCACGGCGGGGGGCCGCCATGCTACTTTGTGGTTGAATGATCTTTCGGTTTGTGCTGATCGGTGTTGTGAGTCCACGGCGGGGGGCCGCCATGCTACTTTGTGATTGAATGATCTTTCGGTTTGCGATGATCGGTGTTGGGGAGACCACGGCGGGGGGCCGCCATGCTACTTTGTGATTGAATGATCTTTTGGTTTGTGATGATCGGTGTTGGGGAGTCTACGGCGGCGGGGCGACTTTGGGCGAAGTGAGCTGTTTCGCACATGGCAGCGAAGACGGTTTGCGTCGGCTATGATTGGTTGTCGGTTCGATTCAGAATGATGATCGAATCGTTATCAACCACATCACCTTGAAGCCGAAGTGCGAGTGAGAAATCCCATGAGTGAGCAAAGCGATCGATTGTTTGAACGACTGGGCGGGGCCGAGGGTGTTCAAGTGATTATCAATGAAATGTATGACCGAGTCCTCCGCGATGACACGCTCGCACCTTTCTTCACAGGGGTGCCGATGGAACGATTGCGACGGATGCAGTACCAGTTCATTGCATCCGCACTGGATGGACCGGTGGAGTACACCGGAGCGGAACTCAATGCAATCCATCGCGGGCGTGGGATCACTGCAAAACACTTCGCAAAATTCTGCGGTCACTTCGCCGACGCGGTGGAAGCTCGTGGAGCTTCCAAGGAAGAAATCGATCAATGCCTTGGCCGATTGGCGACCTATAAAGACAAGATCACCGGCGAAGCCAATGTCGATGGATGAACAGTAGGTATTGGCAGTTGGAGATTAGGCGTTAGGTGGTTTTTTCCTAATACCGAAAACCCAATTCCTTCTTACCTAATTCAAAAAGGTGCTTCGTCGTCGCCGGCTTCGGCGAAGGCGTCGTTGGCGTCGCGGACGTTTTCGGTCGACGTGTTGCTGCCCGCACCATTGCCCTTGATCTGGAATGTCAGTGCTTCGGCGTTGAGGAAGAATTTGACTTCGCTCTGTTCGTCTTTTTGCCAGCGACGACCGTTGAGCCGGTACACGATTTCGACTTCGTCACCCACATTCATTTCGTCAACGCTGTCGCAAGAATCGCGGGTGAAATCGACGGGGACGTAGTTGGTAAAGCTGCCCTTGTCCTGTTCTAAAACCACCATGCGCTTGCGAAAGCCTTTTTGGCCGTAGGTTTTTGTTTCTTCGATCAGGTGGACAACGCCGGTGACTTTGGGGTCGCTCATTGAGTCATCTTCAGTTTAGAGGTGCGTTCATGTGGGTTACGGATTGTAGCGGATCAGGTGGATCAGCCAAACGGGCCATTCCGGTTCTAACGCCGGTTTTCGCCTTCGTTTTAACGTGCATCCACCGGCTCGTTATCGCTATTTCCCATATAACCGGCACCGTTTGACACGTCTGGTCATTTACAGGCTGGCAGTCAGGATTTCGTTGCCGAGCGGTCATCGGAAGCGAGTCACATTTCAGTGATCTTCGCCCACCCGTGTTTTCGCCTGCGATTTCTCCATGACTCAACCTGCACCTGAATCCAAGCAAGACGTACGCAGTTTTGCCGCTGATTCTTTGGCAATCGGGATGGCAGTGATGTTGGCGATGACCATCATCCAGCGTGGCATGGGATTTTTTCGTGGCATTTGGTTTTGCCGGATGCTGGACGATGCCGTCGTCGGTCAATGGTCGATGGCCTACGATTTCATCACGATGATGACGCCAGTGATGTTGTTGGGCTTGCCAGGATCGCTGCCTCGTTACGTCGAACACTATCGGATTCGCGGGCATTTGCCACAGTTCGTCAGGCGGTTGTTGATCGCCACCGGAATTCTTGGGGCGATCTGTTTCGCCGGGATCATGATCGCACCGGACTGGTTCGGTTGGCTGGTCTTTTTGGAGCCTCAGAATGCCGCGTTGGTCTACAGCGTTGGCGTTGGCGTGGTTGCCATTGTCGTCTTTAATTTTATCTATCAGTTGGTGTCTTCGCTGCGACAGGTTCGCGTGGCGTCGATGATGCAGTTTGTTCAGAGCATCGCTTTCACGGTGATCGCCGTGATTTGGTTAGGAGTCGGCGGCGGTTTGGTGGGGCTGGTTTACGGCTTTATCGCTGCCACGATTCTTTCGATGGTTCCAGGCCTGATTTCATTGGCGTCGGGTTGGAAGGGGCTGCCGATCAGCGAAGAACCTTTCGCACCCCCAGCGATGTGGCAGCGGTTGTTGCCGTACGCGGCTGCGATTTGGGCGATGAACTTGCTGACCAACACGTTCACTTTGTCAGACCGCTATATGATTTTGCACATGATGCCGGGCAGCGAAGAGGTGACTCAAGCAGCCGTCGGGCAATACCACAGCGGACGAATCATTCCCATGCTGTTGGTGTCGTTGGCAACGATGGTCAGCGGTGTGCTGATGCCTTACCTGACGGCAGATTGGGAAGCGGGGAAAACGCAAGAAGTTCGCGAGAAGCTGCGCCGGATTCTGTTTGCGATGTCGGCATTCTTTACCGCCGGTGCCGCGGTTTCATTGCTGCTTGCACCCTGGTTTTTTGAGAACGCACTTCAGGATCGGTACAGTGCCGGGCTCGCGATGATGCCGATGACGTTTGTGTTTTGCATCTGGATTTCACTGGGCAACATTGGACAAGATTATTTGTGGGTTGCCGAAAAAGGTAAGTGGGTCGCTGTTGCGATCGGCGTTGGCTTTGCCCTGAACATCGCGATGAACTATGCACTGTTGCCGATTTGGGGACTGCACGGCGCAGTGGTCGCAACGCTGGTTTCCAACGGTGTTGTACTGCTGGGATTGTGGGTCGCGATGAATCGATTCGGTTACCCGTTGGACCAAAGCACCATCGTTGCCACCTTGTTACCGGCGACGTTGTTGATGGGGCCTTGGGTAACGTTGGTCTGCGTCGCAATGGTGTGCGCGGGAACTGGACAGACCAGATCCTGGTGTGGCGAGGCGATCGACCACGCAAAAGCGAAGTTTGCGTCGCAGCGCAAGATTGCGGTTTAAGCTACGGGTTTGAGCGACAGGTTTAAGCGACGGGTTTAAGCGACGGGGCAAGCTCAAATATCGATTGCTTACCGGCATGGTGATTTAATCAGCGCCACGCGTAAGAGAACGTCTGGCTTAGATCCCAAGCATACCGACGGTCAGCCTGGCCTGATGGAAATCATTGCAACGCAGCAAATTGGGCAAGCTGAACCATGGCAGACAACACGAACTGGAACGCTGGGAAACATTGTGGCGACAGCACTTTTCCCTGATCGCTAGTATGTAGGCCGTAGCGAGCCAAAGCGAGTTACGGCAATTATGCGCAACGCCGTAACTCGCTATGGCTCGCTACGGCCTACTTTCTGTTTCCCAGCCGCTGCTTGGCCTGATGACAATCATTGCAACGCAGCAAATTGGGCAAGCTGAACCATGGCAGGCAACACAAACTGCAGCGCTGGGAAACATTGTGGCGGCAGCACATTTTCCTGATCGCCAGTATGCAGGCCGTAGCGAGCCTTAGCGAGTTACGGCAATTATGCGCAACGCCGTAACTCGCTATGGCTCGCTACGGCCTACTTTCTGGTTCCCTGACGGAGGCTGGGCTGATGGAAATCATTGCAACGCAGCAAATTGGGCAGGCTGCACCATGGCAGGCAACACAAACTGCAGCGCTGGGAAACATTGTGGCAACGGCATATTTCCATGATCGCCAGCAAGTAGGCCGTAGCGAGCCAAAGCGAGTTACGGCAATTCGCGCAACGCCGTAACTCGCTATGGCTCGCTACGGCCTACATACCGGCGCTGTCCAGCTAGACAATGTAGCTGTCGTAAACAACCACGTTCTGCCAAGTTGCTTTGTTGTTGGCGATGAAGGTTTGATGGCGATCTGAAACTTGATAGGTGTCTTGAGACGCCCGATCGGCGAAGATCAGATGGAGCGAAACATCGAAGTCGCCATTGACCTCGCGATCGAGATCTTTCACATGTGTGCCGAGGTCAAAGCTGATCAGGCCGTCGTGAGAATTGAGGTAGTGTCGACACTCCGACAACAGGTGTTCGATGGATTCCGCGGTACGCTCTTTAAGCGTGAAGTAGACGATGTGCGCTAATTTGGGCATGGTGTGACGCTCTGTGCTCGGGAGATTTCAATTCACTGGGAAAGCAGGCAAACTCACCGGCGAATTTGCCATCCTTTGAATTCCTAGCGTATCAGCGCCACTTCGATTTCCAAGCCCGGCCCAAAACCCAACATCACCCATGGTTTGGGTCGGTCAGCTTTCGCGAATCGATTCAGGATAAACAGCATCGTTGAGGATGACATGTTGCCGTGGTCATTCAGCACTCCACGCGACGTGGCAAGGTCGTCATCACAAAGTCCCAATGCGTCGCGGGTGGCCGTCAAGATTCGGCTGCCACCGGGGTGGACTGCCCAGCCTTGGATGGAATCAATTGTTTCGCCTTGCTGGGCCAGCCAACCGGCCAAGTAGTCTTTCAAATTGGCTTCGATCAAACCAGGCACTCGCGCCGACAACGTCATTTCGTATCCGGTATCTCCGATCCGCCATGTCATCGCGTCTCGACTATCGGGTACCAAACAAGATCCGGTCGCAACCATTCGACCAACCCCTGTCGCGGCGGCGTCTTGGCCTTCGTCGATTTGAGATGAATCGCCCGATGATTTCAGGACCGATTGCGGCGTTGTTGGCGGTACTGATTGCAGCACTACCGAGGCGGAACCATCGGCGAACAACGCTCCGCTGACAATCCGATCGGGGTCGTAACCGTATTGATAGTGCAAGCTGCAAAGTTCAACACTGCACATCAAGACTTTGGCATTTGGATCGGCTGCCAACAATCCGCGACTGACGCGCAGACCGTTGACCGCGCCGTGGCATCCCATAAAGCCGACTTGAACTCGCTGAGTGGTCGCAGGCAAACCAAGTTCATCGATCAGTTCAATGTCGACACCGGGCGCACTAAAACCTGTGCAGGACACTGTCACCAAATGAGTGATCTCGCCAGCGGTCACACCACTTTTTAATAGCGCATCCTTCGCTGACGCGATCGCCAGCAACGGTGCTTCGCTGGCGTATCGATCGCTTCGACTCTTGGTGCCGGGACCGCGATCGGTTGGGGAGGTCGCGGGCGGATAGAAACTGTTGACGATTTCGGCTTCGGGATTCTCGTCCAACAAGACGCTGCCGCGATGCTCGATGCCGGTTCGCCGATACAGAGCTGCAACCTTCCGCGATTCTTGATCGGTGGAACAAGACATCTGCTCGGCAAACTTTGCACTGACTTGATGACCGACCCGAAACTGGGGAACCGCAACTCCGACCGACAACATCTCTGCTCCGCAAGCATGCAGTTTGGCGGCGTCAGATTGCACCGGAGTGAGCAGTTTGGGTGAATTCATTGAGCTAGATTACAGGGTTTTTTAAGTAAACATCGTCCGTTTACTTTGGAAGGTTCGACGGTGTGATTGTAGCTGCTCATCCGTTCAATAGGCGGACTATCTTGGTGAAAGCGGCCTGTAGGTGGACGCTTTGTTCGGACTGATCCAAACCGGAAGACGGTTTCGATTACGCTAGCGATCACGTACGCTAACACGACCTCGGTCGCCGCGTTCTCAAATTTTACAGTTCACAGTGGATTGCCATCCTCTCGTTTCGTTAGAACCGATAAGGTGCTTTTGATCGACCTACGGGAAATCATCGACCACTAGTCCGCTATCGCTACTGCTCATCCCCCTACACTACAATCCACTCGATCCACAGGGCTGTATCCCGGCCCTTGATTCTAACCCGGTTCAGAATCAATCCCGAACAAATAAATCATCGTGGCTTACCTAGCAGTCAAAACCGGTCCCGAACAAGGGCGACAGTATCAGCTTGATCGTTCGCGTCCCATGCATGTGGGCCGGGGAGCTAGCTGCGAGATCGTATTGACGGATCCCATCAGTTCTCGCTTTCACGCCGTCATCTATTTTGAGGATGGTAATTGGCATTTGCGTGACACCAGCAGCCGCAACGGCACCCTGGTCAACGGCCAGAAAACTGACAGCGCTCGCTTGCTGAATCAAACCGTGGTCACGATTGGCGGCACTGACATGCAACTGGTCGAACCTGACATGGAATCGCATGACGATTCGCTAAACACGATTTCGATTCCCAAAGACCAAATTCAGCCTCGTGATTGGCGAGCGGGCATCGAGGACCCGGTCGCTGGGCTAGCAGAAACTCAGTACCTGATTGACCTGTATCAACTCAGCTTACAATTGCTGATGGGGCAGAACACTGACGATGTTATCGACACAGCGTTGAACTTGTTGCTCGATCGAACGGGTTCCGATGTCGTCGGCGTGACCTTCGATAGCGGCGATGGAAAACAGCGTCCGCTGCGTTGCGCACCCGACGGTTTGCCATCCGAATCCTGGCTTTCCAAATCGCTGGTCCGTCGAGTGGTCCGTGACGACGCAGGCGTCTGGACAGGTGATTGCGAAAACAGTGATTCAGACAAAGCCAAACTCGACTCGCAGTGGAGCGATGCGATTTGCGTGCCCGTTCGGGGCGAAGACAACAAGGGAACACTTTGCATTTACCGACGCAAATCGCAGTTTCAAAAAACGCACTTTGAATTCTCGGCGGCCGCCGGACGACTGTTGGCAATCGGCCTTTCCAGAATGGCTCAGCATGACCAAGTCAAAGCGGATGCGCAGCGGATTGCGAATCGCAATGCCGATGCAGACGAATTGATTGGCGAATCGCCGATCATGCAAAAGCTGAAAACAAGAATCCAGCGAGTAGGTCAGTCCAACGGTTCGGTTTTGATTCGCGGTGAAAGCGGTTCAGGAAAAGAATTAGTCGCTCGCGCGGTCCATCGATCTAGCCTGCGTGGGAAACGACCGATGCTGACCGTCAACTGCGCCGCGATTCCTCGTGACCTCATTGAAAGCCAGCTCTTTGGTCACAAGAAAGGATCGTTCACTGGTGCTGAACAAGACCACATCGGCTGGTTCGAGCAGGCTCATACGGGAACATTGTTTCTGGACGAGATTGGCGAGTTGACATTGGAAGGGCAAGCGAAGCTGTTGCGAATTCTAGAAGGCCATCCGTTCTTGCCCGTCGGTGCGACCAAAGAAGTGATGGTCGATGTACGCGTGATCGCGGCGACCAACCGAGATTTGGCTGAGTTCGTTCGGGAGAAAAAGTTTCGCGAGGATCTGTTTTATCGATTGAGTGTTTTTGAGTTGAACGTTCCGCCGCTGCGTGAGCGTGGGGATGACTTAAATCGCTTGATCGATCACTTCCTCGACCACTTTCGACTGCAAAATGCGCGAAGCGGTTTAGAGCTTTCCGACGAAGCAAGACAGCAGCTTTGTGAATACCCTTGGCCGGGCAACGTTCGTCAGTTGCGAAACGTGATCGACAGTGCGGTCGTGATGGCTGATGATCCGATGATCTTGATCGATGACCTTGGGCTAAGAGATGCCGGGCTAAGTCGTCTGGACACATTGCGTATCGACATGTGGGAAGAACGACTGATTCGTAAAGCATTGCAACGTAGTTCCGGCAGCGTCCCCGAAGCGGCAAAGTTGCTTGGGATCAGTCGCGCGACGGCGTATCGCAAAATTACTGATTACAAGATCGATCGATAACGCCGTGTTGGCAATCCTTTCCGCGCCGGGTTCGCGAGGCGACGTGAATCCGATGATTGCGATCGGACGCGGACTGCGAGAACGCGGTTACGACGTCGTGATCTCACTTGCCGAGCCCTACGCGGCGCTCGCCAGCGATGCAGGATTAACGCCGGTCCCTGTCATCAGCAAAGAACGGTTTGATGATCTGCTGGCCAACCCCAATGTGTGGAAACCGATTCGCGGTGCCCGAACGATGATCGGCACAGTCGCAGGCGAATTTATGGGACTGCATTTGGATGTCATTCATCAGCATCATGTTCCCGGTCAAACGGTGTTGGTTTCGCATCCGCTTGATTTGGCCTCGCGAATCTTTCGTGAACTCAATCCCGAAACGCCGCTGATTGATATTCACCTAGCACCGTCAATGCTTCGCACGTACGACGATCCATCGCGAATGACGCCTTGGTGGTGGGAGTTTTCCAAGCCTCAATGGCTGGTTCGGTGTGCTTATCGAATCGTTGATGCTCTGGCGGTCGATCCAGCCATCGCGGGCAAAGTCAACGCGGTGCGACGAACCATGGGGCTGCCGCCGGTAAAACGCATCATTGATCAATGGTGGTTGTCACCGGATCGAATTTTGGCGATGTATCCCGATTGGTTTGCGCCGGCGACACAACAGTTTTCGCCACGACTGGTTCACTGCGGATTTCCATTGGCGGATAACAACGAACCGCAGGTGCCTCGGTTGAGCCAACGTCCGATCGTGTTTACCTGCGGAACGGCTCATCATCATTCCAAAGAATTCTTTAAGCGGGCGGTCGCTGCATCCATCGCGATCGGGTTGCCCGCGATGTTGTTGTCAACGCACTCGGATAACTTTCCTGATTCGCTGCCGCCACAGGTTCAAACGGCCAACTACTTGCCGCTAAACCAAATTTTGCGTGATTGCCGTTTGATGGTTCATCACGGTGGTGTCGGAACAACTTCAGCTTGCATGGCGGCCGGCATCCCGCAAATCATTCGCCCGATGGCGTACGATCAGTTCGACAATGCCAGCCGCGTGGAGAGACTTGGTGCGGGAAGATGGTTGAAACGAGATCGAGACTTGATCAACCTTTTGAACCAAGTCATCAACGATTCATCCATGGCGGAAACCGCAACAAAATTGAGTAAACGAATTGGTAATTCACCAAGCGGTTTAGAAACGGCGATCGATTCGATTTGCAATGTTGCATTGCCGGCAGATTGATTGCATCAATCGTTGCTTAGGAACGTATGACTTTTTACAGTCGCGTTTCGCTCGGAACGTCGCATCAGTTATTGCGAGTTAGGCCCGGAGGTCCGGCAGCTCCCTGCCGGGTGCGCGAGCACCCGGATGGCTGCCCCACATCAAAGCGAGAGATAACGCTGGCATCCGGAGATTTAGATCCCCGGCAGAGAGCTTCCGTCTCTCCCGGGACTATTCCCGAATCAAACAAGATCCCTCGCTGACGCGTTCGGCTTGGGAAGTCGGGAAGTTGTCTGAGGACAAGTCCTGAAGGAACGAGCGGAAAATTAGTGTCGCCTTTCGCTCCGCGAAAGTAGCGAATCCGCTGCTTTCGCGGAGCGAAAGGCGACTATAAAAAGTCGCACGTTCCTAACTGACGTCGCGGCGGACGGCTTGAGCGTCGATCGTTTTTGAATCGTTTGGGTAGTTGCGATTGAGCGGGCTGCCCTGAAAAACTTGACTGGTACCACTGGTCACTTGGACCTGGACGCCTCTGAAGAATCGGCTTAGGAAGTGCTTCCGAATGAAATCTCGCCCGATCGGCACCAGCATGACGAAACCAAACGCGTCGGTAATCAGTCCTGGCGTCAACAACAATGCTGCCGCGAAAACGACCATCAAACCGTCTTGAATTTCACGGCTTGGCATTCGCTTTTCGCCGAGCGCGCCCTGGAAACGCTGCCATGCTGCCGCTCCTTCGCGACGCGCAAGGTACGACCCAATCACACCTGTCAGAATGACGACCAGAAAAGTTGCCATCGGGCTGGTCGCATGACCAAGCTGTAACAATAGATAAAGCTCGACCAACGGGATCACGGTAAAGGCGAGCAACAGTCGAATAAGCATGTTTGAACCGGTCAAAATGGCAGCGGTGACGAATTAAAGGTAACTTGGTTGCACCTTGTGTGCCGAAATGCTTGAATCAGGGGAGTGCCCGCAAGATCGTCACGACCCGATTCGTCAACGAGTCGCCAATCATCGCTCCCGGAGAGACGCTGTCTTGGACTACGAAACTCTCTCGACAGGGCGTGAATCGCGGTTGCATGGCCAACTTTGGGTCAATACGGATGCCCCCAAGGGTGTGTTGATTTTGGTTCACGGTCTTGGCGACCATGCAGATCGGTTTGCTGGCGTTGCCGAAGCGATTTACGATCATTGGGCGGTCTTTGCATTCGATTTGCCTGGGCATGGGCGTTCACCCGGCAAACCAGGTCAGGTATCGGGTTTCACGAACCTGCTTGGCGATATCGCCGCGGCCAGCCAGACGATGGCGGACCGGTTCGCCGATTTGCCACAAGTGTTTTTGGGGCACAGCATGGGTGGAAACTTGGCAGCTAACTACGTCTTGCGTCGCCAAGAACTAGCACCCAATACCGTGAGCCCGCAGGGACTGATTTTGTGCGCGCCAATGTTGCTGCCACCGCGTCCGATGCCCCGACCGATCATTTTCGCAGCCTGGCTGACCGGATATCTGTTTCCCTTTTTTCGATTCGGTCATCCAGTCGATCCAGAGGAATTGACGAGCGATCCCGACGAGGTGCAAGCGATCAAAAACGACACCATGATGCACTCCAAAATATCCATGCACTTGGCAACGCAATTGGTCGCCCAGGGCCGCTGGGCAATCGACCAAGCCAGACACGTTCAGATTCCAACGTTGATCCAGCTTGGTGAAGATGATTCGATGATCGACCAGGCGGCTTGCAATCATTTTGCCATCCGAATCGGCGACTCAACGACCCTGCAAACCTTTCCACAAACAAAACACGCGCTGTTTCACGACAAAAGTCGGGCCGACGTGATTGATCAGCTTAAGCAGTGGCTACGGCACGTCGTCGAACCCAACCTTTAGAGCGAACGTTTAGCTTAGAACTGGCCCGAAACAACTGCCCGGTTTTCCCGTAGCTGGGCCAGCCAGGGTTCAGTCCATCATTAGCTGTCCCCGACGCCGTGAAGAGTTTTCATCCAGTAAAAACCCATTGCTTTGTTTAGCCGCGTGGGCATCGCCCCGCGCGTTTCGTTTCGCGTGGACGCGCGGGGCGATGCCCAACGCGGTTAAACAGAAAGTAGGCCGTAGCGAGCCATAGCGAGTTACGGCGGTGCGCACATTGCCGTAACTCGCTATGGCTC